>DATJVN010000048.1:0-75303 GCA_035501755.1 Bryobacteraceae bacterium | reverse complement strand
TGGACCCGAACCTGTTCTGGCGGGCTCACCGGTCGTACCTGGTGAACATTAACCGTATCCGTGAAGTGGTGCCCTGGTTCAAGAGCTCCTACATGCTCCGCATGGACGACAAGAAACAGACCGAAATTCCGGTGAGCCGGGTGCAAACCAAGCGCCTGCGCGCGTTGCTCAAGTTGTGAACCGGGAATATCACAAGTGGTTTTCGCCGCGCCTGGGACGCGACATGGAAGTGCTCGTGTTCGGCCACGCCGGGATGCCGGTGATCGTGTTCCCGACCTCCATGGGGCGCTTTTACGATTATGAAAACCGGCACATGATCGACGCGGTTCGCGATCGCTACGAAGACGGGCGGTTGCAGGCGTTTTGCGTCGATTCGGTGGACGCGGAGAGCTGGTACAACAAGACGGTGCCTCCGGCAGTGCGCGCGGCGCGGCACGTTCAGTACGACAACTACCTGGTGGACGAGCTGGTCCCCTTCGTTCGCGGCCGCAATCCCGCGCCGATGGCGGTGACGGGGTGCAGCTTCGGGGGATATCATTCCGTCAATTTCGCGTTGAAGCATCCGGAGCTGGTCAGCTATTGCGTCAGCATGGGCGGCGCTTTCGACATTCACCAGTTTTTGCAGGGATATTACGACGATAATTGCTATTACAATTGTCCGCCGGATTATTTGGCGAACCTGAACGACTACTGGTTTTTATCGCAATACCGGCAAATGAGGATCGTGTTGGCGACCGGGGAGAAGGACATTTGCCTCGACGAAAATCTACGCCTGTCGCGGATCATGGGGGCGAAAGCGATTCCGCACTGGCTCGACGTGTGGGGCGACGGCACGGGTCACGACTGGCCATGGTGGGAGCGGATGGCTCAAAAATTTTTCTGAGTGACAGGCATGCACAAAATCGGCGTCATTTACGGAATGGAAAACACCTTCCCCGGCGCGCTGGTGGACCGGATCAATTCACTGGGCGCCGAGGGAATCACTGCCGAGCACGTGCACATCGGCGGCGTCAGGATGGCCGAGCCTTCAGGCTATCGGGTGATCGTGGACCGCATCTCGCATGACATTCCGTTTTATCGCGCGTACCTGAAAAACGCGACGTTGAACGGGACCACGGTGATCAACAATCCCTTCTGGTGGGGCGCCGACGATAAATTTTTCAACTACGCGCTGGCTTCTAAAATCGGTGTAGCGATTCCGCCGACCGTCTTGCTGCCGCATAAGGAGCACCCGCCGGGCACCACTTCGCAGTCGATGCGCAACCTGATTTATCCGCTCGACTGGGAGGAAATTTTCGATTACGTGGGATTTCCGGCGTTCCTGAAACCGTACAGCGGCGGTGGATGGAAGAGCGTGTACAAGGTGCACAGTCCTGAAGAGCTGTTTCGGGCGTATGATGAGACCGGCGACTTGTGCATGACGCTCCAGCGCGCGGTGGATTTCGACGATTATTTCCGCTGCTACGTGGTAGGGCAGAAAAAGGTCCACGTGATGCGCTATGACCCGCGGCGTCCGCACGCGCAGCGCTACGTGCTGGACGGGCCGCCGCTGGATTCTGCGATGCACGCGCGGCTGGCGTCCGATTGTCTGAAATTGTGCCGCGCGCTGGGCTACGATTTGAACACGGTCGAGTTCGCGGTGGAGCAGGGAACTCCCTACGCCATCGATTTTCTGAACCCAGCTCCGGACGCGGATTATCATTCGGTGGGTCCGGCGAATTTCGAATGGATCGTGGATGCGGTGGCAGAATTCGCCGTGGAGCAGGCGCGGAAACCGCCGGCCGAGCCGGAGATGCGCTGGCAGCATTTCTTATGAAACCCAGCTTCACCATCGGAATCGAGGAGGAGTATCAGACCATCGATCCGGTGACGCGCGATCTGCGCTCGCATATCGATACGGAGATCATCGAGAAGGGCAAGACCAAGCTGCGCGAGGCGGTCAAGCCGGAGATGCACACCAGCGTGGTCGAGGTGGGGACGGGGATCTGCCGCAACATCCAGGAGGCGCGCCGGGAGGTGTGTGAACTGCGGCGCGGCATCATCGGACTGGCGCGCGAAAACGGACTGCGGCTGGGCGCGGCGGGCACGCATCCCTTCGCCGACTGGCGCAAGCAGAGCATCTATCCCGACGAGCGCTATTACACGATCGTCGAGGACATGGGCAGCGTGGCGCGCGCCAACCTGATTTTCGGATTGCACGTGCACATCGGCGTGGAGGATCGCGAAACGGCTATCCACCTGATGAACGCCGCGCGCTATTTCGTTCCGCACATGCTGGCGCTGTCGTCGAACTCGCCTTTCTGGCTGGGGATGGACATGGGGTTGAAATCGTACCGGACCAAGGTGTTCGACAAATTTCCGCGCACCAACATCCCCGATTATTTTCCGAGCTGGGGCGAATATCAGAGCTTCGTGGACCTGCTGGTGCAGACACATTGCATCGACAACGCCAAGAAAATCTGGTGGGACATCCGGCCGCATCCCAATTTCCCCACGCTCGAATTCCGCTGCTGCGACATTCCCACGCGCCTGGATGAGACCATCGCGATCGCCGCGCTGATCCAGGCGACGGTGGCGAAATTGTACAAGCTGTATGAGGCCAACCAGGGGTTCCGGCTGTACCGGCGCGCGCTGATCATGGAGAACAAATGGCGCGCTGCGCGCTACGGGCTCGACGGCAAGCTGATCGACTTCGGGCGCAAGATCGAGGTGCCGATGCGCGATCTGGTGGAGGAATATCTCGCTCTTGTCGACGATGTTCTGGACGAGCTCGGCTCGCGCGAGGAGGTGAGCGGAATTCGCAGGATCGTCGAGACCGGCAGCGGCGCGGATCGCCAGTTGCGCGTGTTTAAGGAGACCGGAGATTTGACGAAGGTGGTCGATTACATCATCGAGGAGACGGAGTCGTCGGTCGTTAATGAACGTGATGAGCGAGCTCAAATCCATAAAGTTTGATCCCGAATACGCGCCGGGTGCGCGCAATGCGGTGCGGGTCTGCCTGCGCGTGCAGCCGGAGGAAAAAGTGACGGTGATCACGGATCGCGTGTCGCTGGAGATCGCGGCGAGCATCGCGGCGGAGCTCGACGCGGTGGGCGCGCGCTATCGCGCGTTCGTGCTGGACGAGCTCGCGCCGCGGCCGCTCAAAGACATGCCCAAGGAAGTGCTCGACGATCTTGAATCGAGCCAGGTAAGCATTTACGCGGTGATCGCGCAGCCGCATGAGCTGCGCACGCGCATGCAGATGACCGACGTGGTCAACCGGCGGCGCATCCGTCATGCCCACATGGTGAATATCGAGCGGCGCATCATGCTCGAAGGCATGCGCGCGGATTTCTTGAAAGTGGATGAGCTGAGCCTGCGCGTGCTCGAAATCGCCGGGACGGCGCGCGTGATCCGCGCGCGCACCGCGGCCGGAACGGACATCACGGCGGCGATGAATCCGAATTACAAGTGGCTCAAGACCAGCGGCATCATCTCCAGCCAGAAGTGGGGAAACCTGCCGGGCGGAGAAATTTTCACCACGCCGGGCGAAGTGAACGGAAAGTTTGTGATTGACGGCGTGGTCGGCGATTATCTGTGCGCCAAGTACGGCGATCTGCGTGAGACTCCGCTGACTATCGAAATCGAAGGCAATCGGCTGAAACGCGCGCAAAGCGCCAATCGCGAACTCGAGGACGATTTCTGGCGCTACACGCACACGGATTCAAACAGCGATCGCGTGGGCGAGTTCGCCATCGGAACCAACATCGGACTGCACAGCGTGATCGGCAACATTCTTCAGGACGAAAAGCTTCCGGGGATTCACATCGCGTTCGGCAATCCGTACGGAGCACACACCGGCGCGGAGTGGGACTCATCGACGCACATTGACGTGGTGGGAACAAAATTCGACATCTGGGCGGACGATCGCCAGATCATGCGCGCGGGCGAGTTTATCATTTAGCGTGATCCCGGAGCTTCGCAAAAAATTCAACGCGGCGTTCACACCGGAGAAATACGCACGTTTCCTCGAAATGCTCGACCTGGGCTGCGGAACGCACGTGAAGTTTCGCAACTCCGAGACGCCGGTTTTTCTGCCGCGCGCGCTGTTCGAACGCATGTCGCGCGAGGGCGCGGAGCTGATCCGGCAACTGATGACTCCCGAATATCTCGCGCGCAGCGAGCAGACCGTGCCGCCGGAATATCACGTGCCGCGCGAGGACGCGCACCCGCTGTTTGTTCAGGTCGATTTCGGATTGACTGCGGATCTGGAGCCTAAGCTGGTCGAGATTCAGGGCTTCCCGTCGTTGTACGCGTATCAGCCATTTCTTCAGCGGACGTATCGCGAAGCCTACGCGCTCGAAATTCCGCCCGATCCGGATTTCACCGAAACGCTGCGCCGCGCGGTGGTGAGCGATCATGCGCCGGAAAACGTCGTCCTGATGGAGATCGATCCGTGGAATCAAAAAACGCTGCCGGATTTTCTGCTGACGGAAAAGCTGCTGGGCATCAAGACAGTGTGCATCACGCGCGTGGAAAAGCGCGGACGGAAATTATTTCACGAAGGCGTACCCATCGAGCGGATTTACAATCGCGTGATCGTGGACGAGCTGGTGCGCAGAAGCATCCGCACGCCGTTCGATTATCGCGACGATCTGGATGTCGAGTGGGCCGGCCATCCCAACTGGTATTTCCGCATCAGTAAGTTTTCGGTTCCGTTTCTGAAGCATCCCTCGGTTCCGCGGACGCGCTTCCTCGCCGCCGGCGTGCCGGACGACCTCGAAAACTGGGTGCTGAAGCCGCTGTACTCGTTTGCAGGGTTGGGCGTGGTGATCGGACCTTCGCGCGAGGAGATCGCGCGAATCGAGGATCCATCGCAATACATTTTGCAGGAACGCGTGGATTTCGCGCCGCTGATCGAGACGCCGTGCGGGCCGACCAAGGCCGAGATTCGGATCATGTACATCTGGCTGGAGGAGCCGCGCGCGGTCACCACCATCGTGCGCATGGGGCGCGGCAAAATGATGGGCGTCGACCACAACCGCGACCTGGAGTGGGTGGGAGCGTCGGCGGCGTTCGTTTGCGATTAAAGCCCCGCGATCCGGCGGTTGGCGAGCGCGGCCAGCTTCGCGCAGCAGGTTTTCATCTGGATGGTGACGTCGCGCAGCGACTGGCCGCGGAAGTTCAGGCGCGGGGACTGGTGGTGGTCGGGACAGCGCACATCCTCAAGCTTGCGCAGCGTCTCGCGTTTGAACTGGTCCACCGGAAGGGCGGCGCGCACAACGACATTTTATCATTCGATTGTTTAAAACGGGAACCAGCCCGGATGCACACCTCGCGCATGGCATAATCCAACTGAATGGCCGGCGAACTTCTCTTTCCTGAGCACCTTCACCAGTACCTGATTGCGAACTCTCTGCGCGAGGCCCCGCTTCTGCGCAGACTGCGTGAGGAAACCGCGGCTTTGCCGCGCGCGAGCATGCAGATTACACCTGAGCACGGGCAGTTCATGGCGCTGATCGTCCAGCTCATGGGAGCGTGGCGCGCCATCGAGGTGGGCGTGTTTACCGGATACAGCGCGCTCGTCGTCGCTCTGGCGCTGCCCGACGATGGGAAGATCGTCGCGTGCGATGTCAATCGCGACTACGCCGCGATCGCCCGGCGATACTGGAAGGAAGCGGGCGTGGATCACAAGATCGATCTTCGCTTGAACCCGGCGCTCGATACGCTGCGCGGTATGCTTGCGGCGGGCGAGCAGGGCCGCTACGATTTCGCCTTCATCGACGCGGACAAAACCAACTACGACGGCTACTACGAGTGCGCGCTGGAGCTGATCCGTCCCGGCGGCTTGATTATGATCGACAACGTGCTGTGGAGCGGGCGCGTCGCGGATGAGAGCGTGAACGACGCCGATACCGTGGCTCTGCGTGCGCTCAACCGCAAGCTGCTCGCCGACGCGCGCGTGTCGCTGAGCATGCTGCCGCTGAGCGACGGCGTGACGCTGGCGCTCAAACGCTGATGGATTTCAAGGAACAGCTTCGCTCGCAGGTGGATATCGTCCAGACCATCGGCGAGTACGTGCGATTGAAGCGCGCCGGCGCGAGCGGACGCTACGTCGGGCTGTGCCCGTTTCACCAGGAAAAGACGCCGTCGTTTTCAGTCAACCGCGACCGGCAGTTTTTCAAGTGCTTCGGATGCGGCAAGGGCGGCGACGTTTTCAATTTCCTGATGGAGATCGAGGCGATCCCGTTTTTCGAAGCGCTGAAGCTGCTGGCCGAGCGCAACGGCATCGCCATGCCCAAGCGCGGCGACCACTCCGACGCCGAATCGAAGTTGCGCGGCGCGCTGATGGAGATCCACGAGATCGCGGCGAGCCTGTATCAGGCGTCGTTGCGCGGGCCGCAGGGCGCCGAAGTTCAGGCCTACCTGGCGCGGCGCGGAGTGAGCGCGGAGATGATCGAGACATTCCGGCTGGGCTTTTCCGAACCGGGCGGGCAAACACTGGTGCGGCGCCTGGCGCAGGAAAAATTCACGCCGGAGCAGCTTGAAGCGTCGCGACTGGTGGCGCGGCGCGACGACGGCAGCCACTATGATTTTTTCCGTGGACGGCTGATGTTTCCGATTCAGAACGAGTCGGGGAAAGTGATCGCGTTCGGCGGCCGCGCGCTGCGCGAGGGCGACAATCCCAAGTATCTCAATTCGTCTGAAACGCCCATCTACCGGAAGTCATCGGTGCTTTACAACGTGCATCGAGCGCGGGAAGGAATGCGCCGGTCGAACCGGGCGGTCCTAGTGGAAGGGTACATGGACGTGATCGGGGTGTTCGCTGCCGGAATCAAGGAAGTGGTGGCGCCCTGCGGGACCGCACTCACGCCGGCGCAGTGCCGCATTCTGCATCGGCTTACGGACGGCCATACGGTTTGTGTCAACTTCGATCCGGATAACGCCGGCGCAAACGCGGCCGAAAAGGCGGTGCAGCTTCTGCTCGATGAATCGCTGCACGTGCGTGTGCTCGCGCTTGACGGCGAGCTCGATCCGGATGAATTCATCAAACAGAACGGAGCGGAAGCGTATCGCAAGAAACTCGACGATGCGCCCAGCTATTTTCATTGGCTCGCCGACCGCGCGCGGGAGAAGTTCGATGTGCGCTCGCCGGAAGGGCGCATGGATGCGTTTAAATTTCTGCTGCCGTCGGTGCAAAAAATCGGCGACAAGCTGGAGCGCGTCGCGGTTGCAAACGATCTGGCGGGCTACCTGGGGGTCGAGCCGGGACTGGTGCTCGATCAGTTCCGGAAGGCTGCGGCGGAGCGTCGTGCGCCGGTTCCCTCCGCGGTCGAGGCAGCCCCCGCGATTCCGGCGCTCGAGCGGATGCTGCTTCAGGCCGTGCTTTCAAGCCATGTTGCGCGAGCCGAGGCGCTTGCGCGGCTGAGCCAGCCGGTCACAGAGGCCTTTACCGCGCGGGAGATCTTCGCCGCGCTTCGCAACGCCGCGCAATCCGAAGCACCCGTTACGTTTAACGCGCTGGAGGGCCGCCTTTCCGGTCCCGCGCGGGACCTATTGCACCAGATTGCGGCAGCCGATGAGATTATTGACGAGGTACAGGCCGTCGAACAGGCGCGCGCGTGCCTGCGCAGGATCGAGAGCGATCTCCAGAAACGCCGTATCGATGATCTGCGCGCCCGGGGGAAAGCAGCTGAGCGGGAGGGGAGGATGGAAGAAGCGCTCGGCATTATCGCAGAAATCGAGCGGTTGCGCAGGGAACTCCGCGGCGCCGGAGGGTGACAAGGCGAGGGACCAAAGATCGCGGTGTTGTAAACTGAACTTAATCGGACTGAGGACACTCGGAGCGGGGATTCAGTCCAGCGATCGTTTGCATTGGGGTAAAGTTGGCGACTGACGACAAATTCGGCCGGCTGAAGCAGCTCATGACTACGGGGAAGGAAAAGGGCTACGTCTTATACGACGAGGTCAACGAGCTGCTCACGGAGGACTATCCCGGCGGGCGCGAGCTCGACGATCTGCTGAGCGAACTGGACAGCGCCGGCGTCGAGATCCTGGAAGAGCCCAAGATCGAGTTCGACAAGAAGCTCGAAGACGGCGAGGAGCTGGTCGACCTGGAGCTGGCCCAGGATTTCAGCGACAAAACCAACGATCCGGTGCGCATGTACCTGCGCGAGATGGGCACGGTTCCGCTGCTCACGCGCGAGGGCGAGATCGAGCTGGCCAAGCGCATCGAGCGCGGACAGACCGCGGTGCGCAAGGCGCTCAGCCGCTCGCCGCTGGTGATCCGCGAGATCCTGGCGGTGTCGGACGCCTTATATAAGGACGCGTCCCTGGTTCGCGACATTCTGGTGATGCCGGACCTGGTGGTCACCGACGAAAACATCATCGAGCAGGCCCGCGAGCTGGTGGTGACCATCGCCGAAATCGAGAAGCATTACAAGAAAGCGCAGCAGTGCCGCCAGAAATTGCAGGCCATTTCGCGGGGAATGAAGCCGAAAATGCATCGCTCTCTGCGCTGGAGCCTGGCGCGCACGATGGTCAACATTTCGCGGCTGATCCGCGGGATTCACTTCGCTTCCACCACGCGCCGGGAGCTGGCCGGGCGCCTGCGCCGTGCGGTGGACGATTTGAAGCCGATCGAGCGGGAGATCGCGCGGATTCAGCGGAAGCTTGAAACGCCCGCCAACGGATCGCACGGCGCGCTCGCCGGGCTGCGCAAGGAACTGCGGCAGCACAGCCAGCGGCTGGCGGAGCTCGAGGAAGAATCCGGCGCGAGCGCGACCGAGCTGCGGCGCACTTTGCAGATTGTCGAGCGCGGGGAGCTCGAGGCCGAGATCGCCAAGAAGCAATTGATCGAGGCCAACCTGCGGCTGGTGGTCTCCATCGCCAAGCGCTACACCAATCGCGGCCTACAGTTCCTGGACCTGATCCAGGAGGGCAACATCGGGCTGATGAAGGCGGTCGACAAGTTCGATTACCTGCGCGGCTACAAATTTTCGACCTACGCGACGTGGTGGGTGCGCCAGGCGATTACGCGCGCGATCGCGGATCAGGCGCGCACCATCCGCATCCCGGTCCACATGATCGAGACGATCAACAAGCTGGTGCGCATGCAGCGCCAACTCCAGCAGGACCTGGGTCGCGAGCCGACCACCGAAGAGCTGGCGGTGAAAATGGAGCTGCCGGTGGGAAAAGTGCGCAAGGTGCTGCGCATCGCGCAGGAGCCGATATCGCTCGAAACTCCGGTGGGCGAAGAGGAAGAATCGCACCTGGGCGACTTCATCATCGACCGGCGCGTGGTTTCACCATCCGAGGCCGTGATCAATCTGAATCTTCGGGAACAGACGGCGGAAGTGCTGAAAACGCTCTCGCCGCGCGAGGAGAAGATCATCAAAATGCGCTTCGGCCTTCAGGACGGAAGCGAGCATACGCTTGAAGAGGTCGGCCAGCATTTTGCGGTGACGCGAGAACGAATCCGGCAAATCGAGGCCAAGGCGCTGCGCAAACTGCGCCATCCCAGCCGCAGCCATCGCCTGCGGGCGTTTCTCGACACCACGCTGCACGAGTAGGGCGCAGTCGCGGTTTCCCAATCGAGCAACTCCTTTCGAAAATACCCGACCAAAGCGCGGCATGAATGCCGCGCCTCAACGTGTGGCGCGGATTGCAGGTTCTGGGAACGTTGTCGGGTCCGGTGAGGTCCCACCCGAAACGCACGTCCGCGATTAGCTCAGCTATACAGCGGAAAGCTGTTGTTTCGCCGACTTAACGTACTGCTCGACGTAGCGGTCGAATTCGGCCTGCAGTCGATCCATCGCCGCGTGTCCCTGGCGGATTTTCAGGCTCTCGATCGAGGAAACCGGCAGCAGGCCGCGCGTGGTGGAGCTGACGAAAATCTCTTCCGCGGCTTCCAGATCCGCCGGAAAAAGAGTCTTCTCCCCAGCCAGGCCGAGTTCGAGCAGAACGGAGCGCGTCACGCCGGGCAGACATCCGGAGGAAAGCGGAGGAGTCCACACACGGGCGTCCTGGACTGCGAAGATGTTGGCTGAGGTCAGCTCGGTTACCTCGCCGCGCTCGTTGAGCAGCAGCACTTCGTCGAAGCCCTGCTCGTGAGCGCGCTCGTACCAGGTCAGATTTTCGGCCCAGGAGAGGTTCTTGGTTCCGGCGAACTCATTGGCGGCGTAGCGCGCATTCTTGATCATTCCGAGCCGCACGCTTTCGCCCCACTCATTGAGCTCGGCTATAAACGCGATGGCGTCGAAGGGCCGCGACGCCGCGGGGCCTTGCCATATTCCGCCCTGGTTTCGGACGATCACCACCCGCAGCGTCGCGTTCCAGGCGTGGTTCGCCTCTACCAGCCGGCGCAGGCGCTCGTGCAGCCAGTCCGCGGAGGATGGAAACGGGACGCGCAGTTTCGCCGCGTCGTGCTGCATCCGGGCCCAGTGCCGTTCCCACGCAAACAGGACTCCCTCACAGACGCGGATGGTGGAAAATACGCCCCACCCGTTCAGCAATCCGACCTGCCCGGGCGAAACGATCAAATCGCCCGCATCGCGGATGTCGTCATTATGGAGCAGGAAGCGATGCATCTCTCAAATTTATCAACTTTGGGCTAGAACCGGATGGTACGTCTTGTCTATTCCGGCGTAACGCGGCGCCGTGAGACGATGTTTTCAATTTGGGTGGTTAACGCAGCGGCACGCGCCCCTCCGACGCGCGCCGCTTTTCTGTTTTGCGCGACAGCGCGATTCAGAGTTCTAATGGTTGTCTGTGACCCTACCGCGCATTGCCGTTGTCGGCGTCGGATCGTTCGGCCGTAATCACGTCCGCGTCATTCGGGAATCTTCGCAGGCCGCGCTCGCCGGCGTGCTGGATATCGACCGTGAACGCGCCGCCGCGGCGAATTGCCGGATTTTTTCGACGCTCGAAGAGCTGGCCGGGAACTGCGACGCAGCCGTAATCGCCACACCGACCACCACCCACGCCGAGATCGGCTGCCGGCTCATGGAACTCGGACTGGACGTGCTGATCGAAAAACCAATTGCCCAGGAGCCGGAGCAGGCCCGGCGCCTGATCGATTGCGCCGCGCGCCATCACCGGATTCTGCAAGTGGGGCATCTCGAACGGTTCAACCCAGCGGTGCTCGCGCTCGAATCCGCGGTCACCGTGCCGCTGTTTTTCGAAATCCATCGCATGAGCGAGTTCAGCCCGCGCAGTCTGGACGTGGACGTGGTGCTCGACCTGATGATTCACGATATCGACATCGTGCTCGCCCTCACGCGCCAGCTGCCCCAGGAGATTCGCGCCGCGGGTATCTCCATCCTTTCGTCCAAAGTGGATATCGCCAACGTGCGGCTGGAATTTCCCGGAGGGTGCATCGCCAATCTGACCGCCAGCCGCGTCTCGACCGAGCGCATCCGCAAGCTGCGCCTGTTTCAGCCGCACGAATACATCTCTCTCGATTACACACGGCGCGACGCGGTGCGATTCCGGGTGAATCCGCCGTTGAAGATCGATTTCGAATCGCTCGCGGTTTCCAAGGACGAGCCGCTGCGGCTGGAACTGGAAAGCTTCTTTGCGTGCGTGCGCGACCGTTCGGCGCCGCGCGTGACCGGCGAACAGGCGCTGGCGGCGCTCGAAGTCGCCCACGGCATTCTTGATAAAATTAAAGAGCACGCCCAGGTGGTCGCCCAGGCGTTGGGGTCACAGGAACGATTGAAATCCGAAGCACGTCATTAGAAACATTGCCAAGTATGCCCGCGGAATCGAGTGCTGCTGATTCTGTTGCTGACCGCGGCTCGCCGGAGCTGGAACTCTATGCTTCCTGGCGGGAGCCTGTCAGTACGGGCCGGATCGCGCGGGCCGCGGCGGGGTCGCTGGTCGCGCACGCGATCGCGATTGTGATCTTCGTCGCGCTGCCGGACGTCGAGCCGCCGCGGCGCGCGACGGTCATCACCACGGATCTGACCAAGGCGGTACGCATTTACTCTCCGAAATATTTCGAGCCCACGCAGAAGGCTCCCAACAGCGGCAAGGTGAGCCGTGAGCTGGACGTGCGCAGCATCGCACCGGCGCCGCGGCCGCAGGCTCCGCGATTCCGCGCCCCACAGCCCGCTCCGGGACCGCTGGCGGAGGCGAAACCTTCCGCGGCGCCGCCGGCGCCATCCGGGCAGATTCAGCCGCCCAGGACCGAAACGCCGAAGATCGAAACGGCGATGGCCGCTCCGCCGCCGGTGCCGACCATCTCGGCCAATCCGAAGCCCGATCAGCCTCCACCTCCCGCGCAAGCCGCCGCCCCGAAAAAACCCAAGCTGGCGTTTGAGAGCATCGCGGAGGGGCAGAAATACGCCTCGAATCCGGATCCTTCGGTTCCCGATCCGCGCAATCCGTACGTCCGCTCGAGTTCCGGCGGCGGAGGCGGGACGATCGTGGGCGACGCCGGCGCGAGCAATGTGGATCTGCCGAGCATCAACTCCGCCCCCGCGCTGGGCCGTCCCGGCAGCAATCTCCAGCTTTTGAGCGACGCCAAGGGAGTCGACTTCCGGCCGTACCTGATCCAGGTGCTGACGGCGGTGCGCCGCAACTGGCTGTCGATCCTGCCCGACAGCGCTCGCCTGGGGCAGCGCGGGCGCGTGCTCATCCAGTTCGCCATCGACCGCAACGGCGCGGTTCCCAAAGTGGTAATCGCGGAAGGAGCGGGTGCCGAGACGCTCGACCGCGCGGCCGTTACGGCTATCAGCATGTCCTATCCCTTTCCGCCTCTGCCTAAGGACTATCAGGGGGACGAAATTCGGCTGCAGTTTGCGTTTTCCTATAACATGCCGCGGTAAAAGAGTGTAAGGGCCTTGTGGATCTAAGGTTTATAGCTGCGCAGTGTTTTTACCTGGGACTGGCCGTTCTGGCGGGATTCACCCTCGACGGTAACATTCGCATTGCGACGTGGGTGTTTCTAGGAGGAATCGCACTCAAGACGTGGTTGGTGGTCCTCAAACGCCGACAGGATTAAGAACGCGGCATATATAGCCTGAGAAGATTATTAGGTCCCATCTAAGGTAAAGCTTCGAGATACTCATTCCCTCCCCTCGCCTTAACCTGCTATGTGTCAGGGATTAACGCTGGTTTGAATTCCCGAATCAGTGTCCAACGTTTCAATCTGAGAGGGAGTGGGTGGTTTGCTGGTCCCAAATCGAAACGAGGCAGTTTCTCGCACGAGCGGGCGGGCAGCACGGTGTGCAGACGGACGCCCGAGGGCGGCTAAGGTTTGTCACTGATTTCAAAGTAGTAGCGCGACGGACGCGCATATTTTCTTTCGGCAGAACGCGACTCTCTCTTCAGTTCAAACGATTGGCGTCGGGCGTGCATTTCAGGGGATCGTGCCTGACTTGGCGAAAGGGAGAGCTGGAATGCTGATGACGATGAAAACGAAATCAATGGGAGCGGTGGCCGCAACCGCGGTGGTTCGCGCGATACCCGCAGGTGAGGGGCGTGTCCGCCCCACGCCGGTGAAACCCATGGGCGTGGCCGGGACGCTGCATGCGCCGGCGGCGAAACCGATCGCGCTGAAGGCGGCCGGTTCACAGGCGGGCAAGCTCGCGCGCCGCGACCGCGTGGTGCTGGAGCACCTCCCGTTGGTCAAGGCGATCGCGGTACGCGTGCACGAAAACCTCCCGGTTCATGTGGATCTGGACGATCTGGTGCATGCCGGAATCCTGGGGCTGTTCGACGCCGCCAACAAGTTTAATCCCGCCAAACAGGTGGTTTTCTCAAGCTACGCCAAGCATCGCATCAAGGGAGCGATTCTCGACAGCCTGCGCCAGCTCGACTGGGCCTCGCGCGACATGCGCCGCCGCCACAAGCAGGTGGAACAGGCCACGCGCGACCTGGCCGCGACGCTGCAGCGCACTCCCACCGAGTCGGAAGTGGCGGAGAAGCTGGGCATGGACGTGGACCGCTGGCGCAACATGATGCTGGACCTGCGCAACGTCGGACTGATTTCCGCGTCCACGCGGTCGAACGAGAACGAAGATCTTCCCGCGCCCGATTTTCCGAGCAAGCCCGAAACGCAGCCCGATTCGATCTGTGCGCGCGAGCAGTTGAAACACGTGCTCGGCGACGCCATGAAGGTGCTGCCGGAGCGTTATCGCAAAGTGGTGCTGCTGTACTACACCAACGAGATGACGATGAAAGAAATCGGCGGCGTGCTGGGGATTAATGAGAGCCGCGTGTCGCAGATCCACAAATCGGCGCTCGAAAAGATGATGGCGGTTCTGCAAGCCAACGGGATCACCTCGAGCCAGGCGTTCTAAAAAACCTTTAACGAAGCCCAGGCAACGTTTTCCCTCCGGATCGCGTCTCCAACATTCGAGGAGTACGCATGACTGGAAAACTTAGTGCACTCGTCCTGGCGGGGCTTGTGGCTACGCAACTGGCGGCGGGGCAAAGCCCGAATCCGGCGCCCAAACCGGCCGATCCCAATATGCAGTTCATGGAACAGGTGATGCGCACGGCGACCGCGGTGCACGATCTGGTCAAGAGCATGAATCTCGAGAAGGCGTTGAATTCGCAGCCGGTTTATCCTCCAGGCGACGCCAGAAACCTCCAGCGCACGGCGGATTTCATGGGTGTCGGCGCGGGCGTAGGGCTGGCGCTGGGAGAGATGTCGCATAGCCAGAAGGGCGTGCTGATCGGCGCCGCGGCAGGAACAGCGGGCGGGCTGATCGTCGACCAGTTGCTGCGCCACCAGGCGGCGAAAGCGCAAGCGGCGCCTCCGCCCGGCGAGTAAATCTCATCCAAGCAGTTTCACGAATTCATCCGCGGTGATCACATCGCCGCGGGTGGGGAAAAATCGCCCGATCAACGCGGCGTGCAACTCCGCATCGCGATCCGCGCAGCAATCCGAGATCACCGAGACTTGATAATCGGCGTCGCCGGCATCGAGGAGCGTCGAAAGGACCACGCCGCTGGTGGCGATTCCAAACAGCGCCAGGGACTCGATCTCGCGCGCCCGTAGAATCATGTCGAGGTCGGTACCCGCGAAGGCGCTGACGCGATGCTTGGTGATCACGATATCGTCGGGTTCAGGGCCGAGCGCAGGATGGATGGCGCCCGAGGGCCCGCGAAAAAACTCCTGATGCTGCGGCGACGCCTTGATCGCCGCAAAAAGCTTGTTGCGCGTGTTGATTTCCGGCAATCCGGGGCGGAATCCGACCTGGATATGGATCACCGGCATCCCGGCTTTGCGCGCGGCCTGGAGAACTCCGGCGGCTCGCGCAATAAATTCGTCCTGCGGCTGCGCGTAGACCGCGACGATGCCGGCCTGGCAATCCATGGCGAGCACAGCGGTGCGGCGAATGTCCATAGGTTCAGTGTAAGCGGACCTCGATCCGGCGCACGTCGCCTGCAAGCGTATGCAGATGAATTTCCACGCGCTTTTCGGGCATCAGTTGCGGGAAACGTTCGCCCCATTCGATGAGCACGATCGCGTCGCGATCGAAAATCTCGTCGAGACCCAGGGTGGCGACTTCTTCGGGACGGTCCAGGCGATACAAGTCGATATGATAGACGCGGCCGTATTCGTGAATCAGCGTGAAAGTGGGGCTGGAGACTTCTTCCGGCGCGGCGGCGCTTAGGCCGCTGACGATTCCCTTGGCGAGCGTCGTCTTCCCCGCGCCCAGATCGCCGATCAGAAGAACCACGGCGCGCGAGGGAAGATCACGCGCGATGCGCCGGCCGAGTTCGATGGTCTCTTCCGGCGAGTGCGTCTCAAAGACACTCACGAATGGCCCTCGGAAGGTAGCGCAGGAGATCGGTGGCGAGGACGCAGCGGTCGGTCAACTCTTCGGCCGCAAGCTCGCCGCAGCGGCCGTGCAGAAACACCGCTGCGCGCACGGCGGTTTCGATGTCGCCGGGAAACTGCGCGACCGTGCCCGAGACCATGCCGGTGAGAATATCGCCCGATCCGCCCTTGGCCATCGCGGGCGAACCAGTCGGATTGATGAACACACGGCCGTCGGGAAACGCGATCAGCGTGCGATGACCTTTGAGCACCACGCACACCTTGCGCAGCTTCGCGAATCCGCGAGCCGTCGCCAATCGATCCTCGACTTTCGCGCCAGTGAGGCGGGCCATTTCTCCGGGGTGCGGAGTCAGGATGGTTTCCACGCCGCGACCCTGAAAATCGGTTCCGGCGATCGAGTTCAAACCGTCGGCATCGATCACCATTGGAACTTTCGCCTGGTTCATCAGCCGCGCGAGGAGTTCGCGGCGCGGGCCGAGGCCCGGGCCCACAGCGATCACGGTCATGCGATCGAGGCTGAAATCATCGAGCGGCATCGACATCAGCTCCGGCGCAAGGCGCGAGGAATCGGAGCAAGCGACCGTGACCAGTCCCGCGCCGGATCGCGCCGCGGCGAGGCCGGCCATCGCGGCCGCTCCCATTTTTCCCGGCGCACCGCCGATCACCAGGACGTGGCCGAAATTGCCTTTATGCGCATCGGGTTTGCGCGGAGCGAACATTTTCGCGAAATCGCGTGCTTCGGAGACGTTGAGGTCGGAATGAACCAGCTCGGGCGGGCTGCCGATATCGGCGAGGACCAGCTTGCCGACCGCATCCGCCGCACCGGGGGCGAGAAAATGCTCTACCTTCGGCGCGGTGAACGTCACGGTGACATCGGCCCGCACGCACTCGCCTCCGCCGCCGAGGCCTGAGGGAATATCGACGGCGACCACCTTCGTGCCGGGAAAATCGCGATTGATTTTCCGGATCAGAGTCAGATACGGCTCGCGCGGCGGACCTTTTAATCCGGTGCCGAGGAGAGCGTCCACGATCAAAGTCGGCGCATCGATCGGTTTTTCATTGGGCTGATCGACGGACATCACCTGAATCGCGCCGACGCCCTTCTGCTGGAGCAGCCGCGCGACGACGCGGCCATCGCCACCGTTGTTACCTTTGCCGCAGAAAACGATCACCCGATGGCGCGAGAGCGGCGAAAACTCGCGCTCGATCGTCTCCACCACCCGAGCGCCGGCGCGCTCCATCAACACTTCGCCTGCGGTGCCGCGCTCGATGGTGAGCCGGTCGACTTCGCGCATCTGGTCGGCCGTGAGAACCGGGATCACGGTTTTATTATCCGGGGAGCAAGGGCTGCACCGCTTGCCAGACTTCGCGTGCGACGGTGTCCGGGTCACGCGAGCCGTCGATCAACCGCACGCGCGCGGGCTCGTCGATTGCGAGCTGGCGATAGGCTTCACGAACGCGCCGATGAAAACTGACTGACTGCTCGTCCAGGCGCGTTTCAACATCTTGGGTGCGCCGATTGCGCGAGTGCGCGCGGTTCAAGCCGGTTTCCGTGTCGATGTCGATCACCAGCGTGAGATCGGGCGCAAGGCCGCGGCAGGCGATGCGATCGACTTCGTAGACGAGTTCGGTCCCGAGCCCGCGGGCGATGCCCTGATAGACCAGCGTCGAATCGGTGAAGCGGTCAGAGAGCACGATCTGGCCTTCGGCGAGCGCGGGTAGAATCCACTCATCGACGTTCTGGGCGCGGCAGGCGAACATCAACAACAACTCGGTGACGGGCCCCATCTCGCGATTCTTGGAATCGAGCAGAACGCGGCGGATCTGCATGCCGATGGGCGTTCCTCCGGGCTCGGCCGTTTCAAAAACTCTTTTCCCGGCCTCGCGCAGCCGCGCCGCGAGCATCCGAAGCTGAGTGGATTTTCCGCTGCCCTCGGGACCCTCGAAGGTAATGAACCGCCCGCGGGATTTACCGAGTTGGTCCATGTCCGCGGTGAACTCTAGACGTCGGTATGACAGCCGGCAAGACCGGCTGTACCACGCGGCCGCTTGCTGACGCGCGCGGCTCGGAAACGCTTGCGGAGCCGCGACCGTGAGGGAGTGGTCTGCTCCGGCGGCTCTTCAGAAGGCGCCTAGTCATACACATAGTGCAGGACCTTTTTCAGATCCTCCCAGGCCTCGCGTTTGGCGTTCTGATTGTAGGGGCGCAAAAGATAGGAGGGGTGATAGGTGACGATCACGGGAATATCGCGCCACTTATGCCAGCTTCCGCGCAGCCGTGTGACGCCGTCCTTGGTGGCGAGCAGCGCTTTGGCCGCGGTCGAGCCGAGCGCGCAGATCGCCTTGGGACGAATCGTCATGAGCTGGCGGAACAGAAACTCGCCGCAGATTTCCATCTCGTCGGGCAGCGGCGTGCGATTTTCCGGAGGCCGGCACTTCACCACGTTGCAGATGTAGACATCGGCGCGGCGGATGGGAATGCCTTCCTTCGACGCCGTGTTGTCGATCATCTGCGTGAGCAGTTGTCCCGCGCGGCCGACGAAGGGCAATCCCTGGGCGTCCTCGTCGGCGCCGGGACCCTCGCCGACGAAAACCAGCCTGGCGTGCTCATTGCCGGAGCCGAACACGATTTTCGAGCGCTGTTCGGAGAGCCGGCAGCGGCGGCAGTCGCCGAGGTCTTCGATGATCTTGAGCAGCGAATCGCCGGAGGGTTCAAGCGTTGGGATGGCGGACTTCAGTCCGCTCCGCGCTTCAGCGTCGATACCCGCCGCAGCGAGGCTCAAGCCTCGCGCGGGCTCAAGCCCGCCGTCCTGCTTATAAATTTCGTGGACGCCGAGGTCGCGATAAAACTCCAGGTATTGGCGCAGATTGTCGCGAGTCATTTCGAGGCGTGGAGCGCCAGGCGCAGACGAGTCATTTCGTCGAAGATGCGGCGCGCGATCTCGCGCTTGGGGGCGCGCTCGACCGGGATCGATTCGCCCGTCCGCAGCACCAGCAGCACTTCATTGTCTTCCGAATCGAATCCCACGCCTTCCTGCGAGACCAGGTTGGCGACGATCATGTCGCAATTCTTGCTCTCCAGCTTGCGACGCGCTTCTTCCGCCAGGTGATCCGTTTCGGCGGCGAAGCCGACCAGCAGGCGGTCGCCTTTCTGCCGTCCGATCTCGGCGAGGATGTCGGGCGTGGGGTCGAGTTCCAGCGAGAGGCGGGCCGCGGTCTTCTTTTCCTTGATGCGCGGCGCGTTGGAGCGGTGATAATCGGCGACGGCGGCCGCTTTGAGGATGATGGTCGATTCGGGCAGATGATCCAGCACTGCTTTGCGCATTTCGGTCGCGGTGCGGACGTGAATTGTGAGGACACCGGCAGGCTCGCCGAGATGCACGGGCCCGGAGACCAGCACCACACGAGCGCCGCGCGCCGCCGCTTCCTCGGCGAGGGCGTAGCCCATTTTCCCGCTGGAGCGATTGCTGATGTAGCGCACTGCGTCGAGCGGCTCCTGCGTGGGTCCCGCGGTGACGAGCACCACCTCGCCTTCGAGATCGGCCTTGTGCGGCGCGATCCACGCGACTGCGTCGGCGATCGTGTCGATTCCGGCGAGCCGGCCCGGACCGACCATTCCGCAGGCCAGCGCGCCCTCTTCCGGAGCGACGATCTCGTGCCCGCGCGATTCGAGAATCCGCACATTCTCGCGCGTAGCTGGATGATTCCACATGTTGGTGTTCATGGCCGGCGCGAGGATCACGCGGCCGGTGAAGGCCAGGTACATGGTGGAAAGAAAATCGTCGGCGATTCCGCGGGCGAACTTCGCCAGCAGGTCGGCGGTGGCGGGCGCGACCACCAGGATTTCGTTTTCCTGCGCCACACGGATGTGCTCGATCGCGCTCGCCAGGTTGTCTTCGGCCGAGAACATGGTCGAGATGACTTTACGACCAGTGAGCGCGGCGAAGGTCAGAGGCTGGACGAATTCGCAGGCGGCGCGGGTCATGATCGCCTGCACCGTGAACCCGCGCTCCATCAGCGCGCGCGCCAGCTCCGCGGATTTGTACGCGGCGATCCCGCCGCCGACGCCCAGCGCGACGGTTTTCATGATGCTCGAAAAAGGAAACAGACTACTCTGTCCCAAGAATACAATCTTGAGACCACGAAAAACGCGCGACGTGGACAGAGCGGTCTGTCCCCTTTTTTGAGCAGCCGCATGCGCGATTATTCTTCGACGGGCGGCTCTTGCGCCTGCTGCACGGCCGGGTCGTCATATTGCACCAGGCCGCGGCGCACTTCTTCCATGGCGGCGACGGTCGGCTTCTTCGACGTGGTCGGCAGGAAGCTGCGCGCGCCGTTTTGCAACTGGCGGGCGCGCTTGGCCGCGACGATGATGAAGCGATAGGCGCTCGCTTCCGGGTCGTCCGGAATCACGCTCGCGGCGGTTTGTCGGAAATTGGATTCAGGCATTGCTAAAAGTCTCCAGAATGGGCCGGATCTGTTCTTCCATCCGGTCGCGCCGGCTGCGCGTGGCGGTGACGATGGCGGCCAGAGTCTCCACCGACGTCTCCACCTCCCGGTTCACCAGCACGAAATCGTAAAGTTTATAATCGCGAATCTCTTCGACCGCTTCACGCAGCCGGCGCTCGATCACCGGCTCGGAATCCTGGCTGCGCGTGCGCAGTCTCTGCTCCAGAATCTGCCGGCTGGGCGCGAGGACGAAGATCGACACCGCGCCGGGAATCCTCTCTTTTAATTGTCGCGCACCTTGAACATCGATGTCGAGCAGCAGGTCGACCTGTTCTTTCGCTGCGCGATCGAGCTCGCTCGCGTGCGTTCCGTAACAGTGGCCGAACACCTCGGCGTGCTCCAGGAATTCGCCATTCTGGACGCGCCGGTCGAACTCCTCGCGCGAGATGAAGAAGTAATCGCGGCCGTTCGATTCCTGCCCTCGCGGCGGCCGCGTGGTGTAGGACACCGAGAAGCGCAGTCCCGAAACGCGCTCGATCAACTGCCGGGTAAGCGTCGATTTGCCCGAGCCGGAGGGCGCGGAAATGATGAAAACGGTGGTCATTCCAGGTTGAGCGACTGCTCCCGGATTTTTTCGATGGCGGCTTTCGCTTCAAGCGCAAGCTCCGTGATTTTGAGTCCGGCGTCGCCGATCCCGCCGGTTTTCGAAAGAATCGTGTTGCTTTCACGATTCATTTCCTGAAGCAGAAAATCGAGTTTTTTTCCAACCTCGCCTCCTGTGTCGAGCAGGGCGGCGAGTTGCGCGGAGTGGATTTTCAACCGCGCCAGCTCTTCACCGATGTCGCTGCGGTCTGCCAGGATCGCGGCTTCCTGCGCGAGCCGCTGCGGTTCGATCTGCGCAGTATTGAGCAGCTCTTTGAGACGTTCGTTCAGCCGGTTTTGAAAAGCCGCGGATGCGCCGGTTCGGATTTGCTCCATCTGGCCCGCGGCAGCCGCGACACGATCGTTATGCGTGCGCATTTCCTCAGCGATCTCGGCGCCTTCGCGCGCGCGAAACACGTTCAGCTCCTCGAGTGCGACCGTGAGGGCGTCGAGCAACGCAGTTTCTGCGCCCGCGGGAGCTTCCGCTTCCGCCGCTTCGCCGAAAACACCTGGAATCCGGAAGGCCGCGTTCAGGTCCGGAGCCGCCTCGATTCCGTGCGCCGCGGCAGCTTCGCGAAAAGCCTTGAGGTAATCGTCGACCAGCGTTCGATTCCAGCCCGAGCCGTTAGTCGACGCAGCCGGCAGAGTCACGCGAACTTCGACGTGGCCGCGCGCCACACGCGACTTGATCATGGCGCGGATGGCGGCTTCGAACGGATCGGCCGAGGATGGCGCGTGCACCTGGACGTCCAGGCCGCGATGATTCAGGCTTTTCACGCTGACCACGATTTCGCCATCCGCCAAAGGCCGGCGCACGCGCGCGAATCCAGTCATGCTGTGCAGCGGAGGGGGCATCAGGGCGCCACCGCCGCGCCGGGCTCCAAAAATTGGAGCTCATACAAACGCTGGTACACGCCTCCGCGATTCACCAGGTCTTCGTGGCGTCCGGTCTCGACAATGCGGCCGTGGTCGAGCACCACGATCTTGGTGGCGCGCCGCACTGTCGAAAGACGGTGCGCGATGACGATCACGGTGCGGTCCGCCATCAGGTTTTGGAGCGCCGGCTGCACCAGCCTCTCCGATTCGGTGTCCAGATGCGAGGTGGCCTCGTCGAGAATCAGAATCGGAGCGTTCTTGAGCAGCGCGCGCGCGATCGCCAGGCGCTGGCGCTGGCCGCCGCTCAGCTTCTGCCCGCGCTCGCCGATCAGGGTGTCGTAGCCTTGCGGCATGCGCGCGATGAACTCGTCGGCGAGCGCGCTGCGCGCGGCTTCGCACACCTGCTCGCGCGACGCGCGGGGCAATCCGTAGCCGATGTTGTTGGCCACGGTATCGTTGAACAGGAACGTGTCCTGCGCGACCATGCTGATTTTTTCGCGCAGTGACGCCAGGCGCAGATCGCGCACATCGCGTCCGTCGATGCGCACCGCGCCTTTTTCGACGTCGTAAAATCGCGGCACCAGGTTGGCGAGCGTCGTCTTGCCAGCTCCGCTCGGCCCCACCACCGCCACGATCTCGCCGGCACTCACTTCTAGCTGAATGGAGTCGAGCACCACGCGATCCGGTGCACTGGGATAACGGAAACTGACGTTGTCGAACAGGATGGATTTTTCAAATCGCGCCAGCTTCACCGCGCCCGGACGCTCGGTGATCTGCTGATCGCGGTCGAGATACTCGAAGACTTTCTGCGACGCGCCCAGCGCTTGCTGGAAGATGTTGTGAATCCCGGCCAGGCGTTTCACCGGCTCGTATAGCATCAGAAGAGCTACCACGAAGGCGGTGAAATCGCCGGTGGTCATGGTGTGCCGCTGGATCTGCACGCGCGCGTACCCCAGCAGGCCGACGATGGTGATCGCGCCGAAGAAATCGATCAGCGGCGAGGCGATCGCCTGCTGCGCGACGTAATGCAGATTGCTCTTGAGCAGCCGATGCGCCCGGTCGCGGAAGCGGTTGGCCTCGATCTCTTCCGCTCCGAACGACTTCACCACCTGGTTGCCGCTGAGCGTCTCCTGCAAAACCTGGTTCAGCTCCGCCGCGTCGTCCTGCGCGCGGCGCGTGGTCCCGCGAATTTTCCGGCCCAGCTTCACCGTGGGAATCAGCACGAAGGGCAGCACAGTTAGGCTGACCACGGCGAGCTGCCAGTCCGTGAGCAGCACGGCGCTCAAAAGCGCGATTGCCGAAAAGCTCTGGCGCAGCCAGTCCGCCAGGATGTGCGAGGTGGCCACCTGGATTTTTTCGAGATCGTTCATGATGGACGACATCACGCGCGCGGTCGCGTTGCTTTCGAAAAATTGCGCATCCTGGTGGAGGACTCGCTCGAAAACGTCCTGGCGAAGATCGGTGACCGCCGAAAATCCGACGTAGTTGATCAGATAGTTGCCGCAGTAATCGCAGACGCCCTTCACCAGGAACACGGTGAGGATCGCGACGGCGATCATGGTCCAGACGTTGTGGATGTGAAACGGCAACGCGAGGTACACCGGGTGATCGGGCGGAATTTTGAAGAGCTGAACCGGCGCGTCGGGCGATTTGGGGTTCAGGACGCGGTCGAAGATGGGGCCGATCAGCAGTGCGGTCAGTCCCTGCGCCGCGCCGACGCACATCATTAATAAGACGGACAGGGTCAGGTGAGGAACGTAGGGTCGGGAGTACCGAAGCAGCCGCGCCAGTTCCTTCATGCACGCACCTTCGCGGCGGCGAGAACATCGTCGACGGAGATGCGGTCGAGTCCGGTTAGCACCACTGCATCCGTTCGCCACGGCGCCCAGGTGACGGGATCCGACGCGCCGAAGAGCACGACGGCCGGAATGCCGAACGCGGCGGCGATGTGCGCCGGTCCGCTGTCGTTGCCCACGAATAGCGCCGCGCCAGAAATTAAGCTCTTCACGCGCGCGAGCGGCTCATTCTTCCACACGCGGAATTTTTCGAAGGGCGAGGTACCATCGGCGGGACCGGCGAGAAACACGGGTTCGAGTCCCGACAGCCGGCTCGCGACTTCGAGGAACCGATCGGCGGGCCAGGTTTTATCCGGCGCCGAGGCGAACGGATGGATCACCACGTAGGGCGCCAGATCCGGAGGCGGAGCGGCGTACAACCGCGCCCGCGGGATCTCGCTTTTGGGCACGCCCAGCCAGAACATCGCCGATGCTAAGTGCTCCGCCGTGTGCACTTTGCGCTCGACACCCAAAATCTGCTGCGCCCGCGGAATCGGATGGGTGTACCAGAAGCTGCCGCGATGATGGGCGAACCCGGTGCGCCATCGGGACCCGAACGTCAGCGCCATACTGCGCGGGCCGCCGTGAAAATTGATGGCCAGGTCCGCGCGCGTGAACCCGTCGCGGATCTCGTCCACATCCGGATCGCCCTCGAACACCGCGGCGAAGCGCGGTTCCACAATAACCGTCACGCGCAAATCGGGCCGGAATTGTTTGAGAAGAGCGAGCGCGGGCGTAGTGAGCACGCAATCGCCGAGCGACCGCAAACGGATCAGCGCGACCCGTCCGCCCGCCGGCAGCCGCTCAAGCAATGTCTCCACTTTATTCTTCGATGCGAGCCTCATCCACGAGCATTACAGGAATGTCATCGCGAATCGGATACACGCGTTTGCACTGGGTGCACTTGAGGCCGTTTTCATCCTGCTTGAGCTCCAGCGGCGCCTTGCACAACGGGCAGACGAGGATGTCCAGCAGTTCCTTGCTGATGGCCATAGTTTCAGAACAAGTGTAACATCGCTCAGCGCGCGGTCGCGGTCAGCTCTCCATGAACTTCCGCTCCAGCTCCTGCACCTTGGCGAGCCTGCGGACGTGGCGTTCGGCCCCCGTAAACTGGGCTGTTAGAAACTGCTTGACGATATCTCGCGCCAACTCCGTCCCGATGACGCGTGAGCCCATCACCAGGACGTTCATCTCGTCGTGCTCGACTCCCTGGTGCGCGGAGTAGCAGTCATGACACAGCCCCGCGCGAACGCCGCGGATCTTATTGGCGGCCACCGATGCGCCCACGCCGCTGCCGCAGATGAGCACTCCCCGGTCGGCCTTACCACGATGCACCGCCTCGCCCAGCGCGGCTGCGAAATCGGGATAATCGTCGCCGGCATCGTATTCGAAAGCGCCGACATCGATGGTTTCGTGGCCCAACGACCGCACAAAATCCATCATCTCCCGCTTCAGTTCGAATCCGGCGTGGTCCGATCCTAGTGCAATGCGCATCTCTACAGCGTACCGTTAGCGGGAATGAACGCGTCCGCCTCGATTTCGACCAACATCTCGGGATCGATCAGACGGCTCACCTGGACCATGGACGTCGCCGGGCGGATCGCGGCGAAGAATTCGCCATGCGCGCGGCCGATCTCCTCCCAGCGCGAGATATCGGTCACATACATTCGTGTGCGCACCACGTGCTCCAGCTTCGCGCCCGATTTTTCGAGCGCCGACTGAATATTGCGCAACGTCTGAACCGCTTGCGCGTACGCATCGCCCTTCCCGACCACCGAACCATCGGGACCCGTCGCCGTAGTTCCGGAAACATGCACGTGGGGACCAACGCGCACCGCGCGCGAGTAGCCGACGACTGGCTCCCATGGCGTTCCGGAGCTGATATTGAAGCGAGTCATCTTAATTGCAGCGTTCATTGCCTGGACAGCTCCACGCTGCGGGTCAGAATCGCGCCGTCGGTCACGTTGACTGTGAATTCCTGGGTGACATCACCGCGCTGGACCCGGATTTTGTGAATTCCCGCCAACAGCGTCATCGTCGCCGGCGTCTTCTGCGTCTGCTCCTGGCCGTCGATGGCGATGGTGCAGCCCGGCGGCTGCGACGTCAGCGTCAGCAGGCCCGTGGCGCGCTCCAGGTCGACGATTAACCCCGTGTCCTGCGGAATCTCGATGATCTTGTGCGCGTCGCGATATCCCTGGCTGCGGACCACGAACGTGTGGCGGCCGGCCAGCAGCGTGACGGTGCACGGCGTAGTGCACTTCTGGTTGTAATCGAACACTGCCTCAGCCTTGGGCGGCGTAGTGGTGAGCTGGAACGTCCCCTCCGTCGGAATCGGGGCCGTCACCGGCTCGGCAGGCCTGGAGACGCGCACCGGTTCGGGAGCAGTCTTGGCTTCCACTTCGGGCGCGGTCTGTTTGGGAGGCTCGGGCGTCTCGGCCGCCGGTTTGGGCGCGACGGGCGCGGGCACGGAGGCCGGCGGTTGGGAGGGCGGCGCCGATGGCTGCGGCGGACTCTGCTGCGGCTGAGCTTGCGGCGGCGGATTGTCCTGCGCCGCTTGCTCGGTGGGTTGCGACGAGGCGACCTTCGGAGTGGCCGAAAATCTCTGCAGCGTCAGGAACCCTCCCACCAACACGAGCGCGACCGCGGCTGCCGAAAGCAGCAGGTTGCGCAGCGCGTGGCTCGGCTCGACCGGCTCCAGCCGGCGGGCGATCGGCTCGATGGTCAGATCGGCGCTGGGCGGATGCGGCGGCGGGAGCGGCGGCCGCGGGGGAACGCCGCCCGTCACCATGGTGCGGTCGTCGACGGTCTCGGCCAGTCCTTCCTGCGATCCCACGGTGGGCATGTTCTGGCTCGCGCCGCGAGGCAGCGGATTCCAGCCCTTAGCGGTGTTCAAGGCCCCGGCCAGCGCGTTGACGAAATCCGTGCAGGTCTCGTAGCGATCCTCGGCCTTCTTGGCCAGCCCGCGCCTCAACACCCCTTCCACCTGTGTGCCGAGCGTCGGATTCAACCGCTGCGGCGGCACCGGATCCTCGCGCACGATTTTGTACAGCAGCGTCGGCAGATACTCGGCCAGGAACGGCTTTTCCCCGGTCAGCACCTCGTAGACGATCACGGCGAGCGAAAACTGGTCGGCACGTCCGGTGACCGGGGTCCCCTGCACCTGCTCAGGCGGCATGTAACTGGGTGTGCCCATCATCGTGCCGGCGACGGTCATCTGCTGCGAGGCGATCTTGGCCACGCCGAAATCGGTGATCTTGGCCGTCCCGTCCTCGTGGATCATGATGTTGGCCGGCTTGATGTCGCGATGAATGATGCCCTTTTTGTGCGCGTAATCGAGCGCCGCGGCGGTCTGGCGAAAAATGCTGAGCAACGTTTCCTTGTCCGGCGTCTGTTCGTGACGCAGCATTTTTTCAAGCGGCGGCCCGTTGACGAACTCCATGAAAATGTACGCCATGCCGTCTTCTTCGGCGATGTCGTAGATGGTGACAATTCCGGGGTGCGAAAGAATTCCGGCCGATTGCGCTTCGCGGAAGAGGCGCTCGCGCAGACGCTCGCGCTCGGCTTCGTCGTTTAAATCGAGCAGGCGGATGCTTTTGATGGCGATAGTCCGCCCGATGGCGGGGTCCTGGGCTTTGTACACAATGCCCATCGCGCCGCGCCCCAATTCCCCGAGAACCTGGTAGCGCCCGATTCTATCCACGTGGCTATGATTTTACCGCAGTCGAAAAAAGGCGGCCGGTGGCCTCGGCGCATTCAGCGGTTCCGGGAACCAGCGCACCGCTGCTCGCGTAGTATAACCACAATGGGCTCAGAGCACCCGGAACGGACCCTCCCAATCCATGTAAAGCAGCTTACGGAACCGGAAGATGACGGACTCGCTACCGCTCTCCGGGGTTTCGGACCGATCGGAATTCTTTCGATGTTGGTCATCCTGCTGCCGGGAAATGTCTCAGTGGGGAGGATGGTGGCAGTGCCGGTCAGCGCATTGCTGGTTCTGGCATGGGCTCGGCTGTCGCACACGCCATTGCGAGAACTGGGATATAGACGACCCAAAGCCTGGTTCGGCACGTTGACGTACGGAATTGCGTTTGGCATCGCTCTCAAATTTCTGTTGAAGTCCCTGATGATGCCCCTTTTGGGAGCAGAGCCGGTCAATCGTACCTACCATTTCCTGGCGGGGAATAGTGCCATGCTTCCCGCTGCCGTTTGGGCCATGCTGGTGGCCGGTTTTGGCGAAGAGACCGTGTTCCGCGGTTATTTCTTCGAACGGGCCGCCAGGCTATTCGGATGCAGTGTGGCGGCAAGAGCCGGGACCGTTCTGCTAACTTCAGCGCTATTCGGCGCCGCGCACTATGCCGATCAAGGCCTGACCGGCGCTGAACAGGGTGCGATTGTGGGCCTGGTGTTGGGAACGATTTTCGCCAACACCGGCCGCATCGTGTTTGTGATGGTGGTGCACGCCGCATTCGATCTGACCGCTCTGGCGATGATCTACTGGGATCTTGAATCCAAAGTCGCCCACCTTGTGTTCAGGTAAAGCGCAGATTTTGCGGCGAAGTGATCTTGACGGAAGCCATTCCAAGCTGGCGGCCCGGCCTCGAACCGTGAGATGATTGGTGATATGCTTATTCCGTTCCGAGGAAGGAATAAGAAATTCCTTAGTACGGGATGCCGATGCGTCGGGTCAAAAAACCGGTTCTGATGGCCGATACTGCAAGTGAGGGCGAATTTACCTCGGATGAGAGCATGAAGATAAACGATCCCAATCTCAGTTCTCTCGCCTCCACCGGCCCACAGCAGACCGATCGGAGTTCGCAGGCCGCGCGTTCGAGCAACACGAATGCGGCGGGCGGGTCCGCGGCTTCCGGCGACGACATCCATCTTTCGGAACTGGTTCGCAGTTTGCGTTCGCTCGCGGCGGATTCGCCGGAGCGGCAGGCGCGTCTCGAACAGATCGCGCGGTCGTATGCCAACGGCAACTACAGAGTGGATGCTGAGGGCACGGCCTCGAAGATCATCGATGACGCACTCAAATCCTGACACTACCCGAGGTCTTGAAACCGCCCGAGGTCACATTGCCCGACTGCGCGCCGCGCTGGCCGCGCCCACGCCGCAGACCATCGAAGAGTGTTTGCCCGGCCTGGTTGAGGCAGCCGGCTGCCTGGAGCGCGTTCAAAAGGCGGTCGCCGCGGGCGATCGCGATATCGTTTTCGAGTTGCGCGCGCTCGAGCGCGATCTGGCCGGCGCACGCCAGCTGATCGCGCGCGGAGCCGCGTTTTACCGGGGGTGGGCCAATGTGCTGGGTTCGGCCGCCGGCTACACGCCCTCGGGTGAAGCCACGGCGCTTCCGGCCGCGGGGAAAATTTCGGTTCAAGGTTGAACTTATGGGAAGCATCACATCGGCATTATTCAGCGCGGCGAACTCGCTCACCGTGCTCGGCAACGCGTTCGACGTCATCGAAAATAACATCTCCAACGCCAATACGCCGGGCTTCGCGCGGCAGGACGTGAATCTTCAGCCGCTGCCGTTCGACCCGGACCAGGGTCTGTCGGGAGGCGTGAGCTCGGGACCGCTCATCAATTCGCGCGCCGAGTATCTGGACCAGGCCGTGCGCACCCAGCAGCAGCTTTTGGGAAGCGCGCAGCAGCAGGCCGGCGATCTCGCGCAGATCCAGAGCCTGTTCCCGCTTTCGTCCACCGCCGGCGTCGCTACCGACCTGAACAATTTCTTCAACAGTTTTTCGCAGTTGAGCGTGAATCCCAATGACGAGCCGTCGCGCCAGGCCGTCATCAGCTCGGCGAACACGCTCGCGCAGGACATCCAGTCGACCGCGACGGGAATTCAGCAGGTTTCCTCGAACATCACCACGCAGACCGGCAGCGTGATCTCGCAGATCAACCAGCTCGCCAGCCAGATTGCGTCGATCAACCAGCAGTACGACTCCAGCCCCAGCGCCGGCCAGGACTCGGGACTCGACGCGCAGATGCATTCCGATCTGGAAAATCTCTCGCAGCTCGTCAACTTCACGCTGATCCCCACCGGCAAGCGAACTTACAATGTCGCCCTCGGCGGCCAGACCATGCTGGTGATCGGCGACCAGGCGCAGCAGATTTCGGCGGACAACACCGGCGGCTCGACCGCGATTCTCGATTCGCAGGGCAACGACATCACTTCGCAGGTGACCCAGGGGCAACTGGGCGCGCTGATCGGTGAGCAGAACACGACGCTTCCGGGTTACATGACCAGCCTGAACACGTTCGCGCAGTCCCTGGCCGACACAGTGAATAGCCAGTTGGGGCAGGGGATCGACGAAAACAACCAGCCCGGCGCGGCGCTATTCAGCTACGACACAGCCTCCGATGCGGCCTCGACCATCGCGGTGACCAATATTACGGCGGATCAGATCGCCGCGGCCGCGACCGGTTCGCCCGGCGGAAATGACAACGCGGTGGCGCTCGCCCAGCTCGCCAATCAGCCGGCCGCGGACGGCTACACGTTCACGCAATATTACGGGAATCTGGCATCGCAGGTGGGCTCGGATGTTGCGCAGGCCAATCAGAGCGTCACGCTGGCGCAATCGCAGTTGTCGCAGGCGCAATCGGAAGACACGGCCGCGAGCGGCGTCGATTTGAACGAGGAGGCGATCCAGTTGATGCAATACCAGCAGGCCTACACCGCCGCGAGCAAGATGGTGGGCGTGCTTCAGGGCCTGACCGAGACGATTATCGACGCCGTGCAGCCGGCAACGTCATAGAGGCACTACCATGATTTCCAGTCTCAATTCCGTCAATCAGGCCTTCGTCAACAGCGTCGACCAGATCAGCAACCAGCTCAACACGGACCAGATCGAGATGACCAGCGGCCTCAAGATGCAGCAGCCGTCGGATGCCCCGGACCAGGTTTCCGAACTCCTTCAGGCGCGCGCCGCGCTGGCCACGTCGCAGCAGATTTCGACCAATCTGAGCAGCGTCTCAACCGAAGTCAACACGGCCGAGCAGTCGCTTGAAAGCGCGGTGAATCTGTTCACCCAGGTGCAGACGGTCGCGGCCGAGGCGGCCACCGGGACGGCTACTGCGTCGAGCCGCGCGCAGAATGCGCAGGAGCTTCAATCCATTGAGCAGCAGATGGTCGGCCTCGCGAACACCAGCATCCAGGGCCGCTACCTTTTTTCGGGCGACTCGGACCAGACCCAGCCGTACGCTTACGATTCCACGCAGCCTGACCCGGTGAGCGCGTATCAAGGCTCAGCCTCTACGCGCGAGATCCAGAATCCCAACGGCACTACTTTCGCGGTCGCACTCACCGCGCAGCAGATTTTCGATTCGACCGACCCTTCCACCAACATTTTCACCACCATCAACAACCTGGTCACGGCGTTGCAAAACAACGACCAGACGTCGCTCCAGAGTCAGGTGGACGGATTGTCCGGGGTCGCGTCGTACCTGAACCAGCAGCTGGCCTTTTACGGGACCACGCAGGACACGATTTCCGAGGCCACCAACTACGGGCAGACGCAGCAGACGCAGCTTCAATCCGAGATCAGCAACTTGCAGGACGCCGACGAAACCAGCACCATTCTCGACATGACGCAGGCGCAGACGCAGTTGCAGGCCGCGCTTCAATCCAAAGCCGATATTCCGCAGACCACGTTGTTCGATATCCTGCAGTCGTAAGGAGGCCCGGCCAACGTTCGTCACCGAGATGTTCGAGTACGACGGTGAAAGGCAGGTCACGGTGTACGTTCCACCGGAGCCGCCCGAAGCAATCGTCTTTGCCGGTGACGGTCAGCGAATCTCGAAGTGGGGTCGGTTGCTCGAGAAGGCCGACGTACCGTCCACAATGATCGTCGGCGTACATGGGCTGGCCGATGAGATGCTGCGGCTCCATGAGTACTCACCGGGCTTTGAGCCGGAGCGCTTCGCGGCGCACGAGAAGTTCTTCGTTGAGGACGTTCGCCGATGGACGGAGTCGCGGTTTGGCGTGGCGCTGCGCACTGAACGTACGGCAGTTTTCGGCGTCTCGGCGGGTGGAGAGCTGGCCCTCGCTCTGGGGCTTCGGCATCCACATGTCTACGGCGCGGTCTTCTGCGCCTCGCCTGGCGGCGGTTACAAGCCGCCCGACGTTATGCCGAGTCCGCTTCCGCGCACATACCTTGTCGCTGGCGTACAGGAATCGTTCTTCCTCGAAAACGCAAAGAGGTGGGCGGACGCGCTGTGCAATGCAGATGCGGATGTCCGCATGAATGAGCGAGCCGGGTCGCATGGTGGTGCATTCTGGCAAGAAGAGTTCCCGCTGATGGTGGCGTGGGCATTCGGACGATGATGCATATCGGTGTCTCATCGGCGGTCTGATACAACAACTCGTGATCGATTGCCTGTCGAAGACCGGCGATAAAGGGTGATAAAGGGATATTGGCGCTGATCTTTGCACGCCATCCGAAAGCTCACCGACCAACGCGCTCCGTTACTGTCGCGCGTTGGTGGGACTTCGTTGTAAAGAAGACCGAAGGCGCATGGCCGTTACTTCATCGGGGGCCAACGGCGTCCCCCGTCTTTGGCTCAGCGTGGACGCTGGACGACGTAGCCGTATTGCAGCGGCCAACGCGGCGCGGCGCCGAGGGATTGTTCCGCCTTGATCGCCCAGTAAGGCTCGCGCAGCATTTCGCGGGCGAGCAGCGTGAGGTCGGCTTTGCCCGATTCGATGATCTCGTTCGCCTGCGACGGTTCCGTGATCATTCCGACCGCGCCGGTCATCATCTGCGCCCGCTCGCGAATGGCCGCGGCGAAGGGCACCTGGTAGCCGGGCGCGAAGGGGATCTTGATCCCCGGCGCGATCGCGCCGCTTGAGCAATCCATCAAGTCGACGCCGCGGGTCTTCAGACACCGCGCCAGCTCGATCGATTGCTCCAGGTCCCAGCCGCCTTCGATCCAGTCGGTCGAGGATATGCGCGTGAACAGCGGCATCGATTCGGGAATCACGCGGCGCATCGCGGAAGCGACTTCGAGAGTCATGCGGATTCGATTTTCGAGCGCGCCGCCGTAGTTGTCCTCGCGGCGATTCGTGATCGGCGACAGAAATTCGTGCAAAAGATAGCCGTGCGCGCTGTGGATTTCGATAATCTTGAACCCGGCGGCGACGGCTCGGCGGGCGGCGGCGGCGAACGCGGACTGGACTTCGGCGATGCCGGCCACATCGAGCGCGATGGGCGCGGGGTCGCCTTCCACGAAGGGCGTCGGGCTGGGCGCGACCACGTCCCATCCGCCGTCGTCAGGCCGGATGCGGCGTCCGCCGTGGAAGGGAGGAGCGCAGCTCGCCTTGCGCCCGGCGTGCGCGAGTTGAATGGCCGGGACCGCGCCCATGCGTTCGATGAACGCGGCGATGCGCGCGAGAAATTCGATGTGCTCGTCCTGGTACAGGCCCATATCGGCGGGAGTGATGCGGCCCTGCGCGGTAACCGCGCTCGCTTCGACGAATACCAGCGCGGCTCCGCCGGCGGCGCGGCTGCCCAAATGCACTAAATGCCAGTCGTTAGCGAATCCGTCAACGGAAGAATATTGGCACATCGGCGACACGGCGATGCGATTGCGCAGCGTGACGGAGCGGATCGTGAGAGGGGACAGAAGATTTGTATTCACGTTCATTCACGTTTATTAACGGCCAGATTTTACTTGTGAAGTTCCTGGAGGGTCACTTCACGATTCTTTTTGGCGATCTCCAGGGACGAGTCTAGCGCGATCGCCCGGTTGAATTGTTCGAGTGCTTCCTGGTATTTGCCGGCGTGAAATAGAAGCTCGCCCAGGCTGTTGCGCGCCATGGCGTCGTTAGGGAACGCGGCGACCACCTGGCGGAACAGCGTGGTCGCTTCATCGAACTGCCCGGATTTGATCAGCGCGCGCGCCAGGTTGTAGCGCGCGTTCTGATAATCGGGACGCAGCTTGATGGCCTCGCGGAATTGCAGGATCGCGTCCGGGCCGCGGCCGAGCGCCAGAAACGCCGAGCCGAGCAGATTGTGGCCCTCGGGATTGAGCGGCTCGGCGCGCACCGCCGCTTCGAGATCCGACGCCGCAGCGCCCGGATCGAGCTTGGCGAGATGGATCGCGCCGAGATGCAGGTGCGCCGCGTAGTCGTGAGGATACTTGGCGAGCCAGTGCTCGAGCAGCGCCTGCTCCAGCTCCACGCGCCGGTCGCGCGGGCCATCCGGCAGAACTTGCAGCCACAGATGGCCCATTTCGTCGTTGGCGGTGTTGCCGGCGTGCACGCGCTTCGGAGGATTGTTCGGATTGCGAATGTTCGCGCTCGAATTGTCGTAATGAAAACGCATGGAAAGGACCGTGCCCTTGGGGAAAAACAGCGGGTCGCGATAGCGGTACACGGCCTCCCAGTTGCGATCCCAGTCGCGGATGCGGATCAGCGGACGGCGCTCGCCGGTGGGCAGAGTCGCGTAGGCTTCGAGCAGGTGTCCGAGATAGTGCGCGTGCGGGTAGATCGCCAAAATCTGCACATCCATGGGCAATTTGAAATCGTCGGAAACCAGAAAATCGCGATCCCCGGCGGGGATATTGAGCGCGCCGTCGTGTTCAAGCTCGATCAGCATGGGGAAGCGCGTCTGCGGATGGTCGGTGAAGTACAGGCCGATCTGCGGGCGCACCTGTTCGGGCTTGCCGCTGGGCAGCATATGGGCGTTGAGCACCAGGTCCGTTGCGGGATCGAGCCGCCAGGCGAAGCCGTCGGGTTCTGAATACGGAATCCCGCCGGGTTTCCAATATAAGAAGTGGCCGTCGTCGGGTTCGTAAATGGAGCGCTCGATTACCGGGTCCATGCCCGGGAAACCATCACCATTTTGACGAGCCGAGCGCGCGTAATCGACGTACAGGTTGGCGTGATGGATCACGCGCGCGTTGCCCGGGCGGATCTCGATGGCGCGGACCCATTTTCTGGCAGCCACATTTGCCGAAAAGATGAAATTCCAATAAACGTCGGGGCCGGATGCGGGGACGGTGAAGGCTTTGTCGGTATTGAGAATCAGGTCGGGCGGGCCGAGCTGCCAGCCTTCGGTGAACTTGGGCGGTGCGGGAGTTTCCGTGGGATCTCCTTCCGGAGCGCCCGCGGCGGCCCACTCGGCGAAGATGCGGATCTGGTCGTCGGTAAGGCGCAGTTGATCTTGAAATGGGCCGGGATCGGGCAGCCACGGCGGCATGTAGCGGCGCTGCGTCACGTCGGCGATCTGGCGCGCGTGCTTTTTCACGTCGGTGTAGGTGAGCAGCGAAAACGGACCGGATTCACCGGGGCGATGGCACGGCGCGCAGTAATGATAGACGATCGGTGCGATATCTGCGGAGAAGGTGACGGCGTGGAGGGTCGGAACAATAATGAAAGCCGCGATCACGGCCCACAGGCTCAAGCCTGTGCCACATCGCTTGATCGGGCCACACGCACCATGTGGCACAGGCTTTAGCCTGTGACTTTTTGCCACCTTACTTCCCTGGATCCGGCGCAACATCGGCGAGCGAACACCCTACAGCGCGCGTTTCAGCCTGCCGGGGCGCCCGCCCATCAACAACCGCGGCGATCGCGTCTTCAAGATCGTGCGTGGTGGGCATGGGACGCGCGCGGCCGGGTGAAGCCCACAGGTCGTCGATGCGGCCGTGGTACACCAGATCGTTTTTCGAATCGAACACAGCGGCCTCGGGAGCGGTGTCGGCGTGGGCGCGTTTCACCAGATCGTGCTGAGGATCGCGCAGCGGCTGGCCGGGGAAGCCATAATCGAGCATATGCTTCTTGATGGTTGCAGGCGTTTCGGACGGGTCGGGATAAACCAGCCAGAACTCGACCGAGCGCGCGGAAAATTCCTGGAACAGGTGCTCCAATTCGGGAGCGTAGCGGTTGGTAACCGGGCAGTCGCTGCGGACGAAGATGAAGACACGGGCCGCGGCCGGCGCGCCGAACGGATCGCGCGTGTGGCCGGCGAGGTCGACGGTCGCGGCTGGAAGCATCGCCGCCGCGAGAAGGACGAGGAAAAACTTCACATCTAACAGACTACCTCCGCCGAGGCATTTGGCAAGCGTGAAGCGGGAGATCCAGTGTGCCGCGCCGGCACAATTCGTGCGAAGTAAGTTGCTCATTATCTTCAGGCACTTCGGCCGGGCGCGCGAGTTGCAATTCGGAAACCGGCGGGGCAGTTGCCCGCGTCTAACAAGGAGCGTAAAATCGGTTAGGAAGGTGGATAAGTCTATGCGGTCCTTGCCGTTTCTCGCGTTGTGCTCGGGGTGTGGTCTGATCGCGCTGACGGCGTTTTCGCCGGCCCAGCAGACTCAGGCCCAATCCCAGACACAGGCGTCGACGCAATCCCAGACGCAATCCTCCGATTCCGGCTCAAGCTCCAAGCAGAATTCCCCCCCCAAGAAGGCGACGGTCGCCCGTCCCATGACGGAGCGCGAGAAGAAGAAGCAGGAAGCCAAGCTCAAGAAAGAGCTTGAATCGCCGTGGAAGAAGTGGCTGAACGAGGACGTGGTCTACATCATCACGGACGAGGAGAAAAAGGCTTTCAAGCAGCTTCAGACCGATGAAGAGCGCGAGCAGTTCGTGGAGAATTTCTGGCTCAAGCGCGATCCCACTCCGGACACCGAGGAAAACGAATTTCGGGAAGAACACTACCGGCGTATCGCCTACGCCAACGAGCACTTCGCATCGGGCATTCCGGGATGGAAGTCCGACCGCGGCCGGATTTACATCGAATACGGCCCGCCGGACGAGATCGAATCGCACCCCTCTGGCGGCACATATGAACGGCCGTATGAAGAAGGCGGCGGAACCACATCCACCTACCCGTTCGAGCAATGGCGCTACCGCTACATCGAAGGAATCGGCAACAACATCATCATCGAGTTCGTGGACACGACGATGTCGGGCGAATATCACATGACCATGGACCCGTCGGAAAAGGACGCGCTGCTGTACGTTCCCAACGCCGGCCTCACGCTGATGGAGCAGATGGGCCTGGCGTGCAAGACGCAGCGCTTCACCCGTACCGACGGCACGCACCTGGGCACCGGGTCGATGCCGCTGCCCGAGAGTATGAACGAATTCACGCGGCTGGAGACGTTCGCCAAGCTCCAGGCCCCGCCGGCCATCAAGTATCCGGACCTGGAAGCGCTGGTTACCTCCAATATTAAGTACAACCTGCTGCCCATGAAGGTCCAGGCGGATTACATTCCGCTGACCGAATCCAGCGTGTTGACGCTCATCACTATCCAGTTCGACCGCAAGGATTTGCAGTATAAGGACAAGGGCGGAGTCTCCACCGCCACGGTCAACCTGTACGGACGTGTTACCACGCTGGCCCGCCGTCCGGCGACCTGGTTTGAAGAGGCGGTGCAGGTGGACGAGCCCACCGAGATGCTGCAACAGGCGATGAGCGGCGTGAGCATTTATCAAAAAACCGTTCCGCTGAAACCGGGACGCTACCGGCTGAGCATCGCGGCGACGGACGTGGTTGGCGGCAACAAGACGGTGTTTGAAAAAGCGCTCGACGTGCCGCGCGTGGAAGATGACGTTCTGGGGTCGAGTTCCCTGATCCTTGCGGACACAATCGAAAAGATGCCGCCCAAAAATATTGGTATCGGGCAGTTCGTCATTGGGGACCGTAAGGTGCGTCCGCGCATGGACGCCACCTTCAAGCGCACCGAGCCGCTGGGCATTTATTTCCAGCTCTACAACTTCCAGGCGGACGAGAAGACCCACAAACCCAAGGGAACCATCGAGTATGATTTTTACAAGGCGGGAACCAACGAGATGGTCGGCGATCCGATCGTCGAAGACCTGGCGTCTTCGCTCGCCACGCCTAACAGCGGCATCGAGGGCGGAGCTACCCAGGTCACGGTCGAGCACCTGCTTCCCCTCAAGGATTTCAAGCCGGGGGCCTATACGCTCAAGATCAAGATCGTGGACGGGCTTCGGAACGCAACCATCAACGATTCAGCGAACTTTACGGTACTATAGCGTTAGCTAGCAATGCGCAAGCCTCGGACCGTTGTCGGCGTGATCACGGGGGCAATGCTCCTTATGCCGGTGATACGTGCCGGCGCGCCGCCGACTAAGTCTCTGTCGGTGGAGCTTACCGGGGATATCCTGGGACAGGTGCTGGGAGCGAATGGCGTCACGCAGATGGGCGCGACGGTCCTCTTATATGACCGCTATGACAAGCTCATTCGCCGCGCGTTGACCGGTCCCGAAGGCAAATTCGCCTTCGACCAGCTGCCGCCCGACTCCTACTCGATTCGCGTGACGCTCGCGAGCTTCGTTCCTGCGATCCGGCGGAATATCGCGGTCGCCGCGGGGTCGGAAGACGTGCTGGAGATTAATCTCACCAGCCTGTTCAGCACCGTCGACCTGGTTTCCTCCGGACCCTCGCGCGGGACCCTGATGAGCGACGACTGGAAATGGGTGCTGCGCTCCTCGCAATCGACGCGGCCCGTGATGCGGTTGCTGCCGGTGAGTTCCTCCTCGCAGACAGCGTCTTCGGGATCGATTTTCTCCGACACCAGCGGCATGGTGACGGTTTCGGCCGGCGACGGAGATTCCTTCACCACCGGTAGCCAGCAATCCATGGGCACGGCGTTCGCGCTGGCGACCTCGCTGTTCGGAACCAGCCGGATGCTGTTCAGTGGCAACGTCGGCTACATCGGCAGCGCCGGGTTGCCAACGGCCGGCTTCCGCACCAGCTATTCCCGGACCAAAGACGGCAGCTCGGGTCCCTGGGTCACGCTGACGGTAAGGCAACTGTATCTCTCGCCGCGCGGATCGATGCCCGGACCACTTCCGGGGACGGGCGAAGCGGGACCGGCGCTGAGGACCATGTCGCTCGCGATGCACGACAAGGTCGACCTCAACGACAATCTGCGCATGGAATATGGCTTCAGCATGGAATCGGTATCGTTCATCGACCGGCTGAACTACATGAGCCCATTCGTGCGGCTGAGTTACGACTTGGGGTCGAAGGGAGTCGTCCGGTTCGGCTACAGCAACGGAACGCAGCCCGTCGAGCTGATGAACGACAGCTTCGCACCCGCCGACGGAGACGCGACAGCCAACCAGGGAGAATCGCTCAACCAGGATCTGGCCGCGCTGGCGATGCTGCCACGGGTTTCGCTCGATAACGACCACGTCAACGTGCAGCGCACGCAGAATTTCGAGCTGGGCTATGAGAAAGTTTCCGGGTCGCGAACCTACTCGGTCGCAGGATACAGCGAATCGGTAAGCAACGCCGCGTTCAACGTTTCCGGACCGCAAAACTTCCTCCCCGTGACCGATGCGATGCCGGATCTGGGAACCAACAGCGCGATCTTCGACGTGGGCGCGTTCAACCGCGTGGGATACGCGGCGGCAGTGAAGCAGACGCTGGCCGATCACCTGGAAGCTTCGATCGCGGCGGGAGGGACCGGCGCGCTGACCACGGATCTCGCCGCGGCGGGATCGCAAATTGCCGTGAACCCGGCGGTGGCACTGCGCGGAACGCTGCGCGAGGAGACGCGTCCGTGGGTGACGGCGAGCGTAGCCATGACCATTCCCCTCTCCGGGACGCATATCGTTTCGAGCTACGGCTGGATCGATCCGCGCACCATGACGCCGGACCACTATTTCATGACCGGGGCCATCAACGAGGTGACCGGCTGGAACGTCCGCGTGCGGCAGCCTCTGCCGTTCTTCCCCAGCCTGGCCGGGCGCCTGGAAGCGACCGCGGAGTTGCGCAACATGCTGGCGTCGGGATATCTACCGCTCATGAACGCATCGGGTGAAAAGGCGCTGCTGACCAACGCTCCACGCGCGGTGCGGGGCGGGCTAGCCTTTATTTTCTGATCTTCCGGCGAGCCACCGTGAATCCTTAATATTCCCGTTTGCGGACGGCAGCTTCATCTGGAAACGGCAGCCTTTGCCGGACGCGCTTTCGAGCGTGAGCGCGCCGCCATGCGCCTCCACTGCCCACTTCGCGATGGACAATCCCAGGCCCGCGCCTCCCGATTCGCTCGAGCGCGCCTGGTCGACGCGGTAAAAGCGGTCGAACACGCGCGGTTGATCCTGGGGCGGGATTCCCGGGCCGTCGTCCTCGATTTCGATCGCAACCGAAGCGCCGGCTGCGCGGACCCGCACCGCGATCGATCCGCCGCACGGCGTGTATCGCACTGCGTTGTGCATAAGATTCACCAGGGCCTGTCGCAGGACGACGGGATCGGCTTCGATCCGCGCGCTTTCGTCGCCTTCGATAACCACGCGCTGCGATTTTTCCTCAATCAGAATCTCGAACAGGGCCGCTGCCTCGCGCACCTGCTGCAACGCGGCCACGCGCGCGGGGTGAAGCGGGAGGCGGCCGGAATCCGCGCGCGAAAGCGTCAGCAGGTTTTCGACCAGCGCGGTGAGCCGGTTCACCTCTTCGAGCATGCTGCCGATGATGTCGCGATACTCGGCACGGGTTCCGTCTTTTTGCAACCCGACTTCGCCCACACTGCGGACCATCGCGAGCGGCGTGCGCAGCTCGTGCGAGGCGTCCGCGGTGAAGCGGCGAAGCTGCTCGAAAGCGCGCTCCAGGCGCGCCAGGGTCTGATTGAAGACCGCCCCCAGAGCGCGGATCTCCTCGTCCGCGTTTTCAAGCGGCAGCCGCGTGTCCAGTTTTTCGGGAGTGATTTCGCGCGCGCGGCGGCACATCTGCTCGATGGGAGCGAGCGCGCGGCGCGCCAGGCGGTCGCCTGCGAGCCACGCGGCCAAAAGCACCAGCGGCAGCACGATGAGCGAAGCCGCCAGCAGATCATCGAGCCGCGAATACAGCGGCTCCTCACTGTGCGCCAGGCGGATCAACAGGCGCCGGCCATCGAGCACGTGTACGCGGCTCACCAGGCGGACCCGCGTTCCGTCCGATAAACGCGCCGACCGCTCGGAGTAACCGCCGACCCCTTCGCCGCGAAATACCGGCCCTCCCAGGGCGCGATCGCCCAGCCGGTCGTTGCGATACAGCACGGCGCCGTCGGCCGCGCGCACTTCGAGGAATCGATCGATCACTTCCTTTGACTGCGGATGATTGTGATAATCCTGCTTCACCAGGAGATCGCCCTGCGGCGTGAAGTACAGCAGGCCTTCCACCGTCTCGATCTCCTGAACCGACAGGCGCCCGAGCTGGCTTCGCAACTGCCAGAACAGCAGCGCGCAGGTACCGCCCCAGGCGAGCGCGAGCAGTGCCGCCAGCACCGACACGTACCACAGCGTCAGGCGCGTGCGGAGATAGCGCGGGCGCAGGCGCATCTAGGGCCGGTCCTCTTCGCGTAGGATGAACCCGACGCCGCGCACGGTCTGCACCAGCTTGCGCTCGAAGGAATGGTCGATTTTGCGGCGCAGGCGAACCATCTGCGCGTCGATCACGTTGTCGAGCGGAATGTGCCGCGCCGTTTCCTTCCAGATGTCGCGTGCGAGCATCTCGCGCGAAACCACGCGGCCCTGGTGAGCGAACAGATATTCGAGCAGCTCGAACTCGCGCGACGTCAGTTCGATGGGCCGGCCTCCGCGCGAAACCGCCCGGCTCGCCAGATCCATTTCGAGATCCGCCAGCTTGAAGTGCTCGGCGGAAGGCGGCGCGCTGCGGCGGAGCAGGACGCGCACACGCGCGAGCAGCTCGGAAAAGGCGAACGGTTTCACCAGATAGTCGTCGGCGCCCAGATCCAGGCCGCGCACCCGATCCTCCACCGAGTCGCGCGAGGTGAGCAGCAGCACCGGCGTCTCGATTCCGCGCCGGCGCAGTGTCGCCAGAATCTCGAAACCGTCATGGCCCGGCAGCATCACGTCGAGGATTGCGAGATCGAAAGACTGCGAGTTGATCAGATAGAACCCCTCTTCTCCAGTATGCGCGACGCGCACGGAGTAGCCGTCGGCCTCCAGGCCCTCGCGAAGCGCCCGCGCCATCTTTTGCTCGTCCTCGACCACCAGGATCTGCACGCTTCCTTTATAGAAGCCGTTGCGCGCCGATGCAACTGACGAAAACCTGACGGATTCCTGACGCGACAGTCAGGAAGAGATTCGCAACTCCTCAGGCAAAATCGCTGCCTTTCAATGTTAGAAATGATCGTGAACGCTTCCGGCTCACCCTCGGGAGATGAAAATTCCACGACTTCATCCGTTACTGACCGGAGTGTTTCTCGGCTCCGTTGCATTCTCTTCTCCGGCGACGTTCGTCACCGCGCTTCCCGTCGCCACGGACCAGCTCCTGATCCGCTTCAACGTGCAACCGGTTCTATCCACCATGGGATTTTACGGCACGCAGTTTCCGGTGAATCTGGGCTATGGCCTGACTTCGCGGTGGGCGTTGTTTGTAAACGTGAACCAGGGATTCGCCGGGTCGGGCGATCTGAGCTCGGCGGGCGAAGGCGACCTGTCGGCGTATGCGCGCTTCACGTTGTTCAAGATCGACAAGCCCAAATCGACATTGCGCATCGCTCCGCTTGCGGGCGCCTTTATTCCCTCGGGGAGCAACACGCTGAGCGGGCCGCAGGGCCTGCTCCCGGCGGCGCTCCAGACCGGATCGGGAACGTTTGACCCGTATTTGGGCGTGACCATGGGCTACAACACCGTCAACTGGGGAATGGCTCTCGACAGCACCTATCGCGCGAATCCCGCGACGAACCGCGGCATCAGCCCGGGGAGCGAATACCGCGCGGATGCGCAGGTCGAGTTCAAGCTGCTGCCGTGGCGGCTGCCCGACGAGGGCTTGCCGAAGATCCTGGTGCTATCTCTCGAATCGAATTACGTTCACGACTCGCGGGCGCTGGTGAAGGGAGCCTCGACGATCAATTCCGGCGGCGACGTGCTGAAGCAGGACGCGATTCTCGAGCTCGCCACGCTGCACTGGCAGGCGGGCGCCGGCGCGCAGATTCCGGTTATGCAAGAGCTTCCCGGCTCCGGTCGCGTGAAACAGCGGGCAGGGTTCTTTGTGTTTTTCGAATATTACCTGGCTGCCCCGAGTTGGCGCCATCGGCGGGGGCGCTCGTGAAGCCCGGCCCGATGATCTTGCTCGCAGCGACACTGTGGGGCGCGCCGCCACCGGGCTCGCCGCTACCAAACCAGGAGACCGTGACGCGAGCCGTCGCGACCCTGAACGGGGTGTTCTCTCCGCGCGGATTTTTTAACATCACGGTGCGCCTGTACACTCTGGACGGGATCCGCGCGGCGAAATTCGATCTCAAAAAGTCGCAAATGACGGTGGATTTCGAGCCGAGCGCAAGCGTCGACCGGCACGCCATCGAACAGGTGCTTCGCGACGCAGGATACCGGCCCGGCGCGGTGCGGATCGAATCGCTGCCGCACAGCCGCGCGGCGGAATCCGGTCCCGGGTGGATGCAGGCGCGAAGCCCGCGTTCGAAAAATCCTGTAACGCGCTGGTTTTTTCAGAATTTCTAGGAGATTTATGCGTATTTCACGTCGATTTCTGACAATCGGAGCCGGCCTGGCGATTCTCGCGGCCGGCGCATTCGGCAAGGACAAGAAGAAGCCCAAGCAGCCCCAGGACGCGATCGAAGTCGTCGGCCATGTGCCCGGCATCGGCGGCGCGGTCACCGGGTTCCTTCCGACCCAGCATTACAGCAGCCAGTATCTTTACGTGGAGCACGGCGCCGCCGTCACAATGCTCGACGTGACCAGAGCGAACCGGCCCCTGGTCCTTGCTGATGTCGCTTACCCGCCGCAGGAAAACGCATCGGCGAGCCTGTTCGCGGTCGCCGGAACCGCAGCACTGGTAACCGAGCAGCGCGGCGCGGCCGATCCCCCCGCGGCCGAGGACGCGACCGTCCGGATCATGGATCTCTCCGACCCGACACACCCGAAAGTGGCGCGCGAGTTCCACGGCGTCACCGCGATGAGCAGGGACGAGCGGCGCGGGCTCATATTCCTGGCGAATTCCGAGGGCGTGTGGATATTGCACCAGACCTTCGCGGAAGATCCGGAAGTGGAAAAACAATTCGAGCACCACGTCCTGTACGATCATTGAGCCGCCAGCCGGCCAGCCTCGTTCAGCACGTGGAGCGGTGCGCGGCCCTCCCGAAAAGCGCAGGCAAATGCGCGCCGGCACTCAAGCTCGCATCACGTAGTGAGAATTTTCTGCCTTGCGCGCGCTTTCGACGCCTGCCACCGGCAGATTCGCCGGATCAAGCAGTCCGAGCTGCACCAGCACACTCGCCTGGTCCCAATAAATATGCTCGTGCGCCAGCTTGTCGCCGCGCAGCCGCACGATCGCAACCAGCGGAACCTCTACGCGCTTTCCCGTGGGCGCGACCCCGGGCAGCATCCAGTCCATCTCGATGTCGTGCGTGAAGCGGAAATTCTTCTCATCCACGATCTGATCCTCGCCGATGGTCCGGGAAATGGGAGTGAGCGTCGTATCCGCGGGCATCTTGGGAATGAAGTGCTTCGAATAAAATTCGCGAAGCTGCGCCTTCCCGACGCCGCCCGTGAGCACCGGGATGTGATTCACGTACGCGTCCTCCACCATGGTCGCCAGCGTTTCCTCGGTGGAACGCGTGCTGAACTCGTGCCGGATATGCTCGGCCCAGATCGCTTCCAGCGGATGCCGCTTCAGCATCAGGTGGCGCAGAAAAAATTCCACCGTGCGCAGGTCGCCAAGCTCGGCCGCAGCCGGGTCGTAATGCGCTCCACCCTTGCGCGCGAAGGCGTGATCGGAGTTGGGGTAGTGATAAATGCTCGCCTCAGGGAGTGCGGCGGCGATCTGCTTCTGCGCCAGCGGCGGACAATACTTGTCCAGGCCGGCGAGGTGCAGCATCAGCGGGCAGGCGATGTTTTTGGCTTCGTCGAGCGAACGCTCGATCGCCACGCCATAATATCCGGCCGCTGCATCGGGCCGATGGCGCGCCGCGAGCAAAAAGGCCAGTTTTCCGCCCAGGCAGTAGCCCACCGCGCCCACGCGCCCGGTGCACGCGTCGTGCGAGCGCAGATGTGCCATCGACGCGGCGCCGTCGTCCACCGCGCGCGCCTCGTCCAGATGGTTGAGCAGCGCCAGCGCCCGGTCGAAATCGCGTCGCGGATCGAGCTGGAGATCGGGTTCCATGCGCCAGAACAGGTCGGGGCACAGCGCCACGAACCCGCGCGCGGCGAACCAGTCGCACACGCCGCGCATGTTCGCGTTCACCCCGAAAATCTCCTGCAAAACCACTAGTCCCGGACCGCGGCCGCACTCCGGAAGCGCGAGATAAGCACGGAAATCGCCGCCGTCAAAGGATCGGACTTTTACTATGCTGGAAGCCGTCATACGGAGAGTATAATCGGGATGTGCGCAAATTGACTCTGGTGGCCGCGGCCGTGCTGCTGGCTGCGTGCTCGAAAGACATTCAGAATGCCGACGCCGTAAAGCAGGGCGTGATGGATTATCTGCAACAGAAGAAGGGGGAAACCGGGCTGGACATGAACCTGATGCAGGTGGATGTCGCCTCGGTGACCTTCGACAAGAACCAGGCGCACGCGGTAGTGGTGTTCCGCCCCAAGAACAGCGCCGACGCTGCCGGCATGCAAATGGCATACACGCTCGATCGCAAGGGCAACCAGTGGGTGGTAGCGTCGCACAATGAATCTGGCGCCAGTCCACACGGCGCGGGCGGGATGCCTGGAATGCCGCCGGGTCATCCCGCGGTCCCGGGAGCATCGGGCGCCCAGGGACAGCAGCTTCCGCCGGGTCATCCGCCGATAGGCTCCAAACAATGAAGACGGTCGCCGTTTTGGGCGGCGGACCAGCGGGCGCGTTCGCCGCGGAACGCCTGGCGACAGCCGGGCTGAACGTGATGGTGTTCGACGAGAAGCTCGCTTGGGAGAAACCCTGTGGCGGCGGCTTGACCTACAAAGCCTATAACGAGTATCCGTTCCTGATCGACAACGATACGCCCAAGCGTCTGGTGCGGGAGACCACGCTGGCCGCGCCCGAGGCCGGCGAAGTGAACATGTCCCTGGCGCATCCCCTGGTGATTTATTCGCGCATGGACCTGAACGACATGCTGCTTAAGCGCGCCGAGCGCGGCGGGGCGAGCATCGAAAAAACGCGCGTTCTGGCCATCGAGCGTCGCGACCGCGGCTGGCGCCTGCGTACTCAAGCCGGCATCGCCGAAGCCGATTTCTGCATCATCGCCACCGGCGCGCGCAATCCACTGCGCGAGGTTGGCACCGAGTGGAGCGCCAAGGACACCATGACGGCGCTCGGCTACTACGTCGCCGCCACGCAGGAGCAGATCGACATCCAGTTTCTGCGCAACCTCGAAGGCTACATCTGGGTGTTCCCGCGCTGCGGGCACCTTTCAGTGGGAATCTGCGGAAAGGGCGAGCCGGCCCAGTCGCTGCGCGCGCGTCTGGAAGATTACATGAACCAGCGCGGCATCGCCTGGAAAGGCTCGCGATTCTACAGCCACATGCTGCCGTCGCTTGAAAGTTCAGGCTGGCGGCGCAATCGCGTGGCGGGCGACGGCTGGCTCGCCGTGGGCGACGCCGCCGGCCTGGTCGATCCCATCACGGGCGAAGGCCTGTTTTACGCGATGCGCTCGGGCGACCTGGCCAGCCGCGTGGTGATCGACGACGCACACTCCGTCGCCGAAAAGGCCGCGGCCTACCGGACGCTCGTGGCGCGCGAGTTCGCCCTCGACCTGGAGTTCGCCGCCACGCTCGCCAAGCGCGTGTTCCTGGGCCGCTTCATGTTCAACACCGTCCCGGCGCGCATGATCCATTTCATCCGCCGCAGCGAGCGTTTTCGCGCGCTGATGCAGGACCTGTTCGCCGGTACTCAGCCGTATCTGACCCTCAAGAGCCGTCTGCTGCGGAATCTCAACGGGACGCTTCAAGAAGTGGTCATGAATTTCTTTCTGAACCGGGTGATCCCGGAAAGATCGAGTCCCTAAACCGTTGGCGAGCACGAGACCGGCGCGGCGATTTCACTTATTTCACTCCTGATGCGGCCGCACAAAAATTCGGCGACATCGCCACCGCCAACTGCACGTACGGCCCCAGGCGCATCAGGCCGATCGCGGCCCGGCGTTGGTTGACATGGTCCTCATCCTCGATCGGCCCGGCGTGTAGTTCCGGGTGTTCATTGTCGCACGTGAGGTTCTCGCCGTACATTTGCTTCTTTCCTGCGTCGGTCTGTAAACGATCGAACACCATGGCATAAGAACCCGGATCAGCTTGGCCCGTGTCCACGTTCGCCTTCAGCTTGGGCAACACCCTCGCACGGAACTCCGATGACTGGTGCTGGGCCATGACTACGAAATCGGCCGCCGCCTCCGGGCCCACCATCCGGTATGTCGGCACTCCGTATTTCGCAAAGATCCCTTCAAGCGCGGCCGCGTGCTTGCGATCGGCCTGCTTCATCTTCTCCATGTCGAATCCATTTTTCTCTCGAACCGCCTGATCGGCCTGGAAGATCCGCTCAATCTGATCACGCAGCGCAGGATTGGCAGGCGGGTGTTTCTTCGCCTCCGTTTTTATCATCTCCTGCCGCACGTGCGCCGCGCAGTAGGTCGCTGCATCAGCCGGAATCTCGTGTTTTTTTGCTTCCTCGCGAGCCTTTTCGAGCACCTGGCTCTGAAATTCCTCGAGCTCAAGCGAGCAGGTCAATACCACGAATTCGTACGCTGCTTCGTCGCCAACGGCCGCGACGCCCGGCAGACCCTGCCTCGTGAAAATCTCTTTGGCCTCAGCTTTCGCCGCAGCCTCTTGCTTTTCATCATGGCTCGTAAGAACAATATGGAGCAACTGTTGAATTCGCGCCGCCAGCGCGGCGCCGCCGCCCTGCTGAAACAACAAAAAGCCCGTGATAAGCAAAGGCAGCATAGGTTCAAGCTAACACCTTTACGGCAGGTGGCCGATGCCTTTCACCGAAAAGACGCGCCTTCGACACACCACGACTCCCGTTCGCGCTCGTTCGCGGCTAATCTCAAAGTATGGGCACTGTGAAATCCGCCACCGCCAAATTCGCGATCTCTGAAAAATGGTTCGCCCGGGCGCAGGAGCGCACCCCCGGCGGCGTCAATTCGCCGGTGCGCGCCTTTCGCGGCGTGGGAGGCACGCCTCTGTTCATCGCCCGTGCCGAAGGCTCACGCGTGTTCGACGTCGACGGCCACGACTACATCGACTACGTCGGCTCCTGGGGGCCCATGATTCTCGGCCACCGGCCGCCGTTCGTCGTCAAGGCTCTGCGCGAAGCGCTCGAAATCGGAACCAGCTTCGGCGCGCCCACCGAACTGGAGGTCGAGTTCGCCGAGCTGATCGCCAAAATGGTTCCGTCCATGGAAATGATCCGGCTGGTCAACTCCGGCACCGAGGCCACCATGAGCGCGCTGCGCCTGGCGCGCGGATTCACCGGCCGCGACCTCACCATCAAGTTCGAAGGTTGCTATCACGGCCATGTGGATTCGCTGCTGGTCAAGGCCGGATCCGGCATGGCGACGCTGGGCATCGCCGATACCGCGGGCGTCCCGGTCGAATTCGCCGCCACCACCATCGCGCTGCCGTACAACTCCATCGCCGCTGCCGAAAAAGCGTTCGAGGAACGCGGCAACAAAATCGCTGCCGTTATCGTCGAGCCCGTGGCCGGCAACATGGGCTGCGTTCCGCCGGTTCCCGGATTTCTCGAAGCCCTGCGCTCGCTCACCGAGAAACACGGCGCGCTGCTGATTTTCGACGAAGTGATGACCGGCTTCCGCGTCGCCCCCGGCGGCGCGCAGGAGCGTTTTTCGATCCGCCCCGACCTCACCACGCTGGGAAAGATCATCGGCGCCGGCTTGCCCATGGCGGCTTACGGCGGGCGCGCGGACGTGATGCGCAAAATCGCCCCGCTCGGTCCGGTGTATCAGGCCGGGACGCTCTCGGGCAATCCACTGGCGGTTTCGGCGGGAATCGCCATGCTGCGGCACCTGCTCGCCTACCCCGAAATCTACGAGACGCTCGAAGCCCGCGCCGCGCAGCTCACCGCCTGGACGCCGCCGGGTGTCACGGTGAATCGCGTGGGATCGATGTTCACCTTCTTCTTCACGCCGGACCCGGTGACCGGATGGGAATCGGCCCGCCGCAGCGACACCGCGCGTTTCGGGAAATTTTTCCATTTCATGCTGGACCACGGAATTTATCTGGCGCCCTCGCAGTTCGAAGCCGGATTCGTCTCCGCCGCGCACAGCGAATCCGACATCCGCGCCACCGTCGATGCCGCCCGGGATTTTTTTAAAAGCTACAATTAAACACGCAATTCGTGTTTATTCGTGCTTTAACCCATGAACCCCGGCCTGTGCGACACCTGCCGCTTCTGCCGCCTGATCCGCTCGGACCGCGGCTCCCTGTTCTATCTCTGCGAAAAATCCTTCACTGACCCGAACTTCCCCAAGTACCCCCGCCTTCCGGTCGTCGAATGCGCCGGTTACACTCGTGTCCAAGCCCGCGAGTAAAAATTCCCCTCGCTGGATGCGATACACTGCGTTTGAATGAGAGTCGCTGTTTTCCTGGCCACCGCGCTCGCGGCCTTCGCCGCCAACAAATCCAACAAGCTCAAAACCGATGAATGGAAGGTGATCTTCGACGGAACTTCGCTCGACGGCTGGAAAGCCAACGAGCATCCCGAATCCTGGAGCGTCAAGGATGGCGCCATTCGTGGCGACGGTCCCGCGAGCCATCTTTTTTATATGGGCGCGGTATGCGTCAACTGCGAATTCAAGGCCCAGGTGCGCATCAACCACGGCGGAAACTCCGGCATGTACGTCCGCACTGCCTTCGGCCCGGGATTTCCCCACGGCTACGAAGCGCAGGTCGATAACACCCACTCCGATCCCGTCCGCACCGGCAGCTTGTACGGCTTCGTCAAAATTTTCGAGCAGCTTATTCCCGACGACACGTGGTGGACACAGCACGTCATTGTAGACGGCAATCACATTCAGATCTTCGTCAACGATAAAAAGACCGTCGATTTCATCGACGAAAAGAACACCTACACCAGCGGCTATCTCGCGCTGCAACAGCATAACGCCGGAGGCGTGGTCGAGTTCAAGGACTTGATGATGAAGCCCCTCCCCGGGCCGAAATCGCCGCTGGTAGGCACCTGGCGCCTGGATCGCGCCCAGTCGAAGTTCAGCGTGGGCGAACTTCCGGAGCAGCTCGAGATCCGCATCGAGGATGAGCGCGGCGGCCTGCGCTACCAGTCCGAAAGCACTACCACTGACGGCAAGAAGCACGGCGCCAACTGGTTTGCTCGCACCGACGGTTTCGATTACGTGATGACCGGCTCGCCCGACGCTGATCACGTGTCGATCGAGGAAACCAATCAGCACTACATCCACGACGCCCTGCGCGTGGCCAAGGTGCGCCGGAAACGCGACGAGCACGTCTACATCGTGAACACGAAGCTCGGTTCGGCGCCCATCGGTAATGCGGTCTACACGATCTCTGCCGACGGCCGGACCATGACGCGCGAGGGAACCGCGAAGCACGCGGACGGCCAAGCTCTGCGGTACATGGAAACGTTCCAGAAAGCGGACCCACAGCCATGAAAACCACTCGGAGGGAGCTTCTGATCGCGGCCGCCGCGGCGCCTTTAGCAGCGCAAGCGCAGCAGCCGCAGCAACCCACTTCGCCGAACGATCATGTTCAGGTGGCGCTGATCGGCGCGGGAGGGCAGGGCATGGGCGACGCGCGCGCTTCCATCGCCGCCGGCTCCAAGCTGGTCGCCGTCGCCGACGTCTATGATGGACGCCTGGAGCGATCCAAGGAGCTGTGGGGCGCTGGCCTCGTCACCACCCGCGATTATCGCGAGGTGCTGGCGCGCTCCGACGTCGACGCGGTGATCATCGCTACACCCGATCACTGGCACCAGAAGATCAGCACCGACGCGATGAACGCCGGCAAGGACGTGTATTGCGAAAAGCCCATGGTGCAACTGGTCACCGACGGCAAGGACGTGATCGCGGCCGAGCGGAAAACCGGAAAAATTTTTCAGGTCGGCAGCCAGCGCGTCAGCTCCATCGTGTATCAGAAGGCCAAGGACCTTCTCGCCGCGGGCGCCATCGGCGAGCTGAACCTGGTGGAGGCATGGTGGGACCGCAACGACGCCATCGGCGCGTGGCAATATTCCATTCCGCCCGACGCCTCGCCCGATACGATCGACTGGGACCGTTTTCTCGGCCGCGCGCCGAAGGTTCCCTTCGAGCCCGTGCGCCTGTTCCGCTGGCGCAACTATCGCGATTACGGCACCGGCGTCGCGGGCGACCTGTTCGTGCACCTGTTCAGCGGCATGCATTTCGTCACCGGCTCCATCGGCCCCACGCGCGTGTACGCGACCGGTGGACTGCGCTTCTGGAATGACGGCCGCGATGTTCCCGACGTGATGCTCGGCCTCTACGACTATCCGAAAACCGACCGCACGCCCGCGTTCAACCTGGCGCTGCGCGTGAATTTTGTCGACGGCGCAAGCGAATCCGAGGGCCTTCGATTCATCGGCAGCGAAGGGATCATGACCGTCGGCGGAGGCGTGATTATTTCGAAGCAGCCGCGCCAGACGGCGCCCGGCTATACCATCGATACCTTCGCCAAAGCCACGCAGGATCAATTTCTGAAGGAATATCGCGAAAAATATCCGCAGATGCGACCCAACGCCGATTCCATGCGCCCGCAGGACGAAACGCGCTATTTCCCGCCCTACGGCTACAACGATCATCTCGATCATCACCGCAATTTTCTGGAAGCCGTGCGCACGCGAAAACCGGTGGTCGAAAATGCGACCTTCGGATTCCGCGCCGCGGGTCCCGCGGTGGTGTCCAACATCAGCTATTTCGAGCGGCGCATGTGCGAGTGGGACGCGCAGACCATGACGCTCAAGGCATAAACATGGCGTTCGACGTGGAACGGCAGGACGTGCATCAAACCACCAGCGTGATCACGCTGAAGGGCAAGCTGATGCTGGGCGAAGCCGCGGCGCAGCTCGAAACGCTGGTGCCGCAACTGCTCAAAAGCGGCAGAAAAAACCTGGTCTTCGACCTGAGCGGCGTGACGCACATCGACTCGACCGGAATCGGCCGCTTCATCGACGCCTATAGCCGGCTGGGCCAGGCGGGCGGCCAGATGCGCCTGGCCGGCGCCACCGGCGCGGTCCGCGATTCCTTCCGCGTGACGCGCCTGGATACGATTTTCCGCTTCTTCCCGACGGTCGAGGCGGCGGTCGAGGGTTTGAATTAGCGCGCGTGTCACTTATACAACGGGGCCGCGCCCCGTGGACGCGTCTTCCACCGCCGGTGAATCCACAAATACTGATCGGGATGCTCGCGCACGACGCTCTCCAGGTGCGTGTGAATCCGCTGCGTGTCGCGCGCTACGTCGCCCGTCATTTCGATCTCCGAATCGAAGCGTAAAGCGTAGCGCCGGTCTTGTTCCGACCACAGGGCAAACCCCGGCACCACCGCCGCTCCCGTGTGATGCGCGAACCTCGCGAACGCCGCGCCGGCGCAAGCTCTTTCGCCAAAGAAGTCGATGAACACGCCCTCCTCTGGTAGCGTGTTCTGATCGATCAGAATCCCCACCGCGTCGCCCATTTTGAGCGCGCGCAGAATCTCCCGCGCCGCGTCGCGCTTGCTGATGATGTGATTCCCGCTGAGCGCCCGCCGCTGCTCCACCAGCGCGTCCAGGCGCGGATTATCCAGTGGCCGCACCACGATGTGCATCGGCGCAGTCATCAGCGCGTGCGCGAACGCGCTCAGCTCCCAATTCCCCAGGTGCGCCGTCGCGACCAGCACTCCGCGCCCGCGCGCCTGCGCGGCTTTGAAATTCTCCAGGCCGTCGTATCGAATCCACTCCGCGACATTCGCCTTGTTGATGGAAGGAAATCGCGCGAAAGAAACCAGCAATCGCGCGATGGAGCGATACATTTCGTCGATCACGCCTTCATCCGGAATATCCGCGATCTCCAGATTGCGCCGCGCGGTTTTGCGGAATCGCGGCACGGCCAGATCGAGCAGCTTCACATAAACGCGCGCCAGTGCCGGAAATCGCGCTACACTCGACAGCACGAATCGCGCCAGCCAATATTCGATCACTCGATCCAGCCGCCGCCGAGCACCAGGTCGCCGGAATAAAACACCGCGCCCTGCCCGGGCGTCACGGCGCGCTGCGGCTCATCGAACAGCACGTCAACACAATCCGGTGAAAGCGGCGTAATCGTCGCTCCCGCGGCCGCGTGCTTGTTGCGGATTTTTATTTCCGCGCGCACTGGCACGCCCGGCGCGGCGATCGAAATCCAGTTGACGTCCTTCACCCGCATGCGCGCGCGCAGCAGCTCTTCATTCCTCCCGACGATCACGCGCCGCGTCTCGGGCTCGGTCGCGATCACGTACAGCGGCTCGCCCGCCGCCACGCCCAGCCCGCGACGCTGCCCCACGGTGAAATGATGCACGCCCGCATGCTCGCCCACCACGCGACCCTCGGCCGTCACCAGCTCCCCACGCGTGGCCGACGGCGCGATCCCCTGCTCGGCGAAATAGGCGTCGATGAAGGCAGCGTAATCGCCGTTGGGAACGAAGCAGATCTCCTGGCTGTCGGGCTTTTCCGCGGTCGGAATGCCCAGCTCGCGCGCCAGTTCGCGCACATGCCTCTTCTCGAACCCTCCCAGCGGAAACATCGTGCGCGCAAGCTGCGCCTGCGTCAGTCCGAACAGAAAATAGGTCTGGTCCTTGGCGCGATCCGCGCTGCGCCGCATTTGCCACCGCCCGCTCTCCGGATTCCACCCGAGCCGCGCGTAGTGCCCGGTCGCAATGCGCTCCGCGCCCACGCCCTCCGCCATTTCGAGAAAACGGTCGAACTTGATGAAGTTGTTGCACAGCGTGCACGGAATGGGCGTGCGACCGGCGAGGTATTCATCGATGAACGGCTTCACCACCTGCCGTTCGAACGCATCTTCGAAGTTCACGACGTAGTGTGGAATCCCAAGCCTCTGCGCAACCCCGCGCGCATCGTACACGTCATCGAGCGAACAGCACCGGCCGCCGCCACGCGATGTAAAGGATCCGTTCGGCGCGAGCTCCGGCAGCCGCCGCTGATTCCACAGCTGCATGGTCAGCCCCACCACGCGATTCCCGGCGCGGCGCAGCAATCCCGCCACGACGGAGCTGTCCACTCCGCCCGACATCGCCGCCGCGATGGTGGAATCAGGCATACGCCGGCGCGAGCTTCCTCAATTGCGCCACGCTCAGCGTCAACGCGTCGATCAGCGCCTCCACGTCGTCGGCCGTGTTCGACCGCCCCAGCGAAATGCGGATGCTCGACCTCGCCTGCTCCTTGGTCAGCCCGATCGCGGTGAGAACGTGCGAAGGCTCCGTCGCTCCGCTCGAGCACGCCGCTCCGCCCGACACCGCGAACCCGTGCAGGTCGAGCGCGATCAGCAGCGCGTCGCTGCCGATTCCATCGAAACGCAGATTGCTCGTATTGGGCGTCCGTGGCGCGCCCGCGCCGTTCACGTGCGCATGGGGAACGCGATCAAGGATCGCCTGCTCCAGCCGCTCCCGCAGCGCCGTCTCCCGTTCCCACTCCGCCGGACCCTCCTCAACGATCCACTGCGCCGCGCGTGCCAGCCCTACCGCGCCCGCGACGTTCTCGGTCCCCGCGCGCAGCCCGCGCTCGTGATGCCCGCCATAAAGAAGCGGCGCAATCCGCGCGTCCCTGCGCACGTACAGCGCTCCCACTCCCTTGGGCGCATAAAACTTGTGCCCCGTGATGGCGTAGAAATCGACCCCCAAAGCACGCACATCCACCGGAATCTTTCCCGCCGCCTGCACGCCGTCCGAGTGCATCGCCACGCCCGCTTCCCGCGCGATCCGCGCGATCTCCGCGATGGGCTGGATCACGCCAAGCTCGTTGTTGGCGTGCATCACGCTGATGATCTTCGTGTCCGGACGCAGCGCGCGGCGGATCTCGTCGGGGTCCACGACTCCGCGCGAATCGACGCGCACCTTGGTCACCCCGCCAAGCTGCTCGCTCGCGCCCAGCACCGCCGAATGCTCGATCGTGGTCGTGATCGCGTGGCCTCCGCGCGCCACGCCCGCCAGCGCCTGATTGTCGCTTTCCGTTCCTCCGCTCGTGAAAATGATCTCCTCAGCCTGCGCGCCGAGCATCCGGGCGACGCTTTTCCGCGCCTCATCCAGCTTCTCGCGCGCCGCCTGACCGAATTGATGCACACTCGACGCGTTCCCGTACACTTCCGTCATTGCCGGCAGCATGGCCGCCAGAACTTCCGCCGAAACCGGCGTGGTCGCGTTGTGATCGAAGTAGTATGTCCGCACTGACTACAATTTTAACAGCACATGTTCATCACTTTGACCACCGATTTCGGCGCCTCCGATCACTTCGTCGGCGCGATGAAAGGCGCGATTCTCTCCATCGCCCCGCGCGCTGTCCTGGTCGACATCACCCACCAGATCGAGCCGTACAACGTCAACGAGGCCGCCTTCGTCGTCGCCCAGGCGTGGCGCTATTTTCCCAAGCGGACCATCCACGTGATCGTGGTCGATCCCGGCGTGGGCAGCGCGCGCCGTCCCATCCTGGCGCAGTCCGGCGGGCACTTCTTCATCGCGCCCGATAACGGCGTGCTCTCGATGGTTTACGACTCCGGCCCCCACCAGGTCCGCGTCATCTCCAATCCGAAGCTGATGCGCAAGATCGTGAGCAGAACATTTCACGGCCGCGACGTTTTCGCTCCCGCGGCCGCGCACCTGGCGCGCGGAACTCCGCCCGCGAAATTCGGCGGCATCATCCGCGATTACGTGCGCTCGTCGTTGAAACCGCGCCAGCTTTCCGCCAGCGCCTGGGCCGGGACGATCCTCAAGGTGGACCGTTTTGGAAACCTGATCACCAATCTCCACATCGACAATTTCCCGGAGGCGCGCACCCGCCCGCTCGAACTGCGCGTCGGCGTCGAGCGCATCCACCGCTTCGCGCTCACGTTCTCCGACGCCGCCATCGGCGAGCTGTTCGTGATCGTCGGCAGCTCCGGTTACCTGGAGATCGCGGCCAACCAGGCTCCCGCCGCTAGGCTCACCGGCTGTGGCCCCGGCGCACCGGTCGAGCTGCGCCTGCTGTGATCCCAAAATCTCCCCCGGCCTCACGGCCAGGGTTCATGTCAACCGCGCCCGTCTGGGCGGGGGCGGCCGCCCGCTCCATCGCTGACGCCTCATTATCGAGGCGCGGCATTCATGCGGCGCGTTGCCCGCGTATTTTCGATCGCCTACGGCTTGCGGTAATCCCGGAACTCGAACTCGTTCCAGGTCAGCGTGTGTCCCTCGCGCGCCTGCATGTCGGCCTTCAGCGGCAGCAGGTAATAATGATCCCCGATCTTGGCGAAATCGTAATTGAACTCGCGCGACACCGCGGCCACCGGCGAGTTTTTCGTCAGCCCCGTCGCCACCATCGAAATTTTAAGCACCACGCCCGTGTCCGCGTCCACGTCGATCAGGCCGATCATCCCCACCCGCGTCTGCTTCTTGCCCACTGTGAGCTGCGAATCGTCCGGCTTCACCACGTACGCGATCTCGTGCACGCGATGCCCGCGCAGCGAATCCCACTTCGACCACTGAAATGTCGCGTGATATTTTGGATCGAAAATCCAGGAGATCATGTCCGAAAAGTCGTTGGGCGAAACCATCCAGTTCGGCTTCCCCTCGCTGTCCGCTTTTTTGCCATTGTTCAAGACCTCCCTGAACTCCTCCTGTTTTCCGCGGAAGGTCACCTGCTCGTGGATCGTGTCGAGCAGCTTCCAGCGCCGGCTGGTCGCTGTGGGATCTTCGTTCTTGCGGATCACCTCCGTGCATACGAAATCCGGCAGGTCCTTGCTGTATCCGAGCGCATGCGCCGTCACGTCGGCGATCAGCTTCTTCTGCTCCGCGTCATCAAGCGGCGGCGGACCCTCCTGCGCCCGCGCCACATTCAAAAGTGTGAGAAATAAAATCAGTTTCACGGCTGTTTCTTTACTGGAGGCTTAGGCTCCTCTTTCTTGTTGTCAGTGGAGTCATCGCTATCGAACTTGAGCGTCGAGGTCGTCTCGAACTTGCGGTACAGCACGAATTCGGCCCAGTTCCACACCAGGCTTCTCCTGTCCCGCGAGCGCATTTCCCATTTTACCGGCACCATGTACGGCTGATCCGAGATCTTGGCGATATCGTATCGCAGATCCACGGTCACGTCATGAATCGGAAAATCCGCGGGGATCTCCTCGGTCTCGAGGGTAATCCGCATCACCGCGCTAGAATCCGCGCGCGCGATCACCATTCCGTGGTATCCCGCAATGATCGTCCGGTTGATGTCTTCCGCGGTGATCTGGTAATGCGAGCGCTCCTGCGGAATGTGATAGCGGAATTCGTTGACGCGCTGGCCGTCCCAGGTGCCCACGTGGTCGAAGGTGAACTCGGTCTCCGAATACGGCGCGAAAATCTCGTACATCATGCTGCCGAACTCGCCTTCCGAGATCGCGCCGCCCAGCTTCAGATGATCTTTGTTGTTCACCAGTTGCCCGTTAATCGCGACCACCTTGTAATTTTCGTGGTGTTCGAAATAGGTGAGCTGTTCTTGCAGCTTGTCCATCTCGCGAAAATGATCTCCCGTGCCGGTCGGGTCCACGTTGCGATGCGTCACCTGGTTGCAGATGAAATTGGGAAGTCCCTGCGTGTAGTTGAGCGCGTACTCGCGGATTCCATCCAGGATCTGCGACTGCTGCTCGGCAGTAGGATGCAGCGTAGAGATCACCGGTCTGGGCTTCGGCGCGGGCGCAGCCGCGGCCGCCGGAGCGGGAAGGCTCGCGGACGTATCGCTCAGCTCGCGCAGCGCGAGCGAGGTTCGCGGCCCCGCACCCAGGTTCAGCAGCTCGCCCAGCGTCTTCTGGTCCAGCCGCTCGCTGAGCTGGATTTTCTTCAAAACCTCGGCGACGTCCTTGTCATCCAGCTTGTTCTCCACCGACGACCGGATGAACCCGGAAAGCTCCGCGACGGTCATCGTCCGCTGCGCGAACAACCATCCGCTGAGCAGAATCGCGATCAAGGTTAGGGGCACAGCCAGTCTTGCCGGCTGTTGCCGCACGCGCGGTCGTGCTGGATTCATGGCTGCTTCTTCACCACCGGCTTCCTGGCATCCTGAGCATCCGGAATCGCCGGCTCCTCTTTAGTCTTATCTTCCGGCAAAGGATCGGGAGTTTCAAATGTGATGGTCGACTCGGTCCCGAATTTCCGGTACAGATGGAATTCCGCTTCGTTCCACGACATGAATTTCCCCACCCGCGACCACACCTCGGTCTTGAGCGGCAGCACGTATTTCGCGCCCGCGATCGTCACGAAATCGTAATTCACGTCCAGCCGCACGTCCGTCACGGGAAAATCGACGGGAATGTCCTCGCAGTCGAACTTGTAGCGCATGATCGACTTGGTTTCGCGGTCGGCATAGATCAACCCGTGATACCCCGCGACGATCGAGTGCGAGCCGTCGTCGGAAATGGTGAAATGCGAGCGCGCCCGCGGCACGTGAAACGCGAACACGTACATGCGCTTTCCGCGCAGCGTCGCCCAATGGTCCCATTGAAATTCGGTCGCCGTCTGTTCGTCGAAAATTTCAGTGAAGATGCTGCCGAAATCGCCCGAAAGCGTCGATCCGCCCACGCCCTCATGCTCCAGATTGGACACCGCTCGCCCGTTCACCATCACCACCTTGTACGCCTCTTTGTGATCGACGTAGCTCACCTGTTCCTGTACCGTGGCCAGCTCGCGCCAGTCCTCGGTCCCGGTCGGATCGAAATGCTTGCGCGTTACCTCCACGCATATATAATCCGGCAGCGTTTTCGCGTAGCTGCGCGCGCCATCGATCACCTCGTTGAGAATCTCTTTGAGCTCGGCCGGATCGGGCGGAGGAATCACCGGCCGCGGCGTCACCGGCGGTGGAGGCGGCGCCTCAGGAAGGCTCACCGACGCCGCGCTCAATTTTCGCAGCGCCATCACCGTGATTGGACCCGCGCCCATCCCCTGCAATTCCTCCACCTGGCGCGCTTCCAGCCGGTCCGTCAGGTGAATTTTTTTCACGTACGACGCGATTTTCGAGTCATCGTGATGCAGCCGGATGGAGCTCTGAATGAAGGCCATCACCTGCGCCGCGCTCATGGTGTACTGTGCGTACACCACCACAGCCGTGGCGAGCACGATCCAGGGTTTACCGCTCACTTCCTTTCCCTCGCCCTTTTCCTCGCTTTTGGGCTGTCTCTTCGGCCGCCGCCCCTTTCGGCCGCACCGTCCGGTCGATCGCCTCCAGCGCGAGCGGCGCCATGATGCGGTAGCCCTTCGGATTGGGATGCAGGCCGTCGTCGCTCAGATCGTCCTTCAGCCGGTCCGCGCTGTCCACCATGGCCGTGTAGTAATTCAAATACGTGTAGCCGCGAAGCTCGCATAGTCGCTTCAGCCAAGCGTTCAGCTCGTTGATGAACACCGGCGGCCGCAGCCTGGTCTGCTCATAGGACGGATTCACGTCCTTGTGCGCGTCGCTCACCGGCAGCACCGACGCGAAGATTACCTTCACGTGATTGAACGCCGCCAGGTCCGCGATCATCAGATAATTGTTCTCGATCGCTGTCAGCGGAATCTGCCGCGCCAGATCGTTGGTCCCGGCCAGGATCAGCACCGCTTCCGGACGCAGATCGAGCACGTCTGCCTTCATGCGCCCCAGCATCTCGCCCGTGATCTGCCCGCTGATGCCGCGATTCACGAAGTCGCGATCCGGAAAATATTCGTTGAGCCTCCAGCCGTCGGTGATGGAATCGCCCAGAAACACCACGCGCGGATGTGCCGGGTTGGGCGGAGGCATCTTGCGATTGCCTTCGTCGTAGCGCGTCAGGTCGTCGCGATCCGGATTGCGAAGCTGCGCGTCCTTCAAATCCAGCAGCGCGCGGAAATGCGAATCCAGGCGCACCGAGTCATCACGCAGCTCGGCAAGCTGCTTGCGCGCCGCGTCGGGGAAGGGAAACGGTTTTTCCACCGAATCGGAGAGCTGCAAATACGTGCGCACGTTGGTGAGCAGAGTATAGGTCGCCTGTCCCGCGCGCGATTGCGCCTGAAGCAGGATGCAGGCCTGCTTCACGTTTTCGATCTCCGGCGCGGCGGCCCGCTGCAATTCCGGAATCAGGACTCCGCCCGCCTCCATCAACTGTCCGGCGCGCACGCAGATCTGGTTCAGCTCCTTGGCGGAGAGCAACGCTTCCGGCGCCTGCGCCCGGACGGCCGAAGCGAGCACGGCCAAAATTGCAGCCCACTTCACGGATGCTCCTCCTTCAGCAATTGCAGCGTGACGGTCCCGATCGGAAAATTCATCCGCAGCCGGATCTGCACCGGCAGGCGCCTGGCGTCATCGGTCAGCCACAGGAATACGCGCCCTTTCCGGGTATAGATCACCCCGTTCAGCATGTTGGCTTCATAGCGGACCGTCTTGAAAACTCCTTGCGGCGTTTTCACGTCCTCGCGCTCCTGCGCCTCCACCTTCACCGCGGCTGATTTGATTCCGTCGCTCATCGGGATCTGCACGCTTTTCCCCGGCGGGACGCTCATCCCGCGCAGCTTCAGAAACGCGCCCACCACTTCATGCACGCAGTCCGGAATCTGGACCTCATGCGTTTGCAGCGTCTTGTTCTTGATCGCGTCGCGCTCGAGATAGGTCGCGCGGCCCGCGGCGCTGTCGTAGGTGATCCGCGTGTCGCGATGGCGCTTGCCTTCCTGCGAATCCATCGTCGCCCCGCTCGCGCAGAAGTGATCGTCGTAATCGACGTGGTACACGTCCTGGATCTTAATCAGCGCCGAAACCATCCCTTCCGAGACCAGGCGCATCTGCGCGCTGGTCTTCTGCGCCTCGATGACTACCGTCCCGGCATGGATCAGCCGCCATTCGACATCATAAGTTAACCGGTCGCCCGCCGCACGCAGGATCGGAGGGTCGGAGGAGGCAAGCGTTTCTGCCGACGACTGTGCCGACCCTTGCGCCGGCCAACAGGCGCCCAGCAGCACAACGACGCCGGCGCGAAACCGCATTTCCTTCTGAGTGTACACTACGGTTGTGACTCGCATTCCGGGCCGCCACTTCCTGAAAAACCTGGTGGAGCGCCGCGCCCTGCTCGCCCAACTGGTCCGCCGCGACTTCCAGCAGCGCTACGTCGGCTCGGCCGCCGGCTGGCTGTGGGGCGTGGTGCACCCACTGGTCCTGCTGGCGAGTTGGATTTTCGTGTTCCAGGTCTGCCTCAAAGTGCAGCTCCCGCCCGGCTCTGTCATAAAAAGCTACCCCATGTTCCTGTTTGCCGGCATGCTCCCCTGGCTATTGTTCCAGGACACGGTACTGCGCTCTGCCAATTCGTTGCTGGAACACGCGAACCTGATCACCAAGACGGTTTTTCCAGCCGAAGTGGTTCCGGTTTCGATCTTTCTTTCCTCGCTGATTCATCACCTGATCGCGCTGGCGGTAGCGCTCGCCTGGGTCGCGATCGCGATCAAATTCGTCAGTCCGATGGTGCTGCTGCTGCCGGTTTACATGCTGTTTTTGGGGATGCTCGCGGTGGGCATCGGATGGGTGGTGGCCAGTTTACACGTCTATCTTCGCGACACCGCTCAGGTCCTGATGGTGGTGATGACGTTTTGGTTCTGGGTGACGCCGATCATGATTTCCGAGCAGCAGATCCCCAAAAATTTCCATAACATTCCGGTTCGCACGCTGGTGATGTGGAATCCGATGTCCTGGGTTGTCCGCGCGTACCGTGACCGCATGTTCGCGTCGAACTGGCCGCCGCTTCATGAAATTGCAACTCTGGCTGCGTATTCAACCGCGGTTTTCGTGCTCGGAGGTCTGTTTTTCCGCCATCTGAAACGCGGTTTTGCGGACGTGCTGTAGCGTAAACTGACATTTTTACGCCGTCCTAGATAGTCCGCTATTACTATTTTCCACTTGCGTTATGTAAGCCACTTCCCTACAATCGAAGAGCCGCGGTACCGACATGGCTTGTAGTGCATGGTACGAACTCCTAGGCGCCTGGGTCACCGCTTCGCGCCGATACGCCTCCGCAGTTATGAGTGCGCGGGGCTTGGCGGGTGACGATTTCGAGAATTTCCGTCATCTTGCAGAGCAGGCCAGATCGGAATGCGAGCAAGCGGAACGCGCGCTGCGGGATCATGAACAGACGCACGGCTGCCTGCACGGCGCGGTCGGAATGAAACGTTCCGCTTAGCGCGATTCGATTGTTCCCGGTGCTCATCGAAGAGCACGCGCCCCCAACTTTTTGAACGGGCGAGACTTCGCGGCTGAAAAACGGCAGCTTGGCGATGAACATTTAGAAAATCAAGTTTTATGGTATTGACAGTTAATTAAATTAAGAATACAATCGAATTGTTCAATGGAAGACTGGCAGCAATTGACGAAACTGACCTCCGGTGAGCCCATCGTGGTCGAGCGCGTCCGGATTGTCGGCAAGGACATCGCGATTGAAGGCGCTTTTGAGCTTCCGCAGCTTGCGCGGCTTCCGATGGAGGACCAGGTCTTCGTGGTGGCGTTCGTCCGCAGCCACGGCTCCATTAAAGAAATGGAGCAGGTTTTCGGCGTCAGCTACCCGACCATAAAAGCCAGACTGACCCGCATCGCCAACAGCCTGGAGTTCGTCGAGACGAATCCGAAGCCGTCGCGAAACGAGATTCTCGATCGTCTGGAGCGCGGCGAAATCTCCGCCGCGGAGGCGATCGAGGCCATGGAGGCAAAATCATGATCCCTATGGTCGCGATCATCACCGTCGGCCAAAGAAGCACTTACTGGATTCCTCTGGCTTTGTTGTGGATTCCATTGGCGCCGCTCTTCGTACTGGCATTTTTGCCGCTGGCGATCGTGCGCATCAATCCGTTTCGCGCGATGGCCGCGGTGTGGCAGATTTTGAGCGCGGCCCACGGCAGCGAATTTGCCTTCCTGGTTCGCGGAAAACGGGTTGAGGTGGAGCTATGAATGAGAATCGCCGCAGGATTCTGGATATGCTGGCAAGCGGAAAAATCACCGCCGAGGAAGCCGAGCGCCTGCTCGGGGTGGTCGAAAACGAGCCGGTCGGCGCGCCGCGCAACGGTAAACCGAAGTTCATCCGGGTGGTGGTGACCGACGAAGGCCGTCACGGCGAACCCGTCAACGTGAACGTTCGGGTTCCCATGCAACTGCTGCGTGCCGGCGTGAAGCTGGCGAACCTGATCCCGGCGGCGGCGCGCGAGCGCGTGAATTTCGCGTTGCAAAAAGAGGGTGTTCCCATCGATCTCAACGAAATCAAACCGGAGAACCTGGAAGAAGTGATCGAGCACCTGAGCGAGCTGACCGTCGATATCGATGGCGGACGAACGAGCAAGGTTCGCGTGTTTTGCGAGTAGCGCCGCAAATCGGCGCTATAATTGAGAAGCTGTGCGCCCGTAGCTCAGTCCGGATAGAGCGCTTGCCTCCGGAGCAAGAGGTCAGAGGTTCGAATCCTCTCGGGCGTACCACTCAAAAGGACCCGCTCACTAAGTTTGCTCTGGCTCCGAAGCGCCCGATAGACCCATTGATTCCGCTGGGCATTCGGGTGCTCGCGGGAACATCCTGAACACGATGTTTACTGGTAAGTGAAGCCTTCATCATCACGAAATCCCGGAGGCGCCGGCGACCTCACTTATCGAACGGTTGCTCGGTCAGCATCGCTAGCCAGGCACGAGCCACGCGCACCGTAGGCAGCCAAGCCGTAGGATAATTCGGAGCGGGTCCTTCGGACATCGCGCGAAAACTCTTTGACTTGGGATCTCCCAGAAACCCGGTTTTCTCTGCCAGAGGCTTGAGTTCGCCGTTCTCGCTCAGACGTAACAAAAGAATATCCTCAAAAAAAATCACGGCCAGGTCGCGTGACCGCCCGACTATATGGGCCGCGCCAGGTTCTTCGGCCAGCGCCCAGAGCGCTCCCGCCCGCCGGTTGACCGCGAACAGTCCGGTGATCGTCTGGATGCGTGACTCCAGATCCTTCCCTCCAATGAAAAGTATCCCTGGGACGTCCCGCGAGACCCGCGGGACGAGAGCCGTGTAGTAAATGCCGCCTTTATTGACGACGAATGCCAGTACCCGCTCCGGCTTCCAGGCAACAAATTCGTAGTTGAACTGGCCCCCAGCCGACATACCCCACAGCAGTAGTGGCGCGCTGCCGAGTTCCGGGTGCTTGGTGCGAGAAGCAAATGCGCCGAGCGCGCTCAGAAGGGCGTCGCCGCTGCCTTGTGAGACATTCGCGTATTCTTCGATGAAATTCTGGTCATGGGGCTTGTCAGTGATATGGCAACCTACCAGCGCAAGCCGGTGTTTCATCGCGAACGCCTGCCACACGGCATCTTCAACCATCGCTCGGGCGTCGCCGTTTGAACCCGGCATAAGAACGACGACCGCGCGTATTGCGCTATTGGTGTCCGGGCGCCAGAGTCTGAACTCGGCTACGGCGTAGTTACGGCCGGGCCCCGCTTTTTCATCCAGTGTGGCGCTGTGGGCCATGGGAGAGATGGAGAGGACAAAGGCCAACGCAGCAACTTGCAGGTGCGCAGCTTCCACTACGATATTATAAGTGAGACATCCGTCACCTCTTTCCGGGATTGACCAGCTACATCGCTGGATGGCGATGCCATGAAACGATCGCTCCGCCGAAAGTTTCAGGGTGAAGAAAATCCCGACACTCTCGCGGTAATGAGCGATCTGGCCTCCACCTGCGAATATGAGGGGAGATTTGGGCGACGGTGCCGCGCTCGGGCCGCGTGCTGTGCATTCCTGCAAACGATCAAGCCGATGACATGCCGCCGGCCTGCTGGCTCGGATCCTTATGCGATCGGGGGGGAAAGCGGTTGTTCCCCGCGCAGGGTACCTTCGATCCCTCACGCGCGCGCCATTTGATGCGGTCACGGCTATCTGCATCTCCGCGGTTCCGCCGTTCGCGCTTACCAATGCGAAGGCGACCTATGAAAAGGTCCGGGCGCGATTCCCAGCCGCGCGGATTGTTCTCGGATTGTGGGGACATTCCGGAGATGTTGAGCGAACCGCGGAGCGATTCGGGAGAAATCGTCCAGAACGAATCTGTACCAGCGTTGAAGATGCCTTCCACGCCATTGTGGCGGATCAACCGTCGGGGCAAGGCGCGCCTTGTCTCGGGACGTAGACCCCGACGTCAACGTTTCGTGAAGAGGCGTCCTTTCAAAATCGCGATGGACATCCAGGAGCAGCTGGGAATATTCAGCGAACATGAACTCTTCTTCGCATTCCGGTCGAATATGATACCTTCACGGATGTGAGTTCCGAAGGCAGCCTGATCGCGCTAGGGCTGTGTATATGCGCCTTCGCTCAGCAACAACCTGCTGCAACGTTCGGCACGACGGTAGTGGTGCCCGGCGGACTTATTGGCGTAATCTACTCCATTTCGCCTTCTTCGATATCTCTGCCGTATTTTGAATTCCTCAGTCCGCTTGGCGTAATTTATACCTCATCACTCAACGTTCCGGAACGAGATTTTCGAGAAGGATTTCCCGGCGTCACGAATCGATACGAATGGTTTGCGATCGATTATCGCGGCCGTTTTTGGATCGAAGAACCCGGCGTGTACCAGTTCGCACTCACTTCAGACGATGGATCAAGACTCTATATCGATGACCATCTGATCATTAATAACGACGGAATCCATCCCTCCCGTCTCAAGGCGGCGAGTTTGAGACTCGATGGTGGAGTTCATAGCATTCGGGTTTCATATTTTCAGGGTCCGCGGGACAGGGTCGCTTTGGTCCTCGCAGTGGCGCCACCCGGCAAAGAATGGCGGGTCTTCAGTACGGACGAATTCCGGCCCCCTCCGAACCCCGAAACTTGGGATGATCCGGATGCGAGCGGTGCGTTCGAAGCAACTGTTCCTGGCCCGCAACTTCGAATCTCCTCGGTTGAGGGTGCTCCCGGAGATATTGTCGAGGTCCCGGTTTGGATCAAGTCCGCGCCGTCCAGCCGCACGGTTGCAGTAGATTGGCAGATGACTGTGCCAGCGCAAGTTCTGGAGTTGGCGGTCGCACCGGAGATCGGCGGCGCGGCCGCGGACTCCGGTAAAGCGCTCAGATGCTCGACGCAAAAGGGCTATTTGTACGACTGCGAGGTTGAAGGTGGCGAAAGGCCGATCCCGGACGGAGCCATTGCGATTTTTCGTTTCAAGATACATACAAGTGTGGAATCGAAAATAACTGTTCTCCGTATAGAGAAAGCCAAGTCGATAGGGTCGGATCGCCGGCGCTCCACTTTGAGCCGTGCGGAAGGAACGGTAACCATACGTGAGCGTTGAATGCTGCCGGAGTTACTGTTCCTCGTTCCCCGGGATGGGACGCTGTCGCCAGGCTCAGTTCGATCGCTTGTGGATCCACTCGTCGGAACCGTCGCGGCTACGCGCGTCACGGTCGATCAGATGACGCCTTAGATTCAGCGATAGTATTTTTCGATCGCGGCTCCAACGGTCCACTGCCACCACGAGGCGTCGAAGTCGCGGAAACGCGCCGGAATGCTGTACCGCTCGCTCGCTTCGGCGAGCGGGATTCCCGCGCGCTTCATCTTTGCAGCGTGCGCCGCGAGGTCATCCATCATGTCCATGTGCTCGCGGACGGTTTCTCTTCCGCATACCGGGCCATGGCCGGGAATGAAACGCACCTTGCCCCCGTAGGCGAGAAACATCTGGAGAACCTTCCGCCAGGCAAACGGATCGCAATCGAACGCGACGGGGTACGCGTGGTAAAACAACAGATCCCCGGTGAACACGATGTCGCGATCCGGGATGCGAACGATGAGATCAGTGGGAGTATGCCCGGGATGCGCTTCGACGACCACGCGAATTCCGCCCAGATCGATTTCCTTCGGTGCCTCGCTGGACCGGAGAAATTCAGTAGGGTAAGCAAGCGTCACCGAATCGATCGCGTTGTTGAGCCACTGCTCGGCTTCAAGGTCTCCCTGAAGGCGTTTCTGCTTCTCCCCCTCTGCCGCGGCGATTTTGGCTTTCAACGGCGCCAACCGTGCCGCTTTATCGACTCCCTTGAGCGCGGCGTAGCGCTCCTTCATGAGGGCAGGCGCCCGCTCATGCGCCAGGATCGGGATGTTCCGGACCGCATAGGCCTGATTGCCGAAGGTGTGATCGAGGTGATAGTGAGTATTGACCGCGGCCAGGATCGGCGCTTTCGAAATGGTCTGCGCGGCTTTGATCTCCAGCGCGGCGCCGGCGGGTTGAAAGTGTCCCTCGATCAGGAGAATTCGCTCGCGCCCCGCGATGACGCCTCCATTCGACAGACACTGCGGACCTTTGCTCGGATCGGCAATGGTTACGAAAACGCCCTCGGCAAGCTTGCTGACGCGCGCAAATCCCCGGTCGATGAGCGTATCCGGCGCGCTTTGCCCGAAAATTGCCGGTGCAGCAAATGCGAGCGAGCAAAATTTTCGGCGATTACACCGCACGCGTCCTCCTATGGAACCGGGATCCGATAGATGTTGCGATGCGACGATACCCGCAGATAAACGTACATCTCAGGGTTGCCGCTCATGAACGCCCGGGGCGTTGAGATCGTTCGCACGTGGGGTAACGGCGGAGGTCCGTCGATCCACTCGATTCCGGAAACGGGAATCGCAGGACGCTCGTCCCCGGGCGGAAGCGGAAGCGCGTAGGTCTCAAGCGTATGTTCCGCATACAGATATAGCTCTCTCCCGTCGCGGGACCAGCTCACGATTGCCGGAGTCAAGCCTCGCTCTTCGGCGCCGCCGCTGGCGCAGCCTTTGCACACCAGCATCGGGTCGGCGCCAGATGTGGAGTAGATCTTGATATCCGTGCCGGCGTCGACCCACACCGCGATCCACTTTCCATCCGGCGAAATATCGTACAGGAACGCCGCCTTCTCGGGAATGAGTCTTCGCAGGCCGGTTCCGTCGGGTTTGATGGCCTGGAGATACAGTTCTCCTGGTTTTCCGCCGGAGAAATAAATCTCTCCATCAGGCGCGAAAAGCGCGCGAGTGCAATCCTGATCCACAAGCCGCCGCGGTGCGGCGCTTCCGTCGGTGGTGGCGATCCACAATGCCGTCGGTCCAGCGGCGCTGGAGCCGACGAACACCACCTGCTTTCCGTCGGCCGAGACGTCGTAGTGCTCCATGAGGAAATCGGGCAGCAGACGTTGTTTCTTTCCGCTTTCGAGATTCGCCATCCACAACTCGCCGCTGACAAAGCGGTCGTTCGCTTTGGAGCGCTGGAGATAATACACGCGACGGGTGTCGTGCGAGAAGGATGGCAAATACGCGTAGCCTTCGAAGGTGATTTGCCGCTCGCCTGTGGACTCGTGAACCCATAGCGCGCTGAAACTTTCGCCGACCGAGGTGACGAAAGACTTTCCGTCGGGAAAAAACGAAACGCCGTTTTCTTCGGTTGCGCCGCTGGTGACCTGTTCCGGCGTGCCATCCGGGAAGCGTTGGCGCCAGATATGGAAGCCGTCTCCGGTGTTGGCTGAAAAATACATCCATTTGCTGTCGGGTGTCCAGCCGGCGAAGGTGCATTGGGCGGATGGCGGACCTGCCTCGCGTCCCGCCGAGCTCCCATCGAATGGAACCACCCGGCAGGGCAGCCAGCCCAGCCCCATTTCGACGACAATCACAGACTTGCCGTCGGGCGAAAGGAAGGATCGATGCGCCATACCGGCGACATTGGCGGGGAGGTATACGGTTCGTTGCTCTGACCGGCTCTCCGTGGAAGAGAAGATCCCCATGTGGAGGCTCTCGCCCGTGGGCGCCGAAAACATCACTCGAGGAGGGCTGGAATTCGTCCAGCTCAAGCCTTCCGTGCCGGCGAGCAGCCGCGTCGGCTCGCCGCCGAGCACCGGAACGGTCCACGTTTCCCATAAACCCTTTGTGTAAGCAATGCGGGAGCCGTCGGGAGAGAAGCTCACCGGCACCATCTTCGCAGCTCCGTCGTGAGTGAGTTGCACCGGGTCGCCATCGGGAAGGAGTTTTACATAAACGTCGCCGGGACCAATAAAGTTACTGTCTCCCCGGATGAACGCGAGCATGCGCCCGTCGGGCGATAGTGTCGGAGCCGTAGCGGAATCGGTGAAATTGGTGAGCGGTGTGTAATTCAACCGCTGTGCCGGCGCGCCGCGGTAGGCGTTGAAAAAATACGCGGCGGGGACCACCCCAAGCGCGACAACCGCGGCAGCGGCGATCGCGGCCGGCCATCCTCCGCGCCGCGAGACAGACGCCGGCGCCGCCTGGCCGCCCGTTCGCCGCGAGCTTTTGAGCGCCGTCACCACCTCGCGCATGGATGCGCAGCGATTCGCCGGATCTTTCTCAAGCGTCTTCATCACCAGCGCGCGCAGCGGCTCGGGAAGATCGGCCTTCAGCGGCGCCGGGTTCGCATGGATCACCTGCTGGAGCAATTCGAGGTTGGTCGCGGCGCGGAACGGACGATCGCCGGCAAGCATCTCGTATAGCAGCACTCCGAACGAAAAGATATCGCTGCGCGCGTCGAGCGGATTTCCATGCGCCTGCTCCGGCGACATGTAGGCGATGGTCCCGACGACCATCCCCTGGCGCGTCTGCAGGCCGGTAAGCGTTCGCGTTGCGGACGCCGGCGCGTCTTCGAGTTTCGCCAGGCCAAAATCGGCGAGCTTGGCCCAACCGCTCGCCGTCACCAGAATGTTGTCCGGCTTGATGTCGCGATGCAGGATTCCAGCCTGGTGAGCAGTGGCTAACGCATCGGCGACGCCGGTCAACAGTTCGACCACGTCTTCCCAGGTGCGGGGCTGGCGCTTAAGCCAGTCCTTGAGTGTGCCGCCATCCACGAATTCGGCCACCAGGTACTGGCGCCCGTCGAATTCGCCGATATCATAAACGGTCAAGATATGCGGGTGATTCAGCGACGAGGCCATCTGAGCCTCGCGCTGAAAACGCTGGCGAGCCGCGGCGTCCGCCAGTTCATCGCTGAGGAGCTTGATCGCGACCGGACGGTGAAGCCTGGTATCGAAAGCGCGGAATACGACGCCCATTCCGCCCGTGCCGATGGTGTGTTCGATTCTATATTGCCCGAGCAGCGTACCCGCCTTAACCGGCGAACCGGCTGAGGCTTCCGAACGGCTTAGCCACGCGTCACGATCGAGCAGTTTCGACCCGGTTGGCTGCGCCAGCATACCCTCGACTTCGACGCGAATTTCCGGAGCCGCCTGAGAGAGCAGAGCGGCGCGCTCCTCATCCCGAAGGTCGAGTGCAGCGAGATACAGCTCCTCGATCTGCTTCCACTTTTCGGGCGCCATGCTCCTGTATTATTACGCGGAACACCCCGCCTTCGCCGGGTCCGGAACCGGCGTAGAAAGAGGGTGATTTTGCAATGTTCGATGCCTGGGGACGAGGCGCTCAGCGGGACTCCCGCCCGTCCGAATGAAATCTGGCCGCGCTCGAGTTGTTTCATATTTAATGTTTCCTGAAGAATTGACAACTCGCGCTCCCTGCAGCCTTTGCAAAAAGTACCGGAATTTGCAGCGTGACGACTTCAAGTCATTGAGAACCGGATCAAGACCTCACGCGGCATCTGAGATGCATCTCCCCAAACCGTTATTTCGACCGCCGCATTTGAACGGCGGCACGCCAAAGGAGCGCAAAAGGAGTAAACACAATGAATTTGAAGTTCAATGCCAGATCCGGCCTCAAGGCAGCCGCTCTGTGCGGCATTGCTCTGGGATTCGGCTTGGCTTCCATTCACGCTCGCGCGGACGAGTGGAACAAGAAAACCATCGTCCGGTTTGATGAACCGACGCAGATCCGCGATACCTATCTTGAGCCGGGAACTTATGTACTCAAGCTGGTGGACTCGCCTTCGAATCGCAATGTCGTGCAAATTTTTACTGCCGATGAAAGGCACGTAATCAATACCATCATCGCGATCCCGAATTACCGGCTGAAGCCGACGGGCAACTCGCGCTTTGCATTCTGGGAAACACCGCCGGGATCGGTGAGAGCCCTGCGCGCCTGGTTTTATCCTGGCGACAACTACGGCCAGGAGTTTGCTTATCCGAAAAACTTGAGGCAAATCGCCTATGCGGCGCCGGCGCAGCCCGCGCCAGCTCCTGAAGCAGTTCCCGCTCCTGAGGCTGAACCGGCTCCTTCAGTGGAAGCGGCTCCAGAGCCTGCTCCCGCACCTGCACCGCAGCCCGAGGCCGCGCAACCGCCGCCCGCGCCTGAAACTCAGCCGCAGGCCGAACCTCAGGCTCCGCCGCCTCCGCCGCCTTCCGAGCTGCCGAAGACAGCGACGGCGTATCCGATGTTTGGACTGGGTGGCTTGATCTGCCTGGGCCTGTTTACCTGGTTGAGAGCTACGAAGGCCGCATAAACTCTGCATACCGTACTTTTATGAACCGGCGTTCCGCCATTCGAAATCTGATCGCGACGCCGGTTCATTTTTTCTACGCAGCGCCGCCGTGGCAAGAGAGCGTTCAGAATTACGCGATCCGCAGCGGCGTTCGCCTGGTTCTGCTGGATGTCAGCGTCACCGGCGCCGGTTATGAAGAAGCACAAACGTAATCGCGGGTTCGTGCGCCGTTGGTTCGAGCGATTGATGTTATTCGCGGGAATCGCAGGCGTGGGATTGTGGGTGTGGTCCAACGCGCTGCCGATGGTCTCCCAGGATTGGGATAACTGGGTATTTGAAAGCGAGCTTCGGCAGGAGACGGCAACCGCCGGGACGTATGTGTCGGCGAAAGCGAACGCGGCCCTTCGAAAAGTGGAGGACTGGTGCCGTTTTCTGATTTCGGCGAGTCCGGATGAATCGGCTCGAGTCGCACGATCCCCGGAAAAGACGGGTCATTTTATTCGTAATAAGGACATCGTCGGCCGTGTCACGATAGAGCGTCTGCATTTGAGCGCAATTGTCCGCGAAGGCTCGGGACAGGACACGCTGGGAATTGCGGTGGGCCATATTCCCGGAACTGCGCTTCCAGGACAAACCGGAAATGTCGCGATCGCAGGTCATCGGGACACGCTGTTTCGCGGCCTGCGGAATATTCAGGACGGCGACATGATTGAGTTTCAAACGCTGGACGCGACCTATCGTTATCAGGTGGAATCAACGCAAATTGTCGCGCCGAGCGACGTGAGCGTATTGAAGGCGGGATCCTATCCGGAGCTTACTTTAGTGACCTGTTATCCGTTCAATTACATTGGATCGGCGCCGGATCGCTTCATCGTGAAGGCCCGGCAAGTATCGCGCCGTCCGCAGGAAAATCCGGCTGCGCAGCTCGCGGGCAACCCGTCCGGCGAGAATCCTCCCGTAGCGGTGGCGCGCGCCGCGGACCATCCGGAGCACGGCAAATTGACATTCACCGTGCCTGTCCATCACAGCCGGCAGCTGGCTCCTGGAATTTCCATTGGAATCGATGAAGCCGATGCCGTCGGCCAGTCCGTGGACGGCTGGATGTGGTTGATGCCCGACCGGCGAACCATATGGCTGCGCCATCGCTCGCCCGAAGATCCCCTCATCTTTTATAGCGGTCCGGAAGGCGCGCGCCGTGAGCTGAGAATCACGAAAGTCACCCGCGATTCGGTCAGCGGCTACGTCATCGAGCGGCCGCTTTTGCGGAGTTCCATCGGCGACTTAACGCGATCCACTGAACGTTGATCGTATCCTCGCATCCGTGGACCAGAAGCATTCGTGAGAGAATAAGCAGCCATGATCTGCCGAATCGCATTTGCGCTCGCGGCAACGGCGCTCGTCCGGGCTCAACAGCCCTGCGAGAGCTTGACATCGTTCACCGTTCCGAACCTGACGATTACGCTCGCGGCGTCAGTGCCCGCGGGGCCGTTTACGCCGCCGTCGGGCCGCCGCGCTGCCGATGTTCCGGCCTTCTGTCGCGTGGCAGGCGTGATCGCGCCGGAAGTGAAGTTCGAGCTGTGGATGCCGGTACAGTGGAACCACAAGCTTTTAACGGTGGGCAACGGCGGGCTCGCGGGATCGATCAGTTTTGCCGCGATGAGCGGTCCTCTTGCGCAGGGCTATGCCACCAGCAGCACGGACACAGGCCATTCCGCCGGAGGCAATGACGGGAGTTGGGCGCTGGGGCATTTCGAACGGGTGGTCGATTTTGCCGATCGCGCAATTCATGTGCTGGCGGATACCGATAAGGCGATTCTTCGGGCGTTTTATGGCGCGCAGCCCGCGCACGCGTATTTTGAGGGATGCTCGCAGGGCGGACATGAGGCGATGATCGAGGCACAGCGCTATCCCGGCGATTTCGACGGCATCATCGCGGGCGATCCGGCGAATTTCTGGACGCATCATTATATTGGCGGTCATCTGTGGGCGACGCTCGCCATGGAAGGCGACGGCTACATTCCGGCGGCGAAGATTGCGGCGCTGGCCGAAGCGGTCAACAATGCCTGCGATGCGCTCGACGGAGTGAAAGACGGAGTGTTGAACGATCCACGGCGCTGCCACTTCGATCCCGCGGTTCTGCTGTGCAAGGGATCGGATAATGCGGCGTGCCTGACGCAAGCGCAGGTGGACGCGGTGAAAAAATTGTATGCGGGATATCGCAACGCCGACGGCGATCAAATCTATCCAGGGCTGGTTCCAGGGGGCGAAGCGGGACCAGGCGGATGGTCCAGTTGGATTACAGGACGGGAGCCCGGAAAAAGTGGGCACGCCGGCCTGGGTCTGCCGTTTTTCAAATTCATGGTGTTCGACAATCCGGATTGGGATTACCACACCTTCAAATTCGAAGCGCCCAAGGGATTCGATAACGATGTCGATTTCACGGACTCGAAGCTGGGCGCGCTGTTCAACGCAACCGACCCGGATTTGAGTGCATTCAAGGCTCGCGGCGGTAAGATGATTCACTACCATGGCTGGAGCGATCCCGACATTACGCCGCTCAACAGCGTTAATTATTACGAAAGCGTCGTGAAAACGATGGCGCATAACGGCAATCACGGTTACCGCGAAGTGCGCGAATTTTATCGGCTGTTCATGGTTCCCGGCATGCAGCATTGCGGCGGCGGGCCGGGGGCAACCAGCTTCAACATGCTCGCGGCGCTCGACGGGTGGGTGGAGAAAGGCGCTGCGCCGGAACGGATCCTTGCGTCGCACTTGACCAATGGCGCCGCGGACCGGACGCGTCCGCTGTGCGCTTATCCGTATGAGGCGCAATGGAAGGGTTCGGGCAGCACGGATCAGGCCGACAATTTCACCTGCGGGCTGCCGCGTCCCTGATTGGCGCTAAATCTGGGTTTGAGGCGCTTGGAAAAATGGCTCTCCAGCGCTACTCCAGTTCCGCGGCGTCCAGGCCGGTCGAGACGTCGGCGGGCGTGGACCATTCGCGCTCCAGCATCCGCGAATATTCGCCCGAAGCGAAAATCTCGAAGTCGAAGCCGAAGCCGGAAATGTCGGTGAACTGCGCCTGGCCCTGGCGGCACTGGAACATCTGGTCCGCGTAGCGGTAATAGGCGCGAATGAATTCGTCGGAGAACGATTCGCGATGAGGCGCGCCCGCCAGCACGGCGTTCAAACCGAGCGCGCGGGTGAAGATGGCGCGATAATCCGCCACGCCCCATTTGCGCAGCTTAGCCTGCACGGCCGCCGGCGTGTTGTGGACCAGGTACGCGGCAAAGCTTTGATAATTGATCCCCTTGCCGCGCAGCTCCGGATCGCGGTCGATGTGCTCCAGGCACTGGTCGATCCAGCGCAGCAGGTCCTTGCCGACGTAGAACAGCATGCGGATCTCGCAATAGCGGCCGTCGAGCAGGGCGCGGTCGAGATCCTCCGGCGTGCGCTCGCCCGAGGGCAGCAATCCCTGAAGCATGAGGCTCGCTCGCGAGCTTTCGACCAGCTTGTCGGGTCCGGCCGAGTCGGCGAACGGATGAAGAATCAGCGGCGGAAGCGTTTTCGCGTTGCTCATAACGGTTCGCTTACTTTCTGACCAAGTATGTCAAAGTTATCGGCGTTCCGTGAGCAGTACTTTCGCCTCAATTGTCTGATTTCCGCGGAGGACTTTCACTAGTACTAAATCGCCAGCCTTGTGAGCGCGAAGAGCGTATGTGAAATCGTACAGGTTGGAGATGTCCTTGCCGTCGAACTCGATGAGGATATCGCCGGCCTTGAGCCCCGCCTTGGCGGCCGGCGTTCCATCGCGCACGTCGGCGAAGCGGACACCCTTGGGAGGTTCGTTGAAATCGGGAATGCTGCCGAACAGTGGCCCATAACCCGAGCCGCCCCCGCCGCCAGTCGGCTCCTCGGCCTCGGCCACGCGGACGAACTGCGGGCGCGCGTCCGATTTTTCGAGATACGTGGTCACATCAGCGACATAATCGAGCAGCGTCGCCGCGTCCGGCGCATCGATTTTGTCCCAAGTGTCGCTGGGCTTGTGATAATCGGCGTGCAGGCCGGAGAAAAAGAACAGCACCGGGACCTGTTTGGTGGTGAAGGAGGTGTGATCGCTCGATCCGTAGCCGGTTTTCTCGGAAACTTCGATGTGCAGCGACGGCGGCGCCTTCACCTCCTCGAGCATGTGCGCGAAGGTCGAGCCGGTGCCCGATCCGCCCAGGTACACCTTGCCCTCGCGAATGCGCCCGATCATGTCCATGTTGATCATGGTCACCGCGTTTTCAAGCGGCAGCATGGG
>DATJVN010000047.1:0-2708 GCA_035501755.1 Bryobacteraceae bacterium | reverse complement strand
GGGAGCCGGTGCCGATCAACGGCGACGGCGAGCAGTCGCGCGACTTCACCTACGTCGAGGACGTCACCGAACTGTGCCTCAAAGCCGCGCGCGCGCCCGAAGCCGCCGGCAAGATGTACAACGCGGGAAACGGCAGCCATTTCACGCTCAATCAACTGTGGACCCTGCTTCAGCACATCGAGGGCGTCGAGCTGCCGGCGAAGTACGGGCCGCCGCGCGCCGGCGACATACGCCATTCGCTCGCCGACACCACGCTCGCGCAGGCCGAGCTCGGCCACGCGCCGCTCTTCAGCATCGAGGACGGGTTGAAGCGCACGCTCGAATGGTATCGCGCGGCCCGCGAGATGGCGGCGATATGAGCGGGATTCGTGGCGGACGTCCGCGCATGGGCGGGCACGAAACCCTGGTTCGCGGACCCGCGCCGCGCCCGGCTTCCTCAGGCCCCGCGACGGCACCGGCGAAAAAGCGCGTCCTGTTCGTGTGCATCGGAAATTCCTGCCGCAGCCAGATGGCGGAGGCTTTCGCGCGAGTCTACGGCGCCGACGTGATGGAGCCGCAGTCCGCGGGCGTGGCGCCCGCGATGCTCATCGCTCCAACGACGCGCCGCGTACTCCAGGAACGCAACGTGCGCATCGACGGCCAGTTCCCCAAAGCGCTGGAAGCGATGTTGGACCAGACTTTTGATATCGTCGTGAACATGAGCGGCGCGAAAATTGCGTTGCCCGGCGCGAAGCTGGTCGATTGGACCGTCCAAGACCCCATCGGCCAGACCGATGAGATCTACCGCGTAGTCGCGGCGCAGATTGAAGGCCTGGTCATGCGCCTGGTGCTGGAGCTCCGGACACCGCGCTGATTATCTTCCGGCCGTGACCGCCTGCGCCGCCGGTTCGGGGCTCCGCGACCTCAGCCGCTTGACGATCGCCGCGATCACCAACACCGCGACCACCGAGCCCAGGCAGGCCATGAACATGTCTTCCTGCGAATCCCACATGTCGCCCTGCATGCCGACGAACTCCTCCCCGCGCTGCGGCGTCAGAATGTTGGCCATCAGCGCTTCCAGGATTTCGTAAATCGCGCTTAGCCCTAGCGTGCATTCCACCGGGAGCCAGTACAGCCATCGTCCGCTTACGTGCAGTTTGCGCATCGCGATCTCGCGCATGGGGTACGCCATCAGCAGCCCGAAGCTGAAATGCGCGATGCGGTCGTAGTGATTGCGTTGGGTGTGCAGCAGCGGCTTGAGCCATTCGCCCAGCGGGACGTCGGAATATTTATAGTGCGCGCCGAACTCGTGCAGCGAAAGATACATCACGATCAGCAGGTAGGACAGATCGGAAAACGCCAGCCGCTGGTAAGTGAGCGCCAGCACCGGCACGAACACGAACACCAGGCTGTTTTCAAGCGCCCAGTCGAAATAGGTGTCCGGCCGGTATGCCCCCAAGGCGAATGCGATCGCCATTGCGATGCACATCAGGTGTAGAAAGCGGTTTTCGCGGAACGGGAGCTGGGTTGCGGACGAAGCAGTGCTCAAAAAGAAATTATAGGACGGAAACGTAGCGGTGAAGCTACAATCCTATCGCGCGGGGTTCGGCTACGCGGTGGCGTGCGACGCCGGCGCGATCCAGTTCGGTCGCGAAGATGTGCGCCAGCACCTCCAGGTTGGGTTCGGAAAACATGGAGAGATGATCGCCGGGAACTTCATAAAAAGAAAATCCGCCGGGCGAGAGGTGCGTGCAGACGAACTCGGGACCGCGGAAGCGGCCGCGAGGGCGCTCGGACGCCCAGATGTGAACCATTGCTCCATCCCACTGCGACGGCCGATGTGTGGCGACCAGCGCGGCTAGCGCATCGGCGTGGCTGCGCGGCAGTCCCCGGATGGCGCGGCCGCGAGTTTCGCGAGCGTGAATCAGCCGTCCGCGGCCGGCCGACCATAGCCGCGGCGGCCCCTCCGCGACAACACGCCCCAGAAAGAATCGCAGCCGCTGGCACTGATGCCACGCGCGTACCACCAGCCGCTTCAGCCGGCTCATCGGCGGCAGGAAGACAGTGCGCGCATCCAGCATCGCCACGAACGCGATCTGCTCGCCGCATCGCTCCAGATGTTGGGCGATCTCGAGCGCCAATACCGCGGCGGCGCACCATCCGGCCACGGCGTAAGGACCCTCCGGCCGCGCCTTGCGGATCGCGCGCGAGCAGACTTCAGCCATGTCGTGAATGCTGGCCAGATGCGGCGAATGTTCCAGGTTCGGAACACGAATCCCGTAAACCGGCCGCTCTCGTCCCAGCATGCGTGCCAGTCCCAGCGCCTCGGTTCCGGGCGCGACGAGAAACAGCGGAACGCCCTCGCCCTGGGGTTGAACGGCAACAACAATGTCGCTAAAATGTGCGGCCCCTGCGTTCTGCATACGCAGTTTAGGCCAGAATATCACGGCGTACCGCTATCGTAATTCTTGAAACCGTTTCATTTTGCGGATGCGCGCAGCGCTAGCCGCGACGATCTTTGGCAGCCATCAGGTCTTCGATGTTGACCAGTTCGGTGGGATAATTTCCCGTATAACAGGCATAACAGTACCGGTGATTGTGATCGGCAACGGCTTCTCGCAGTCCCGTGAGCGAAAGATAGCCGAGCGAATCAGCTTCCACGAACCGGCGGATCTCTTCCACCGTATTGTTGGCCGCAATCAATTCCGCTACGCAGGGCGTATCGACGC
>DATJVN010000046.1:0-5902 GCA_035501755.1 Bryobacteraceae bacterium | reverse complement strand
CCAATTCCACGTGTTGACCACCACGCGCGCTTCCACCCATCCGCGCCGGGCCTGGAAGACGCCATAGCGAATCCATTCGAGCTGCGCGGTGCTGTGCGCGTCCGACCCGATCGCCAGCAGCGCGCCCGCATCCCGCGCGGCTCTCGCCATCACGTCGTTCAGGTCGAGCCGGTACATCGATCCGTTGACTTCCAGCGCGACACCAGCCTTCACCGCCGCCTCGATGACCCGTTCGAAATCCATTTCGAGCGCTTCGCGCGTGCCGATCAGACGGCTGCTGGGATGGGCGATGACATCGACATAGGGATGGGCGATCGCGTCGAGCAGACGGCCGGTGATCCGGTCCTTGTCCTGCCGGAAACCGGAGTGAATCGCCGCGACCAGCACGTCGAGGCGCGAAAGAATATCGTCGGGATAATCGAGCTTACCGTCGCCGAGGATATCGACTTCGGAACCGATGAGAATGTGCGGCAGCCGGTCTTTGCGCTTCCTGCGAAGAGCCTCGATTTCCTCGATTTTCTTTTCCAGGCGCGCGCGATCGAGACCGCGGGCGACGCGCTCGGAGGGTGAATGATCGCTGAGCGCGATGTACTCGTAGCCAAGCTCTTCCGCGCGCTCGACCATTTCTTCAATGGTCGATTTGCCGTCGGACCAGGTCGAATGCGCGTGCAGGTCGCCGCGCAGATCCGCTACCTCGATCAGCTTCGGCAGTTTCCCGTTCATGGCGACTTCGATTTCACCACGATCCTCGCGCAACTCCGGCGGCATCATCGGAATTTTAAGGGATTCGTAGATATCCGCCTCATCTACGCCGCCGATGCGTTTTTCGCCGCGAAACACGCCGTACTCGTTGAATTTCAGCCCCTGCTTGCGGCCCAGGGTTCGCAAACGAATGTTGTGCTGTTTCGATCCGGTGAAATACTGCAGCGCCGCGCCATAGGATTGGCGCGCGACCGAACGAACATCCACCTGAATGCCGCCTTCGATGATGACCGTCGCTTTGGTGTCGCCGAGCGCGAGAACCTGCTTCACCATGGGGAGCGCGGTGATCTGCTGAAGCGCCTTGGGACTGTCTTTCGAGGTCACCAGGACATCCACGTCGCCGATGGTCTCGCGCCGGCGGCGAAGCGATCCGGCGATGTCGGCGCGCTCGACGCCGCCGACCTTTCGGATTTCCGCCAGCAGGTTTTCGGCGAGCGGAAGAGCGACGCTGATGAGCATCCGCTTCTGGCTCGCGACCCACAGATCGATGCCGCGCTGGATGTTGTCGATTTTCTTCTTGCCGAAACCTTTCAGTTTCAGGACGGCCTCAGTTCGGAGACATTTCTTGAGATCTTCGAAGCTGGTGATGCCGAGTTTTTTGTGCAGCAGCGCGAGCGTCTTCGGCCCCAGGCCGGGAATGCTCATCAGGTCAATCAGTTCGTCGGGAATGCCCTTGCATTCCCGCGTGTAGCGCTTGATCTCCTGCGAGGCGATATACTCCTCGATCATTTCGGAAAGATCTTTTCCGATTCCCGGCACTTCCTGGAGCTTTCCCGCCGCGGCGATCGCCGCGAGGTCTTCCTTTAAATCGCGAATCGATACGGCGGCGCGCTCATACGCCATAATGCGAAAGCGATCCTGGTTCTTGAAGGCGAGAACGTGCGCCATCCGTTCAAAAATCCGTGCGATCTCTTCATTGAGCATGTTTCCCCACCCGCGGCGGATCCATCAGCGACGGCCGAAGTGCTCGTGCAATTGCTGCATTTCCAGATCGAACAGCTCGCGCCAGATGATGCGTTCCTCTTCTTGTTTGCCGTAACCGGGATTGGCGAGATTGATGCGCGCGATTTCGATCTGCTGAATCGCCGCGAACGCATCGTTCAAACGTTCCGCGGCAGACCTGGCAACTTGCTTCGGAGTTGAGGAGCGGCTATCTGCTTTCTTAAAGAGCCTGGCAAGGAAACGCATCGCGTCCTCCGCCTTTGCGGTGTGCAATCGGGGTTCCCACGTCGGAACGATGTGGAGGAGCGGCAAAAACGATCGGAACCGCGCGAACTGCGCGATGAAACCCGGTTCTGCCCGCAGCGCTTGTGTGTATTGGCGCGGATTGATCAGCGCGCCGGACGAACGGAGCGCCGCAGGAGCCAGTCGACGCAATAAAGCGTTCCAGGAATTGCCATGATGAGAAGAACGACGTGATAAGTATGACTGCCGGGAATCAATATCGCTTGAACTCCCAGGGCGGCGAGTGAGATCGCGCCTGCGATCAGTTCCCATCGCCACGCGAACAACATGGCAAGCGCGGCGGTGGTAAGCAACACAATCCCGCTCCACTCCAGGAGGGTTAACGGCGAACCGGAGTGCGGAGCAGCCATTTCGCCGATCATTAGATAAAAGTAAGCTCCGGCAACAACAAGGCCCGCCGAACGCGCGGTCCAGCGAAGAAGCGTCACGTTCGCCTCCTAGGGTTAACCGCTAGCAACTGGACGGCCGGGCCCAGCTCGGACGACCGGAAGGCGAAATGCTCGCGCACTTTCGGGCGCTTCATGGCGCCTGCGCCGGAAAAGGCAATGCTCGTCTTCAACGTAGAACAATACGCCGGAATTTCGGCGGAGCTGTGCAAATCCGCGGAAATGAGGCTCGGTCATTTTGAAAAGAGGCGATTTGAAAATCAAGAAATATATATTCGCCTTTTGACGCCAGTGAGCGGTGAAGACTGCGGGATTTTGGCGTCGGTCGCGCCGCCGGATGATCAAATGCTGTTTACGCTCCTGCTGGCGCACACGCTCAAGAAAGAAGGCGCGCGGCGCGTAACCGCGATTCTTCCCTACCTGGCGTACGCGCGGCACGATAAGAACAAGCCGGAGGAGAGTTTAGCGGCAGCCTGGCTCGGCGCAATCATGCAGGCTTCGGGTCTTGATGAGGTGATCACGATCGACGTTCACAGTGAACGGGCGCGGCGGCTGTTTCCGATTCCGGTACGCTCCATTTCGCCGGCGGGGCTTTTTGCGGAGGCGCTCAGGCGCTGCGGGCTGGCGGATGCGACCATCGTTGCGCCGGACGAGGGCGCGATCGGCCGCTCGGAAGCCGTGCTGGCCGCGCTCGGAAGGAGCGAACGCGTCCCTTATTTTGAGAAGCAGCGCACCGCGGCGGGCATTACTCACGCCGAACTGCGGGGCGCCGCCGGGTCGCGCGTGGTGCTGATCGACGACATGCTCGATACGGGGGCGACACTGGTTTCGGCTTCCGAGAAACTTAAACAGTCCGGGGCGCGCGAGATTAACGTTATGGTCACCCACGGATTATTTACCGGCGCTCGCTGGAGGAAACTGTGGGAACTCGGCGTCGGCCGCATCTTTTGTACCGACTCCGTCCCCCTCCCGCCCGGTGTCGATTCGACCCGGATGGTGCGATTGCCGATTGTCGCGTTGTTGCGGACGGAGATTTTGCGAACGGAAATCACTATCCCAGTTTCAGGCTTGTCGTAGATCCAAAGAACGAGCGGCCGTGCCTCAATCCCCGCCGGCGAGCGATCGTCAGGTCGCGCCTTGCACACGCTCCGTAAAGACTCAGGCTGCTGCGCGATATTTGGGCGATTTCGCGCGGTGCGTCGCGACTGCGGCTCGAAACGCGTGAGTCCAAAATCCCCGCGTTGGCACGGATAGTGCTCACACTCTCGATGGATGACTCAGCTTCCGTTTCGAGATCGGACAGACGCGGGCCGGCGGCTTGGAGCCGAACTCGCCCAGCGTGACTTTTCGGGCGGCGTCATGGTTCTGACGCTGCCGCGCGGCGGATTGCCCGTCGGTTTTGAAATCGCCAAAGCGCTGCACGCGCCGCTGGACGTAGTGGTCGTACGAAAGCTGGGAGTTCCGTGGCAGCCGGAACTGGCGATGGGCGCGATCGCCGGCGGCGGGATTCAGGTGCTCGACCGGCGTCTGATCGGCGGGCTGGGGATTTCACAGCAAATGGTGGATGCGGTCATCCGCAAGGAAAGCGCTGAGATCGAACGCCGCGAAAAGCTGTACCGCGCTGATCGGGCCGAGATCGATCCACTGGGGCGAACTGTTGTTTTAGCCGACGACGGCCTCGCGACGGGTTCCACCATGCTGATCGCGATCCGATATGTCCGCATGCGCAAGGCCGCCAAAATCATCGTCGCGGTGCCGGTGGGGTCCAGCGAGGCCTGCGCCCGCGTGGAAAAAGAAGCCGATGAACTGGTGTGTCTGGCGGTTCCGGAGTCATTCATGGCGGTTGGCGAGTGGTATCGGGATTTCCGGCAAATCACCGACGAGGAAGTGCGAAGCTGGCTTGAACAGAGCCGGCGGCTATCCCAAACGCAAGGAAACGAGCTTACGCGCGCTCGATAGCAGCCTCCTCGACCGTGGTCACGTCTTTGTGCGCCGGTTTTGTTCATCGTGGGCAGCCGCGATCCGGTCATGCTCGACTTGGACTATTCGGCCATCGGTCAATTGCCGCGCCGGAGCGAGCATAAACTGGAGATCGTACGCGGCGCGACGCACCTGTTCGAAGAGCCGGGTAACACTGGATCGGGTCGCGGTTCCGGCGAAAGAGTGGTTCCAAAGCCACTTAAGCGGAAGTGTTTTTTCGGGACCTCGCCGCAAACCTTAGCGTCCGAAACCGACCCCGGACCAAAAGCCCTTCACGTCTTCCGCGCGCGGATGACCACCCTGTAGTTGTTTTCGGCATTCAAATTGATGAGCGCGACGAATGCGCGGCCCTGATAGCTTCCGATCGTGGCCGATTGCGAGCATCCGGACACTTCCCACCCGGCGGGAAGAAGTACGGTGTTGCGCAGACCGTGAAGAGAGCGGTCGAAGATGAGCGTACCGTCAACGACCCTGTAGGCGTTATCGTTCAGCGTGCCCGTGATTTTGACGTGCGCGCTTTGTTTATCATCCGTAATCGGGACGTCCAGCCTGATCGCCGTGTCGCCACCAGACTTAGAGAGCGCAAAGCGCTCGGCTGTGTCCAGGTCGATCACCTTCAGATCCTGCAAAGGAAGATAGGAAAGCGAATCGAGCCTCTCGGTGTTGCCCTTGCGGTAATCGCTATAGATCTGTTCGACTTTGATCGCGTGTGTCTGGGGAGCGTCCAGATCATACAGCGTCTTCACGTCGTCAAAAAACATATCTGCGTAGTTGAAGGGCGGAAATTGCGCCGTCGTCTTGCGCGCGTGAATCGTCACCGGATTGCTCTGGCCGCTGGGATTGGCGAAAGCCAGCTTCAACTGGCCGCTCGCGGTAGTGCTGAGCTGCGCAGCAACATTGGAAGAAATGAAGGCAAATCCCGGCGGCAGAAGAACGCCGAGGCGGTAGCCGCTCAAGCTGCGAACCCAGACGACATCTTCGCCATGCATCATGTAGGTGCGCGCGTCCTTGTACGTTTTGTAGATCAGCACGCGTCCGATTCCGCCTTCGGGCACTGGAATCGGCAACGTGGCGTGAATGGCGTGCGTTTCGGGATCGTTTGGATCGGGTTGATAGGTGAACTTGAGGGGCTTGCCCGAGCGCGGGTCGTAGACTTCGATGCCGGAACCTTCGCTGCCGCCGCGGGTGGCGTTGACCAGCTCGGTCGCCCCCGCGCGCGTCTCTTCCGGGAGAAAACGAATGCGGAAGGACTCGCTGCCCGGCGCCAGAATCTCATATTCCGTGTAGGCGTCCTGCGTGAACAATCGCGTGACCGGCGGCGTTGGGCGCAGCGATCCGTCCGGATTGGTCCCGCCGGGAAATGGGTTGCTGGAGCCTCGGCCTTGGCGTCCTTGAGCGGACAGAACCGGTATCATCGCAGCGGCAACAACCAGGGTCAGGGTGAGTCGTAGCATGCAATGGCGATTCTACTAAACGCCGTCGTTCAGCAGGCTGTGCCCGCCAACGGATTTTCGTTTAGACCGCCGTCC
>DATJVN010000045.1:0-10941 GCA_035501755.1 Bryobacteraceae bacterium | reverse complement strand
CTTCGATGGCCGACGGGCATTATCAGCTCGGCGTGATCGCGCGGCAGCACGGCCGAGTGGACGACGCGATCGCGCGTTTGAAAACGGCGGCGTCCATTGACGACCGGCTGGCGCAGAGCGAGGTGTGGCGCGAGCTGGGCGCGGCGGATTTCGAAGCGGGAAAGATCGAGGAAGCCCGCGCGGCGCTCGAAAAATTCACCGACCGGCGCGAATACGATCCGGAAGGATTGTATTGGTACGGCAAGACGCTCAAAACGCTGGGACGCGAGGCGGAAGCGCGGCAAATGTTCGAGCGCGCCATCGAAGCCGCGCGAACCATGCCTCGGCACCGCCGCGCGCAGGTGCGCGTGTGGGCGTCGCGGGCGAAGTCGGAAATGTAGCGTCCTCGTTTTGGAGCAACCGTTAAAGCCCGTTGACAAGCAGCGGCGATCGGCGCATACTCCTATCAAGCGTCTTTACTATAGACAGTCTATGGGAGAACTCGTCCAAGGCACTCTCGAAATGCTGGTGCTCAAGACCCTGCGGCGCGGCAAAATGCACGGCTGGGGCATCTCCCAGCACATCCAGCAGACCTCCGAAGACGTGCTGCGCGTGGAGGAAGGATCGCTTTATCCGGCGCTGCATCGCATGGAGCTCGCCGGCCTGCTCGATTCGGAATGGGGGGTTTCGGAGAACAACCGGCGCGCGAAATTCTACAAGCTGACCGCTCTCGGGCGGAAGCAATTGCCCAAGGAAGCCGAGCACTGGACCAGGCTCGCCCGCGCGATCGCGCGCGTCATGGAGACGGCGTGAGGTTCTGGAAAAAAATCGCGAAGCGCCGCCGCCTGGAACGCGACCTTGAAGACGAGCTGCGTTTTCACCTCGAAATGTCGGGCCGGGCGCGCTTCGGCAATCCGGCGCGCATCGCGGAAAGCTGCCGCGAAGTGTGGAGCTTCACGACCCTCGAATCGTGGTGGCGCGATTTCCGCTACGGCGCGCGGACGCTCGCGAAAAATCCGGGCGTAACGGCGGTCGCGGTGATCGCGCTGGCGATCGGGATCGGCGCCAATGCCGCGGTGTTCACCGTGGTCAAGGCGGCTTTCTCCTTCGACGGCGGCGTCGAAAAACCGGAGCGCCTGGTGCTGCTTCAGCCCGGCGATGCGTTGCGCGACGCCGCCTTCGCACAACTGTTTTTCGATCCGCGCGAGCTGCGGGCGCAAGTGCGCTCCGTGCGCCAGATCGCCGCCTTTTCCATGGCTTCGATGAACGTAAGCGGCTCGGCCGGGTTGCCGGAGCGCTATTTCGGCGCGATCGTTTCGCCCAACACCTTCGAGGTCATGGAGCGCCGGCCCGCGCTCGGCCGCGGCTTCACCGAGCAGGATTTGGCCGCGCCGGTAGTTGTGCTCAGCGACCGTGCGTGGCGCGAACTGTGCGGCGCTGATCCGGGCGTAATTGGCAAGAACATGCGCGTGGACGATGTTTTGCGGACCATCGTCGGAGTGATGCCTCCCGGAATCATGTTTCCGGAGAACGCGGACGTGTGGATTCCGCTCAATCCTGCAACGGCGCAGCGGCTCCCGCTGATTTTCGGACGGCTCGCCGATGGCGCGACGCTAGCGACGGCGCGCACCGAGATCGACGGAGTGGTGCGGCGCATTTTGAACCCGGCGCCACAGGGGCCGCTGATCGAAGTCGAACCGCTGCTTGAGATCTATGGAGTCTACGCGTCGCGGCCGCTGTTCGTTTTGCAGATGGTCGCGGTCGGATTCGTGCTGCTGATCGCCTGCGCCAATGTCGCCAATCTTCAGCTTGCGCGCGCGGCGGTGCGTGCGCGCGAAATTTCGATCCGCATGGCGATCGGCGCGGGCCGCGCTCGCGTGATCCGTCAGCTTCTGATCGAAAACGTGGTGCTGGCCATCGCGGGCGGATTGTTCGGCTGGCTCACCGCGCTCGGCGGACTGCGGTGGATGGATCGCTTGACGCTACAGCAGGGGCGGCCGCCATGGGTGACGCTCGCGATGGACGCGCATGTGCTGCTTTTCCTCGGCGCGGTCACGCTAGGCACCGGCATTCTGTTCGGACTCGCGCCCGCGCTGCGGCTGGCGCGCGTGGATGTACACCGCGCGGTGAAAGATGGAGGAGCGGCGGCCGCAGGTGGCGCGCGCGGACGGCGCCTGTCGAGCGCGCTGGTGATTTTCGAAATGGCGCTGTGTGTGGTGCTGCTCGCCGGCGCGGGCCTGATGATCCGCAGCTCGCTCCACGTGTACGGAATGGACACGGGGGTGAATTCGTCCAACGTACTTACGGTTCATATCAACCTGCCGCAGGCGAAGTACCCGCGTCCGGACGATGAAATCCTGTTTCACCGGCTGTTGCAGGCGCGTCTTGCATCGCTGCCGGGCGTCGAGTCCGTCGCGCTTGCCAGCGCGTTGCCGACCTGGGGCTACGGCATCTTCGGCGTCGATTGCCAGTTTGAGGACGCCACGCACGCAGTAGTTCAAGGGCTGCTTACCGGCGCGGATTATTTTCGCGTGATGCAGGCGGAAGTTCTCCACGGCCGCATTTTCTCCGATTCCGATCGCGACGCGATTGTGGTGAACGGAATCTTCGCGGCCCGGTATTTTCCGGGCGGCGATCCGGTGGGCAAGCACATCCGCATCGGCGATTCCTGGCGCACGGTGAGCGGAATCGTGCCGGACATCCAGCAAAGCATCTCGCCGCAGCGCACACCGCTGGTCTACATTCCCTACGCTGCCGATCCCCGGCGCGAAATGTTCATCGCCGCGCGCACGCGCGTTCCGCCGTCGAGCCTCGCCGCAGCGTTCCGGAGCGAGGTGCAGAAGCTTGATTCGAACCTGCCGCTGTATGACGTGCGCACGCTCGAAAACCGGATCGCGACGAACCGGCTGGAGGTCGGCGCGATTGGAATGATCTTCACCGTGTTCGCGGCGATCGCGCTGGCGCTTGCCTCGGTGGGTCTGTATGCGGTCAGCGCGCACTCGGTAAGCCAGCGCACGCGCGAAATCGGAATTCGCATGGCGATGGGCGGGGCGCCGGCGAAGATTCTCAGGCTGATTTTCGTGCAAGGACTGCGGCAGATCGCGTTGGGCCTCGCTCTCGGGCTTCCTGCGTCGATGGCGCTGGGACGCGCGTTGCGTGGAGCGCTGGTCGGCGTGTCCCCGTTCGATCCTCTTACACTGCTGGGTGTGGTCGCGATTCTTGCGGTCGCTGGAGCGCTGGGTTGCGCGATCCCAGCCCGCCGCGCCCTGCGCGTGGATCCGGTCGAGGCGCTGCGGTGCGAATAACTTGCGATCCCGCAGGTCACTACTGGTGCTATTCTGTCTGCTTCTATGGACATCGTGACGGGTCACATTGGATGGATTGAAATTGTCTGCGGACCTATGTTTTCGGGTAAGAGCGAGGAGCTGATCCGGCGGCTGCGGCGTGCGCGGATCGCCCGAAAACGGGTGCAGGTGTTCAAGCCCGCGATCGACGATCGTTACGCGCTTGACGAAATCGTCTCGCACGGCGATCAGCGCATGAAATCCGAGGTGGTCAACGATGCCAAGGATATCTTGAACAAGCTCGACTGGCGCACGCAGGTGGTGGGAATCGACGAATCGAATTTCTTCGGGCCGGAGTTGGTCGAAATCGTCAGCCAGCTCGCCGACACGGGCAAGCAGGTGATCGTCGCGGGGCTCGACACGGACTACCTCGGACGGCCGTTTTCGCCCATGCCGGAGCTGCTGTGCCTGGCCGAATCGATCACCAAGACGCTGGCCATCTGCATGCGCTGCGGCAATCCCGCCAAGCACACGCAGAGGCTGGTGGAGTCGAACGATCTGATCGTGGTGGGCGCGGCGGGGATGTATGAAGCGCGCTGCCGACGCTGCTTCGAGCCGGGCGTGCCCAGGCAGGAAGTGATGGAGTTCGCGCGCCCGACCGCGCAAACATCCTTATAATAAGCGCATGATCAGATGCGCGCGCGCCATCATCTTTATTAGTTTCGCCGCCGCTGTCACAGCGCAGGCTCTGGAAACGCCGGAAGACTATTTCGGGTTCAAGATCGGAGCCGACCGCAAGCTCGCCCGCTACGACAAGATCGTCGATTATCTGAAAGCGATCGCAGCCCATTCGGACCGGGTGCGGCTGCGCACCGTCGGGCCGACCACCAACGGCAATCCCTTCGTGATCGTGGAGGTCAGCTCGGCGGAAAATATCCGCAATCTGGATCGTCTGAAGGCGCTCGAACGGAAGCTGTATTTCCAGGGCGGCCCTCCCACGGAGGCCGAGCGCGACCAGATTTTTCACGACGGAAAAGCGGTGGTGTTCATCTCCAACAACATTCATTCGACCGAGATCGGCTCATCGCAGATGGCGGCTCAGTTGGTCTACCAGCTCGCCACCGACAATTCGCCGCGCACGAAAAAGATTCTGGATAACGTGATCCTGGTGATGGAACCGTCGGCGAATCCCGACGGCCAGATCATGGTGACCGACTGGTACAACAAATACCTCGGCACCGCGTATGAAGGCGGAAATCCGCCGTTCCTGTATCAGCCCTACGTCGGTCATGACGACAATCGCGACCTGTTCCTGCTTTCGCAGAAAGAAAGCCGCATGACCGCGCAGGTGATCTGGCACGACTGGTTCCCGGCGATCTGGCTCGACGAGCATCAGCAGGGCACCTCGGGTCCGCGCATTTTCACCATGCCCGCGACCGATCCAATCAATCCCAACGTGAATCCGCTGATCTATCGCCTCAACACGATTTACGGCCAGGCGCAGGCTGCCGCGCTCGAAGCCGCGGGCAAAACCGGCATCATTTATAACGCGACCTACACCAATTTCTGGGAGGGCGCGATGGCGTGGGCGGGATGGTGGCACAACGAAGTGGGCCTGCTGACCGAGGTCGCCAGCGTGCGCATCGCCACGCCGACCTTGCAGCGCATGGCCGATCCTTCCGCGCCGTCGGTTCCCACGCAAGGCCGGCCCGATACAGCCGATTTCCGCCAGCAGGCTGAGTCGCCCAATCAGCCGCTTCCGCCGCCACGGGACGTCGCCGCGCGCACCGAATATCCGCGGCCGTGGCTGGGCGGAACATGGACGCTGCATGACATCGTCGATTACGAAATGATCGCCACCACGGCGCTGCTCGAAGCGGCGGCCGACCGGCGCGAAACGCTGCTGCACGAGATCTACGATATCAACGCATCCACCATCGACCTGGGAAAAAAGGGCGAGCTCGGGTTCGGCGATAAGGACCCCGCCTACGCGGTGATGATTCCCGTCAACAGTCAGCATGATGAAAACGAGGTCGCAGAGTTGGTGGAAAAACTGATGCTCGGCGGAGTCGAGGTGTCGCGCGCCGAAACCGAATTCACGCAGGACGGCGTGCATTACGCTGCCGGAACCTACGTGATTCCGTTTAACCAGGTTTTCGCGCGCTACGCCAAGGATCTGCTCGAAAAGCAAACTTATCCCGAGGTCCATCGCGCGCCGAACGCGCCGGCAGAAGCCCCTTACGACGTTTCGGCGTGGTCGCTGGGGATGCAGTTCGGCGTGAAGACGGTGTTCGCGAAAAGCCCGTTGCCGTCGAATCTGAAGCTCGCGGCGGTAATCGCCAAGCCGGCCTTCGTGCTGTCGGCGGAAAAAGCGGGAGGAGTGACCACGTTCCCCTACACGGGCGCGGAAAGTGCGGTGATCGTCAACCGGCTGCTCAAGGAAGGCGCCAAGGTCAGCATCTCGAAAGCGTCGACGCCGGGCGGTGCGGCGACGGTCGAGGTCAACGCGAAACCGGAAGCATGGACACGCGCTGTCGCGGGCTTCGAAGTGTCACTCAAGAATGGTGCGGCGCCCTCGCCCGAGCTGGGAACACAGATGCGTGCGCCGCGCGTGGGGCTGTATCAGTCCTACACGGCCAACATGGACGAGGGATGGACGCGCTGGATTCTGGAGCGCTACGAATTTCCCTACACCACGCTGCACAATTCCGATATTCAGGCCGGCAAACTGCGCGACCGCTTCGACGCGATCATCCTGCCGGATCAGCGCGCGCGAGAGATCATTGAGGGCAACAACTTCGCCACTACCGTTCCGGAATTCAAGGGCGGTCTCGAACAGAGCGGCATCGAGGCGCTGAAAGAGTTCGTCTACCACGGAGGAACGTTGATCGCGCTGGGCGAGGCGTCGAATCTGCTGGTCGACCGCTGGCCGCTTCCGGTGAAAGAAGTGAAGCGCACGCTCACGCGCGAACAGCACTACGCACCGGGCACGATCGTGAATCTTCAAGTGGATACGGCGCATCCCATGGGACTCGGCTCGGCTGCGGATACGTACGGGTTCTACATCAACTCGCCGTTTTTCCAGTTGACCGAAGGATTTTCGTCGCAGAAGGTGAGCGTAGTGGCGCGCTATCCCAACAGCGGCGTAAAGGCGTCGGGCTGGCTGCGCGGAGAGGACTGGATGCTGGGCCGCGCGGCTGTGATCGCCATTGAGACGAATCCGGGCAAGCTGATTCTATTCGGCATCCGTCCGCAGCATCGCGCTCAGACGCACGCCACGCTCCCGCTATTGTTCAACGCGCTGTACTGGTCGGCGGAAGGGGATCTGACGGCTCAGCAATAGCCGCTGATAGCCAGCTGTCTTACTCCTCTCGCAATACTTCCAGCGGCTTCTGGCCCAGAATCCGGATGCTCGCGATCCAACCCGAAAAATTCGCGAGGAGCGCGGTCAGCACTACCGCGAACACGGCGACCCGCCAGTCGAAATCGAATCTCGCGTTGAGCAGGCGTTTCAGCAGGGCCCAGGAGAAAAGCGAGGCGAGGATCGCGCCCATCAGCCCTGCGACCACCCCTAGCGTCAAAAATTCGACCGAAAAAATTCTCACCACCTGGCGCCGCGTCGCGCCGATGGTTTTCAGAATTACCACTTCGCGCATTCTGCGGAAGCGCGTGCCGGCGACGCTCGCCGCCAGGATGATCGCGCCCGCCAGGATCGCGAATCCGGAAAGGAAACGGATCACCAGCGCGATTTGATCGATCACTTGCTGGACGATGGCCAGCGCGTCGGCGATGTTGACCACCGTCACGGTCGGAAATTTGTCGAACGCCGCGCGCTGGAAAACCGCGACTTTCGACGGTTCGAAACGCACGCCGCCGTCGAACGACACTGGCAGCCCGGCGAGCGCCGGCGGATTGAAGACGAAGGAACTGGTGGGCATGAAGCGCCTCTGGTCCCATTCGTGGATGGCAACCACGCGCGCCTGAATTCTGCGCCCGCTCGCTTCCATTTCGATCCAGTCGCCTGGGTGAATTTCGAGCCGCCGCGCCATTTCCATCTGCACCGAAACCACCGGCGCAGCGTTCTTCTGCAATCCATCGCGGCCCCACCACTTGCCCTCCACCATTCGAACGTAGTCAGGTTTTTCAGCTTCCCACATCACCGATCCGGAATAGCGGAAGCGCGGCGGTGGAGCATCGCCGTCAACGCTCACCATGCGGGCGGCGACGCGGGGCACGAAATCGGCTGCGCCCTGAACGCCGTCGGAATGCGCGATCAGATTCTTCAAGGGATCGACCTCGGTCTGCGTCACTCCGATCAAAAAAACGTTCGGCGCACCCGGCGGAGCGCTTTCGATGATCTGCCCGACGAGCGAATCCTGCACCAGGTACACGGTCAACGTGAACATGACGCCGAGCCCCAGCGCCACCAGAATCGCCTGCGCCTGGTTGCCCTGCCGGTACAGATTCGCGATCCCCTGACGCACCAGCGACGGCACGCGCCACGGCGATGTGCGCACGAATCCGCGCAGCGCGCGCAGCAGCAGCCACGCGACAACGGTGAGCGCGATCAGGCTCCCGGTGAGCCCTCCCGCGAAATATCGGCCGACCCGCATCGATCCGGAAAGCCACGCCGCGATTGCGCCGATGCCGAGCAGGATCAGCCCTCCGGCCGCGAGCGCCGCGCGCATTTGCAAGAGGCGATCGCGCCACGCCGGCCGTGCCTCCGGCATTGCCCGGCGCAGAATCATCGCCGGCCGGATCTGGCGAATCGCCAGCAGCGGCGGCACGGTGAACAGAAGCGTGGTCAGCACGCCAATGAGAATTCCCTGTCCCGCCGCTTCCACGTGCCATCCGGTCGTCACGGCGCCAAGCGAAAGATATTTCGTGATCAGCAAGGGAAACGCCTGTTCCACCAGCCGCCCGACCGCGACGCCCACCAATCCGCCCATGAGACCCAGCATCAGCGTCTGGAGCGTATAAACGCGAATGATTTCGCCCGACGTTGCGCCCAGCGATTTCATCACCGCGACGTGATCCATTTTCTGCTGCAAATGCGCGTGCATCGCCATGGCGACGCCGATGGCGCCCACGATCAGGGCGATCAGGCTGATGAGGCTCAGGAACGTGGTCGCCTGGTCGAGGCCGTCAGTGATGATGGGATGCGATTCGCGGAAATCGGCGATCACGGCGTGCGGCAGCGCGCGGCGGATTTCCGCGCGCACCACCCCCACCGGAGGCGCGCCCGCGTCCAGCTTGAACAGGTAACGCTGCGATCCGCGCGAGCCGATGCCCTCCAGGCCGGTCGCGTCGAACGCCGCGCGCGACATCATCAGGCGCATGCCGAAGTTGAGGCTCGCCGACATGCGGTCCGGCTCGGAAACAATCATCGCGGCGATTTTTAACTCGCGCTCGCCCACGTGCAGGCTGTCGCCGACGTGCACGTTCAACCGGATCAGCAGGTCCTGGCCCACCACGATCGTATTCGCACTCAGCGCGTTAACGAGCGGCATTTCGGGCTGCAATTTGAGTTCGCCGTAGAACGGGTATTTCGCGGGGTCCACGACCTTCACCGCGGACAGCACGGGAATCGATCCGGCCGAGGCCATCGAGACGGTTTCGGTGACCCAGGTGCGCTCGACGCCCTGGCGCGCGAGCGTGTCGAGCTGCGCGAGCTGTGCATCGCTGGGCATCTGAAATTGCCGCGCCGCCAGATCCGCCGCCATTACCGTTCGCGCTTCGCGAGTGAGCGTTGTGCGGAAACTTTCGCTGAAACCGCGCACTCCGGCAAGCGCGCCCACGCCAGCCGCGACCGCCAGCACCACGAAAAAGAATTTTGTCATCGAGGATCGCGTCTCGCGCCACGCGATGCGCGCAGCGGTCCTTAAGCTGAGTTTCATTCGGCAACCTCCGCGGCCGCCTGCTTGCGGTCGGAAACGATCTGCCCGTCGCGCAGCGTCACGATGCGGTCCGCCTGGCGCGTGAGTGTAGCGTCGTGGGTGACCAGCACCAGCGTGGTCCCTTCGCGCCGGTTGAGCGTGATCAGCAGTTCCAGCACGTGCGCGCCGTTGACGCTGTCCAGGTTGCCGGTGGGCTCGTCGGCCATCAGGATCGGTGGTTTCACCATGAACGCGCGAGCCAGCGCGACGCGCTGCTGTTCCCCGCCCGACAGTTGCACGGGATAATGATCCAGCCGGTCGCTCAAGCCCACGCTTTCGAGCAGCTCGCGAGCGCGCTTGGTTCCCGAACCCACGTCGCCGCCGGAGAGCTCGTGCGGCAGCAGGACGTTTTCTTCCGCGGTGAGCGTGGGAATCAGTTGATAGGACTGGAACACGAATCCGATCTTGCGTCCGCGAAGCACCGCCAGCTTGTCTTCGCTCAGCCCGGTGATGTCGGTGCCGTCCACGATAATTTTTCCGGAGGTCGGCGAATCGAGACCGGCGAGCAGGCCCAGCAGCGTGCTTTTCCCGCTGCCCGACGCTCCCATGATGGCCACGAACTGCCCGGGAGGCACTTCGAAGTCGATACCGCGCAGGATTTCCACGCGATGCGTTCCGGTGTCGATGATCTTGGTGAGGTTATGCGCTTGAAGAATCACTTATCTACTATGATGGCAGCAGATGCGGTATTTTTTCTTCCTGGCGCTCGCGCTACTCACCTGCGCCTGCTCGCGACCCCGTGAAACGCCGGCAGCACCGTCCGACGACTCACGTTCCGCGGTGCCCCCGCCCGAGCCCGCGCCGCCGCCCGCGGCTGCGCCCGATCCGCGAAAAGTCATCGCCGTGTTCGGCGACAGCATCAGCGCGGGCTACGGACTTTCGCAGGGCCAGAGCTTTCCCGACGACATGCAGAAAGATTTAGATGCCGATCATCGCTCGTTTCACGTGGTGAATCTCGGCATCAGCGGCGACACGACCGACGGCGGCGTCTCGCGCATCGATTCGGCGACGTCGCTGCATCCGGCGATCGTTCTGCTGGAACTTGGCGGCAACGACGGTTTGCGCGGGATGCCCGTCACCGCGACGCGCGCCAACCTGGAGAAAATGATCGTCGCTTTTCAGGGAGCCAGAGCGAAAGTGGTGCTCGCCGGCATGACGCTTCCGCCCAACTACGGCCCCGATTACATCCGCGATTTTCAACAAATCTACACGGATTTGGCCGCGAAATACAAGCTGATCCTGATCCCGTTTCTGATGCAGGACATCATCACGCGGGATCTGCGCTACATCCAGGGTGACGGGATCCACCCCACCGCTGCGGGAAGCGAGATCATCGCCCACACGGTGCTGCATGCGATGAATCCGCTGCTGCGCTAATTGCGGGCCATCAACCCAGGAACCCGATATTCGACGTAGAGAAATTTGCGAGGTTGGGAAAGACCGTCGCCAGCGCGCTCGCAGGGATTCCGAACCAGGAGCACAGTGTCGCGCCGTACTGATCGATCGAAGTAGTCGGAATCCAGCGGCCGCGCGTATCGGTATCGTTGGGGCCGCCAAGCTCGAACTGTGGGAACTGTCCGAATACCTTGCCGCCCTGGACCGCGCCTCCGAACACCAGGTGATGGCTGCCCCAGGCATGATCGCTGCCGTCGGTGGTGGTGGGCTGGTAGGTGCGGCTGAAATCGGATTCGGTGAAGGTGGTGACGTTCTGCGCCACGCCCATCTCCTGCGTCGCCTCGTAG
>DATJVN010000044.1:0-5491 GCA_035501755.1 Bryobacteraceae bacterium | reverse complement strand
TTCGAGATCGCGCAGCCGCTTCTTTTCAAGCGACGACGCGATCCGCGCCCCCAGCAGCACCGGATCGATGGGCTTGAACAGGTAATCCTCGGCGCCGCTTTCAAGCGACCGCACCACGCCGGGCAGCTCGTCGAGCGCGGAAACCACGATCACCGGAATCCCGGTGAGCGCGGGATCCGCCTTGATCTTTTCAAGTACCTGAAAGCCGTCAAGCTTGGGCATCAACAGATCGAGCACCACCACGTCCTGCGGCGTCGCGACCAGACGCTCGAGCGCTTCGGCGCCGCTGGCGGCCTCGGTCACGCGATGGCCCTGGCGCTTGAGCCGGCGCGCCAGCAGCTCGCGATTGCCCGAGTTGTCATCCACAATGAGAATGCGCCCGGGCTCAATTTCCCGCGCGAGTTCGCCGCGCCGGCGCACCACCAGCTTGCCATGCGTGGGCACGATGCGTGCGAGGTTCGTGGACGGCTGGTGCACCATCGCGAACAGCTCCGCGGCGGCGCGGCCGATCTTCATCACGTCGTCGCCCTCCGGCGCCAGCGGATCGCTGGTGATCGCGCCGACCGCTTGCATAACGGTGTGCAGCGGAGCGGTGAGATCGTGGCGCAGGCCGGCCAGAATTTTTTCAGGCGCCTTGCCGTGCCGCGGAACCACGTGCGCGTCGATGAACCTCACCAGCTCGCGCGCGGTCTCGCGAATGCGCCGAAGCTGCTGGCCCGCGCTGCTGTAGCCCGATTCCGGCGCCTCCTCGAGCAGCATCTCCGCATATCCGACAATGTGATTGAGCGGCGTCAAAAGCTGGTGCCGCAAAGATCCCAATGTCGCGCGCGATTTCTCCGCCGGCTTGCGAATCTCGGTCTTGCCGATGGTTTTCGGCAGGTGTGATTTAACATGTGGTTTAACCCGTGGTTTAACACCTGGTTTAACGACGGAAGCGTGGCTCATAACACGGCCTCATGGTTGCTGGGAAAGAAACGTGAACCCGTTTGGCGATGACGAAAATCCTGTTGGTGGAAGATAACGAGATCAGCCGCGACCTTTTGTCGCGGCGCCTGCGCAAGATCGGATACGACATCGTCATGGCCGCGGATGGCAATCAGGCCATCTCCATGGCCGCGCGCGAACACCCCGACGTGATCCTGATGGACATGACGCTGCCCGGCATCGACGGCTGGGACGCCACGCGCGAACTGCGCAGAAGGCGCGATACCGCACGCATTCCGGTGATCGCGCTGACCGCCCACACGCTGCCCTCCGACCGCGCCCGCGCGCTCGCCGCGGGCTGCGATGAGTACGAGCCGAAGCCGGTGGAACTCGCGGGACTCATCCATAAGATCGAAACGTTGCTCGCCACGGGCGGCGGCACTTAAATTAGACGCCGTAAATCCGGCGCGTGCAACAGGAAAATCGCTTAGAGAATCGGAGATTTCACGGGAGCATTTTTCCGGGAACGCAGCTTCGCGCCGAAAAACTTACCGGAAAATCCGCGCGCCGCGAGCCAATCGGATCTCGAAAGCGCTGGCCCCGCGATTGCTGCCCTTGACCGCAGTTGCGAAAGTGAGTCCAGATGCGAAAGCTGTCCCTGGCTCTGCTGGCGTGCGCGATCTGCTTCGGCGAAACCCGGACCCCACAGCTGGTGGACGCCGCTGTGCTTCGGCGCTACGGGCACAATCCGCGCGCAGCGCATCGAGATTCCATAGGAGTGTTGCTGTATGAAGTCCATCCTGCTGGTGATGGTTGGGCTGCTGATGATCGCGTCGGCGAAGGCCGATATCCTGAGACTGCGCGACGGGCGCATGCTGACCGGCGAATTTCTGGGCGCGACCAAGGACCAGATCTGGTTCCAGGCCGACACGCCGGGAGGACTGGTCGGTCCCGCCGCGTATTCGACCGCGCAGGTGGAGAGCCTGACGTTCGGACCGGCGCCCAAGCAGTCCGATGCCAAGGGCGCGCCGCCCGCGAAAAACGTTTCCCAATGCTATACTCGTGGCTCGCATGAGCCACCCAAAACTGACCCAGCGCCAGCTCAATAAATTTCTCGAAACGCGCTTGTGGTTCAACCGGCTGGTGGGGATGCGCGTGATGCGCGTGCACAAGGACGGCGTCACGGTGGCCTGCGCCATGCGCCCGGATCTGTGCAACGCCGTCGGCAACATGCACGGCGGCGTGTTCGCGACCCTGGCCGATGCCGCCGTCGGCATCTCCCTGCAGCGTCACTTCGGCGGAACGCGCCCCATCACCACGGTGGAGATGAAGATCAATTATTTCCGCCCGGTGACCGAAGGCCGCGTGTTCGCGCGGGCGAAGCTGGTGCGCGTCGGAGGGACCATCTGCGTCGGCTCCGTGCATCTGACCAACGATCACGGCCGCGAAGTCGGCGCCGCGCTGGTCACGTATATGATCCTTGCCGCGGATCGGCCGGGAAATAAATTAGCCGCGAATGGCCGCGAATAAACGCGAATCTTCATTTTGTTTCACGTTCATTCGCGCCCATTCGCGGCTAAAATTATTCTCGCAGCGCGAAGGTGAACAGCGCGTGCCCCGCCGCGACCGCGACGTACTGTTTTCCGTCCACGCTGAAGGTGATCGGCGCGGCTTCCAGGCTCCCGCCCAGGCTCGCGTGCCACAGTTCTTTGCCGCTGCGCGCGTCGAGCGCGTAAAAATATCCTTCGCGCCCGCCGGTGAACAGAAGATCGGAAGCCGTGGTCAGAATTCCGCCGTCCATCACGTCGCTCATCTTGAATTCGAATTTCGTCTTCCCGGTCTGCGGATCGATCGCCAGCACCGCGCCGTAGGCTGAATTTTCGTCCGGCGTGTTGCGCGATCCGCGGCGCAGGTTGGTCGCGCGCGGCACGCCTCCCGTGTAGCGCTGGCCCGGCTCGAATTCCGCACCCATTTTCGCCATATTCATGTTCGAATCCTGCCAGCTCGGAATATAAAACAGGTGCGTGCGCGGACTATACGACGGCGAATACCAGTTCGTTCCGCCGAAAAGATTGGGATAAATCAGTTTGCCCTCGGGCGTGGGACTCATGTCCGGCGCGCGCATGGGCCGGCCAGCTTCATCAAGACCCGTCGACCAATTCACTTTCGTGAACGCCGTACCCGACAGAAATTTCCCCGTGCTCCGGTCCAGGACATAAAAATATCCGTTGCGATTGGCCCACATCAGCAGCTTTCTCGGCTGCCCGTTCCAGTTCGCATCGACCAATACCGGAATCTGCACCGCGTCGTAATCGTATTCATCGTGCGGCGTGAACTGGAAATGCCATTTCAATTTGCCGGTATCGGCATCGAGCGCGACCGCGGAGTCGCTGTACAGGTTATCGCCGCCGCGGCTGTCGCCGTTCCAGTCCGGGCCCGGATTTCCCGTGCCCCAATACACCAGATTGAGCGACGGATCGTACGATCCGGTGACCCACGCCGGTGCGCCGCCGTGCTGCCACGAATCGCCTGCCCAAGTCTTCATCGCCTGCGGATCTTCCGGCCCCGCGACGGTATAAAATTTCCAGACCTCTTTGCCCGTGTGCGCATCGTAGGCCGCGATGAATCCGCGAATGCCGTATTCGCCGCCCGCCACTCCGACGATGACTTTATCCTTCACAATCAGCGGCGCGTGCGTGATCGCGTAACCCAGCTTCGGATCTCCCACAGCGATATTCCAGTTGGGACGCCCGCTTTTGGAATCGATCGCGATCAGACGCCCGTCGATGGTGCCCATATACAGCGTGTCGCCCAGAATCGCCACGCCGCGATTCACCGATCCGCAGCACACCCGCGCGTCGCGCGAGGGCCGATATTCGTAATCCCAGAATTCGCGCCCGGTTTTTGCGTCCACCGCATACACGTGATTGGGCGCTTCGGTGAAATACATCACCCCGTCCACCACCAGCGGCGTGGCTTCGAATTTTTCAAGCGACCGCGCCTGAAACACCCACTTCAGTTCCAGATTCTTCACGTTCGACGTGTCGATCTTGTCGAGCAGGCTGTAGCGCTCGCCCGTATAATCGCCGGAATAGTGCAGCCAGTTCTGCGGTTCGCGCTCGGGATGGAGCAGGCGGTCATCGGATACAGGAGCCTGGGAAACCGGCGCCTGCGCGCGCGCAATCAGAGGAATCACAAGCAAGAGAAATGTTTTCATCACTGGCCTCTCAACGAAAGAAGATAGCTGACCACGTCGGCGACATCCTGCGAGCTCAGCTTGTCTTTGTACGACGGCATCGGCGTGGTCTGGAGCAGCGTGTAGCGTTCCACGTCGGACTTGGAAATCGAAATCAGCCGCTCATTCTTGTCGATCAACTGGATGCTCTCGGTGTCCTCGTTCAGGCGTCGTCCGGTGACCGCCGTCCCGTCGTTCATCACCACGATCGCCATGCGGTTCTGCGGCGCGATGGCGTGATTCGCTTCCAGGATTTCGTCCTCCAGATACGCGGCCTGCTTGGTCGCGCCGATCGCGCTCAGATCGGGACCGAAGCGCGAGCCTTTCCCGCCCGCGCGATGGCACGACGTGCATCCGCCCTTGCCGTCGAAGATCGCCATCCCGCGCGCTGCGTCGCCCGGCGCTTTCGAAGCGCCAGAGCCCGCGTGCATGGAGCGAAGATAGGCGACCAACTCGCGGCGCTGCGGCTCCGCCAGATTGGTCGGCGGCATGCCCGTCCCCGGAATTCCGCCGGCGATAATTTTCGAAATTTCTTCATCGGTGGAGGCGCGGCGAATTCCCGCGCGGAAATTGACGCCCGGCACCTGGTCGCCGTCCTGGCCGTGACACACGTAACAGTTGGCTCGATACAATTCGCGCCCGGCATCCACCGGGTTCTGTGCGCGCCCCGGCAGCGCGGCGACGACCGCTGCCAGCATTAGCGGAAATAGACTTCTGACCATCATCGATAGTATATACGCCGAAACCGATGTGCCGAAGACCCGCGGCCCAACGCGACCGCTGTTCTGCGTCCATCGGTCAACATATTTGAGGCGCGGCATTCATGCCGCGCGTTCGTTGCCGGGGATGGATCTTTCGGTTCATCGCACGGATTTCCCCTCCACCGATGGAATCGGCCTTCCTCTCCGAAGGTCGCGCGATACTCCCGCCCGCGGCGCGCTTCAACAATTCCCTGGAGTTGCGAACGGAACGCCCCGTGCAGTTTTTCTTGATTACGAGGGCGGAAACGCAACGTTTCCGCACGTGAGATGGCGGTAGCTCTGTCTCCATCACGACCCTACGCGGTTCCCGCGCCCGAGTATGCCAGGCTTCCCGCGCCGCGTGCGCTCGCGGCCGGCGACACCGCGCTCGGAAAGCTCGCCTTCGGTGCGCTATGGATTTTCGTGTTTGTAGTGCCATGGGAAGAATCGGTGCCGCTGCTGGGCGGATTCGTGATCAGCCGATGGGTGGCGATGGCTGCCTCGTTCCTACTCGTGCTGAGCGTGCTGGCGACGCGGCAATTGCGCCGGCCCAGCGCGATTCACCTGCTGATGCTGGCGCTGGTTGCCTGGT
>DATJVN010000043.1:0-84898 GCA_035501755.1 Bryobacteraceae bacterium | reverse complement strand
GCTCGTAATCCCTGAAGCCGGCTGCTGAGCAGGCACCGGACCTATACCGGAGCCGATCAGGGTAATGATTTCTCCGGGAGCCACCGGCCCCGAAGTAAAGCTGGCGGCGCTGAGGACCTCACTCGTTTCAATGGGCGAATTGGGAGTACCTTGAACGTTCACGCCGCCGCTGGTAGAGGTGGTCGAGACCACGTTGCCGAGAACATCCGTAGCGGTGAAGTTGGAGATCGAAAGCGCATGCAGACCCGAACTGGCACTCGGGGCGATGTTGACGAAAAGATCGATTACAGAGCCGCCGGAAATCACATTCTGATTGATTTCCGAGATCACAAAGCGCCTGGTATTCGCATTCACATCTGTGTAGTACGCGGTCTTGTAGGCGCTCCGGCTGGCTACGCCCGGAACCGATATCAGACTGATCGCACCATCATATTGAAGATCGAATTGCAGCGCGGCGACCGAATCCGAGCCAGGCGTCAGCGCCGCCGAAATCACGACGCTATCTCCCGGCCCGGCGGACTGCACGGGTATGGAAAGATCCGCACCCATCGCGAGACTCGCTGAAACTAAAAGTGCTTTGAACACCGGCAATCCAAACCTCAGCCCGGTTTCGATAGTGTAACATGGACAAACCTGCCGATACTACAGAATTGCCTGCATTTGTTTTTTCCACAGGAAGGGCTCTGTAATCTAAACAAAACAAAAGTATTTATTCCTGTTGAAAACTGAAATTACGGCGTGGACATCCGTCGCCGGTTCATGGCATTGTCTTAAAGCGTATTACTGACAGGTTAAGGTAAATGCGCCAGCATCGGACACCAAAAATCAAGATGCTTGGTATGCAAATTGCTTTGAAATTTTTCCCCGAACAGGGGACTTTTACCAAAAACAAGAAGTAAGCGTGGAATCGACTCGCTTTCCCATCGATTCTCTTGAAACTGTTATAAAGATTTACATCTGTCCGTCGGTAAAAGCTACCGTGCCGCGTTGTAGAGATTGTGGATCATATCTTGCTGGTTGGGGACTCTGTCATGCTGCCTACAATCATGACCGGCGAGGCTGTGGATCGTCGTCGGCGTCCGCGTCTTATGCTGGCATATCCCGTGCGCTTATTCCGGGTCGGCTATGGATCCCGGGTCGAAACGAAAACTGAGAATATCAGTTGCGAGGGATTCTATTGCATCACGGAATCTTTCTTCTCGCCTGGCGAGAAACTGGACTGCGAGATGGTGCTCACCAGTGAAAGCGCCCGGCCGTTTGACGACCCCATCATCCTCCGCTGCCACGCGGAAGTGGTGCGTGTCGAGAGGCACCAGGAAAGCGCCACCTTCGGAGTGGGGTGCCGGGTCGGCGAGTATACCGTGGAATGCCAGCGCATACCGGTCATTTTGAACCACGAACAGCACCGGACGGCGCTCGCGGAAAGCCGAATCTAGGGTTTTAGCCAAGAAACCGGAGTTGCTCCGCTCGCGTTGAAATCGGATGTATAATCGGCATCGATGATGCGCACTGCTTTGCCTTTATCAGGGGCAAGTCTGTTGCTCGCTGCTAGCGTTTGCAAAGGCGCGCCCAGTCTGCCGTATGCCGCCGTACACGATCCACAATTTATCCCGGCTGCGGAGGCCACGTTCATGCATCCCGGCGACCGGCTCATCGGCATAACCGTGGGTGCGATCGCCAAAGCTTATCCGGCGGGGATTCTATCCCAGCATGGGTTGGTCGAGGACCGGTTGCCTTCCGGTCCGATCGCCGTAACCTGGTGATCGTACTGCAATACGGCCCTCGTGTTCAGGGCTGAAGTCAAGGGGCGGCCGTTGGTGTTCGACAACGCAGGCGTTGTCGGCGGAAACGAAGTGTTCAAGGATCGCGAAACCGGCAGCCGTTGGCAGCAATCGAGCCTCGAGGCGCTCTCGGGTCCGCTTCAGGGGGAACATCTCAAGCTGTTTCCGTTTCTGCTGACCAACTGGGCGGAGTGGTTGCGACTGCATCCCGACACGCTGGTTCTGAAACCCTTGCCAGGTTATGCCAATCGAATCGCGGCGAAAAACGCGGAGATTCGCGCGGGACTATCCGGGGAGGGCGATGCTCCCGCCGGGGTTCTGCGCCATGATAATCGCCTCAAGCCGAAGGCCATGATCCTTGGACTCGATGTGGCTGGCGCAAGCCGAGCTTATCCGTTGAGCACGCTTCGCGAAACTAAGGTGATCAATGAGGAACTCGGCGGCGCGCCGGTCCTGATCGTGCACCAGCCCGGTTCCGATACGACCACGGCGTTCGCAGCGCGTTCCGGCGGAAAATCGCTGACCTTCACGGCCGCGAATCCCGCGGCAAGCGAGTTAACCGATGCGCAAACGCACTCCCGTTGGGATGCGTACGGCCACTGCACTGCCGGGAAGTTGAAGGGCGCGCAACTGGAGCCCCTGATTCTCGAACCCGAATATTGGTTCGCCTGGTCGGAATTTCACCCGAAGACCACCATCTACGGCGCTCACTGAGCCGGCACGGTCAGCCGGGCGCCCTTGGGTGCGAAGATCATCGCGAGCAAGCGGGCCGGCTGGGTGGCACTCGCATTTTTGGAGACTTCGTGCGTGCTCCCCGGAGGCTCAAAAAACATTTGTCCAACGGTGTATGTCGTTTCGGATTGTCCGCTGATTTTGGTGATCACCGATCCCTCGAGGACGTATGCCAGAACGAAACCAGCGTGCCGATGCGCCTGTCCGACATGACCCGGCTCGTAATCGACGTAGCTCACGGTCACTTCCCAATTGTCCATGTTGACGTTGGGCAGCTCGTGCTTGAACACGGGCCCGCGCTGCTGCTGGGATTGCGCGTGTGCGGCCGCTTGGTATAACAGAGCCAAAGCCCCGGTTACAGCTTCGCGACGAGTAGTCATAGCGAAACTATCTTATCGCGCCCCGGGGAATCTGAGCCTTCAAGGCTGATTCGATCGCATGGGTTAAAGATCACGATTCGCGAAATGATAAAGCGCGATGCTGAGGACGATCACCAAATAAACGGAAGCGTACGCGATCATCGCCGGACTCGGGATGGAGACGTCGGAAAAAATCGCGAATTGCTGGAGCGCTCCGGCCAGCGGCGATTCCATATCGTAGGCTGCCCGTCTCCACACTGCCTCGGTCGGCATCAGAATACTCGCGACAATGCCCACCATCGCCAGGCGCGAACCTTCGGCGAATCCGCTCATCTGCTCCAGCCATCCGCCCATAAACGCCAGCCCCTGCAGGCCCAGCACGATCACGCCGTTGGTCAACGTCGAAAACCAGGTGCCGAACATGAACGAAATCGAGAGCACAATGAGGCACTCCCAATAAACCAGCATGGCGCCATCGATCGGGTGCTGCGGCGTGAGGCCCGCGATTTCATAAACCACCGCGACGGTCCCGCCGAACATGATCGCAACATAAACCGCCAGCATCGCCGCGAAGCCCAACCACTTGCCGATCAGAATCTGCCATCGCGGCATCGGCTTGATCGCGATGGCGTGAATCGTTCCCGAAGAAATCTCGCCGGCGATCGTATCCGCCGAAGTGAGAATGGTCATCACCACGGCCAGCAGATCCACGGTATACAGTCCGATCATCAGCATGCCGCTGAGGATTTGATAGCGCACGAACGGCGGCGTGGTCCGGCTGAAATCGGCGATCTGAAAATGCAGCCCGATGGCAAACAGCGCGAGGAACCCGAGGCCGGCGAGCAGCGCGGTCCACAGCATCTTCTTGCGCGCCGCCTCGCGGAACGTGACCGTCGCCATGATCCAGGTGTTCACATTCCTCCGTCGCGACCCATCACGCTGATGAACAGCTCTTCGAGCGACATGCGCCGCGGTGTGAACTCGTAAATCTCCGCGCCGCCCGCGATCAGGCAGCGGACCACTTCCGGCAACGCTTCCCGCGAACGCGCCGTGAACGCGAGCCGTTCTTCGTCGATTACGGGAGCCGTGGTCCAGGGCGCAAGCTGCTCGACGACATTTGGAGGCAGGCCGCGCGCCCGCACTTCGACGCGAACTTCTTCTTCACTCACCGTGCGAAGATCGCGGCTGGTGACCACCTCACCCTCGCGAATGAAAACGACCTGGTCGCAAGTGATCTCGATTTCACTCAACAGGTGCGAATTCAGAAAAACGGTGGCGCCGCGCTCGCGCTGCGCGCGGATGATGTCGCGCACCAGGCGCCGGCCCATCGGATCCAGGCCGGAGGTCGGCTCGTCCAGGAAAATCAGCTCCGGTTCATGGATCAGCGCCTGCGCCAGCCCGATCCGCTGCATCATTCCTTTCGAAAAATTTTCGAGACGCTTGTCGCGATGCGGCGTCAATCCGACCATCTCGACATATTCGGGAACGCGCTTGCGAAGCTCACCGGATGCGACGCCGGCCAAACGTCCGTGGAGGTGAAGCAGCTCGCTTGCGGTGAGCCATTCGTAGAAACGGAAATTTTCCGGAAGAAAACCGATACGCCGGCGCGTCGCCACATCGCCGGAAGGCCGGCCCAAAACCATAGCTTCGCCGCTCGACGGCTGCGCGAGGCCGAGCAGCATGCGGATGGAGGTGCTCTTCCCGGCGCCGTTGGGGCCAAGAAACCCGAAAATTTCTCCGCGCGGGACGGTCAGTGATAGATTGCGGACGGCGACCTTATCGCCATAAAGTTTCCGCAGCCCGCGCGTTTCAATCGCAGCCTGGCCCGGCTCGGACTTCATTTCAGCGAATCGGCCAGCGCGACCGCGCCGCTTGGATCGCCGAATCCGGTCAGCGAATACGACATTCCGCTCTTCGCCCACAGTAAAGTGTATCCGGGACCGCGCCGGCCCGCCATGGTCAGAAGAGTTCCCTTGACGCCGTTCACTTTCACCTGCTCGTAGGAACGCAGTTGCCGCGGTACCGACAATGTCAACACCGATTTCCAATCGATCGTGCGAAAGAACTGATCCGCCTGCTCGGACGACATGCCCGCCGCCTGCAACCCGACTTCGGCGAGCTTCTGCACATCCAGTCCCGGCGGAAGAGTGATGGCCGGGCTCGGACCTTGGGCGAGCCGGATGCAATCACTGAATTGGCCGACCGACGGCGCCGTTTCGATCACCTGGCCGGCGATCGCGTTGCTTGCCGTGACCCGGCTCGGGCAGGTTCCGTATTGCGCGTGCACTGCATGAGCGATGCGTACGGAAAAGGTTGCGCCATCGATCGAGGCCGGCACGTCGATCTCGGGGTGACCGGCGGCCTTGAGGATCTCTTGGAGGCGCGAACGGTCGACCGTCATTTTCAGTTCGTGGCGTCCGCCGACGATCAGCCTCGGCGTATCCTTTCTCGCATCCGGAAGCTCAACCGGGAATCCTGCCATCGTGGTCGCGGTCGCGCGATCGGCGGCGGGCCGATTGGTTTCATTCAGCGTCACATCCACTTTGTCGGAGATCATCTGCGAGACCATCTGATGCAGAGCAGGGTTGGCATTCGCATCGACGAATGGAGACAGATCCAGGTTCACTGCCTGGACCTTCTGAACGCGCAGCGGGCGAAGCCAGCTCGCGGCGAACTCCGGTCCAGACGATGTGCTCAAAATACCGGCCACAGCCGCGACACCGACCAGCACGATCCAGAACGGGCGTTTACGAAAAAGAGAAGTGGACAAGAGTTCGGTCCTCCTGTATCGAGCATAGATCAAGAGATGGAAGGGCAAGGCTGACGTTGTCCGTCTCTTGATAAAATCGTTTCACTTTGAAGGAGACGATATGCGAACCCTCCTGCTCGCCCTCACGTTTGCCGCGGCCGCCCATGCGCAGCCCGCAAAATCGAAACAGGCCGAAGTGGATCGGATCTTCGGCGGTTTCAACACGCACACGCCGGGGTGCGCGGTTGGGGTCGCCGACCATGGAAACGTCGCTTTGCGCGCGGGGTATGGAATGGCGGACCTGGAGCGCGGTGTGCCGATCACGGCGGATACCGTATTTGAGAGCGGCTCCGTCGCTAAGCAGTTCACGGCGATCGCGATCCTGCTCCTCGCCAAGCAGGGCAAACTTTCACTCGACGATCCGCTACGCAAGTATTTGCCGGAGCTGCCCGATTACGGGACGCCGCTGACCATCCGCCACGTACTTTCGCACATCAGCGGATTGCGCGAGTGGCGTTTGGTGGCGACCTTCGCTGGCACGCCTGAGGGCCGATACGTGCTCGACAATCATGATTTATTGCGTTTCGCATCGCAACAGCGCGCGCTCAATTTCGAGCCGGGGACGGCATACAGTTACACCAACACAGGGTTCAACATCATGACCATCGCGATCGAACGCGCGCTCGCGAACGGGAAGACCTTTGAGGATTTCACGCGGGAGTCGATTTTTGAGCCATTGGGCATGGTCCATACACGCTGGCGCGATGACTTTCGCGCGATCGTTCCAGGGCGGGCGCTGGCCTACAATCCCCGGGCCGGCGGCTGGATTCAGGATACGCCTGTCGAAAACATCATCGGCGCGGGCGGATTATTGAGCACGGTGGGCGACTGGCTCCTGTGGAATGAAAATTTCACCACCGCGAAGGTCGGCGGGCCGGATGTAGTCAGAATGCAGCAGACGCCGGCGAGGCTCACCAACGGAAAGACGATCGCGTATGCGGCGGGGCTCATGATCGGGACGTTCGACGGCTTTCGCGAAGTGTCGCATGGCGGTTCCACGGGCGGTTATCGGACTTGGATCGCACATTATCCCGACAAGGGCGTTTCGGTCGCGGTGATGTGCAACTCGGCCCAGGCGAATCCGACGCAGCTTGGCCGCGAAACGGCGCGGCTGTGGACCGGAGGGGTTCCGGCGCCGAAGCCGGCTGCGTTTGCCATCGACGCGACGGCTCTTCAAAAGCTGACGGGAATGTATCGAAGAGTGCACGACAACACAGCGGTTGAGCTGCGCATGAAGGATGGCAGCCTGGTGTTGAATCGCGCGACATTGGTGCCGAGCGGTTCCATGGATTTCGTTTCGGGCGAACGTAAATTCCATTTCGCGGACGGGCGCTTTGAAGAAGTCACGCCGGATGGCGATATCGCTTACGAACCGGTCGAGGCGGCGCATCCGGTCGAGAGCGATGTTGCACCGCTCGCCGGAGAGTACACGAGCGCCGAGACCGGTAGCACGCTTACCGTCGCCACGAAGGGCACCGCGGTGACGCTCGCGATTCCCACGAACAATCAGGTGCGCTTGCGGCCGACCTTTCGGGATGCGTTCATGATGGAAGGAGAGGGCGGCGCGACGTCAATTGTGTTTCATCGCGACGCGAGCGGCAAAGTGACGGGGTTGAGCGCGGGCGACGATCGCGTCTGGGATCTGCGTTTCACGCGTGTCGAGCGGCCGGCGCGTTCGTCCGAAGCACCTCGCTGAAATGGACGTAGGGCTGTAAGGATCCGCTCTCCAGACCGGGATGGTTGTAACCCGTCCTAGGGTTAAAATCCTCATTGCATTGGCTGTTTTGAGCACTGCTTCCGCACCCACGTCACACTATTCTGGAATCGTCCGAGCAGAAGGTGCGCTTTTCATGATTCGTCACAGCATCATCCTGGCCGTCGCCGCTGCGGGCGCGTTGTTGGGGCAAGCGCCCACGATTGGTTCGTGCAGCGTTTTCCCTGCGAATAATATCTGGAATATGCCGGTGGATAAGCTGCCCGTTTCTCCCAACTCGGCGGCGTATGTGAACACCATCGGCAGTACGCTGCCGCTCCACCCCGATTTCGGAACGGTTTATGACGGCGCGCCCAACGGGATTCCGTACGTCACGGTTCCCGGAACCCAAACGAAATATCCGGCGACATTCACCTACCAGAGCGAAAGCGATCCGGGCCCGTATGCGATTCCGCTGAATGCGCCGATCGAGGGCGGCAGCAGCGGCACGGGAGACCGCCACGTCATCTCCATCGACACCGACAATTGCATTCTGTACGAGATGTTTTCCGCTTACCCCGAGACGGCCAGCTGGGAGGCAGGATCGGGAGCCATCTTCAATCTCAATTCGAACGCGCTGCGGCCGTCGGGCTGGACATCGGCGGATGCGGCAGGGCTGCCGATTTTTCCGGGGCTGGTCCGCTATGACGAGGTGTTGAGCGGATCCATCCACCATGCACTTCGCTTCACCGTGCCGCAGACCAAAAACACATTCGTGTGGCCGGCGCGGCACGAAGCGTCGAGTCTGACGGGTTCGCAGTATCCGCCGATGGGCGTTCGTTTCCGTTTGCGGGCCAGCTTCGATATCTCGGGATTCTCGCCGACGAATCAAATCATCCTGCAGGCGCTCAAAACCTACGGCATGATGATCGCGGATAACGGAAGCTCCTGGTTTGTCTCGGGGGCGCCGGATTCGCGCTGGAACGATGACGATTTGCACAACCTGACCACCCTGACCGGCGCGGATTTCGAAGTGGTCGACGTTTCGCCGATGATGCTGAACGCCAATTCGGCTCAGGCGGCGACCTGCGATCTGAATGACGACGGCGTGGTGAATAATCTGGACGTGCAGATCGCCGTGAACGCAGCGATCGGTCTTGCCCCGTGCGGCGCGGGCGATCTCGATGGCGATGGCGTCTGCACTGTAGTGGACCTCCAGCGCGTCATCAACGCGGCCCTCGGCGGCGCCTGCCGGCTAGGTCCTTGATTTTCAGGCTCTATCCCAATTTCAAGCTTTTCGTAGGCGAAAAGAAACGCGCGATGTTCGGATCGCGCGTTGGTGCTGAAAGTGGACGGTCTTTAAAGAACAAGAAATGGTCTAGGCTTCGCGTTTGAGGATCCATCGTTGCATGATTCAGTAAACCAGTCGGGATAAAGTTGTGAACCGGTGCGCGGCGCGATCGCGAACGGCCTGAGTCGCGAGCGCCCTCGGGCCGGGCTTCTGATCAAGGTCGGCTACAGCCTGCGCAGCCATCGCTGGCGACTCCGCGACACCCTGCGCGGCAAGCGCGCTGGCGAGGACGCTTTTCGCCACGGCGATGGACCAAAGATCCGGGAATTCTTTACTGCGCCGCTCCATCGCTTCGCGAGCCAACGGCTCCGCCTCCGGAGCGCGGCCGGTTTGAACAAGAAAATCGGCGAGACCGAGCAGATGCGGCGGCGTACGGTCCATCTCGACGGCTTGTCTCAACTGGTTTTCAGTTTCCGGCCCCCGCGGGGAGATCGTGGCCAGGCGGAAGAGCGCTTCCGCGATATCGCGCGGGGCAGTTCCCGACTTGGAGCGGAACAGATTCAGAGCGGTCTGAACATTTTTTCGTGCTTCTGCTTCGCGCCCTAAGGCAGCCTCCACCGGTCCATATTGCACCAGCACACGGCCTTCGCGAATGCTGTCGCGCAAACTAATCAGAGCGAGACTGCGCTCGAACACCTGCCCGGCTTCCTGAATTCTGCCCTCCTGGAAAAGCGTCCATCCCAGATCGCTCCACCAGGCCGACATATAACGGCTCGCGTCTCCGCCCTTGGACCCAATCGTGGTGACCTGCCGCAGAAGCGCTTCGGATTCCTGCAACGACCCTTCGTCTCCAAGTACCACTCCCAGGACCGAAATGGCTTGCAAAGTTTCCGGGTGCTCCGGGCCGAACAGCTTGCGGTACCGCGCCACAGCATCGCGGGCGAGTTGCTCAGCCTCTCGATAGCGGCCCTCCTTCGCGATCACTAGCGCGAGATGGCGAATGAATATGGGGACTTGCGGGTTGTTCTCGCCGACCAGCTTGCGGCGTTTTTCCAACACGTCGCTCAAGATGGATTCCGCCTCAGCGTCTTTTCCGCGATCCGTCAGAATCAGCGCGAGATTCGCCCGCATGGTCAGCGTTTCGTTGGCTTGCGCGGGATATTTACCGTTGATCGCCACGGCCCGGCGGCTGTGCTGCTCCGCTTCTTCCAGATCCCCGTTGACCTGTTCCACGATCGCCAGATTATTCAATGTGTGCGACTGCTCCAGATCCTGGCCCGGCGGAAGCTTTTCCGAGATCGCCAGAGCGCGGCGAAGATCCGCTTCCGCGCCTTGCAAATTCCCGCGCAAACGCTCGGTGTCGCCGAGCTGGCGCAGCGCGCCGACGGTCTGCTCCGAACCGGGACCGTAGAACTGGCTGACCGCCTCGACCTTTTCGCGAAACACCCGCTCGGCGCCATCGAGCGCGTCCAGATGCTTGTAGGCCTCGCCAATGGTTTCAAGCACTTCGGCGCGCACTTCGGGCTCGGCGCGCAACTCCTTGGAGACGCGCCTGGCTCCGTTGTCGAGCAATTGCCGGGCGGTCAGTTCCGTTCCCTGATTCCGATAAGGATCGGAGCCGCGAAACAATCCGTTCAGGAAGGAAGAGATCTTCTGCGCGGTACGGCGCTCCCGCTGGGCGATGTCGCGCTCCCGCCGGACACGCGCATTTTCGAAAGTCACAATAGAGGCAAACGCCACAAGCAAGGCGAGGGAGGCGCCTAGGGAGGCGACGGCGACGCGGTGCCGGCGCACGAATTTGCCGAGGTGGTAACGCCGCGTTCCGCGGTGCGCGATCACCGGATAACCGCCGAGGTATCGCTCCAGATCGTCGGAAAACTGCTGGACCGATCCGTAGCGCGACCCCGGTTCTTTGCGGATCGCTTTCAGCACGATTTGATCGAGGTCATCGCGCAGATCCGCCGCAAAAATTGGATCCGCCGCAGCCGACGGCGGGCGTGGCTCGTCCTCACAAACCGCCCGCCCCAGCGCGACCGGGTCGTCCGATTCGAACGGCCGCTGCCTGGCTAACAACTCGTAGAGCACCGTTCCGAGCGAGTAGATATCGCTTGCGGTGGTAATGGTTTGCCCGCGGATTTGTTCGGGGCTGGCGTAAGCAGGCGTCATCACCCGTTCGGCGGCCCGCGTCTGGGCGACGCTATACGGCAGGTCCGAAGGGCGAAGGAGCTTGGCGATCCCGAAATCGAGCAGCTTGGGTTCCCCCTGCGGGGTCACCAGAATATTTGACGGTTTAATGTCGCGATGCACCACCAGCCTGCGATGCGCTTCCTGAACCGCCGCGCAAACTTTGCGAAAAAGCACGATCCGTTCGCGCAGCGGAACGTTGCGCTCGCGACAATACTGGTCGATGCGCACGCCGTCGACGTATTCCATCACCAGGTAACGGATTCCGTCCGAGGTGATTCCGCCATCGAGCATCCGCGCGACATTGGGATGATCGAGTTCGCCGAGGATCTGGCATTCGGTGCGGAAACGGCGAGTCAGATTTTCGTCGGAGCTCGCCTCCGTGCGCACCATTTTGAGCGCGACCTTTCGCGGTTCGCCTTCCGCCGGCGCGGCCAGATACACGGCTCCCATGCCTCCGCGACCGATCTCGCTCAGGATTCGATACGGACCGATGCACGCCGGCGGCGCCATCAGATGGTTCGCATAGGAGGCGACGGCTTGCTCCAGCGCGCCGCCCTCCGCGTCATAGGCGGACAGAAGCGAGCGCACCTGGCGATACAACGTCTGGTCCGCACCGCATTGCGAAGCGAGCCAGCTCTCGCGCTCCCGCTCTGGCAGCTCGCTCGCCTCCTCGAACACGTGCTGGATTCGTTCCCAACGCGTCGTTTCCACGGTTTCGACCATTTTATCGCCTGGACGAAACGTTAAACTGGAAGCAGCGGTGAGCGATACGATTACCGGATTGCTTCAGTCCTGGAGCAACGGCCAGCGCGAGGCGATCGACAAGTTAATCCCTCTGGTGTACCGGGAATTGCGCGAGATCGCGCGCCGCAGGATGTCGCGTGAATCGGCCGATCACACGCTCCAGCCGACCGAACTGGTTCACGAAGTGTATTCCCGGCTGGTGCGAAGCGAAATTCCGGCGAAGAATCGCACGCACTTTTACGCGATCTGCGCGCGCTTGATGCGGCGCATCCTGATCGATCATTCGAAGTCGAGCCTGCGGCAGAAACGCGGGGCCGGAGCCGTGATGCTGACGCTGAATGGTTTCGATGTCGCAGGCCCCGACGCGCCGGAACGGATTCTGGCGATTCACGAGGCTCTCGAGAAGCTCGCCGATTTCGATCAGCGCAAGGCGCAGATTGTGGAATTGGTGGTCTTCGGCGGTCTGGCGCAGGAAACCGCGGCCGAGGCGCTGGATATCTCTCCCGCGACGCTTCGCCGCGATCTCAAAGTTGCCAAGGCCTGGCTTTATCACACGATCCATGACCCGGGAGACGGCGTGATCCGATGATCGGGCTTACTTCAGGCTCATCGTGACCGTGTTGGCGGTCTGGCCGTCAACGGTGAGGACGATGGGGACTTCGCCCGCTCCAGCGAGAGCCGCCGGGACGGTGATGTTCACCTGGTCGAGCGCCTGATAGCCCTGCGGACCGACGTAGGTCACCTGCGCTGTGATCCCGCCGATGGTGGCGTGAACGTTGGGCGTCGCGCCGACGTTGCGCATTCCCGTGCCGTAGAGGCTGAGGACCAGATAGTCGCCCGGATCGCCCAGACTGACCGGAACCGCGACGCAGGTCCCCGGCATGCACGGCAAGTTGGCCGTATATCCAAAGCTCAACGCGGTTCCATCGGAGGAAAATAGCTGCCAGGTACCTGCGGCGACACCCTCGCCGCTGCTGTTCTGGCTGTAGATGCCGGGAGCGATCGTATCGATCAGCAGCCTCCCGCTGAAAGACCCGGAAGAAACCGTGGCGATTCCGGAAGCCGTGCCGTCCGGCACGACGAACGAAAATATGCTGGGAGTGATGAAGTACAGCGGGGCCGGACGTGACGTCCCGGCGCTGTCGGTTACGGAGACGCTAATTCCGCCGAGCGAGGGGGGAAATGGCGCGCTCGAGGACGCGTTTGTTACGGCCGGGTTGTTCCAAAACCCGCCGACCAGAGAACCGGGCGCGGCTTTCGGAAAATAGCTCGCGACGGAAACGCTGCTGATCAGCCCGCCGGTTCCGGGCGCTGACGTATTCGATGAGTTCGTGACTCCGGTGCTGCTCATCACGACAACGGACTGCGTGAAATCGGATTCAAATTGAGTCAGAGTTTCGCAGCACGACGGCGCCTGGTAGACATCCGATTTGGGACTCATGCTATAGCCCTGGATGGTGTTTCCGTTAATTTGTCCGGTGCTTGCGTTTTCCACGCGGATGGCGGATCGTGGCGCGTTGCTGACCAGATTGTTTTCGATCGCGATGTTGGTGTTCGGGCTCGACGTCACCTGACCGCCCCCGCCACCCACCGAAAGCACCTGAATCGAGCCGGCACTGACCAGAACCCCTTCCGAGACTCCACCGAAATTGATGGAATTGTCCACAAGATTGTTCTGAACCGTCACGCCCGATGAGGGTGCGGTGTCCTCCAGATTTCCCGATCCTGGAGCCGCCGCGAGCTCTTCGATGAAAATTCCCACCTTGCTGGTTTGCGTAACCGTATTGTCGTGAACGCTCACATTATTGACGCCGGAAAGCCAGATGCCGCGAGAAAACACTCCCTGCTCCGCCACGTTTCCGGCGATCACCGATCCGCTGCCGTGACGGGCCGGATCAGAGTAGATCATTTCATAGCCCGTGGCCAGTCCCGCCACCGGTTGATTCAACGTAAGCACCACGCTTTCGTTCGCCGCCAGCGTCTGCGAAGTCGACGGCGGTGTCTCCGATTCAATCGTCGCGCTGCCGACGATCGTGTCGGTCGCCGGATTGAGGAAGGAAACGGCGGTTTGTTCCGGGAACGGAACGCCGACGATACTGCGGCTCACCGTCACGGTTGTCGCGCTGGTCGGGGTCGCGGTGACGTTTGCGAGCCACTCGGCCGCGATGGCCAGCTCATCGTCGCAGGTGCGCTCCACGATGTTGTTCGTGAATGTGTTGGCGCCGTTGGCGAAGCTGGTGTGTATCCCATCAGCGTTGGAGCTGATCAGCCGGGTGGTTCCCGGCCGCGGAATGATCTGAACATGATCGGCCGTCGGCGCGAGGGTGCGCCCGAAATAGAGCGCGATCGCCCCGGAAGAATAGATCGAGACGTTGTGTACCGTAATGTTTTGCCCCTGCACGAAGTTCAGCGCGGGAGGGCCGCTTCGATCCGTGAACACGGCCACGTCGCCGGGCTGGATGGTGGCCAGCGCCGCCGCATTGGCCCACGGGACGTTCGTATTTCCGATCGTGATCACGTTCCCGTTTACCGGGCGTTTCCCGCTTAGCCGCCCGACGGTCGCAAGCGGGACACCATTCCGGAACATGAAAATCCAGATCGCGTCCGAGCCGTCCGCGGCACGGTTCGTGTTGAAAGCGGATGGATCCTGATAGCCGGGAATCGTCGCGTAGGTCAGAGCAGCGTTCGCTGAATCGACTGCCGTGATGGTCGCCTGAGTAAACGGCAACTGCTGATAGTCGACCGTGAAATTTTGCATCGTGACCGCGTTGCAATTGGCGCACGTAATCGCGGCGTAATTGCTGTTCGCGAAGTAAAGATCCGAGCCTTGCCAGTCGATGGTGATGTTCGCCGCGGCGTTCAGATACGCGTGCGCAGTGGTCCCACCGTGCAATGACAGAAAGTAGTAGCTGCCCGGATCCGCGGTAACCGTCGCGATGTTGTTATTTACAGCGTAGGTGACGGCCTTCTCAAACAGCGCGCGGGCATCCTGAGACGGTGTGTCGGGCAGAAGATTTGAAGCCGCGATGCCGTAAGCCACCAGATCGTGCGACATGTTCAGGACGGTGATCGATTGGCCGCCTGACAAACACGGAACGAAGCTGACCAGCCAGCATACGATGAGCCCAATCGTTCCCCGGTGGCGGACCGATGTGATCCTTGCGAGCATCTTTCCTCTCGTCACCCTGTGCGGGCCTTTGCCAAAGATTCGCGGAAAGCCTGGAAACACCACCCGCCCGCTGCGGGTCCGGGATTTCACCGGACCAGCAGCGTCCTCCGATATCAATATAAGCGACGTTACATGTCCGAACCGCTCACTTCGCGAAAAAAATTCGAGAAAACTTATGTTCAGCGACGTTGGCGCGGCCAGGCGCGAACGTTGCCTGGCGCAGCGCAGGAAGGGTGAAGGGTGGCCCTCCGGCAAGCCGGCTGCGCAACGCCGCATGGTGTATCGTGTAAAGAAATGCTTTGAACCGCCGATCAATCACTCGCGCCAGCCTTTCGAGCTTGGCCAGGAGGTGTAAATGTCCGCTCCGTCTTCGTTTAGGTTGAACACGCCGGTCGCGAATGCCACCGTTGGAAAAAGCGTCATCATTAAAGGTCAGATCCTGAGCCGGGAAGACCTCACCATCGAGGGCGAGGTCCAAGGCACGATTGACATTCCTGAGCACCGCCTCACGATCGCTGCCGGAGGCAAGGTAGGTGCGGACGTGAACGCCCGTGAACTTGACATAATCGGGTCGATGCATGGCAGAATCGAGGCGGCGGAGAAGGTATATGTTCGAGATGGCGCGAACGTGGTCGGCGACATTCATTCAGCAGGGATCATCGTCGAGGACGGCGCGTATATCAAGGGCGGAATCGATCTAACTCTACCCCGCGCTGACCAGCACATCCCAAAGTCAGAAGGAACGAAGAACACCCATTCGGATATTGGTGATCTGGCTGAATCCGTCTTCACCTCCTGAACCGTGAGCCCGGTGAGCAGCCGGCCGCGGGTCGTGTAGCATGGAGACGTGAATGCTGCATACGACCAGAAGGGCGCCGGAGATCCGGCTGCGTTTTCGATGCGGCCGATTGGGCACGTGAGCAGCCCCTACAAGGATGTCTCGGAGATTCCCAAAGGGCTGGGAACGAAGCATCAGGCCGAAGGATCGCTTCATATTCGGCCCGAATTTGAGGACGGCCTCAAGGATATCGAAGGTTTCTCGCACTTGATCGTCATCTGGGTATTCGATCGCGCCAAAAAGTACGAGCTGGTGGGCACGCCGCCCAGCGACAATCGGCCGCATGGCGTTTTCGCGACCCGTTCACCGCGAAGGCCCAATCCGATCGGATTTACGGTGGTCGAGTTGCTGGAACGAAAGGGAGCGTGGCTTCGCGTCCGCGGCATCGACATGCTCGATGCTACTCCGATTCTCGACCTCAAACCCTATCTGTCCAGCATTTCCCCGGAACAGCTACGGCGCGGTTGGCTGGCGGAGGCTGAATCGCGCGCAAAAACAAATCCGTAACGGTCAGCCGCGAAGCGCGACCGGGCTGCGCGGTTGCCGTCCCCGGCTGTACAATGACTGCAGCACAACGTTCTTAGTTGGAGGCCGCTCATGCGTCTTCGATACCGCTTTTGTTTGATGATCAGCGCTGCCGCGCTCACGGTCCCGGCCTTTGCTCAGGGCCAATATAAGGCGCCGCGCATGCCGGATGGGCACCCGGATTTTCAGGGCTTCTGGGAGAACAACATCGCCACTCCGCTCCAACGGCCTCCGGAGATCGCCAATCGTGCGACTCTTACGGACGCCGAAGTGGCGAAGATGCGGCAGAAGGCGCAGGAGATGTTCACCGGCAAAGACGACGCCGTTTTTTTTGACGGCTTTTATCCGGCGGTCCTCGATAACGTGCTCGGTCTGAAACACGGCTTCAAGAGCGCTGACGGCGAGACCGGGGATTACGGCTCTGAGTGGAATGACACGAGGGTCTGGGAGAATCGGACATCGCTGATTTTCGATCCGCCGGACGGCCGCGAGCCGGCGCTTACGGCTCGGGCGGTCGCCGCGCGTGCCGAAGCGCGGAAGGAGTTCCAGCATACCGGAAGCGTGAAAGACCGCCCTCTAGGCGAGCGATGCATCACCTATGGCTCGCCGCAATTGACGGCCGGATACCAGAGCTATTACCAGATCGTGGAAACGCCAGGCGCGGTCATGATCATGCTGGAAATGTTTCACGACGCCCGGATCGTCAGAATGAACAGCGACGCACGGCACCCTCCGGCGGACGTGCAGGGATGGTTGGGGGATTCCATCGGCCATTGGGAAGGCGACACGCTGGTGGTGGATACGACCAATTATCGCCCGCGCGCGTTCCAGAGTATATCGAGTGAGAAGCTCCATATCATCGAGCGGTTCACCCGGCATGATGCGAACACACTGCACTATGAAATTACCGTGAACGATCCGGATACGTGGGTACGGCCGTGGAGCCTGATGGTCCCGCTGCAGGGTTCCTCGAAACCGGTTTACGAGTATGCCTGCCATGAAGGCAACTATGCGGAGGCTGCCATTCTGGCCGGCGCCCGCGCCGACGAATCCCAAAAGCTGACATCAAAGTAAGCTCGGAAATCACCCGGAGAAAGATCACTTAAGCTCCAGCGACCGTGTTCGCGCCGTGCGAACGATAAAATACAGCAGCAATCCCGCGGGCCCAAACAGAAATGTGAGCGCAAGACACGGAATTACCAGCAAGTGGGGCATTCCGAGCATCTGCGAGTCGCGCACCTCCCACGATCCGATAAACAAATCGAACGCGAGATAATGAATCCAGCCCGCCAGCAGCAGCCAGCGATTCGAGAACAGCGCGGCCACTCCGTCCAGCGTTCCGAATCCGCCTTGCGATTCTCCCCAATGCGCCGCGATCAGATAAATGTAGAGGATCGCAATGAGCAGGGGAATCACCGCGCCCGTGATCAGCCGCGCCACCCAGCGCATTCTTCCGAATAACACCAAAATTACCCAGCCGATCAGCGCAACGGAATTACACAGACTGAACAGCCGCTCTGGCGTCATACGTTTCCTTTCCGTACCAGATCGCCGCCAAGGCGGTGAGCGCTACCCACGCGGCGAATGCGCCGAGCGTCGCCGAATCTGGTCTGAGAATCGATTGACCACGCAGCGCCTGCCAGGTCAACATTCCCACCAGTGCGAAATAGCTTCCCGCAACGACGAACAGCAACCGCGTGCCGCGGTGCGCGCGAGAGATGATCCAGCCGAGAAACGGCAGAATCTGGAGCGCATGCAGACCGAAAAAATGGGGGATGCGCAGATCGCCGTGGTCGATACTCCAGCCGACACCCGGGAGTCCCGGGCCGCCGTCGGGCGCTCCCACGGTGTGCGCGCCGATGATCGCCGGCTTTTCATGCGCTGCCATCGCCTGCCGCTGCTCGGCCGTGGGCGTGACCATGATTGCGCCTGTTGAGGCCCCCAACACTGAAATCAGCATTCCCAGGCGCAGCGACCAACCCCAGGTTCGGTCCGCGAACGGTTGACGGAACAGCGCCACCACGATCGCTGCATTGATCAACAACAGCACTCCGATCGCGACGCCCATGATTCCAAAAATGATCGAATCGGTCGAGGTCCCCACATTGAAGTGGCTGGTGGTGCCGCGCGCGGCCTGGAGGTCGATGAGCCCGACCTCAACGATGAGGATGATGGAGAGCATCCATCCGGCGGAGCGCCTGAAATGCGGCCAAATCGTGATGTACTGAAACAACCATGCGATCGAGCCCGCGAAAATGGCGGTCGAGATGCCGAACTTGGCGGGTTTAAGCCAGGCAGCGACGCCGGTGATGGTGCGCGGGTCGGCCAGGAGGCCGATCACAGCACCCAAAAATGCCGCCAGCATCAGAAGACACGTAAACATCAGGGAAGGGCTTTGCGCCCACAGGCGCTTGAAATAAGATGACCGGCGTATCCCGGGAGCAAGGGGCATGTTGGGAATATTCTAAACCATCGGGCGTCCTTGGCTGAGATCAGCGCTGAGGATCGAACCGCGTGCGCGCTGGAACGCTGGCACGTCGTTTGTTCGACAACTATTTTTCCGGCTGCCGCGAAGACCGCGGATCGATTCCCAACTGAGCGCATTTCTTGTACAGGTGACTGCGTTCCAACCCAAGTGCGCGGGCGGCTTCGGTCATGCTGTGGTTCACGCGATCCAGTTCGGCGCGAATCGTGTCGCGCTCGAACTGCTCAACCCGGGCGGCCAGTGTTCCGCCCGCGCCGCGATGGTGAACCTCCGGAAGCGCCATCCGCACCGTTTCCTCATCGATTTCCGATTCGGCGAGCAGCAGCAACCGTTCGACCGTGTTGCGCAACTCGCGAATATTGCCCGGCCAGGTGTGCCGTTCGAGCCTCGCGATCGCTTCAGGCGTGAACGTCCGCGGCTTCCATCCGTTCGCGCGGCTGATCTGCTTCGCGAAATGTTCCACCAGCATGGCTATATCCCCGGTGCGTTCGCGCAGCGGCGGCAGCAGAATCGGGAAAACATACACGCGATGGTACAGGTCCTGACGGAAATTTCCGGCGCGAACCTGCTCGTCCAGGTTGCGATGCGTTGCGACCACTACGCGCGCGTCTACGGCCACCGTGCCCGCTCCGCCCACGCGCTCGATTTCGCCCTCTTCCAAAACGCGCAGCAGCTTGGCCTGCATCACCGGCGGCATGTCGCCGATTTCATCCAGGAACAACGTTCCGCGATGCGCCTGCTCGAATTTTCCGATATGCCGGGAAGCTGCCCCGGTAAACGCGCCTTTTTCGTGACCGAACAATTCCGATTCGATCAATTCGCCCGGCACGGCGGCGCAATTGAGCGTGACGAACGGGTTGTTGCGGCGTGCGCTCGCCTCGTGAATCGCGCGCGCGATCAGTTCCTTGCCCGTTCCCGTCTCGCCCAGGATGCACACGCGCGAGTCCCCCGCCGCGACGCGTTTGACCTGCGCCATCACCCGCGCCATGGCTTCGCTGCGGTAGACGATTTCGTGTTTACCGACCCGCGCCCGCAGCTCGCGATTCTCCTCTTCCAGGCGCCGCAGCTTGAGCGCATTCTCGACGGTCAGCAGCAATTTTTCCGTCGATAACGGTTTTTCCAAAAAATCCAGTGCGCCAAGCCTGGTCGCGCGCACGGCCATATCGAGCGTCGCCTGACCCGAAATCATCACCACCGGCGTGGTCACGCCCTGCCCGCGCATTTCTTCGAGCAGCGCGATTCCGTCCTTATCCGGCATCACCACGTCAGAAAAAATCAGGTCGAACGACTGGGCGCGAACCAGTTCCAGCGCACGCGCGGCGCTATCGGCGACGGTCGCCTCGTGGCCCGCCATGCGAAAAGCGCGCGCGAGCGAGGCCAGCGTGTTCGGATCGTCATCCACAATCAGCAAGCGATTCATGGCTGCATCTCCGGCAGATCGATGATGAAGGTCGCGCCGCGTCCCGGCTCGCTCGCCACGGAAATTTTTCCGCGATGATCGCTCACCACGCTCTGCACGATTGCCAGGCCCAGGCCGGTTCCGTGCTGCTTGGTGGTGTAATACGGCGTGAACAGCCGCGCGCATTCTTCTTCGGTCAAGCCCTGGCCGGTATCGGAAACCGAAAGCCGCGCACCGTTTTCGATTCGCGCCGTGGTGATCGCAAGAGTGCCGCCGGCGGGCATCGCGTCGATCGCGTTCAGCACCAGGTTGCCGATGGCGCGGCGCAACTGCTCCCCGTCCGCGCGGATTTTCAGCTCGCCGTTTTCAAGCTCGATGCGGCGACCGATCGCACCGAGCCTCGCGTCGTACAGTTTCATCACGCCGCGCACCGTTTCGTTCACGTCGACCGGTTCGAAATGCGGGGCGGGCATTCGCGCGAAATCGCTGAACCGGCCGATAATCGTTTTGAGATTCGCGAGCTCGGCCAGCAGCGTGGCCGTGCTTTCGCGAAAAACTTCGTCGAATTCCGCCGTGGATCGCTCCCGCGCGCGCTGCAAATTTTCGATGGTGATTTGCAGCGGGAAAAGAGGATTCTTGAGCTCATGCGCCAGGCGCCGCGCCAGCTCGCGCCACGCCGCCACGCGTTCGGCTTGCAGCGCGCGTTCGCGCTGCTCCAAGATTTGTTCCGTCATGCGATTGAAGGCTTGCGCCAGCTCGCCGATTTCGTCTCTGGAAGCGACTTCCGCCCGCGCCGACCAATCCCCGTGCTCGACCGCGCGCGCCGCCGCCGCCAGTCTCTCCACCGGACGCGTGATCCGTTCCGTGGTCCACCAGCCCAGCAGAACACCGATCACGATTCCCGAACCACCGACACTCAGCCCAATCCACAGAATCGCCTGTTCGAGTCCAATCTGCTCGCGCAGCGAAGTTCCGGCGAGGAGCACGCCCATGGTTTTTCCATTTTGCATGAGCGGCAGGGTTTGGAATGCCTCGGCGCTCGCGCGGTCGCGAGTCCATTGGACCACGTTCGATTTTCCTTGCATCAAAGACGCGAGCTTTTGCGGATCGCTGACCGGCCCTTGGGCGTCCAGTACTTCATCAGGCGCAAGCCACAAAAGCGCGCGCATTCCCGGCGCCATTCCCAGCGATTTTAGAAATTCCGGATTCAGCCGCCGTCCGCCCACCACGATTTTGCCCGACGGGCCGCGGCGTGCGGCGACCAGCGCGGTCGCGGTTGCATCCGGCATCGGGATTCGAGCGAGAAACGCTTTTTCCGCAGTCCAGTCCGCGGGCGCGATGTCCCAGTCGTTCTTATATCCAAAGCGCGCCGGCCAATGCGCGGACGAGATGATGGTCAAATCCGGCTGCAGCACATCCAGGAAATCGAGTGAATCCTGTTGCGCCTCAGCCTGGGCCGCATCGTATTCCGCCGCACTCGCCGCGATCTGCTGAACCGCGGGCGACTGGGCGGCCTGCTCGACCTCGCGCGTGATCTCGTCGCCTCGCGCGACCAGTTGGCGTCGAAATTGATCGAGCAACGCTCCGCGCCGCTCCGCGTCGGCGCGTTCGAAGGCGCGGCGCACCGAAACGGCGACTGCTCCGGTCACCAGCGCAACCGCGCCGGCAATGGTGAACGACGAAATCAGCAGCAGCTTGGTGCGGAAAGTCACTTTTTCTCCGTTTCGATCCACACGTCCGCCAGTTTCGGCCAGTTGTGGACTCGCGGGTTCATTGCCCAGATTCTCGGCAGGTGGAACAGCGGGACCACGCGAGAATCCGCGAGCAGCGCGCGCTCCTGCTCGAAGGGCGAGCCGGCAGAGAGCGGCAGCTTCAACATCGCCGCGATATCTTCGAGTGAGGTCCGCACATCGCGCGCGGGAACGGTCAGAGTGATCAACTGAACCTCACCGCGCGCAGCGGGACGCAGCACGACTCCGGCTTCGGCCGCATTCACGGCGATGCGTTCGCCGATCGCGCGCATCAGTGCATCATTGCGGTCATAGGAAAAATTGAGCGTGGCATTCGCGGCGAGCTGTTTCGCGCGTGCGAGGTCGCGCCCGGCCGGAAACAGGAACGAATAGCCCGTGAGCCAGCGCGGCAGCAAAGCTCCCGAGATTTCGCCGTTCTTCTGGAGCAGCACGTTGTAAATCGCCGCGCGATCGATTGATAGGGCGACTGCCTGGCGCGCAGCCGGAGCGACGCGATCGTCAAATTCGAGCGCAAGCACCGCGACCGGCGGCGACACGTAACTCAATCCGCGCGGGCGCAAAGCCGATTCGATCACGTCCGCGCCGTCGACCTCAAGATCGATGGCCTGCTCGCGCAGCGATCGTCCCATCGTCACGTGGATGGCATCGAGAAACGGTCGTCCGCCCCAATAATTCTCCTGAGCGGCGAGTGTGACGCTCTTTCCCGGTTCCCACATAGCGATGCGAAACGGACCGGTGCCCGTGATCGAGCCATCGGGGCCGCGAATTACGATCGCATTCCTGGGCCGAGCAAGGTCGCGCAGAATTTCGCCGATCGGCCGGTCATCAGCGAACTCGATCGGCCCGGGCGACCATGGCGAACCGTTTTGCAGGACCACGTTCGCGCGCGGAGTGAATACCCAGCGCTTGCGGCTCTTATCGTGTGTCCACGACGCCGCAAGCCAGGGTTGAGGATCTCCGTGATCGTCCAGCTTGACCAGCGTCTCAAAGACGGCGCTCGAAAAAATCTGGGGATCGAGCGACTCCGGATCTTGCGGCGTCGCGCGTGTATCGATGCGCAACTCACCTCCGTACCGAGGGCGGCGCGCCGCATCGGTGCGAATGACGCACACAAGGAGACTAGCGGCTGCAATCCGCCGTAATCTCATAGGCCTCGTACTGGCGCGTCGTAAGATTGTGGACCACAGCCAGCGCGCTGTCCTGGCGAGGCCACAGAGCCGTCACCGGCCCTGGAAACTGCACCGGATCGCTGACCCGGATCGCGACGCTTTGAATCACGTCGTAAAGCGTGATCGAATCGTTCGCATCGCGGCCGGCCGCTCCGGTCACGGCGACGCGCGGACCCACGCAGGTCGCCATCACCGCGAGATCGCTGCCCCAGTTTTCGATCACCACATCATTTATATATGTGCGTCCGTCCGGCATGGCGACCAGTCGTGTGTTACCGATTTGTGCATCGCTAAAAAACGGCGGTTGCGCTTCGAAAGTATTGCGCCCGGCCGAAAAAACCGACCCCGGCGCGCAGTTGAGCGCAAGCGCCCGCAAATCTCCATGGCACGTAAGTCCGGGTAGATCGGCCGTGAGAGTTGTTTCTGTGATCGTCAACCGTCCGCGTGGATCGCGAACCGAAGACGGCGCGGCAGCCGATTCGGCCGGCGACCACTTTCCTTCGCGGCGTTCATTTCGCGTTACACCGGAAATATCGAGCACCAGCATCTGATCATTCATCACGATTAAATCGAGAACAGGATCCGCTTGCTGCCACAACAAGCGTTTCGAAAGCACCATGGAGAACCGCGCCGGAAGATCAACTGCGGGCGTATACGGCTCCATCTCGATCATTCCTTTAAAATCGGCAATGAAAAGAAATCCGCGGATATTTTCAGAAATGGTAAGCGCGATTTCAATTGGACTGGCATCGCGAACGCGCTTGGCAACCGTCTGTTCGAATGCGAGCTGCGCCCGCGCGACGTCCGCGCGAGCGAGCGAGCTCAAATTTCGTACGCTCACGCGGGCAATTTCGTTGGGAGCAAGTTGTGCGACGACACTCCTGGCGAGGGCGCGCGCGGCGTCTTCGAGCGCATCGGCGCGAACCGTGGATACGAAGAGGATCAGCCAGAAAGCCCTCGCCATTGGCGCGATGATAGCAAACCGGGCGGGCCGCGAATCCGCACGCGGCCCGCTCGAACGAACATCTATGGACGGCTCGCGACTGCGGGCGTCATCCCTTTCAGCACATCATTTGCGAAAAAGAATTTTCCGTCGGCTGGAACCATCATGATCTGCACTTTATCCGACAGTCTTTCCGCGATAATTTTCTGGATCAGCAGCGGATTGTCCTTGAGCGCCTCGGCTTCGAGCTTCATCTTGTCCGCATCGGCGACGGCTGTGCGGCGGATGTGATACTCCTCGGCATCGGCCATCAATTTGCGCTTGTCGAGCTCAGCCTTGCTGTCGATTACCTTGGCTTCGGCCATCGCTTCGGCGTTTTTCACCGTCGCTTCCTTGCGCGCTTCGGCTTCCAGGCGCGATTGCTCGATCTGTTTCTGCTTGAGCGGCAAAGTGTGTTGCATCGCATCGGCCTGCGCCTTGGCTTCGAGCACCACGATTTCGGCGCGCGCCTCGGCTTCCTGAATCTCGCGAGCTTTCTGCGCTTCCGCTTCAAGCGTCGCGGCCTGCACCTGTTTCTTCTTCACCTCGAGGTCGATGTTCATCCGGTCGTTTTCCTGCTCCTTCAGCAGCAGACCCTCCAGCCCCTTGGCGTATTCGGTGGGCAATTCGACGTCGCGAAGTGCGATCTCCTTCACGATTATTCCGTCGGCGCCGAGCTTCGATGCAATCCGCGACGCGGCGGCCTGGCGGAACTCGTCGCGCTTGGACGCGAAGAGTTCGCGAACCAAATAATTCGGCGCCAAGTCGCGAAATGTGCTCGCGACCGCGGGCGCGATCATCTCCTGATCGATCGGCTGCGGCAGATTCGCGTGGATGTAGGGCAGTTTCAAGGGATCCAGGCGATAGCGAACCGTCGCCTCCAGGCCCACGACCAATCCCTCGCGCGTCTGCACGCGCAGCACATCGTTCTTCGCTTTTTTGGAATCATTGGCCGCCGTGGTGAGGACCTGGTCGCGCGTGGTGAAGAGTTCCATCTGTTCGACGAACGGAATCAGCCAGTGCACGCCGGGATACAGCGTCGCCGGACGCGTTCCCGTGAACTGATTCACTCGCACGCCGGCCCACCCGCTGGGCACCACAGCGATGCTCAGACCCACGATTTCCGGCAGAATCGCGTACACTGCCAGGCGTTTCGCCAGCGCCCAGCGCGGAGGGCCCGGCTGATTTCCCTCCGGCTCTTTTTTCGCTTTGAGGATCTGATAAAGATCCCAGACAAGAATCACGGCAGCTCCTAAGAGCAGCGCGATCCCGGTAAACACGAGCAGATATCTCAGCAAAATCATAAGTGGCTCCCTTGTGTGTGTGGATTCATTCAGTGACTGCAACTGCTAAAACCTGGAGGAAAACGGCCGGGCGTTCGCTCGCGAACTCGACCGGGACGCCGACGCCGACCAGATCGAACAACTCCTCGATATCGTGCTGGCGCATGCGGATGCAGCCGTGCGAGGCGGCTTTCCCGATCGAACCGGGCGCGTTGGTCCCGTGAATGCCGTAGCCCTTGATGCTGAGTCCCAACCAGCGGGTGCCGAGCGGATTCGTGCGGCCAGGGCCTACGATCCTTCCATGGCCGAACCACGTCGGGTTGGGAATGCGGCTCACGATTTGAAACTCTCCGGAAGGTGACGGCGTCGATGGCGCTCCCACGGCGACGTCGTAGATTTTGAGGACTCTCGTGCCCTCGAGCAGTACCAGCTTGCGGTCCGGGACCGAAACGACGATCCGTCTGTGGCTGCGCGTATCGGCCGCAAAAGCGCCGAATGCGGCGACCGCCAGGATCGCTGCGATTTTCAGAACATTGTTTGTGTTGGTCATGCCGTCCGTGATCGCAGACCGCAGACCAATCTGTAAACAATAGAAAATACGCGGCTAGCCAAACAACCGTCGCGTGTCAGCAGAAACGCGGCGTGGCAGCGGTGACACGTCCAAAATTAACTTCTCACCGCGGCGTTAGCATCAGACGCGATCCTCAGGCAAATCTATCACATGGTTAAGAAGAAACCCTATTTCAGCCCGCTTCTATGCCAACGATCAAGAAGGTATGGGATTCCGCCTGCTAGCGTGGTGTGCGGTCGGCCTATCCGTCGCAAGTGCGGGACAGATCGAAGGCACGATCATCATTCAGCGCCGCCTTACGCGGCCTAAAGTGACGGTCGCGGCCAGCGCTTATGAGCGCGGCGCCGCCGTTCGCCCCGATTCCGCAGGCGACGCCGACCCGCTCGCGTTCGAACGCGCCCACGTCGTCATTTTTCTTGAAGGCAGTCTCGAATCCACGCCGGTGAGGGCGGTCATGAACCAGAAGAACAAGGAGTTCGTTCCCGACCTTCTCGCCATCTCCGCCGGTTCCACCGTCTCGTTTCCCAATCTCGATCCCATCTTTCACAACGTCTTTTCGTTATCCAAGCCCAAAGAATTCGACCTGGGAAATTATCCGATGAACACGACGCGGCTGGTGACGTTCCCCAAGCCCGGCATCGTTTTCGTGAACTGTCACCTGCATCCGAACATGACCGCGGTGATCGTGGTAACGCCGAATTCTTTCTTCACGCGCTCGGACGGGAACGGTCATTTCGCGATTGCGGACGTCCCGCGCGGCGAATACACCGTGGTCGCGTGGCATAAGGCGGCGGGATTTTTCCGCCGGAACATCAGCGTCGGGGACGGTCCCGTCGAGCCGGTCAAATTTCTGATTCCGGTGACGGTGCCGTAACGCCATGCGCTTCGGGACTCGAACATTTCTGTGGTCTTTTGTTCCCTTCGCGCTGCTCCTGCTGGCGAGTTTCTGGGCGATTCAAACCGAAGTCGTCTCGACCGTGCGCACAGGTCTGCGCAGCTCTCTGCACGATCAGCAGGTTTCGATCGCGCGGATTCAGGCCCGCAGCGAGCTTCAGAACAGCCGTTTTCTGCGTGTGCTCGGCGAGGACGCGACGCTCAAAGCCGGAATTCAGCTGCTTTCCTCCAATCCGAAGAGCGCCGAAGCGCGGCTCACGGTTGAGGATCAGCTTCGCGAGATCTCCGGGATGCTGGGATTCGATTTCCTCCTGCTCTCGAACGCGGACGGCACTGCGATCGCCGGAGTCATGCAAGTCGGCAGCCAGTTCGTGGGCATGGACGTGGCGAAAATCGCTACGCCGAGGCGCGGGTTCCTCAACCTGGGCGATCAAACCTATCAGGTGGTTTCGATTCCCGTGGATCAGGGCGATGAACACATCGCCATGCTTTCCGTAGGCGAACGCTTCGATTTTTCCGAATTTACGACTCCCGCCGTGCTGACGCGCAACGGGCGGGTGATTCTCTCGAACCTCCAGAATGCGTCCGACTCCGAGGTGGAACGCGCGCTCAAAGCCTGCCCCGACCAATCCGAATGCGAACTGCGCGTGCGCGGCGAAACCTACCTTTCGCTGCCCATGAACAACATCCCGTTCGGCGATGGTTACCTTCTTCGAAGTGTGCAGAACGTCGATTCCGCGACCGCGCCGGTGCAGTCGATCCTGCGGGGCGTTTTCGTTTTTGCCGGCGTCGGCGCACTGGCTGCGGCTCTGATCCTCAGCATTTTTTCCTCACGCTCGATCGTGAATCCGATACTGGGCATCGTCGGACATCTGGCGGACTGCCAGCGCACCGGCCTGTTGCCCGAATTTCCGCGCAGCAACACCCCGATTGTCGAAATCCGCGCGCTGATGGAATCCTTCAATCGGGCCGCGGCCGCCATTCGCGACGGCAGCGACCGTCTGCGCCGCGCTTACGTCGAATTCATCGGCTCGCTTGCGAGCGCTCTTGATGCGCGCGACCGTTACACCGCCGGACACAGCCATCGCGTCAGCGAATTTTCCTGCGCGATCGCGCGCGCCATGCATCTTCCGGAAACGGAGCTCGACGAGATCCGCGTTGCCGCTTTGCTTCACGACATCGGAAAGATCGGAATCTCGGATTGTGTGCTTCAGAAGGCCGGAAAACTGACGCCCGAAGAGTTCGCGTTAATCCAGCAGCACACTACCATCGGACGCCACATCCTTGAAGGCGTCCACGGGTTCGAGCCGTATCTCCCCGTGGTCGAACTGCACCACGAAAACTGGGATGGCAGCGGTTACCCACGCGGGCTGCGCGGCGACTCCACTCCGCTGCGCGCCCGCATCGTCCACGTCGCCGATGTTTACGACGCGATCACTTCGGACCGTCCTTACCGCGCCGGCATGACTCATGAGGAAGCCGTCGCGCTCATCTCGGAATGTTCCGGCACCCAGTTCGATCCCGCCATCGTCGAGGCATTCGTGAAGTCCGCGCCGGCGCTCGGACGCAAACCGCTTCCCGAGCGCGCCGAAGATCCCGAAACCAAATCAATCCGGCAGCTTGCCGATGCACTCCAGCGCGAATCGACGGTCGATATTCGAACTGAAAGCAGTCAGGCATGAAGTACAAGCTTGTTCTTCTTACCGCCATTTGCGTGCGCTGCGCATGCGCCCAGGAAGCTTCCTCCGGAATTGAGCTCAGCGGCACCATCAGCGTCGAAGGCCTCGGTTCGCCGCAGCTCAGCGATCCGCCGCACGATGGATCGATCGCCGCCGGCGGATTTCGCGTGGTGCTCTACCCTGTCTGGAAAATCGACGATCACTGGGCCGTGTCCGCGGCGCTTCAGGCGTATTCGGATCCCTATTTTTACGATCAGTTCACCGCTCCGGGAGAATCGCTCAGAGGTAACGTGCTTCAGGCCAATGTCAGCTACTCGCAGTTCTTCAGCGACGGTTCACTGGTGATTCGCGCCGGCGAGCTTTCTTCAGCTTTCGGATCGTTCCTGCTGCGTTATGACGATGCCGTGAATCCGCTGATCGACGTTCCGCTCACTTACGGCTACTACTACGAGGGCGTCAGCACGCTTGCTCTGACCGGCGTTGAAGCGGACGCGACGCTCGGAAAGCTCGACGCGCGCGTGCAGTTCACCAACTCCTCGCCCATGAACCCGCGCAGCCCGTTCGATCACGATCAGTACGGCAACTGGACCGCGGGCGGCGGCTATACGATTCGCCAGGGTTTGCGCGTTGGGGCTTCGCTTTATCGCGGCCCGTATCTCGATCGCGATTACCCGTATTATTTTCCGGGCGAGTGGCCGCCCAACCGCCTTCCGGCGACGGCCATTGGTCTCGACGCGAAGTGGGGACGCGGGCCCTGGAATCTCTACGGTGAATGGCAGCGTTTTCAATTCGATTATCATGTGATCCCGACCTACATCGAGCAGGCAGGATACGTGGAGGCGCGCCGCACGCTGACGCCGCGCTGGTACGTCGCGGCGCGGGCCGGCTATCTGCGCTCCAGCCTGCCTCGCCAGAACCAAGTCTACGAGATCGCGGCAGGATATCGGCCGGACCGGCGGCAACTGATCAAGCTCGATTACGAAGCCATCCCCGGCCCGCTGATCTTTGGAAGGTCGCGTCACACGATCGCGATTCAACTGGTCACCACTTTCGGCCCGCTCGCCGCCTGGGCGAACTAAGGGCTCGTTGAAGGCGCGGCGATAATGAAAAGATCATGCAAGTCGAGCGTACCCTGATTCTGGCATTTTTAGTTCTCGCCGGGTGTTCGCATACAACTCCAACCGCAGGCGCCGAATCGCAACCCGCGATCGATCGCGATCTGCTCGAGATCACGATTCCGCAGCTCGAAGCGCTGTATCGCAGCCACAAATATACCGTCACCGAAGTGATCCGGTGGCACATCGCGCGAACGAAGAAATACAACAGGATTTATCGCGCCGTGCAGACCCTGGACGAAGCAGGCGCGCTCGCGACCGCGGCGCGCGAGGATGACGAAGCCAAAGCGGGCGGGAGCGCTTTTGCGCCTGGTCCGTTGTGGGGAGTGCCGATCGTCACCAAGGCGAACACCAGCGTCAAGGGATTGATCACCACCGACGGGTGGAAGGGCTACATGATTCCCGGCCATGAACTCCTCGCTCCCAAGGACGCGACCATTGTCGCTCGCTTCCGCGCGGCCGGGGCGGTGATCATCGGACAAACCAACATGCCGGATTTTGCCGCCAGCGACACCAATCGTAGCAGCGCCTACGGGCGCACCGGAAATGCATACGACGTGCGCTTCAGCCCCGGAGGGTCCTCGGGAGGCACCGTAACGGCGGTGACCTCGAATTACGCAGTCCTGGGAAATGGAACCGATACGGGCAACTCCATCCGCATGCCCGCGGCGACGAGTTCCGTGGTTGGCGTATTCCCCACGCGCGGTCTGGTGAGCATCGCCGGGATCGCGCCGCTCGACTGGCTGCTCGATAACACGGGTCCCATCGCCCGCGACGTTACCGATGCCGCCATTGCTTTGAGCGTGATGGCCGGGGAAGATCCGCTCGATGCGCGCACGGCCGGATCGTCAGCCAAGGCGCAGCCCGGCCCGTACACGCAATATCTCAAGGCGGACTCGCTGAAGGGCAGACGGTTCGGCGTCCCCGCGTTCATTCTTGACGGCGCCGGCACTCCGTTTCAGGGCATCATCGCGTCGGAGACTCCTGAGGAAGTGAAACGCAGAATGGAGAGTGCCCGGATTCCGCTCCAGCCGGAGACGCGGGACGCTTTCATGAAGGCGCTGGATGGTCTGCGCGCCGCCGGCGCGACGGTGGTCATTGACGATTCCATCCTGCCCGACAGTTTTGCGGCGATCGCCGCACGAATCGGCACCGTTCCCTACATCCGCGAAGGAACGGAAAAATTCCTCGCCGAATTCGGCCCGGCGCAATACCACTCGGCGGAGGAATACCAGAAAGCGGTGGGATCGCCTTTGCCGCCCACGATCATCGGCGGCAAGGATTGGCACGAGATCGACGAACCCGTCGTTCCCAAGCGGCGTGACCGTATCCAAGCCAATTTCGAAAGCGATCCGCAAGCCGCGGCCAACGTCTTGATTCCGCGCCAAAAGGCGCTCGACATGTACACGGGAACGCTCGATCGGATGCATCTCGACGGATACGTTTACCCGGCGACGCAGATGCCTCCTCCGGATGAAACCATGCCGCAGGACGGCAGGATTAGCGGAGGCCCGCATAGCGACACCGGTTGGGTGAACATGATCGGCGTTCCCGCGGTCGTCGTGCCCGGCGGATTCTATCCCAGTGGGCTCCCATTCGGTCTGGAGATCTCCGCGCGGCTCTGGAAGGACGGGGACCTGCTCGGCTGGGCCTACGCCTACGAGCAGGCAACGCATCACCGCAGGCCGCCGGTACTGGTCGAAAAGGGGCTGCTTTCCGGCCCTACCCTGTGATGTTGAACTTCACCCCAGACGATCGAGGTACTGCTGTACGAAATCGCAACCCACGCTGGCAATGTAGGCGTCGGTCAACCGCTTCGTGACGGGTCCGGGCACCCGGCCGTCGCCAATCGTGGCGCCGTTGAAGCTGCGTACTCCGGCGATGCACAGGCTCGTGGAGGTCAGGAACATCTCGTCGGCATTCGCCGCATCGTAGAGATCGAGGTCTCCTTCAATCGCTCGAATGCCAAGCTTGTGCGCAAGGTCGAGTGTCATCTCGCGACTAATGCCGGCGAGCACGTAGCGTTCACTCGGTGTGTAGAGGGCGCCCTCGCGAACGACAAAGATGTTGCTCCCCAGACCCTCGGCTAAATTCCCGTTGACATCGAGAAGCACCGCCCAGCCCTCCGGATCATGCGCTTTAACCGACTGCTCCGCTACGATCATGTTCAGGTAGTTGTGCGTCTTGGCTCGTGGGCTGAGCATGTCCGGCGCGACACGCCGCTGGGCGGGCGTCCAGACATCGAGGCCGTCGCGAAACTGGCGAGCGCGAGCCTTGAGCGGCAGAGGCGTGCATTCCAGGACCACGTTTGGGCCGCTGTGCTCAGGCACCTCCTCGCCGATCGGATCAACGCCGCGGCTGACGCGCTGGCCGACCCACCAATCGCCTACGTCCGCGCGAAGATGCTCGTTGCGCTCCACGAGTTCTTCTGTGAGCTCGATCATTTCTCGCGGACTGACTCCGGGATCGAGGCGCAGATAACGCAGCGAGCGATAGAAGCGGTCGATGTGTTCGTTGAGCCGGAAAGGGCGGCCGTTAAAAGTGCGCGTCATGTCGAAAGCGCCGTCGCCGTATCTCCAGCCGCGGTCGCGAAATGGGATTCGCACCTGATTCTCGGGCATGAACCTCCCGTTAAACCAGGCGAGGCGGCAATCGGTTAGCTGCGTCATAGTTGTTTCTGTTATCTTACGTCCCAGGAAACATACCGATGATTACAACTGAAAACCGTCTGGGCTTCGCGTTTTCGAGATCACTTGCGATTCTTGTGTCGATCACTGCGCTTGCCGCGCAGCCTAGTGCTCCCGGCAAAATCTCCGAGAAGCCCGAAACTCCGTTTAAGCTTGCAACCTTCGAAGCCGACGGAAAAATCCAGATTGGTCTTGTGTTGGGCTCGCGTGTTGTCGATATCCAGCGGGCAAACGCCTACCTGGTGCAGAAAGCGCACGTACCAAAGGTCCGGCTGCCGAACGAGATGCGAGAATTGATCGAGCAGTACGACACTTCTTCGAAGCGCTTATATCAGATCGCGAACTATCTGCATGGCGAAAACGGGACTGCCGGGCTGCCATTCGCGTACGATTTTGCGAAAGTTTCCGTCAAGGCTCCGATCAAGTATCCCTGGAACCTTCTGAATCTGGCGGCCAACTATAAGCTGCACGCGGAAGGCATGGGGGCGGTCGGCGGAGGTGCGCGCGGAGGATTCAACGCTGCCGCCGCGGCGCAGATTGATCCCGACCGCGATGGTCCCATCATTTTTGCCAAATCCCCGCGATCCTGCATTATCGATCCCGGCGAGGCGTATCTGATTCCGCCCGGACGCACACGCATCGATTGGGAGGGCGAACTCGCGATCGTGATGGGAAAACAGTCGTACATGATCAGCAAGGAGCACGCCCACGATGCGGTATTCGGCTACAGCATCCTCTATGACGTGAGCGATCGCGGTGGCGGAAAGCCGCGGCGTGTTGTCTCCATGTTTCCCGGCACGAACTGGTTCGACGGAAAAAGCATCGATCGCGGCGCTCCGTTCGGGCCGGTGATCGTACCTAAAGAATTTCTGCCGAATTTCAACAATCTGCACCTGGTGACCCGCGTCAACGGGATCGCCAAGCAGGACGCCAGAACCAGCCAGATGATCTGGGACGAGGGCCACATGATTCAATACATCACCTCCATCATGTCCCTCTATCCGGGCGACTTGATTTCGACCGGAACGCCGGCCGGCACCGGCATGGAACGAAACGAATTTCTGAAACCGGGCGATGTCGTCGAAATCGAAATCGAAGGCATCGGGACCTTGCGCACGCCGATGGATGCGGGGCGCGGTCCGGCTCAATAGTCAGCGCGCGAACACCGTTTTTCCGCCGACTACAGTCATCAATACTTTCATTTGTTCGATCCGCTTTGCCGGGACGGTCAGGATATCCTCATCGAGCACGACAAAATCGGCGAGCTTGCCCGGTTCGATCGAGCCTTTGATCTTTTCTTCGAACGTTAGCCGAGCGTTGCCCATGGTTGCAATGCGCAGCGCTTCTTCGCGCGTGATTCTCTGATCCGCGCCGAGGACGCCGCCGCTGATGGTGTCGCGCGTCACGAAGTGATACATCGTCCAGAGCGGCGGAAAGGGCACCACGGGCGAGTCCGTCCCGGCGGCCACATCGATTCCATGATCCAGATAGGCGCGCACCGGCGTGACCCACGCCGCGCGCGCAGGCCCCCAGTACCGCACCAGGCTCGGCCCGGCGAGATAAAGATGATTTTGAACCGTCACGAAAACACCCAACGATTTGATCCGAGCGAAATGTTCCTCATGCGGAAGAAATCCATGCTCGATCGCCCAGCGCCGTCCGTTGATTGACTTTTCCGCATTCGCGGCTTCGTAACCCGCCAACACTTCGTCGATCGCTGCGTCGCCCACCGCATGAGTACCGACGCGCCATCCGAGACGATTCAGTTCTTTGACGATTTCAGTGAACCGATCCGGCGGGATCAATTGCAGTCCGCGAAATGTCCCATCCTTTCCATATGGCTCCTCATAGGGATCACGCAGTCGCCCTCCTTCAAAGCCTCCATCGGCGATCAGCTTCATGCCGGCGATTTTCAGCCATTCGTCCCCCTCGTCGGGCCGCACGCCGGAGCTTTCGATAAACGCGCGCACTTTCGGGGCGTCGGCATCGGGCGGCGCGGAAAGCAGCGCGGTGACGCGCATGGTCAGCAGGCCGCGCCGCTTCATCTCTTGAAGCATGCGATACTGCTCCAGTCCGATGCCGGGATGGCGAACGCTGGTCAGCCCGGCCGCGTTGAGTCTTTTGTATTGCTCGACCCATGACGCGATTTGCTGGTCGAGGGTGAGTCGAGCCTGTGGCAGGGAAACCAGCGTTCGCGCGCGATCGATCAGCTCTCCGTCAGGGTCGCCGTCGGGATAGCGGCTGATCTGACCTCCATCCGGAGAGGCGGTCGTCTTGTCGATGTGCCATTTCGCAAGCGCTGCGGAATTGAGAATGTATTCGTGTCCACCACGCACCAGAACGAGCGGATTCGCCGGAGCTACCGAATCGAGATCGCGGCGCAGCGGCAAACGCTGCTCCTTGAGTTGCGCCTCGTGCCAGTCGCTGTTCGATACGATGACATCGCCAGGTTGGGAGGCGGTCACGCGCTCGCGAATCGCCGCGTAAACATCGGCGAGCGATCGTGCTTGCGACAGATCGACGCCCGGTCCGCCGCCGGCGCCATGCAGGTGACTGTCTTCGAATCCGGGGACAACAGTTTTCCCGTGCAGGTCAATAACGCGTGTTGATTTGCCGGCCAGCTTGCGGATTTCGGCGTCAGTTCCGACCGCTAGGAAGCGTCCGTTTCTGATCGCCATTGCCCGGCCAGTGGAGAAGCGCGAATCGACCGTGATGATCTTCCCATTGAGCCAGACCGCATCGGCGTCCTGCGCCGGCACAATCAGTGGAAAACACGCGGTCAGGGAGAAAATGGCCGTGAAAACTGAAATGGTCGGAGAGCGACTGGGCATCGCCTGTTAATTGTAAAGGATACAGCTTTCGAGCAGCGCGTAATGCGAGCGAAGTCCGGATTACGACGCTTGGAGTTTTCCCTGCGAATTACGGATTGCCGGCCTTCAATTCCGTCTCAGCTCTGAACCAATCGTCCTCGGGCGAACCGATGGGACAGCCGCGCTCTTGCCAAAGCGCGTAAGCCAAGGCCGCGATATCGTCATGATTCGGTTCGCGCACTTCGAACTCGGATTGTTCGACAGTGACGCCATACTGCACTGGTTGGGTGGCCATTAAACTTGCCTCCTTTCGCCGACTCCTTACTCCATCCTACAACTCGCTTATGAGAAAGCGATGAATCGAGGGAAATTCCTTTTCAATTATTTCACTTATTTCTGTTTTCGAGCATTCGTGTATACGCAGAGAGAAGTTGTTCACGGGCTTGCTGTCCAAGAGCTCCGGGCATCTCCGCGGGGCGATATTGGCGGCACAGGTCGATCGTTCGACGAAGGCTGTCGGCAAATTCAACGCAAGCAGGACAATCCGCCAGGTGCCTGGTGATCTGCTGGCAGGCTTCGTTCGGCAGTTCCAGGTCAAGATATTCGGACAGTAATGTGAAAATCTCTTTGCATGACTCAGAGCGATGCGGGCTCATCTGTTTTCTCCTCGAACGGCAGGGCGGCCGCGAAGATGCGTATCCAACTTTTCGCGCAGCGCAAGCCGCGCGCGGTGCAGACGCGTTTTGACCAGGTCGATGCTGAGACCCAGAATCTGAGCGGTCTCTTGAGTGGAAAGCTCCTCGAGATCACGCAATAGAATCACCGACCGGTACGATTCCGAAAGTTCGCCCATCGCGCGGCCGAGCACTTCCTTCATTTCCGCCTGAAGCGCAAGATCGTCCGGCACGCCGGACCAGTCCGCGATTTCAATCTTGACCTGGCCGGCTTGGTCCTTCTTCGCCGGCATGAATTGATCGAGCGAAAGCTCGTGGTCGGGGGCGAATACGCTCTTACGCCGCTTCATCAGACACTCATTCTTCGCGATTCGGAAAATCCAGGGTCTGACGCGCTCCGGTTCGTGCAATTGAGCGAAGTTCTGGAAAATTTTGAGCAAGGTTTCCTGCGCGACTTCCTCGGCGTCCTCCCGCTGTCCGCACATGAGCCAGGTGTATTGAAAAATCTTGGTGCGAAAATGTTCAATGAACGGTTCGAACGCGATGGTATCGCCGTGAAGCAGCCGCCGCGTCAATTCGATCTCTTGGTCCCGATCCAAGCAGAGCTCCGCTCTTGATTGTAATGAGTTGCGCGTCGCCGCTCGATCGGGCAAGCCGGTCACGACACCGCCAACACCGGCGTGTTGAGCACAATATCGATAGCCGGCTGCGCCAGCAAAGTGTTGTGGATCAGGCAAGCCTGTACGGCTCGCATCAGACCCTCCCGATGATGCTCATCGAGCTCGGGTGCGTCGATTTCAATCCGGAATGAGGATAGCCGTGCAGGCCGAAGGGCCTTCTCCGCAATGATCCGCACACGGAAAGGCTTCGGATCGAATCCTCGTGTGATCAGGTACTGGGTTCCGTAATAGGCCGCGCACGTACCGAGCGATGCGAGCAAAAACTCGGGGGGCGACATTCCCGAATCCTCGCCACCATTCTCACGAGGCTGATCGCAAATCACACGATGGCTGCGGGCCGATACTTCGAATTTCGAGCCGCACAGATATTCGGTTATGACTTCCACAATTGCTCCTTCTGTTTTCCAAGATGCAAACCACGCGCCAACGTGTCACGGCGGTGAACGGAATGCATCGTGAAAGAAGCAAAATGCGACCGTGCGAAACAAGAGGCATAAACGTCAGCCGTTCGGGCTTCTCAAACTCGCGTCGGCGCATGCGACTGCGTGAATTCGCGGCATGTTTTGGGCGATATCACGCAGCAGGAGAAAAATATGTCGATCGAACGTTATTTGCGGCTGATTGCCGGATTCTTCGTGATGCTGAGCGTGGCCCTCGGCTATTGGGTTAACCCCGCGTGGTTCCTGTTCACTGCCTTCGTCGGATTGAACCTGTTCCAGTCGGCGTTCACCAACTGGTGCCCGATGATGACCTTTCTGCGAAAACTCGGCGTGCCGGAGGCTGGCCACGACGCGCCGGCTAAATTGTCGCGGATATGAAAGCTCCGGTCCTTTTCGCGATTCTGGCCGTGTCGGCTTGGGGTCAGGATGCGATCTCGCTCAAAGACGCGGTTCACATCGCGCTAGAGAAGAACAAAGCAATCGCCGCGTCCGTGGCCGGCCAGAAAGCGGCCGATAGCCGCGTAAGCGAGGCTCGCGGCGGCCTGCTGCCAAAGGTGAACTACTCTGAATCCTGGGCGCGCAGCGACAATCCGGTGTTTGTTTTTTCGTCCTTGCTGACCCAGCACCAGTTCGAGGCGCAGGATTTCCAGCTCGGTCCTCTCAACCGTCCCGATTTTCTGAATAACTTCCAGTCGCTGATTACCGCCGATCAACCTCTGTATGACGCGGGTCAGTCCAGGCACGCGATCCACTCGGCCGAGCTCGGCAGAGAGATGGCCGGCGAGGCACGAAAGTTGACCGAAACCGAGGTGATCGCGGGGGTGGTCCGCGCCTACTACGATGCCGTGCTGAGCGAGCAGCAGTTAAACAGCTCGAACCAGGCGTTCCGGTCCGCGCAGGCGGATTTAGCGCGCGCGCAGTCAATCCGCTCAGCTGGGATGTCCACGGACGTGGATGTGCTCTCCATCCGCGTTCATCTCGCTGGGGTGGACGAGGAAAGAATTCGCCGCGCGGCGGATCTGGACGTCGCGCGCGCGGCTTTGAACGAAGTGTTGGGGCTTCCGCTCGACACCCGACACGATTTGACCAGTCCTCTCGCCAGGATCGGCCTTTCGGATCTGTCGCTTGACGATTACGAAACGCACGGAGTGAAAGATCGGGCCGAGGCGCGGCAGGCGGAACTCGGAGTCAGTCTTGCCGAAAATCAATCGGCCAACGCGCGCAGCGCCATGCTGCCGCAGGTGACCTTGCATGGGGCGTTCGAAGCAGATCGCCAGGATTTTTACGACAAAGGCGGAGCGAATTGGCTGGTTTCGCTCGGCCTGCGCTGGAATGTGTTCAACGGCGGCGCGGACAAGGCGAAGATCGAAGAGACCAAGTCGTTACTGGAGCGCAGCCGTGCGGAGCAGCGACAGGTCGGCTCCGGGATTCGTCTTCAAGTGCGGCGCGCCTGGGCGGATCTGCGCGCCGCCGAGCAGCGGATCGAGGTCGCGAAAGCATCGGTCGAGGAAGCCGAAGAAAGCTTGCGCATTACCAAGAACCGCTATGAAGCGGGGATGAGCAATGTCACAGACCTGCTGCGGACCGAGACTGCCGTGCTCGATGCGCGGACTCGATACCTGGCCGCGATTCATGACCAGCGCATCGCGGCAACGATGCTCGAAATGGCCGCCGGACGGCTGACGGCAGATTCGGAGGTGCTCAATTGAACGCCAGAGTTTTGGTAGTCCCGAGCTTGGCACTGTTATTAGCGGGATGTGGCGGCATCGCCCGTGAGCGCGATGCGTCCGCCGCTTCCGTATCCGCCCCGGTGCAGGTGAGTGTAGTCCAAGCCACGGCTCAGCAGTGGCCGTCGGTTTACGAGGCCACGGGAACTGTACGGGCGCGCTTTTCTACCGTGATTTCGTCGAAATGGATGGGATATGTTCGCGAGGTGAAAGTGCAACCGGGCGATCGCGTGCGCGAGGGCCAGTCACTTGTCATCCTTGACGCACGGGATCTCGATGCGGCCGCGGGCAGCGCCCGGGCAGGGCGCGAAGAAGTGCGGAATGCCATCCCTGAAGCAGATAGCGCCGTCGCGGCGGCCAAAGCGCACCTCGATCTGGTTGAGGTCACGTACAAGAGGATGAAGCAGTTGTACGAAAAGACGTCGATCTCGGACCAGGAATTTGACGAAGCGTCGGCAAAGCTAAAAGCCGCGCAAGCCGAACTCGCGATGGCGCAAGCCAGACGCGCGCAGCTCGATCAAAAACTCGCGCAGGCGGAACAGGAGGTTCGCGCGGCCGAAGTTTCGCGCAGCTATGCGGAGGTCAACGCGCCCGTGGGCGGGATCGTAACCGCGAAATCTGTGGATCCTGGAAATCTGGCCGCTCCCGGCACCGCGCTGATGACGATCGAATCGGGCGGCTACCGGCTGGAGGCTTCCGTTGAAGAATCGAAAATATCCTCGATTCGCACCGGTCAGGCAGTTTCTGCGGCAATCGACGGAATCGAGCGGGTTTTCGGGGCGCGCGTCTCTGAAATCGTTCCCGCTGTCGATCCCGCTTCGCGCGCTTACACCGTGAAGATCGACCTGCCGGCAATACCGCGTTTGCAGTCCGGTACTTTCGGACGAGCGAGATTTCAGCTGGGCAGCCGGCAAGTGCTGGCGATTCCCGCAGCAGCCGTGACCGAGCGCGGGCAACTTCAATCGGTCTTTGTCGCCGATAACGGCGTCGCGCGAACGCGCCTGGTGACGGTCGGCGAGAAAACGAAAGATCAAGTCGAAGTGCTGTCGGGACTGAGCGCCGGGGACAGCGTCATTTTTCCGATCACGGCCGGCATTGGCGACGGCTCGCGAGTCGAGGTACGGCCGTGAATTCGGAAAAAAACCTGGGCCCCGCCGGAAAACTGGCGCGCGCCTGGATCGATTCCAAACTGACCCCGCTGGTGATCGCGGCGGCGGTGCTGCTGGGATTGTTCGCCGTGTGGAAACTGCCACGGGAAGAGGAGCCGCAGATCATCGTGCCCATGGTGGACGTTTCGGTCGCCATGCCCGGCACGAGCGCGCGCGAAGTGGAAGAGCGCGTCACCAAACCCATGGAGAAACTACTGTGGGAGATTCCGGGCGTCGAGTACATCTATTCCACTTCAAGCCCGGGGATGTCGCTGGCCATCGTTCGTTTCCTGGTCGGCCAGGATGAAGAAAAAGCCATCGTGCGGCTGAACCAGAAGCTGTCCGCAAACATGGATCTGATTCCGCCGGGCGCATCGCCGCCGCTGGTCAAGCCGCGCTCGATCGACGACGTTCCGATTCTCGCCTTGACGTTCTGGAGCAAGCGCTACGGCGATTTCGAGCTGCGCCGCATCGCCGCGCAGGTGCATGACGTGATCAAGCAGACTCCTGATGTTTCGGCAGTAGCCTTGATTGGCGGTCAGAGGCGGCAGCTTCGCGTTACGCTCGATCAATCCCGCCTTGCGGCGTACCACCTGTCGCCTCTGCAGATTGCAGCCACGCTCGGTGCGTCGAACCGGCGCCTGCCTTCCGGCGAATTTGCGAGTGAAAACCGCGAGTATCTGGTCGAAACCGGTGAGTTTCTCTCGTGCGCCGACGATGTGCGAAACGTGGTAGCCGGAACCGCCAACGGCAAGCCCGTATTCGTTCGCGATGTCGCCCAGGTGTCCGATGGGGGCGAGGAGCCCACGCAATACGTACGCTTCTCGAACGGTCATGGATTCTATCCCGCCGTCACCATCGCCGTGTCGAAGCGCAAGGGCACCAACGCGGTGACTGTCGCGGACAACGTGCTGCACCGTGTTGACGCGCTGCGCGGCACGGTGATTCCTTCCGAGGTCGAGATGACCATCACGCGCGACTACGGTGAAACGGCGAAGGAAAAATCGAACGAGCTGCTGTGGCACATGCTGATCGCGGTCATTTCTGTAAGCGTTCTGGTCGCGATCGCACTGGGGTTGCGCGAGTCGCTCATCGTGTTCATCGCCATTCCGGTCACCTTGGCGCTGACCCTGGCCGTTTTTTATCTCTATGGCTACACGCTGAATCGCATCACTCTTTTCGCTTTGATTTTTTCGATCGGCATTTTGGTCGATGACGCGATTGTGGTAGTGGAAAATATTTCCCGGCATTGGTGCATGCCCGCCAATTTGTGCAGGCCGCCGTATGAAGTGGCGGTCGAGGCCGTGAATGAGGTCGGCAATCCGACGATTCTCGCCACGCTCGCTGTGGTTGCGGCCATCCTGCCGATGGCGTTCGTCGGCGGGCTGATGGGGCCGTACATGCGCCCCATTCCGGTCGGCGCGAGTGCGGCCATGAGCTTTTCGCTGCTGGTCGCGTTCATCGTGACTCCGTGGGCGGCGGTGCGAATCTTAAAATCGGCATCGCACGAAGCGCCGGAAAGCGCGATCACTCGCGTTTATCGCCGCGTTATGGGAGTTCTGCTGCACCGGCCGGTGTGGCGCTGGAGTTTCCTGGTGGGCGTTGTGGTTCTCCTGCTCGCCTCGTGCGCGCTGTTTTATACCGGATTCGTCAAGGTGAAGATGCTCCCCTTCGACAACAAGAGCGAGTTTCAGGTCATCATCGATATGCCCAACGGGACGACGCTCGAGCAGACCGCGAGCGTCGCGCAGGCGCTCGCCGATGAAACGCTGAAACAGCGCGAGGTGGTCAACAACCAGACCTACGCGGGAACGGCCTCGCCTTACAACTTCAACGGCCTGGTGCGTCATTATTATCTGCGCCGCGGCCCGAACATCGCCGACATTCAGGTGAATCTGCTGCCAAAGGACCGGCGCGGCCTTCAAAGCCACGATATCGCCAAGCAGATCCGCGAGCGCCTGGAGCCGGTCGCAGCACGCTACGGCGCGCGGATCAAAGTGGCTGAAGTGCCGCCGGGGCCGCCCGTGCTCGAAACGCTCGTCGCCGAGGTTTACGGCCCGGATTTGCAAAGCAGAATCGCCCTGGCGCGACAGATTCGCGATCTTTTCAAGAAAACCCGCGGTGTCGTCGACGTCGATTGGTATGTCGAGGATGATCAGGACAAGTACCGGCTGATCGTGGATCAGGAAAAGGCTGCGCTCAACGGAATCTCCGAGGACGATGTCGCGCGAGCGATGGAGATCGCGTCCGCGGGTTACCCCGACGGCCTGCTGCATCAGCCGGCCGAAAAAGAAGACGTCCCCCTACTGGTGCGCCTGGACCGATCCACCCGTTCCGATATCGGCCGCATGCAGTCGCTCGAAATCGCTGGAGTCGGCGGCAAGCTCGTTCCGCTGGGCGAGCTGGTGCGCGTCGAACCGGTGATCGAAGACAAGAGCATCTATCACAAGAATCTGATGCCGGTGACGTATGTGACGGCCGATGTCGCCGGCGCAGTGGAAAGTCCGGTGTACGCGATTTTGAAGCTCGGTCCGGAGATCGACAAAATCAAAATCCCGGAAGGTTACCAGATCGAGCAGTACGTTGCTTCGCTGCCATCGGACTCCGCCCGTTACGCGATGAAATGGGACGGCGAGTGGCACATCACCTACGAGGTCTTTCGCGATCTCGGCATCGCCTTCGCGGCGGTGTTGATTCTCATTTATGGACTGGTGGTCGGGTGGTTCCAATCGTTTCGGACACCCCTGATCATCATGGCTGCGATTCCGTTTTCCCTCGTCGGAATTCTCCCCGCGCATGGGCTGCTGCACGCGTTCTTCACCGCGACCTCGATGATCGGTTTTATCGCCGGGGCCGGAATCGTGGTTCGCAATTCGATTATCCTGGTCGACTTCATCGAGCTGCGATTGCGTCAGGGAATGCCCGTAGATGAAGCGGTCATCGATGCGGGTGCGGTTCGTTTTCGCCCCATGATGCTGACCGCCGCGGCCGTGGTCGTGGGCTCCTCCGTTATCCTTTTCGACCCGATTTTCCAGGGGCTGGCAATCGCGCTGATGGCAGGCGAGATCGCGTCGCTGTTGCTGTCGCGAATGACCGTCCCGATCCTGTTCTATATTGTCAACAGGAAGCGATCGGTCTGACAGAAGTATCGCGGCACCGGCGCGGTTGAAACGCTACACTTCGCTCTACCATCCCTCCAACCCGCAAAATCCCGGTTTATGAGTATGTTGGACCATGTGTCGTCGGACCTAAACTGATGCCATGACTATGAGACTGTGGGTGTGTACGGGGCTTCTCACCGCATTTTCGGGGTTTTTGACGGCGCAATCGCCGGACGAAAGCTGGCATCACTACAACGCCGATTTCGGTGTAGGGCCGGCGATTCCCCTGGGAAACTCGACCAACTACTTTAGCACCGCGCCCCTGGTGGTGGTGGGTTTCGGATACCGCTTGAACCGCTGGTTCCAAGCTGACGTCGGCGCGCAGTTTGCCTTCGGGGCGGCTAACAACCAGAATCTCGAAGAGTCGGCGCTCGGCCCGGTCCAGGGTGGCGACCACGAGTTCATGATTCCCATGGGTGGCCGCGTATTCATTCCGACGCGTTTTGAGAAATTCGAGGTGTCGGCCGGAGCGGGAGTGGCGTATCTGCACTACTCTGAGACGGTTCCGTCGAACTATTACGTCGCCAACCAGTGCTATAGCTGCACTGCGCGCGATGGCTGGGGGGCCTACGGACTGGCGAACGTGAACTATTTCCTCGATAGCAACCGTAATTTCAGCGTGGGGACCACGCTCCAATACATCATCGGCCATACCAGCGGTCCGCCGGTGGGCGCGATTCCGGGTTTGAAGACGACGGACCACTGGCTCAATCTCATGTTCGACTTCGGGGTTAGCTTCAAGTGATCTGTCGTTTTGCGCTGACGCCGGTTTCGTAGAACGGCGCTGGCGGACACGCTTCGCGCACGGATACGTCTGATGGAGCGAAGCGCGTGAGCGAACCCCTTGCCGTTCGGCGCTCACGTCTGGGCAATGCTCACTGTCACGGGCGTCCTGACCGGAATCGCCGCGGGGCTGCTGATGAAGCCGTTGCGAACGTGCAGCACACATCCTTCTCGTATCATTCCGGAGATTTTCTCGACGGTGTTCTGCAAACCTCGCCGACGCACCGCGTTCTGATCCTGCGTGATCGATCGTTTACCGGAAAGGCTGTCGGAATCTTTTCGAGATCACGAGTGGCGGCGTCTTACGGCTGAGTTCGGGGATCCGCCACAGATCGCTACCCCGTTCGATCTTGCTGGCGGAATCGATGACGCGTTTACCGGATTGACCGCGCGTAAAGTACCGACTGGCTGGTATCGATTTAGGCATACGAACAGACGTAAAATTCAAGGCAACGGGCGACAAAGCCCAGAGCGGGCTCGTGTCTGCGCGGAATGGGTGGAGGCGATCCAATGCGACCCAAATTTTTGAGTGGCGGCATCCTACTCGCCGCCGTTTTTCTTTTTGGCACAGCGATCCCTGGCGTTGCGCAGAGTCCTCCTCCGCCGCCGCCCCCGGGAGCGCCGCTCACGCCAGAACAGTTAAACGATTTAGTGGCGCCGGTCGCCCTCTATCCCGACAACCTGCTCGGCGAAGTGCTCGCCGCGTCAACGTATCCCACCGAAATCGTCGAGGCCAACCAGTGGGTCCTGGACCATCCGCACTGGAAACCCTCGAAAATGATGGACAAGGCGAAAAAACAGAACTGGGATCCGAGCGTTCAAGGGTTGGTCGCCTTTCCCAATGTTCTCGCGATGCTGAGCCAGGATTTGAATTGGACCACGCAGCTTGGAAACGCATTTCTCGCCAATCAGAGTGACGTGATGCAGGCGGTCCAGCGCATGCGTGCACAGGCCGAGGCGAAAGGCACACTTCAGTCCAATCCGCAAGAAACCGTCAGCACGCAAGAGCAGAACGGCCAGAGCGAAATTACCATTCAGCCCGCCAATCCGGATGAGTGGTACGTTCCCAACTACAATCCGGCGTATGTGTGGGGTCCGCCGGCTTGGGGTGTTTATCCGCCGCTGGTTTATCCGGGCGTCGGCGTCGGCATCGGCTGGTGGCCGGGAATCGATATCGGCCTCTGGTTCGGCGGATGGGGCGGATGGGGATGGGGAGGATGGGGGTGGACGCCGAACTGGTATGGCGGCGGCCTTTTCGTCGATCACTCTTTCTTCCATCGCTACGGATTCCGCGACTACGGCGGTGGGGGATTCATGGGCCGCTCGGCGTGGGCTCATGATCCGTATCACCGCGGGGGCGTACCGTATCCTAATGCGGAAGTCGCGGGACGATTCGGGCGCGGAGGCGGGTTCGGGGGGCGTCCGGAGGGTTTCGCGAGACCCCAAGTCGCTCCTGCACAGCGCTTCGGGACGAGCGGCTTTGAGCAGCGCGGCTGGACCGGGAATCACAGTGTCTTCGGCGGCTATCACAATGGCGGAATGGCTCGCATGCAAAGCGATCGCGGCTTCAGAAGCATGGGTGGCCAACGCTTTGGAGGGTTCGGAGGAGGCGGCTTCCGTGGCGGCGGAGGATTCGGCGGCGGACGTGGCGGAGGAAGAAGGTAAGTCATGAAGACCACAGTCCAGTCCTTCATCCTCGCGTTGGTTGCGTGCGCTCCGGTACTGCTCGCGCAGCAGCGCTTCGACTCTCCCGAAGCCGCCGTCAATGCCGTTATTGAAGCCGCGGATAAGCACGATGCACCACAACTGACTGCCATTTTCGGTCCCGGCGCGAAGGGGATTCTCACATCCGGTAATCCGTCGCAGGACCGCGACGAGCAGTCCGAGTTTGCGCGACTCGCTCGTGACAAGCACCGGATCCAAATCTCTGCCATGAATCCGAACCGCGCGGTCCTCGCCATCGGCGACGAGGATTGGCCGTTTCCCGTCCCCATCGTTCGCAAGGACGGCAAATGGAGCTTCGATGCCTCTCAAACGCCCGCTGAGATGCGTGCCCGCCGCATCGGCACTCACGAGCTTGACGCAGTCGAGATTTGCCGCGGCTACGTCGAAGCGCAGAAGAAGTATGCCTCCGAAGATCGGGACAAAGACGGCATGCTTGAATACGCTCCGCATCTGCTGAGCGCTCCCGGCAAGCATAACGGCTTATATTGGGAGGGCGCAGACGCATTGATCCCCGAAGCGTTCGCGCGCGCCGCCTGGGAAGGCGCTCAGAAAGGGAACGCCAAGCCTTATCACGGCTATTACTTCAGGATTCTCGATGGCCAGGGCGCCGATGCCTCTGGCGGCGCGCACAATTATCTAGTAAAGAACAAGCTGGTCGGCGGATTCGGTTTAGTCGCCTGGCCTGCGGAATACGGCGTGACAGGCATTCACACCTTCATCGTCAATCAGGATGGCGTGGTCTTCGAGAAGGACATTACGCCTCTGCAAGGCAAGCCGTTCGTACCCATCGCCCGCTTCAATCCGGACCACTCCTGGGAGCGGGTCGAATAGGGTATCAATGGACTCTCAGTGAGCAAGCCAATCCACTCACATCTCATTCATATCGCAGCAGCGCCAACGGATCGACCCTCGTCGCGCGCCGGGCGGGGAACCAGCAGGCCATCAGCGCCGCAGCCGACAGGACGATGGCCGCGGATGCGAGCGTCATCGGATCGTTCGGCCGAACCTGATAGACCAGCGTGGCCAGAAGGCGCGACAAGGCGAGCGATCCCGCGATGCCTACCGCGATTCCAATCGCAATGATCGCGAATCCCTGACCGAGCACCAGGCGCATTACATCGCCCGGTTCGGCGCCCAGCGCCTGACGCACCGCAAGCTCACGCATCTGCCACCGGACCCGGCAGGAGACGACTCCATAAACGCCGAGGATTCCGAGAACGCCCGCCAACGCGGCGAACGCGTTCAAAAGCAGAGCGAGGAAGCGAGGTTTCGAGACCGATTCGGAAAGACGCGTGTTCAACGATTCGACCACGCTGACCGCCTGGCTGGGATCGAGCGCGGCAACGGTTTTTCGAATTTCGCCGGCGAGAATCGAGGCATTGAGCGGAGACTCGAGAATCAGGCCGACCACACCGATCGCATCCTCGCGGCTCTCGGGATAATAAATGGCCGGCTCGGGAGCGGCGTCGAGTCCGGAGAGCTTGACGTCGCCGACGATGCCGATGATTTCGAACCACGGCGCATCCGGACCGCCGAAACGGACGCGATGGCCGAGCGGATTTTCGCCCGGGAAATATCTTTCGGCGAGCACGCGATTGATCACGGCGACTTCGGGCCGGTCGGAGGAATCGAACAGACGGCCTTTGAGCAGCGGAATTTGAAGAATCGCGAATAAATTGGGGCTGGCTTGCGGATAGCGCGCGATGGGGCGGTGGCCTGATCCGACGGGATCCGCGGGACGCCCCTCGATTTCGAAAACATTCATCGCATGCCCGCCTCCGGGTGGGATTCCACCCCAGTCCGTGACCGCGACGGACTCGACGCCGGGGATCGATTGCGCGCGGTCGAGTAGCCGCTCGATGAATTCATCCCGCGGCGCGGCGGTGGTGGAATAATAGTGCGGACCGGAAAGCACAATCTCCGCGACGACCAGGCGGTCGGGCGAAACGCCGAGGTTCTGGTAGCGCATCTTCCAAAAACTCTTGAGGGTCACGCCGGCTCCGGTCGCCAGAATCAGCAGTGTCGCGATTTCTGCCGCGGCCAGAGTGGACAGAACGCGCGTCGAGCCCCGTCCTCCAGCGATCGCGGCTTCTCCGGATTTGACCGATTCGGCGAGGCGGCCCTGTGTCGCGCGAAACGCGGGCAGCACTCCGAACAGAAGCACGGTCGCGATGCCCAGGAAAATCGCGAAGGAGAAGACGCGCCAATCGAAGGGAAGGCTTTCGAATCCGGCAAATTTATAAGGCGTCAGCGCGAGAATGGCGCCGCGCAACGCGAATGCAATCGCGGTACCCAGGGTGCAAGCGACGACCGCGAGCAGCGAGCTTTCGGTGAGCAACTGGGCGATCAGGCGCGCGCGAGATCCTCCCAGAACCGCCCGGATCGCGAGCTCGCGATCGCGCTCGGTCAGACGGGCGAGCAGGAGATTACTGACGTTGGCGCAGGCGATCCACAGCAGAAACCCGGCTGCGGCGAGAAGAACCCATCCGGCGGTTTTCGCGTTCCCGTAAAGATGATCCCTCAGGGGATGCATGTCGACGGTAATCTTGATCGCCCATGGAAGACGGATCAGGTGCGAATTGATCACTGTCAGCTCGGCATCAGCCTGGCGGATGCTGGCTTGAGGATTCAATCGGCCGATCACGTTAGTGACGAGCGAAATTCCCGGCGGACGCTCCGCGGGGTCCTTGCCGAGCGGTGTCAGGAGATCTACAGGATCGATGCCAGGAAAAACGAAACCGGGCGGCAGAACGCCGACGACGATATAAGGCAGTCCATCCAATAGGATCGGACGGCCGAGAATCTTGGGGTCGGAGGCGAAACGCGTGCGCCACAGCGGATCGGTGAGAATCGCGACCCGATCGTTGCCTTTCGAATCCTCATGCGTGGTGAAATTGCGGCCCAGAGCCGGTTCCACGCCGATCATGGGCAGCAGCGACGCAGAAACGCGCGCCCCTGGGAGTTCGACAGCGTCGCCCGCGCCGGTGAGATTCCGGACCTGATAATTATAACCGGCGATCGAGGCGAAGGACTGAGCCTGGCGCCGCCATTCGAGAAAATGGGGCGTAATCGTCAGCTCGTCGGTGCTCGTTCCGTGCAGGACTTCGCTAAACCAGACGAGCCGGTCGGAATCGCGATAAGGCAGCGGACGCAGCGCGACGGCGTTCACCACGGAGAAGATTGCAACCGTAACTCCGATTCCAAGGGCGAGCGAAAGAATGGCGGCAAGCGCGAATCCGGGGCGGCGCAGGAGCGCTCCCATTGCATAGACAAGATCGTGGCGCATGCTGCTTTAGAATACTGCTGGGTCGATCCTGATTCCAGCCCCGGCAGCCTCGCGGGTCCGTCAGGATCGTTGCGTAGTGCGGCCTTCGAGAGCCATGAGCAGATCCCGGAGACGGTGCCGGCTGACTTCGAGCCGCGCTTTTCATTTCTAGCGCTGCCCAGCACCTGGTTTCAGCCGTTTATCCGATCGTCCGATCGGCCGCCGCGTTACCATCGGGATATGAAGCTCACCCCCTTCCTTTTGGACCAATGGCTTGAGCAAAAATTCTCGGCTGACATTGAGTTCGACCTCGGATCGAGCACCGGCCCCATCTGGACCCTGCGTGAGTTGCTCGCCCTTGGCGGGGACATGGAGAGCTTGCTCGACACGAACCTCTTCTACACGCCGCCGGCAGGCTCCGGCGAGCTGCGCGAAGAGCTTGCGCGTATGGAAAACGTCCACCCAGAGCACGTGCTGGTAACCACGGGCGCGGCCGAAGCGTTGTTGATTTTATTTCATGCCGCAGCCGAGCCGGGGGCCAATGTAGTTCTCCCGCACCCCGGGTTTCCATCCAACGAAGCGATCGCAGATTCGTTCGGACTGGAAATTCGGCGTTACCGGCTGCGGCCGGAGAATGGCTTTCAGATCGATTGCACGGAAATACAGCGTCTGGTCGATGGCAACACCAGGTTCGTCCTTGTGAACTCGCCGCACAATCCGACCGGAGCGGTAGTGTCTGAATCGGCGATGGACGCGCTCCACGATTTCTGCGTCGAGCGAGAAGTTCAGTTGGTGTGCGACCAGGTCTACCACCCGATCTATCACGGGACTCCGGTGCGATCTGCCGCGCGCCTTCCCGGCGTAACGGTCATCAGCGACTTCTCCAAAGCGCTGTGCCTGGGTGGCCTGCGAATCGGGTGGATGATCGAGAGGGATGCGCGGCGTCGCGAAGCGTACCTGAACGCTCGCAGCTACTTTACCGTTTCGAGCACGGTGATCGCGGAAAAACTCGCAGCGTTGGCCGCCCGGAGGCGCGAGATCATTTACGACCGCGCCCGCAGCATCGCCCAAGCAAACCTGCAACTGGTGGATCGGCTCTTTTCCGAGCATGCGGATGTGTTTCAGTGGGTCCGTCCAGCTGGCGGCATGACGGCGTTTCCTTGGCTGACAAACGGAATGGACGCACGCGGATTCTGCCGGATCGTGGCGCAGCGGGGTGTTCTGCTGGTTCCCGGCGATTGCTTCGGCTGCCCGGCACATTTCCGTCTGGGTTTCGCTGCGAGCGGCGAACGGTTCCCTCGCGCCATCGAGCGATTCGCCGCCGTCCTGGACGAGGGCATTCCAGTGGAGCGCGCGGCCACAGTTCGGGGTCGTTAAGCCGCGCGGACCGCGTCAATTGGAAATTACGGCGCAGTAGGTTTGTCCGCCGGTTTTTCGACCTGGGGAAGGTCGCGTTCGGCTTCGTGCTCGGCGCCGGCGTGAATCAGCGCGCGCAGGCTCTCTTCCCACCTCTGTTCCGAGCCTTCCAGCCGCTGCTCGACCACGGAAAGCAGGTGCCGCGCGCCGTCGCCGTCGTCGGGGTAGAACGCGGCCGCGGATTTCAGTTGGATGGGACGTCCCAGCACAGCGGCGCTCGATTTCTCGGTAATCTCGCGCATGCGCTCCAGGATTGCGATCACGTGCGCCGCTTTCACTTGCGGAAGCAGGAGGGCAAAGCGGTTCTCGTCGATTCTGCCCATGCGGTCCGATTCCCGGGAAGCCTGCCTCAATCCTTTGCTGATCGCGATTAACAGGTCCCCGGCGGAGCCGTTGAGCTCATTTTTCGAGGGTAGTTCCGAGACGATCAGCGCCAGCGGCTGTTTGTTGCGCCGCGCCTTGGCGAGTTCCTCGTTAATCAGGCTCACGAACGGAGATCGCCGGAGCAAACCCGTAAGCTCATCCATATTCGCGCGAGATTCGGCGTCACGAAAAGCGAAAGCGTTCTGCAACGCCGCCGCGATGTTGGATCGGACGGCGGAAATGAGCTGGAGATCGGCGCGCTCGAAGCCGTCCTTCTGGGTGCGATACAGCGCCAGCACCGCGACCAGGCCGTCTTCGCCGCACACCGGAAAGGCGAGGACCGAGCGCAGCGCATCGGTGATGCGATTCGAAAAACCAGGATCGACCGCGGGATTGCCGTTCACCACCGGCTGGAGATTCTGCGCCACCCAGCCGATCAATCCCTCGCCCAGCGGCAGTTCGAGCGTCATTAAATGCTCGCTCGCCGTGCCGGCCGCGAACTCTGCCTTCAGAACATTCGCCTGCGGGATGAAAAACGCGAGCGCGTCATGGGCGATTTTGCCGCGTAGCGCGACTTCGATGCGGCGCATGGTTTCTTGCGGGTCGAGCGATGTGGCGGCTTCCGCGGTCGCGCTCAAGAGCTGCTGTTCGCGGGCCGCGGCGTGGATGGCGGAAAGAAAATCGGCGGTGGGCGCGGGGTCGGGAAGGCCGCACAGATCCAGCCCGGCAGCCGGGACCGCCGTATTCTCGATCGCAACCTCCGTTGAAAGGACGGGGCCCTGCTCGGCCTGTTTTGCGGCCGATTTCACCAGGGCCTGGTATTGATTAAGGAGCGCTTCCACCACGCGCGGATCGAAACTTTTTCCCGATTCTTCAACAATCTGCGCGATCGCTTCTTCGACAGGAATGCCTTTGCGGTATTCGCGGTCCGAAACCAGCGCATCCAGATAATCGGCGACGGTCAGGATTCGCGCGCCCATAGGGATGTCCTCGCCCTTGAGACCGTAGGGGTAGCCGGAGCCATTCCATTTTTCGTGATGCGCGCGGATGATGGGGGCGACCGGGTAGGGAAATTTCATCTGCTCGACGATTTCCGCTCCCACCAGCGGATGCACCTTCATCTTGGCGAACTCCTCGGCGGTGAGTCTTCCGGGCTTGGTAAGGATGTACTCGGGGACCGCGAGTTTTCCGATGTCGTGAAGCAGCGAGCCGGCCTGAAGCGCATCCAGTGCGGAGCCGGAGAGTCCCATGGTGTGGCCGATTCCCAGAGCGTAGACCTGGACGCGGCGAATGTGGCCGCGCGTGTTGAGATTGTCCTTGGCTTCGACCGCCAGCGCCAGTCCTTCGATCGCGCGCAGATGCAATGCAGCCAGATCGTCGGCATGTTTGGCGCGGATGTTCCATTCGGCTTTCTGCTGGCGGTAATGGCGATAGGCGAGATACAAGGCGATCAGCGCGAGGAACGAAGAACTGGAGGATACCGCGGAGTGGCCCGGTTCGATCACCTGCGCCAGAGCGCCGGCGACCAGGTAGTAGGGAAAGGCCCAGAAATACGAGCTTTTCCACAGTTCCCCGAGGCGATGGTTATCGGAAAAGCGGCGCAGAATCGCGCCCGGAAACGTGTTGGCGAGAAACAGCGCGGCCGAAGCGATGAAAAACCGGATGGGCGAATCCTTCAGCCAGTTGGGCAGCAGGGAGTGAAACATGAAGCTCGCCGAGGCGATCACTGTGGCTTGCAGTGCGAGGCTGAGCGCCAGACGGCGGAGCGAGAACCGTTCGGAGGAGCGAAGATTCTGTATGACGACCGCAAGGCACCCGATGACTACCGATTCTCGCGTGCTCAGATCGACGATACTCAACACGACGAATGGAAGGCCGAAGGAAAATCCGCCGCGACCGGCGCGCTTGATCTGGAACAGGCTGCACACGCCGGTGAGGGCCAGGTACAGGAAAAAACGGCGGTAGTCGGCGCTGTGCCAGTTGAAGCCGATGCTAACGAGTTCGGCGACGCCGAGCAGTGTCGCGAGCGCGACGAATACGCGGGATTTTTGCGAAATCCCCTCCCGCGTCGCGGTTGTCAACACCTTCCCGCCCATGGCCCTGATCTAAAGGTACGGTGTGGATCTTGGAAGGTCGATAGAGTGAATTACTCAAGTCATACAAATAAATAAAATGTAGTACGTCGCCGCGGGAAGTCCGGCTTCTGATTTCATCCGAACCCTATAACCCTTCGCCTAGTTTTTTAGTGATTTTCGGCATTGCAAACAAAAGAGATATTCTTGCGAATTCATAGCTGTCGGGGTAGTACTCTGGACATAAGATCGCCTCCGGCTACTAATGAAAAAACTATTAGAAATACCAGGTGATTTCGAAAATACCCGCGGGTGTGCAATAATGCGCTCTCATGGCTGCCCGGGGCGTGGCCCTCGAACCGTCCAGTTTTCTTTGCGAACTGCGGAACCGCGCCGCTCTTACGCCTGACGCGACCGCCCTCATCGAACCCGCAAGCGCTCCGCTCACTTTCGCAGCGCTCCAGCACAGGATTGATGCGGTCGCGCATTCGGTTCGAAGCGCGGGGATCGGACGCAACCAAGTCGTGGCGCTGGCCGCTACGGACGGCGCGAATCTGTTGATCGATTTTCTGGGGATCACATCGGCCGCTGCGTGCGCCGTTCTTAACCCGGCGCTGCGGCCTGCCGAATTGGATTCCGTGCTCGCCGAACTCGCGCCGTGCGCCATGGCGGCCTGCAGCGGTTCAGAAGCAGAAGAGATTGCGCGCCGGCGCGGCATCGCGACCGTCGATCGATCGTCGACGCTGGAATGGCCCGTCGCGCCCGCGTGCCCGGATGATATGGCTTTGCTGCTGCATACCTCCGCGACCACCGGCAAAGCACGAATTGTACCGCTGACCCATTCCAACGTTCAGGCGATGGCCGGGAACACGCGGCGGGTTCTCGCTCTTTGCGCGGCCGACCGGTTCCTCAGCATGATGCCTATGTTTCACCTGCAAGGGCTGCTGAGCTGCGTGGCCCAACTCCTCGCCGGAGGGAGCGTGATCTCGACGGCCGGCTTCGACGCGAATCGATTCCTCGCCTGGCTCCAAGACTACCGGCCGACGTGGTACACGGCGGGTCCCGCGCTGCATCACAGCATCGTTGCGCTGATCGAATCGCGCCCCGAAATTCTTGAAGCCGCGCCGCTGCGATTCGTGCGGTCCATTGGCGCTCCGCTTTCGCGGTCGCTGATGGAGCAGTTGGAGCGAATGCTTCGGGCTCCGGTCCTCGAAGGCTACGGAATGACGGAAGCGGGCGCGATCACCAGCAACGCGCCGCATCCCGGGCTTCGCAGGCCGGGCTCGGCGGGACGCACCACCGGATCGGAAGTCGCGATCATGAGCGAAACTGGCGAGCTCTTATTCGCCGGCCGCCAGGGCGAGATCGTCGTCCGCGGTCCCGCGGTGATGCGGTCTTATTTCAACAATCCCGATGCCGATCACGACAGCTTTCGCGACGGCTGGTTTCGCACCGGCGACCTTGGCCGGCTGGATGCCGACGGCTTTCTTTTTGTCACGGGCCGCATCAAGGACATCATCAATCGCGGCGGCGAAAAAATCCTGCCGGCCGAGATCGAAGAAGCGCTCGCGGCGCATCCGGCCATAGCAGAAGCCGTCGCGTTCGGCGTCGTGCATCCGACGCTTGGAGAAGATGTCGCGGCAGCCGTTGTCATGCGCGCTGGAAAGACCGTCCGCGAATCTGAATTGCGCGATTTCGCGAACCAGCGGCTTGCGGCAGTCAAGGTTCCGCGCCGGATCTTTGTTCTCGATTCCATCCCGAAAGGCGCAACCGGGAAATCATCGCGAGCCGCGATCGCCGAGCAATTCAAGGCGGCGGTCAGCGCGAATTTCGATGCTCCCGCGGCGCTCACCGCAACGCAACGACGAGTCGCAGATGCCTGGCGGCGCGTTCTCAAAATCGAAAGTGCCGGCTTGCGGGATAATTTTTTTGAACTTGGCGGGGATTCGCTCGCTTTGACGCTCATGACCGCCGAGCTCTACCTGCTCTTGGAGCCGCAGGAGCGCGCCGAATTTCTTGCGGCTCCGACCATCGAAACGCTCGCGGAAATTCTCGATCGCGGTCGAAATCCTTCCGCGCGGCTCGTCGTGCTTCAGCCGAACAACGAGCGTATTCCATTCTTCTGCATCCCGGCCGCTCATGGCGCGCCGGAGAATTTCAGGCATCTCGCCGACGTCGTCGGTGCCGATCAACCCTTTTTCGTGCTGCGCGATCCCCGGCCGCCGCACCAGCGCGGGATCTACACGATCGAGGAACACGCGCAGTTTCATCTTGAAGTGATCCGCGCCGCGCGGCCACACGGTCCTTACCTTCTCGGCGGGCATTGCTACGGGGGAATCGTCGCTTTCGAAATCGCGCGACAATTCCTCGCCGCGGGCGAGCGCGTCGCGCTGCTCGTGCTATTCCAGGTTCCCACTCCCGGTTACCCCAAAGTGATGCGGAATTGGAGAAAGTACCTCACGCACTCGGGCGCTTTCATTCGCGCAACGTCATGGCCGGAGAAATGGAAAGAAATGCGCGCGCACCTCTCGGTTTGGAAAAAGCTGATCGGGAAAAAGCGCCAGGCGATCACCCGGCGCGCGCTCGTCTCTGCCGGGATGCATTCGATCATAGAGCCGATCGAACCAATCGAGCTCCGTAACGAGCGTGCGGCCCGCGCGTATAAACCCTCCAGGCTCGATTGCGATATGGTTCATTTTCTCGCGGCCGATGAAGTCCACAGCACCCGCGTTCTCGAGGACGCGCGGCTCGGTTGGCGCGATTTCGCCGGCGCCGGGTTCTCGGTCTCGAAGATCCCCGGCGCGGGCGACGACATTCTCAAGCCGCCGAACGTCAGCGAACTCGGACGCGAGTTTCGTTCGTTCATCTTGCGCGTCTCCCGCGTGAGCAACCCGGCTCAGTAACGGAAGTTTCCAGATCGCCAATGATGCGTGGTCTACACGCGCTCATCGGGAAGCTCGCCGTTTCTGCGACGCGCCCGTAACTTTCGCGTTCCCTCCGGGTTTGCTAAATCGCAGACGCTCTCAGACGAAAGTTCCAGGGAGGGCGCCCGCTACATCCAAAAAAGGAGCTCCATAAACATGTCCAAATCTCGACAGGCGATTTGTGTCTTCACGCTCGCGGCTGCCGCGTTGTGCGGGGCGAAGCTTCAGGCGCAGCCGATGATTCCCGCCCAGGTCACGCACAGCACGGGACTGGTCGGCATCGCGGAGGGTCAGACCGCGCAATTCAATGCGCTCAATCTCGGCGAAACGGCGGCGGCGACGCCGGCTGCGGCTTGCACGGTGCTGCTTAGCTTCGTGGCCGACGACGGAACGGTACTCAAGACCAAGACAGTGATGGTGGCGCCCGGCACGGGCCAGCACATCGTTCTCGATTCGGTCGCCGACCTCGCCCTCGCAATTGGCGTGCGCAGGGACATTCGCGCGACCATTTCGATTCCCGCGATTCCTCCTGCGGCCGGATCGGCCACCACCGCTCTTCAGCCGTTGTGCGCGATAGCGGGAACGCTGGAAATTTACGACACCAGCACCGGCGTTACCAAGGTGACGCTCGCAAGCCGCCACAAGGTGCCGTCTCCAGTGATTACGCCCGCGGACTGAAGCCGCGGGGGACTCTCAGTCAGAATGCAGCGCGCGTGATCTTGAACGCGAGCGTCCTCAAGCCAGGACATCATCGGGGCGGCCGCGGGCGTCATATGAGCGCATCCTGAGTGATCGGATGCGCTCTCGGCGAATGAACCGGCAGCCGATCAGCTCGCGACCTTGGTTACCTTTCTCGAGGGTAACGTCTTTCGATCGTCAGATCGCGAGGAGATGGTTCAGTGCGTTCAATTGCGCGGGCGTCAGTTTTTGCAATTCTTTCGGCAGGGTTCCGTTGAACAGAGCTTGCGACAAGCGTCGAACACACGCCTGCTGAACGCGCCTCAGCCTTGCAAATTCAAGCCCCGCTTCGTCGAGAACTGTCCAATTGCTGGGCGTCGATGCGGCACGCCCGGCACCGGCGCGCCTTGTCGAGGAACTGCGTTTATCCTGTGACATTGTTTCAATTCCTTGGAATAACCAGCTTCCGCCGTGCTTTACTGGGCCACGACAACCAGAGGCTGGTTCAGATGGTGCGCCGAGATCCCCTGAAGCGTTTGAATCACATCCTCGAACGGCACTTCAGTCCTGGCCTTCCCATTGCCCTTTTCCGCGCTCATCACGATGTCATCCATCGACACGATCCCTTCGAGAATCCCGCCGTCACCTACCACCGGAAGGCGGTGAATCTTCCCATCGCGCATAGTTTCGAGCGCTGTTCGTACATCCTCACTGGCGGTGCAGCTTAAGATGCGCGGGTTGGCGACGTCCCCGACCGTGAGCTCCGACGCCCGCACGTTTCGGGTGCACAATGCGATACAGATATCGCGATCCGTCACAACGCCAATCGCCTTCCGCTCTTCATCGACTATTGGAAGGACGCCGCAGCCGTGTTCCCACATCAATGCCCCCGCAGCCGCCAGGTTGGTATCGGGCCGGCAGGTGGCAACTTCTTTTGTCATAAGATCACGGATTTTCATATGAGTACTCCTCATGGAGTAAATGCACGTGGGCCGCCGTGCCTAACTCTAAGGTTTTCTGATTAGTCCGATCGGCCTAATGGTGCTATCACCCAGGACACGGGTGGCATAGCTCGCCGAATGACCCATGGCATTCGCGGCCAGGCCCTTGAACCTTTCAAAGGTGCAACCGTACTTTTAGGTCGGGACCGTCTCCCGGATTTTCCGGCCTTGTCTCGCCGGATGCGTCAGGCTTACCGTGCTCGCCTGGGGCCCCTTCTCGCCCGATTCTTCGGCGAAGTGCACCGCGCTTCCCACGCGAAGATGTTCGAACCGGCCGTTCAATACGCTGTTGCGGTGAAAATAAATCTCACGCCCGTCCGCGGTTTCAAGAAAACCATGATCGCTGAACAATCTAGCGACCTTGGCCGCGGCCTGAGGCTCGTGACGCTTGGTGCGTCCCCCGATGCGTCTCACGTAATCCTGCAAACGCCGGCGCATCTCCTGAAAAGCCTGGTGGATCGCACGATGAACTTCTCGATTGGGTCGCCTGACTTCGGATTGCTTGGTGATTTTCGACGCTCCCCTTTCGCGGAGGCTTCGGTGAAGGTTGGGAAGGTGTTCCACGACCAACTCTTCGTTGGGAACTCCAAGATCGATGCGAACATTATAAAGACCGCCCAGCTTGCGCTTCCCGACTTTCTCTATCAATACGCGACAGCTCATGACGCGCTTGAAGAAGCGTTCCAGAACGGCAATTTCCTTCAACACGACCGGCTCCAGGTTGACGGCCGGTTCGATATTTCGAACAGTGATTTGCGGCGCAAGAGTCATAAAATCTTCCAATTCATTTGAATTCGCTTTCGAAAACATCGAGGGTGCAATTCGAAGACCTTTTGGAGCGCCGCATGCTCTGCTCAAGTGTCCAGACCAAAAAGGAGGTATTTATGCCGGTTGGAGAACTCTGCACTCGTCAGACCGTGGTTGTGCCACTTGGAACATCCCTGGGCGATGCAACTAAGCTCATGCGGGAGTACCACGTAGGCGATCTGGTCGTGATCGAGCGAACGGATGGAAAGCGGAGGCCAGTGGGAATCGTTACCGACCGCGACATCGTGATAGAAGTGCTCGCGCAGGGCCTGGATCCCGCGCGGCTTTCGGTGGAAGATATCATGACGCGCGATCCGGTGACCGTTCATGAGCAGGACGGACTGTTCGAGACGATGCGCATCATGCGCACCAACGGGATTCGAAGAATTCCAGTGGTCGACGGCGAAGGAGCGCTGGCGGGAATCGTCGCGGTGGACGATCTGATCGAGTTGCTGGCCGATGAACTGAGCCTTATTGCCAAAGTGATCGTCCAGGAGCGCAGGCAGGAGGCCGAGGTCCGCGCGTAATGCGGCCCTCAACAATGACTTTGCGCCGTTTGACGCAGAAATCACGCTCCCGACGGGAGTATTTCGCCCATCGCGCTTTCAGCATAACGGTGCTCCCGAAGTGGTTTCGGTCCAGCGGACGTGCGGAAATCGCGCGGACCCGGCGAATCTATTTCGTCGCGTGCCGAACAATGCCGGCCACCGGTTCCTGAGCCTTTACTGCGATTGCGGATGCGGATTCTCCGGGACGATGTGCCAATCCTTCGTCGCTGCACGCGATTTGCCTGTCCGGGCCGGCAAGTGCTCAATACATCGTGTGGGATTTCACCCAGGCCGGTGCCCTCGCCTCTTCTTGAGCTGCGCATTCCTCTGTGCGCTGTGCAGCTCGCAAACTTCGGATTCTGCGAAGCCGTGCATGGAGCCTCCGCCGATGGTGCGATGGCAGGATTACGACGGTCCGTTCGAAAAGGTGGTGGGTGCGTTCGGCCAGACGCTGGATCGCGAATCGGTCCAGCCGCCGCGCTATAAGCCGGGGACAGCCTTGTGTTCGCTGGAGTTAAGAGACAAGTTTCTTCTCTTTGTACACGACAGCTATGAGCCGATTTCGTTTCTCTCGATATTCTGCGCGAGTTCTGGCCTGAAATCGCCCACAAATTCAAGATGCCCTTCCGCGATATGCGGGGGACGGAGGACTCTCCGAACCGGTCCCCGGTTCCTGACCCTGACCACTTACTCCGTAATCGATTTCCAGTTCGCCGAGAGATGCTCTGCCGTGCGCCACGCGAGCGCCTGCACTGTAAGTGTCGGATTGCGCGCGCCGCTCGTCCCCATCACCGACCCGCCTAGCACGCCCAGGTTGGGGGCCTCGTGCGAAAATCCGAACCGGTCGACCACGTTCGTCTCCGGATTGTCGCCCATGCGCGTGCCGCCGTAAGCGTGCGTCGTCGGACCGCTGCCCGCTCCGCCACCCGGCGGCCGGTTCACCTCGACCGCGCCCGCCGCGCGGAACCATTCCTCCATCTTGCGATGCCCGTAATCCACCGCCCGAGCCTCGTTTTCTTTGGGCCCGCTGGTGATACGGCACACCGGATCGCCCAGCGGGTCGGTCGCTTCCTCGTCCAGGTCCAGCCACGTGTTCTCGTACGGAAACGACGACGTCTGCAAATACGCCGACGTCCAGCGCGCCGCGTTTTCCCGCACGAACGCCTTCCATTTCGATCCCCACGCCGGAGCGCGGCCGAAGGTACTCATCGCAGCGGCCTCAATCGGATGCATCTCCGTGTGCGGCTGCAGGCACGTTCCGCCGATGAATCCAAGGCCCGAATGATCGTAGTTGTCATCGGCGAAATCGTCCACCGCCGCGGCCTGCGCCGGCGTTCCGTACCAGACGTTGATATCGAAAGGATACAGCGCGCTCACGCCGGTCTGCTGATGGCCGAAATAGTGCCGTCCCACCTGCCCGTGATTGTTCGAAAGTCCCCGCGGATACGCCTTCGATTTCGAAAGCAGCAGCAGACGCGAATTTTCGTAGGTGTAGGACGCCACGAGCACTACCTTCGCCGGCAGAAAATATTCTCTGCGATCCTTGATGTACGTCACGCCCGTGACGCGGCCGTTTGCGTCCGCCTCGATGCGCCGCACCTGTGCCAGATCGTGGATCGCGAGATGCTTCGTCTTCAGCGCCGCCGGAATGGTGGTGACCGCGGTCGAATTCTTCGCGCTGATGTGGCATCCGCCGCGATTGCAGTAGCCGTGAAAGACGCATCCCGGTCGCCCGTTGTATTCCTCGGAGTTGATTGCCGCGGGAGGGTGAAACGGTTTCCAGCCGAGCTTCTTCGCCGCGTCCGCCATCAGCTCTGTGAACCCGCTTCCGCGCAGCGGCGGCATGGGGTACTCGCGCCCGCGCGGCGCTTCGAATACGTTCCCCCGCGCATCGATCTTGCCCTGAAGGTTCCCCGCTTTTCCCGAAACCCCGACCTCGCGCTCCACGATATCGTAATAGCGCTCCAGGTCTTCGTACCCGATCGGCCAATCCTCCAGCGTCGAGCCCTTGGGAATCGCGCCCGCGCCATAGCGCCGGATCACTTCGCTGCGGGTCTTGAAATCCCACGCCTTCAGGCGCCAGCTCTGCGCCCAGTAATGTATCGACGTGCCGCCGATCGCGTTCATCATCGGATGAATGCTTCCGCGCCGCGTGGGCCGTCCCGGAGCCGTGCGCGTGGTCGGCACTTCGCGATTCGCCTTCGGCACCGACGTCAGCAGGCCGCGGACGTTGTTGTGCATCTCGTCGGGTTTGAAGTTGCGCGGGTCCATCCACGTTCCCGCTTCGATTCCCGCGACCTTCAGCCCCGCGCGCGCCAGCGGCAGCACCGCGACTCCGCCCGCCGCCCCCAGGCCGATCACGGCAACATCTACCGGCTTCAGTTTAATGGCCATGGCCGTAAGCCGACGCCCGCACCGGCCGGATCGCGTCTTTGATCTTCTGATCGGCCTCGCCGACCGCGAGCCGCGGACCCGGGTAGCGAATCAGGTCCCATCCGGCGTAATTCGTGTTGCCGCCGTAATGCGGATCGCTCACCATCCCCTCGATGGTGAGCCGCCGCGCGCGCTCGAAAAACGCGCGATTGTCTCTCTCGATCGCGCGCATGATCTCGTCCTGCCGATCGGGCGCAACGTCGGCGAACGCGGCTCCGAACGTCGTGCGCGCATGCCGGTCCACCGCGTCCAGGCCGCTCAGAAACGACGTTTTCTCAGCCGCGAGAAAATCCCCAAGCGATCGATCGATGTAGTTCGCCGCGCCGCACGCGACCGCGCCGGGACCGTTCTCGTCCTCGGGGACCAGCCGATCCATAAAAGCTTCGAGCGTCATGCGCTGCGCTGCGGAGAACACTGAATCTGCGCTCGCCGCCGCGCTCCTTACCGCGGAAACCGGAACCAGCGCGGCCGTCGCGATCACTGCACGCCGGGAAATTCTCTCTTTCGGCATGAGCATATTGTAGTGTGCCGGGCGCGCGAACGGAAGCCGCGCCGCGCTGTGATATAAATGAGCGCATGACCAAGCAAGAGATCATCCTGGCTTCGAAGGAGCATCTTTTCCCCAGCGTCTTCCACTACTTCAAGGAGCCGCTGGTGATCGACCACGCCAAGGACCAGTATGTCTGGGACATCGACGGCAACCAGTATCTCGATTTCTTCGGCGGCATCGTCACCATCGGCGTGGGCCATTGCAATGACGAAGTCAACCGGAAGGTTCACCAACAGATCGATCGGCTCCAGCACGTCTCCACCGCGTTCGCCATGGAGCCGCTCGCCGCGCTCGCCAAGCGCATCGCCGGGATCACTCCCGGCCGCAAGCTGACCAAGAGTTTTTTCACCAACAGCGGCACCGAGGCCAATGAGACCGCCTTCGTCACCGCGCGCTGCTACACCGGCAATCACGAAATCGTCGCTCTGCGCCACAGCTATCACGGACGCTCCGCCGTCGCCATGGCCGCTACGGGAATCTCTTCTTGGCGCCTGGGCGGCGCCGCGCCGTCCGGATTCGTCCACGCGATCAACGCCAACTGCTATCGCTGCCCGTTGGGCCTGACCTACCCCTCCTGCAACGTGCGCTGCGCGCGCGACCTGGATGAGATGATCCGCACCTCCACTTCCGGCCGCATCGCCGCCTTCATAGCCGAGCCCATTCAGGGCGTCGGCGGATTTATCACCCCGCCCAAAGAATATTTCGAGATTATCCACGGAATCGTCAAAAAATACGGCGGACTTTTCATCAGCGACGAAGTCCAGACCGGCTGGGGCCGCACCGGCGGAAAATGGTTCGGCATCGAGCAATGGAACGTCGAGCCCGACATCATCACCAGCGCCAAGAGTCTCGGCAACGGCGTGCCCATCGGCCTTACCGTGGCCAAACCCGAAGTCGCCGACGGCATGAAAGGACTCACCATCTCCACCTTCGGCGGCAATCCGGTCACCGCCACGCAAGCCAAGGCCGTGATCGATTACATCGACGACCACAAGCTGATGATCAACTGCGCCGAAACCGGAGCCTACCTGCGCGCGAAGCTCGAGCAGATGAAGGCGAAGCATGCGCTCATCGGCGACGTCCGCGGCATGGGTCTGCTGCAAGGCGTGGAACTGGTGGAAGATCGCGAAACCAAGGCGCCGGCTGCCGCCGCGACCAACGCGCTGCTCGAAGCCGCGCGCGAAAACCGGCTGATGATCGGCAAGGGCGGCACCTGGGGCAATGTGATCCGCATTTCTCCGCCCATGAATATCTCCAAATCCGATGTCGATGAGTTCGCGCTGCGCTTTGAAGCCAGCCTGGAGCGCGTCGCCTCGGGGCATCTGGCGAGCGCCGCGCGCTGACGTATGGCGCTCGACGAAAAAGCGTTCTATCGTGAATCGCCGACCACCAAGCCGGCGACGCTGAACTGTCCCTTCTGTCGCACTTCGGACACTTACGATCTGCGCTGGCTGGTGCGCAAAAAGCTCGACCAGGTTCCGCGCGGCGCCGACGAGCGCGACCGCGCCCGCTTCTCCAAATTCGCCAGCTACATGGTCCTGGTCGACGACAAGGCCGTGTGCAAAAACGTCCGCTGCCGCAAGCGCTTCGACATTTCCGGCATCAAGACGATGGCGTTCATTTAAATTCGCCATAGCGGAAAACCGGCCAACGCGCGGCATCACTGCCGCGCCTCATTAAACCCGCGATAGATTGAGGCGCGACAACAATGGAGCACGTTGGTCGAGTTTGATCATTGCGCCGAGCCGCGCCCGAATCCTGCACAATAGAAGCTTATGCCCGCCGCGAAATTCCGCATCGGACTTGTGCAGATGAGCTGCGCGCAGGACCCCAACCAGAACTTCGCCAAGGCTCAATGGAAAATTCGCGAGGCCGCCGCGCGCGGCGCCCAAATCGTCTGCACCCAGGAGCTGTTCCGCTCCCAATATTTCTGCCGCGAGGAAAACCACGCGCTGTTTGCGCTCGCCGAGCCGATCCCGGGACCCTCCACCGACGCGCTGGGCAAGCTCGCGCGCGAACTGCGTGTCGTCATCGTCGCCTCGCTGTTCGAGCGCCGCGCCGCCGGTCTATACCACAACACCGCGGCTGTCATCGGAACGGACGGAGAAATCGCCGGGATCTATCGCAAGATGCACATCCCCGACGATCCGTTGTACTACGAAAAATTTTATTTCACGCCCGGCGATCTGGGCTTTCCCAATTTCGATACCGACTTCGGCCGCGTCGGCGTGCTGGTGTGCTGGGACCAGTGGTATCCCGAAGGCGCGCGTCTGTCTTCGCTCGCCGGCGCGAATATTCTGTTCTATCCCACCGCCATCGGCTGGCATCCCAGCGAAAAAGAGAAGCACGGAGCCGCGCAGCTCGACGCCTGGCGCACTATCCAGCGCTCCCACGCCATCGCCAACGGAATTTACGTCGCGGCGGTGAATCGCGTGGGCTACGAAGGTCCCGCCGACGCGGGCATCGAGTTCTGGGGATCGAGTTTTGTCGCGGATCCATTCGGGCAGGTCATCGCGCAGGCGTCGCAATCGGAAGAAGAAACGCTCATCGCCCAATGCGATCCGAAGTACGTCGAAACGGTCCGCCGTCACTGGCCGTTTCTGCGCGACCGCCGCATCGATGCCTACGCGCCCATTCTGAACCGGTGGCTCGGCGCGAAATGACGCCGCGCTGGCGGATGCCCGCCGAGTGGGAACCGCACGAAGCCACCTGGATCGCTTGGCCGCATGAGCGCTCCGACTGGCCCGGAAAATTTGCGCCGATTCCGTGGCTCTACGCGGAGATCGTCCGTCACCTTTCGCGCGTGGAGCGCGTGCGCATCGTCACGCTGGAAGAGCCGCGCGTGCGCGCCATGCTGCGCAAATCCGGCGCGGACCTGGACGCGGTCGAATTTTTTCGCTTTCCCACGGATCGAAGCTGGACGCGCGATTATTGTCCGCTGTTCGTGCGAAATCCGCGCGGAAAGATCGCGCTCGCGCACTGGCGCTTCAACGGCTGGGCGAAATATTCCAATTTCAAACGCGACGCAAAAGTCCCCCCGGCCATGGCGCGAGCGCTCGGCCTGGAGCGTTTCGAAACCGGCCTGGTGCTCGAAGGCGGCGCGATCGATGTAAACGGGCAAGGCAAGCTGCTAGCCACCCAAGAATGCCTGCTTTCGACCGTGCAACAGCGCAATCCCGGCATTTCACGCCGCGCGCTCGAATCGGCATTTCGAAAATTTCTGGGAGTGAACGAAGTGATCTGGCTCGGCCGCGGCATCTCCGGCGACGACACCCACGGCCACATCGACGATATCGCGCGCTTTACCGCGCCCGACACGGTGGTCGCCGCGATCGAACCGGACCGCTCCGATCCCAACCACGACCCGCTCGAAGAAAACCTGGCCCGTTTGCGCGCGCGCGGCGATCTTCGCGTCGTCCCGTTGCCCATGCCCGAGCCGGTCTACTTCGCCGGCCAGCGCCTTCCGGCAAGCTACGCGAATTTCTACATCGCCAACCGCGTCGTGCTCGCGCCGGTGTTCTCCGATCCCAACGATCGCGCCGCGCTCAACACTCTGGCTCGCCTGTTCCCCGACCGTCAGGTGATCGGCATACCCAGTCGCGATCTGGTGCTCGGCCTGGGCACGCTGCACTGCATGACGCAGCAGCAGCCAGTGGGACCGCCGGTCTTGCCGGCTGTCTGTTGATTGGGGTGAGAAAGCAGCCGCCAAGAGCGGCCGCCCCACATGATTCAGAGCCGTCCGGAGCTGGCTACGCACCCACCGCTTGCAGCTTCGGCTCCTCGGCGGTCACGTAAAATCCGAACAGCGGCGTGGTCTCTCCACGACCCCAGCGGTTCATCTTCCACTGCGCCCGCACGTGCCGAATCTCCGGCCGCCGCGCCAGGTCAATCGTCAGCGAATACGTCCCGCAATAAAATTTCTGCGGAAACGTTTCGAGCAATACCCAACTTTTCCGGTCGGCCGATCCCCAGATCGACACTTCCAGGCTTTGCTGCTCCAGACTTCTTGTAATGCCCAGCGTCAGCAGCAACGTCTTGCCGCACGAATCGTCCAGCGCCACAACAGCGCCGGCTCCGTCCTGCCGGGCGACACCCTCCGGGAGAAGAAACTTCGACATGACACCTCCCAACTTCCCAAGAACAACCTGTCGAACGGTCGGGTGATCGAACCTAATTAAATTTGCTTAAGTCGCTCTCGCGCTACCCTCAGGGTCTCATATTTTTTGCAAAAACAGAAGCGGATAAAGTGGGCGCCTTCCGCCGGATTTTCGAAGAAGCTCGACCCCGGCACCGCCGCCACTTTCAGGTCCTCGATCAGGTGCCGCGCGAACGCCATGTCATCGGGATAGCCGAATCCCGAAATGTCCGCCATGATGTAATAGGCGCCATGCGGACGCACCGGCTTGAACCCGGTTTCTTCCAGCACTTCGAGCATCGCGTTGCGTCGCTCGCCGTAATCGCGCGCCAGATTCGCGTAGTATTCATCGGGCAGCGCCAGTGCCACCGCGCCCGCTTCCTGCAACGGCGCCGCCGCGCCTACCGTGAGAAAATCATGCACCTTGCGGATGGAATCGGTCAGATCCGGCGCCGCCAGCACCCAACCCACGCGCCATCCGGTGACCGCGTAGGTCTTGCTCAGGCTGTTCACCAGAATGGTGCGCTCGCGCATTCCCGGCAGCGACATGATGGGAATGTGCTGCGCTCCGTCATATAAGATGTGCTCGTAGATTTCGTCGGTGATGGCCAGCGCGTCGAACTCCTGGCACAACTCCGCGATGATTTCGAGCTCTTTTCTTTCAAAAACGCGTCCGGTGGGATTGTTCGGCGAACATAAAATGATCGCCTTGGTTTTTTTCGAAAACGCGCGGCGCAGCTCGTCCGGATCGAACTTCCAGTCGGGCGGCCGCAGGTTCACGAATTTGCGATCGGCGCCCGAAAGCAGCGTGTCCGGGCCGTAATTTTCGTAGTGCGGCTCGAAAATCACCACCTCGTCGCCGGGATTGAGCGTGGCCATCAGCGACGCCATCATGCCTTCGGTCGATCCGCAGCACACGGTGATTTCGCGCTCCGGATCGATCTCGATTCCGTAAGTCCGCTTGTATTTCGCGGCGATCGCATCGCGAAACGTTTTCGAGCCCCAGGTGATCGCGTACTGATTGATATCCGCTGCGATAGCCTCGCGCGCGGCGTCCTTCAAAATCTGCGGCGCGGGAAAATCGGGAAATCCCTGCGCGAGATTGACGGCCTGATGCTGCGCAGCGAGGCGCGTCATCTCGCGAATCACGCTCTCGGTGAAGCGCAAAGTCCGGCTGCTGCGAAAACGCGCGCGGCGGTTGGGAATATCCGCGGGCTGAAGCAGAGATCGTTCGGCGATAGATGCCATTGGTACATTTTATCCCGCGCGCGAACAGCCCTGGCGATGACGGCGGCGGTCGACCTCACATTTTACGCACTCCTCACTCACAAGTGAGTATCATATACTCAGGATATGAGTACGCGGCTTCAGGTGGTGCTTCCCGAATCGGAGATGACCGAAATCCGCAAGTTCGCCCGCCGCGACGGCGTAACCGTTGGCGAGTGGGTGCGCCGCGCTCTGCGCCAGGCGCGCAACGATCGATCGCCCCTCGATCCGCAGAGCAAGCTGAAGGCGCTCCGCCAGGCCGTCAAACACTCTTTTCCAACCGCCGACATCGACCAGATGCTCGCGGAAATCGAGAAAGGTTACCGCGGCTGACTTTCGTCGATTCCAACATTCCGATGTACCTGGTGGGATCTCCTCATCCGCGCAAAACGGATGCTCAAATCCTGCTCGAGCGCCTGATCGCGTCCGGCGAGCGGCTGTTGACCGATGCGGAAGTGCTCCAGGAAATCGTGCACCGCTATGCGGCAATCGGACGGCGCGCAGCAATCGGCGCGGCGCTCAAGTTGACTCTCGATCTGGTGGATAATGTTTTGCCGATCCATCGCGACGACGTACTGCGCGCCGCCGAAATCGCGGAAAGCCGCGACTGGATCTCTTCACGCGATGCGCTCCACGTCGCGGTCATGGAACGCTATAAAATCGAATCGATCTTCACCTTCGACGCCGATTTCGATCGTTGGCCCGGAATCCGGCGGGTGCTCTAAAACTCAAAACCTCCTCGCAGGCTGAAGCCTGTGCCGTCGTGGCTGTAAGTTGCGGATACTGGTTTGTGGCACAGGCTTTCAGCCTGTGAGTTTTAAGTCAATACGCAATCGTCAATTCACTGCAATCGTGTAATTCGTCGCAGCCGCAATGCCACCCACTGTGACCGTCACCGGAACCGCGATCGACGGCGTGATTCCGGAGGGAATCGGCACCGTGATCTGCACCTGTCCGGCGATCGAGTCGGGCGCGGCGCCTGCGTAGACCGGTTGCACGTTCTGCCCGCCGATGGTCACCTGAACCGTAGCCGCAAGAAGGTGAGTTGAGTCCTCGACGAATTGGCCGTCGGTGAGCGCAGGGTTGGTCACTCCGGCGCCCGAAAGATAGAAGCTGACCACCTGCCCGGCGCTTGCCGGGTTGCTCGCGGAATTGATGCTCCCGTCCGCGTTCACTGCCGACGGCCACATGCCCGGATTGACGGGCACCACCGTCAGATCAACCTGGTTGGTGGGCGTCCCGTTGATGCTCGCCTGCACGTGAGTCACGGTTTTGCCCGCCACCTCGAAGGGAACCACCAGCGCGATCAATCCGCTTTGCACATAGATGAGCGGAGCGGGCGTGCCGTCGAATGAAACTTGGGTTCCCGCGATAGACGTGGGGAAAGCGGTGGAGCTGGAGGTGAACGTCGGTGTCGTGAGCGTCGCCGGACCCAGCGAACTTCCGTACATCACGATGATTTCGCCGGGAGCGACTGTGCCGCCTCCGGCGAAGTTCGCCACGTTCTGCACACCCTCGCGGCTGATCTGGCCCGGAACATAGTGCAGGACCGAAGCAACGTCCGCGATGTAGAGCGAACCGTCGGGCGACGGCCAGATCTGGTAGGGAACGAACTGAAGCGCAACGGCGGTGGCAATCTGGCCGCTTCCCTTCTGCGGCTCGCTTCCGCCTCCGATCAGCGTGTGGATGATCCCGTCGGTGGTGACTTCGCGGATCCGGTCATCGCAGGAGATGAAAACGTTCCCGTTCCCATCCGTGGCGATTTGATACGGGTAGTTCAGCGTAGCATTCGTCGCCGGTCCGCCGTCCCCGGTCGTCCCTACATTACCGCTCTCTCCGGCAAACGGCCGAATGATGCCGTCGGTGCCGATCTTGCGAATCCGGTTGGTTCCCTCATCGGCGGTGTAGATGTTGCCCGCGGGATCGACCGCGACGCCGTACAGGAACACGAAACTCGCGGTGAGCGCGGACATACCGTCGCCCGAGTCGGTCGGGGGGACCTGATCGGTTTGGCCCTTATTTCCGGCGATGGTGCCGATCATGCCGCCGGCCACGATGCGCAGGCGATGATTATCGATGTCGCAGATGAGGAGATCACCGTAGGGATCGATGGTGATGCCTTCCGGACGGGCGAGCTCAGCTTGATTGGCGGGAATACCATCGCCGTTGAAGCCGAACGCGCCGGTTCCAGCGACAGTCTGGATGATGCCTTGCGCATTGATCATCCGCACGCGATTGTTTCCGCTGTCGGAAATATACAGATTTCCCTGCGCGTCGAGCGCCAGGGCGAAGGGGGAGTACAACTGCGCCTGCGTGGCGGGAATGCCATCGCCGTTGTAGCCGGCGAGTCCGGTTCCCGCGACCGTGGTGATGGCGCCGTTGGGCGAAATGCTGCGAACCGTGCTGGTTTTGCTATCCAGCACGTAAAAACCGCCTTTTCTGTCCGAGACAATTCCTTGCGCTTGCAGCAAAACCGCGGACGTGGCGGCGCCTCCGTCGCCCAGCGGAAGATTCGCGCCCACTCCGGCGACCGTGTGAATCACGCCTTGCGTATCGATTTCGCGCACCCTGTGTCCATAGGACTCCGCGAAATAGACATTGCCCGCGCTGTCGGCCCCGATGCCCTCGGGGAACTCGAGTTGCGCTTTGGCGGCGGAAATGCCGTCGCCGTTGTAGCCGGGCGCGCCGGTGCCCGCGACGGTGATCATCTGGTTCTGCCCGATCACGCGGATCCGCTGCGTGCCCACGTCAGTCACGTACAGATTGCCGCCCGATCCAAAGGCGAGATAGGCGGGTTTATCCAGAGCATGGCCGGTCGCGGCGCCATCGCCGTCAAAGGCGCAATTCCCATCGCCCGCGAACTGAGTCATGTTCAACGACGGGCTGATTTGCCAGATACCGCAGGCTACCGTGTCCGCGAAATACAGGTTGCCGCGCGAATCGAAGGCCAGTCCTGCGGGCGCGAACAGAGGAGAACTCGTGGAAAGTCCGCTGCCAGGATCCCCATAGGAACCGTACTCTCCGGCGATTTTAGTGACGATCCCGCTCGTGTCTACCTCGCGGATCGTGTCCGAGCGCGGATCGCTATCGGCGATATACACGTCTCCGGCGGAATTGACGGCCAACCCGTCCGGGGTTATGAATCGCGCTTGAAGCGCCGGGCCGCCATCCCCGGGTTGCACCGCGCCAGGATTACCGGCGAAGGTATGAATGATTCCACGCAGGTCCACCATGCGGATCACGGCCCAATAGCTGTCGGCGATGTACAGGTTGCCGTAGGCGTCCAGCGCCAGGGCCACGGGATTTGTCAGCTCCGCCTGAGCTGCGGGCCCGCCGTCGCCGGTGTAGCCGGCCGTTCCGTTGCCGGCAAAAACGGCGATCTTTCCGTCGATCGTGATTTTGAAGACCTGAGAAAGATAGGTGTCGGAAACGTAAAGATTCCCCGCCGGATCGGACGCAAGGCCGAAAGGACTCACCAGCGTTGCGGAGATTGCGGAAACCGTATTCGCCGGAAAGCTGAGCGAGTTGCCGCCGGCCAAGGTTTCGAGAACAGGTGTGGGCTGGGCGAAAATTCCCGTCGCCGAGCAAAGAATGAGAAGCGCAGTTCGCATGTTTCCCCCAGGAATGTCCTTTATATAGTTCGGACCTGGAACGATTCATCTCCACCCTCTCGTAAACTCGGTTGACAGAACCAACCAATATGGTACGCTTGTTTGAGGAATTGGCATGCTTGGTGCGATTCAGCTCGATCCTCAATCCGAGACGCCGCTTTACAGGCAACTGTATGAAGTGATTAAGCTGCAAATTCTAAAGGGGCGGATTTCGCGTGGAGAGAAGTTGCCTGCTGGGCGGGAATTGGCTGGTACGATTGGCCTGCATCGTACGACCATTGCGGCTGCCTATGAACTTCTCGAAGCGGAGGGCCTGATCAAGTCTCACGTGGGGCGGGGAACCTTTGTCGAGGCCGAGCCGGAAACGCGCGCGGTGCGGGAATCCGAAGTGATCAGCTTTGCGGCGTCGCGGCCTTCGGAGGACGAATTTCCGCTGAATGGAATTCGCGCGACGTGCCGTGAGGTGCTCGAATCGGCGGAAGCCGCGAGCATTTTGCAACTGGGATCGGCGAGCGGCTACGGTCCGCTTCGGCGATTCGTGCTGAATGAGGTTCGCAAGCGCGGTGCGGCGGGTCCGGATGACGACATTTTGATCACCAGCGGCTGCCAGCAGGCGTTCGATCTGATCCAGCGCGTGATGGCGTCGCGCGGCGAAACGGTGCTGATGGAAGATCCGGTGTATCCCGGAGTGCGCAACGTTTTTCAGCGCGGCGGCGCGAAGGTGATCGGGATTCCGGTGGGCGAGGAAGGAATCGATCTGCACGCGCTCGAGAGGACGCTTGAAAAAGAGCGCGTGCGGCTGATCGTGCTGACGCCGAATTTTCAGAATCCGACCGGGACCACGATTCCCGAATTTGAGCGCGGGCGGATTATCGAGATGGCGCGCCGCGCGGGCGCGAGGATCGTCGAAAACGATCTGTACGGCGCGCTGCGCTACGCCGGATCGGAGGTCCCCGCGTTCAAGGAACTGGACAAATCCGGCGAGACCATCGTGCTGGGGAGTTTTTCGAAGATCGCGTTTCCGGGGCTGCGCGTGGGATGGGCGATCGGGCCGCGGGCGCTGATCGCGGAGCTGACCGAAGCGAAAGAAGCGTGCGATCTGCACTCGGACCAGCTTTCGCAGGCAGTGCTGCTGCGGTTCGCCGAATCGGGACGGCTGAAGGAGCACCACGAAAAGACCATCGAGACGGGCGCGGAGCGGCTGAAGGCGTGCCTGGAGGGTTGCGCGCGGGAGCTGCCCAAGGGCAGCCGTTACACTCGTCCGCAGGGCGGGATGAACGTGTGGGTGACCCTGCCCGAGCCGATGGAAGCCACCGATCTGGCCGCGCGCGCGGCCGCGGAGGGCGTGAATTTTCTGCCGGGGCGGTATTTCGCGGTGTCGCGGCCGCAGACCAATTCGCTGCGCTTGAGTTTCGCGGGGCTGCGTCCGGCGGACATTGCTCGCGGGTGGAATATACTGGGAAGAATTTTTCGAACGGAGTATGAACGCGCGCGGCGCGGGTATCGTCACGAACCGTCGCCAGCGTTGGTGTGAAGAAAAATCGCCGCGAATTTCATTTGCGGCTGATAAATAAGGAGCCTGTCATGTACCTGTCTGATGAATTTCGGTTGAAAGTGGGTCTGGCGGAGATGTTGAAAGGCGGCGTCATCATGGACGTCACCAACGTGGAGCAGGCCAAGATCGCGGAAAAGGCGGGGGCGTCGGCGGTGATGGCGCTGGAGCGCGTGCCCGCCGATATTCGCAAAGAAGGCGGCGTGGCGCGCATGGCGTCAATCCGGATCATCCGCGAAATTATGGACGCGGTGTCGATTCCGGTGATGGCCAAGGCGCGCATCGGGCATTTCATGGAGGCGCGGGTGCTTGAAGTGCTGGGCGTCGATTACATCGACGAAAGCGAGGTGCTGACGCCGGCCGATGAAGAGCATCACATCGACAAGCGCGGCTTCAAAGTGCCGTTCGTGTGCGGAGCGCGCAACCTGGGTGAGGCGCTGCGCAGAATCGCGGAGGGCGCGGCGATGATCCGCACCAAGGGCGAAGCCGGTTCGGGAAATATTGTCGAGGCGGTGCGGCACATTCGCACCATCGTGAAGGAGATGAAGCACCTGACGATTCTCGGCAAGGAAGAGCTGGTGCATGAGTCGAAGAATCTGGGGGCGCCGCTCGAATTGGTCGAGTGGGTGGCGGCGAATGGAAAACTGCCGGTTCCGAATTTTTCGGCGGGCGGGATCGCGACGCCGGCGGATGCGGCGCTGGTGATGCAGTTGGGCGCGGAAGCGGTGTTCGTGGGCAGCGGGATTTTCAAGAGCGAAGATCCGGAGACGCGCGCCAAGGCGGTGGTCAAGGCGGCGACTTATTACAATGACCCCGCGAAACTGCTGGAGGCGTCGGAAGAGCTCGGCGAAGCGATGCGCGGGCTGGATGTCGCCAAGCTGCCTCAAGAGGAGTTGCTGCAAACGCGGGGGTGGTGAAAAAGCGCTGACCGGTAGAATAAGGTATGCATCGGTTGACCGTGGAAATCATTCCGGATCAGGAGCAGGGTGGCTACACCGCGCGTGTTCCTGACATCCCGGCGTATGGTGAGGGCGACACCGAGGACGCGGCAATCGCCGATCTGCGGGACGCGCTGATGGCCTACGTGGAGGCGTTTGGAGTAGCGGATGCGCTCTCGCGGGTAAATCAGCCGAGTTCACTGCGGAAGGTGGATTTGACTTTCGACGAACCTGTCCGTGCCTAAGCAGCCCATCCTGACGGGCGATGAGATGGTGCGATTCCTCGAAAGACAGGGGTTCGAGGTGGTTCGGATTCGAGGCGCGGAGCCTTACGTACAACGGTGCCGGTACACGGCGGGCGGACGCTAAGAATGGGCACTTTACGGGGCATTCTTAGGGACATCGAGATGAGTCCCGCGGAGTTTGCGGACAAGCGCGAGTCCATCTTATGAAGACTGCAGGAGCATTGGCGCTTCGGGGGATTTTGTCGCGCTCCCGGTGCGCGCTGTACGGTATTTCGCGCGGTCAATCGATCGGTTGGCGTACGCCGCGGCTAAAAGGACAGAGTGCCCCAATGCCGTCCAAAACGAATATCGCGCTCCTTCTGGCGAACGTAGCGGGGGCTATCATTTATGTGGTTGTTGCATCGCGTAGTTGGGCCGTACCGCAAGAGCGAGGATTGAATGCCGCCACAGGCGAGCCGTTTATCTGGGCGCTTTACGTCCTACCAATTTGGGCCCTTTTTTCCTCGCTTGATCTGGTCTGGGGAACGATTATCGCGATCCGCAGGCAATGGCGCAGCGGCCGCTTCTGGTTGATTGCGACGGGCGTCTGGCTGGTTGCAGCAGTGTTCGACTTTACGCATCATTGACTCGTCGAAACTCAGTTCGTCTGGCTGACGCTTTGGTCGAGCTAAAATGAGATATGGCCACGAACGGGCACGACCCTCCAGCCTCGATCGCCTGGAAGCGCTTCTTGAGGTCCTTGTCAACCGGCACCTTGAGTTTGAGCAGGAGCACAAGCAGCTTCTCACGGCTCAGATGGTTTTGACAGATCGCGTGGATCGTATTGCGGAGTCGCAGCTCGAAACGACTGAGAAACTGAACGCCCTGATTTCGATCGTGGACGAGTTCATTCGCAATCGTCCCCGATAGCGCGAACGCCGCTGCCGGGCAGGATTTATCGCATGAAAACGGTTGGAATACTTGCGCTTCAGGGGGATTTTGAGGCGCATCGCAAAGCGATTGAGCGGGCCGGGGCTCGGGCGGTCGAGGTGCGGACGGCGGAGCAGCTTTCTGAATGCGACGGGTTGATTATCCCCGGCGGCGAAAGCAGCACCATGCTCAAGCTTCTGGATATCGAGGGGCTGACGGATGCGGTTCGGCGCTTCGGGCGGGAAAAGCCGATTTACGGAACCTGCGCGGGCGCGATTCTGCTGGCGCATGAAGTCACGCACCCGCCGCAGGCGAGCCTGGACCTGATGGATATCGCGGTGGAGCGAAATGCGTATGGGCGGCAGATCGACAGCCGCATCGCGAAAGTGCCGGTGAAGGACGGAGGCGAGTTCGAAGCCGTGTTCATTCGCGCTCCGATCATCCGGAAGGTCGGCGAGGGGGTGCGAGTGCTTGCCGAATATCAGGGTGATCCGGTGTGGGTGGAACAGGGGCGGCACATGGTGACGACGTTCCATCCGGAGCTGACGGGAGATTCTCGGGTGCACCGGCGATTCATCGAGAAAATTGGCCGCGAATGAACGCGGATTCACGCGAATCCTGAAATCTTAAAAATGGCCGTGAATGGACGATTCAAGTTTTTTCGCGTTCATTCGCGGCTGAGTCATAAATGACGGAACGGCTCCTCCGATTCCACGGGGAGCTTGGGGGATTCGCGGGTAAGCGATCGGGTGACCAGGTCTTTCGAGCCGAGGCCGACGGCGATCGCCAGGGCCAGGACGATTCCGCCGAACAGGATGCTGAAGGCGATATACACGATGCTTCGGCCGATGCCCAGGTGCTCCAGCGCCATGGCGACGGCGAGCACGATGATCATCCATTTCACTCCGGCGCTGAGCAGGCGCGCGTACTGAAGGTTCATGTTGACCGCGCCGATCAACACGCTGCGCGCGACGAAGCGCGCGACGACGGCCCCGATGATCAGTACTAACACGGCCGCGAGGACGTTGGGAAGATAGTTGAACAGCTCGAAGACCAGCTCGGAAGTGAGAGTCGAATCGAAGGCGGCGACTCCGATGAAGAAGCCGACGATTACGATGGTCCAGAAAACGATGCGCGAGATCAGCAGCGCGGGGCTTTTGTTGGGCGACCATTCCGAGACCGAGCGCAGGCCCCATTTGGAGAGACGCTCGTCAAACTGGACCCCGATCAGAATGCGGCGCAGGGCCACGTAGACAATTCCGCCGAGCAGGGCGGAGAAAAGCACGGCGACGACCAGGGCGAGGACGCCGGGAACGAGACTGGCGAGCTCGTTGAGGACTCGGATCATGGATTGATTCAGGGCTTGCTGGGCTTGTTGCCACATAGAGGTCCTTTCGTGGGGCGTCGAAGTGGGTCGAAAAGGGGGACAGCCCGCTCCGTCCACTGACGAACCGGTTTCGCTGGCTGTGAATATGTGGATTGGGGACAGAGTACGCTGTCCCCTTTTTCGACGAACATTTCTTTAACAGGAATGCGTCGGGTGTCTTCATGGATTGAAGCGATCGGGCCAACGCCAGCGCGAGAGGGCGTAGGGTTTGGATTGCTCGAAGGCGAGCGCGAGTAGTTCCAGGCGCGCGGAGACCGGCAGCGAGTCGGGTTCGAGCGCGTAAGAAGCGACCCAGGCCAGATACAGCGGAGTCATCGCACGAAGAAGCTGGTCCGGGTTGAAAGTGCGCAAGTGATGGCCGAGGGCGAAATCGTAGATGATGCGCGCCCACAGACGGTCGGGAAGGTGGAAGGATTCGAAGGGTCCGCGGGCGAGCTTGTTGAGCTCGAGCAGCGCGCCGGGAGGAAGAATCGCGCCCCAGACATCTTGAAGATTGCGGCAGCCGAGCTCGAAGGATTCGAACATGTGGCGCGGGTCGAGCGATTCGAAGGGCTCGGGCGGGTTGCGCGTTTCTCCGAAGACGGGAACGGTTTGGGAGCCGCGGACGCGCTGCCAAAAAGGGGCGCGATGGTCCATCTCGCGAAATACGGGGTCGAGGATCTGGACCAGCACCGAGCTTTGGTTCATCCAGTCGATGGGAGGGTAGCGGCGCAGACCGACGTTCGACTGGCAGATCTCGAAGCCGTAGCAGATGGCATCAAGAGTGAGCGAGGCGAGGGAGCGGCGGTCGGAGGGGCGCGACGTCTCGGCGACGTGGTGCGCGAAGCGGCCGGAAAAACCGAAATCCGGACCGAGAGGATGGTCGATGCGGCGCCCGTATAGCGCGCGGGTGAGCGGGGCGACGATGGCGGAGTTGAGCAGGCCTTCGAATTTCCCGTGGGCGTAACAGGGCGTGACGAGATCGAAATCGAGCTCCAGGATGGGGCGAACCAGGCCATAGATCCATTCGGCCGTGACGTGCTCGAGATCGGAGACGATGATGGAGATGGCGCGCGCATTGAGATTGCCGGCGACGGCGAAGACGGTGTCGCAGGCGGCGCGAATGGATTCGGCCGGGTCGAGGGATCGGCCGGGTGAGGCGAGCGGGAAGGGAAGAGGCTCGATTCCGGGGAGCGCGGACTCGGATGTGGGGAGTGGGGAGCCGGTGGCAGGATAGAGGACTACGGTTCGGGTTTGAGTGTAGAGCTTGGCAACGGATTCGCGGGCGCGCTGGAGTGTGGCTTCGAGAGCATCGGCAGGCGCGGGAACGAGCAGGCCGATGACGAGTCCGGCGGCGCCGATTTGATCGAGGCGCTCGCGCGTGGGCTGCGGGATTTCTTCAAGGGCGAGCATTACGGCGCTGGGACGGGCTGTGCCTGTGAATTAGGGGCGGCGAAAAAGGGGACAGACCGCTTTGTCCACTGATGTGCCGGTGACTGTGATTGTGGGTCTGTGAATTGGGGACAGAGTGGTCAGTCCTCTTTTTCGACGGACATTGTTTTAAGAATAATCTCGACGTGGTGGATGCGATCACGATGCGGCTCCCATCAAAATGATGCCCAGGAGCGGGATGCGCACCCAGGCGGGGCGGTTGTCGAGCTCGTAGGTGACTTCGTAGAGCGCCTTGTTGAGACGGAAGGCGTCGAGGAGGCGGCGGATATCGCGGGGGTCGGCGGGAAGAAAACCGGCGCCGGCGGTGGCTTCACGATAGCCGCGAAGAAATTCGATCGAGGCGGAACGTTCCCACAGGCGCGCCCAGGGTTCCAGACGCTCGAACGGCTCGCCGTGGCGCGCGGTCCAGTTGAGCAGCGTCGCGTAGCCGCCGTAGCTGAAGGAGCGGAGCATACCCGCGACGTCTTTGAGCGGAGATTGCTTGGCGCGGCGCTCGCGCAGCGGACGGGCGGGTTCGCCCTCGAAATCGAGAATGACGAAATCGGTTTTGGAGCGCAGCACCTGGCCGAGGTGAAAATCGCCGTGGATGCGGATGCGCAGGCCGTGGAGCGAATCGCCGGTGAGCGGAGTGCGCAGGCGCGCGAGAATTTCGCGGCGTCGGCCGAGGACCAATGCGGCAGGCTCGACCGTGTCGTCGGGCAGGCGCGAGACGTTTTCCTTGAGCGCGTCGAAGACGTGAATGGCGTGGGCGCGGAGATCGGTGTACAGCGAGTTGACGTCGCCGGCGGTGAAAGGTTCGGGAGCGAAGCCGGGATCGTCAGTGGGGGCGGCGAGGGCGCGATGCAACTCGCCGGTGCGGCGGCCGAGGGTCGCCGCGGCTTCCAGATACAGGCCGACGTGGTCGCGGGCGAAGGAGGAGAGCGGCTGCTCGGCGAACTCGACTGGAGTTTCGAGCTCGGCCGCGGCGTCGGCGGGGAAATCGTGAGGAGCGCACAGCTCGAAGTAGCGCTCGATCTCTTCGATGGTCCAGCGCCAGGCGTCGCCTTCGTTTTCAACCAGCGTTTCGAGGAGGCCGAGCGTGGCGGGTTCGGCGCCGTTGACGTATTCGAGAGCGCCGGCGTAGGGAGGAACACGATCGAAGTGGACGCGCTCGGTGAGATATTTTTCGACTTCGAAATCGGGATTGGGGCCGGGCTGATAGCGGCGGAAGAATTTCAGGATGAGGCGGTCGCCGTAGACGACGGAGGAGTTGCTCTGCTCAGAGGAGATGCGGCGGATGGGCAGCGGGTTGTTGACGGCGCCGTCGAGGAGCTTGCCGGGCTCGCCGCGGACACGGCCGTCGCGCGTCTGAAGCTCGCGGCTGGCGCCGATCAACGAGAGGATGGCGGCGCAGGCGTCGTCGTCGAAGACGCCGTCGTGCAGGACGCCGGGACCGTCGGGCGTGAGGATGGGCGCGACGACGGCATTGGGAAAATTTTCGCGGATGCGATCCGCCGCTTTTTCAAGGGCGATGGCCAGCGGAAGGAAGTAAATTTCGGGAGGGCCGCTTTCGTATTGAACCTCGATTAATGCGAGCGCAGCCTTGGGACGGTCGATGCCGGTCCAGTCGACGATGCGGGTGGAGCGGATGTATCGCGACTTGCCGCCGAACCAGCGCTGGCGCACGAGAAAATCGGGAAGCGCGATGCTTTCGAAGCGCAGATGCGCGGCGCCCTCAAACAGCGTGGCCCAGCCGGCTCCGATGGTGAGGACCGCGGGAACGCCGGCGGTCTGAAGCTCGGCGGGCTCGGCGGGAGGATGAAGCTCCAGCCACAGGAAACCGTATGCGGCGATGGTAAAGCGATACGGCTGGCGGCCGATGGGAGGGAATTCGACGTAGCCGAGCATTTCGACGGGGACGGAGCCTTCGAGGCCGGAGAGATCGAGATCGACGGGCTGGGCGAAGCGGGAGAGATTGGCGATGCACAGGATCTGCTCGCCTTCGTGACGGCGCAGATAGGCGAGGACCTTGCGATTTTCGGGATTCAGAAATTCGAGAGTGCCGCTGCCGAAGACGCGGAACAGTTTTCGCAGAGCGATCATGTTGCGCATCCAGTTGAGCAGGGAACTCGGGTCGCCCTGCTGGGCTTCGACGTTGACGGCCTGGTAGCCCCACACGGGGTCCATGATGACGGGGCTGAAGAGGCGCGCGGGGTTGGCGCGGGAAAAACCGGCGTTGCGATCGCTGTTCCATTGCATGGGAGTGCGGACGCCGTTGCGGTCGCCGAGATAGATGTTGTCGCCCATGCCGATTTCGTCGCCGTAATAAAGGATGGGAGTGCCGGGGAAGGACAGCAGCAGGCTGTTGAGCAATTCGATGCGGCGGCGGTTGTTGTCGAGCAGCGGCGCGAGGCGGCGGCGGATGCCGAGGTTGATGCGCATGCGCGGGTCCGCGCTGTAGGCGAGATACATGTAGTCGCGCTCGTCGTTGGTGACCATTTCGAGAGTCAGCTCGTCGTGGTTGCGAAGGAACAGGGCCCACTGGCAATTGGGAGGAATTTCGGGGGTCTGGGCCATGATGTCGGTGATGGGCAGACGATCTTCCTGGCGCAGCGCCATGTAAATTCGCGGCATTAACGGGAAATGGAACGCCATATGGCATTCGTCGCCGTCGCCAAAATAGGGGCGAACGTCGCTGGGCCACTGGTTGGCTTCGGCCAAAATCGCGCGCTTTTCGTAATTTTTTTCGATTTCAGCGCGGACGTTTTTGATAATCTCGTGAGTTTCCGGAAGATTTTCGCAATTTGTGCCGTCGCGCTCGACTAAATACGGAATGGCGTCCACGCGCAGCGCGTCGACGCCCATGTCGAGCCAGAAGCGCAGGACCTTCAACATCTCCTCGACTACTTTGGGATTGTCGTAATTCAAATCGGGCTGGTGGGAAAAAAAGCGGTGCCAGAAGTAGGCCTGGGCGACCGGGTCCCAGGTCCAGTTGGATTTTTCGGTGTCGGTGAAGATGATGCGGGCCTCGCGATATTTCTGGTCGCTATCGTTCCAGACGTAGTAATCGCGTTCGGGCGAGCCGGGAGGGGCGTGGCGCGCGGCCTGAAACCAGGGGTGCTGATCGGAGGTGTGATTCATGACCAGCTCGATCATCACCTGGAGGCCGCGCTGATGCGCGGCGGTGAGGAATTCCTGAAAATCGTCGAGCGTGCCGTAACTCGGATGGACGCTGGTGTAGTCGGAGATATCGTAGCCGTCGTCTTTGAGCGGGGACGGGAAAAACGGGAGAAGCCAGAGGCAGGTGACGCCGAGATCCTGGAGATAATCGAGTTTCTGAATTAATCCGGGAAAATCGCCGACGCCGTCGTTATTTCCGTCGGCGAAGGCGCGGACGTGGAGCTCGTACAGGATCGCGTCTTTGTACCACAAGGGGTCGGTGGCGCTGCCGGGACGTTTCATTCAAGCGCTCCGCTGGTTCAGACGCAGGATGTGCGCGGGACGGACGGCGGGAGTGAGCTCGAAATAATTGCGAGGGCCATGCCAGATGTAGAGCTCGGCGGAAAGAAGGTCGAGGGCTTCGAAAGGGTGATCCGGATCGAGATCGAGTTCGGCGAGATCGAGCGTGACAAAGCCGGATTGTCTGTGGAACGGATCGAGATTGACCAGCACGAGGATGGCGTTGCCGCGGGCAGTTTTGGAATAACAGATGACGTCGGGATTGTCGGTCGCGTGGAAATGGAGATGACGATCGGAATGGAGCGCGGGGTTTTCCTGGCGGATGGCGTTGACGCGCGCGATCAGGTCGCGGAGGTTGAAAGGCGAGTCGATATCCCAGTTGCGAGGCTCGTATTTTTCGGAGTTGAGATATTCTTCGCTGCCGGGCTTGAGCGGCGCGTTCTCGGCGAGCTCGAACGCGGGGCCGTAGATGCCATAGCTCGCGCCGAGGGTCGCGGCGAGGATCAGCCGGATCATGAAGGCGGGACGTCCGCCGGTCTGCAGGAACGCGGTGAGAATGTCGGGAGTATTGGGCCAGAGATTCGCGCGAAAATATTCGGACGCGGGCGCGGTTGAAAGCTCGCGGAAATAATCGGTCAGCTCCTGCTTCGTGTTGCGCCAGGCGAAATAGGTGTAGGATTGCGAAAATCCGAGCTTCGCCAGGCGCTGCATCACGTGCGGGCGGGTGAAGGCTTCCGCGAGAAATAAAACGTCGGAATGGTCGCGCCGGATTTCTTCAATCAGCCATTCCCAGAAGGCGAAGGATTTGGTGTGGGGATTGTCGACACGGAAGATGCGCACGCCTTCCGCGATCCAGAACTGGACGATGCTTTTTAATTCGTCCCAGAGTTCGGGCCAATGCTCGGTCGCGAAATCGAAGGGATAAATGTCCTGGTATTTTTTGGGCGGATTTTCGGCGTATTGAATGCTCCCATCGGGACGCGTGCGAAACCATTCGGGGTGGTGGCGCACGTAGGGATGGTCTGCGGAGCATTGATAGGCGAGGTCGAGAGCGATCTCGATGCCGAAATCGTGGGCGCGGGCGACCAGGCTGCGGAAATCGGCGAGGGTTCCCAAGTGCGGATGAACCGACTTGTGTCCGCCTTCGTGGGAGCCGATGGCCCAGGGACTGCCGGCGTCGGAGGGCAGGGGATTGGTCGAATTGTTGCGGCCTTTGCGAAATTTCACGCCGATGGGATGGATGGGCGGAAAATACAGAACGTCGAAACCCATGGAGGCGATGTAGGGCAGGCGCGATTCGCAATCGCGTAACGTTCCAACCGAGCGCGGGAACATTTCGTACCAGGTGGAGTACGCGGCTTTTTCGCGATCGACAGTGACAGCCAGTTCGGGTTCAGAGCGCGTGGCGAATTCGAGATCGGGGTAGTGGCGGGCGAGCTCGAACAAATCCTCGCGAAGCGCAAGTGCTTTGCGGGTCTCGATATCCGGCGCGTCGCGCAAGCGGCGAGCCCAGCTCCACAGATGAGCGGCGTCGAGCGCCGGGGCTCGGCGCGCGGCTTGTTCGATGAAATCCGCTCCGATCAGCAGATCGACCGCGACATCCTGGCCCGCAGCAATGCGTTTGAGCAGATCGGCGCGCCAGGTTTCCAGGTGATCGATCCAGCCTTCGACGGCGTAGCGATATTCGCCCAGGCTGGAGACGGAGAATTGGGCGCGCCAGCGGTCATTGGTGAGCGGCGCCATGGGGATGCGGGTCCAATCGGGGTCGGAATGGAAGCGGTAGAGCAAATGACAAGCGACGTGGTCATGACCGTCGGCGAAGACGTCGGCTTCGACGGTGACCGATTCGCCGACGACGCGCTTGATGGCGAAACGGCCGCAATCGATTTGCGGCTCTACGTTTTCGATGGCGACTCGTTTACAGGCGGCAAGGCTGAGACGAGTTTCGACACCGGAGCGGAGGTCTTGTACTGCACCCATCGCCTCGGTTGGCATTTGCAAATCGGATGCCAGGGTAAGTGGTTGAAAAGAGTTTGGGGGCGGGAGTGAGTCGAGAAGCGGTTACGGAGTAAATGTCGCGCGTGCGCAAAAACTTCAGAGCAGATGTAACGTAGGCACGCGCGGGGTTTGGCTAATTCTCTGTCGGCGTCTTCTCCACGTGGTCGATCACCAGGATGTCCACCGGACCTTTCTTCGCTTCGAGCTTCAGACCGAGCTGCTCCTGGATCGCGGTGAAGATGGTTGGTCCGTTGTCTTCGGGCGTCGAAGGCGCGCCTTTTTCCGCACCGTCTTGAACCTGGACCGGCGCGCCGGGAGGAGGCGGCGGAACTCCGCCCAGCATCCTGAGTCCCACCAGACCGGCGCCGCCGGAAAAAGTGAGCTTGATATCGTATTTGCCCTTGAGTCCGGTGGCGTCGGTCACCGGACGTCCCACCTGCGGCTGCAGTTGCTGCGCGAAATCCGGCATGGATTCATCCACCAGCCGCCAGCGCGCGCCGCGCGGGCTCATGACCATCATCGGGAAGCGGCCCTCGGGCAACGCGGGAGGTCCCTCAGCGCCCGGTTTGGGCGGCGCGAATGGTCGCGGCCCTCCTTGCGGCATTTCCACCGGTCCCGCCGAGTCTCTCAGCTTGGGTCCGTTCTTGGCGACGCTCAATTCATAGATCGGCATCTCCTTGGTATCGTGATGCACGGCGAGCTTGAAACGCTCGATCAGCAGATTCTGGATCATCACGCGAAACTGCGCCTTGGTGGTGTGCTCGGGAACTTTCGCGATGACGTCGAAACGCTGCGAATCCATCCACGGCGGTCCGGAGATCTGGATGAAGTTAATATCGTAGCCCTGCGAGATGAGCATGGTCAGGTTGCAATTGTTGCAGGTGAACCGGCCGGGGTCTGGCGTGCCGGGACCGCCGCGGGTGCCCACCATCATGCGTCCCATGGGCATCGGCGCGGCGAGCTTGATGGTCGCGACCTCGAAGCTGGGCGAATCAGCCGGCTGCGCGCAAGCGAAGGCCGCGGCGGCTGCGAGCAGAATCATGCGCATGCGCCCAATGTATCAGAAACTTTTCAGGCCGCCTGCACGCGGCTCACGGCTTCCTTGAATTGCGCGGTGTCGGTGTAGGTCTGGACCTTCGCGATCCGGCCGTCCTTGAACTGGAACACTTCAACGATCTGTGCATCCACGCGCGCGCGGTTGGCTTTGTAGATTCCACGAAAGCGTCCGCTCGCAATAACGATATCGCCGCCGCCGAGAATTTCGTCGGCGCGGGTGGAGAAAACGTCCCAATCGGAGAGCACGCGCCCGAACAGCAGGTGCAGGACGCCGTCGACGCCGCGGTACGGGCTCTGGTCGGCGTAGATGAAATTTTCGGCCGCGGTCCACTCGATCTCCGGATGGAACAGAGCGGCGATGCGGTCCGCGTCCCGCGCCGCGAAAGCGTCGTGGAAAGAGCGCACGGTTTCGACCGGATCGGACATTTTTCGTTCTCCTTAATGCGCTCCTGAATGGGCGACGAGCGAACGCACCTGAGTGACGAGCTCCTGTCCGGCCTGGCCCGCTTCCGTGGTGCGGAAATCGGGCGGAAGCTGAAGCAGGCGCAGGCGGGGATTTTGCCGGAACTTCTCGATGACCGAGGGACCGGCGGGAACATCCATCATGCCCGGGCCGCAAATCACCAGGTCCGGCGCGATGGTTTTCACCAGGGTGGAGGCGTCGCTGAGGTGGCGTGTGGTGAAGACTTCATACCCGGTGCCGGCCAGCAGGGCGTTCAGGCCCGCGAGCAGATTGCTTGATGGGTCCACGCACACGATGCGCGTCTTGGAGGGCTGCGGGCGCTCGCCTGCGCGCCGCTGGCCCGCGCCGAAGGCGGCGATGGCATCGTCCTCGGACGCGTAAGGAGGGAACAACTCGTCGAGATTCGTGATCTCGATCACCTTGGCGACGGTGGGCGAGAGGCGGCACAATTTCAATCCGCCGCCGGCGGCGTTCAGCACGCCCAGCAGACGAATCAGAGCGCCAAGTCCGGAGCTATCGACATAATCCGTTTCGGCGAGGTCGAGCACCACGTCCTTGATCATGAAGATATCGGCGCCGGGAGCTTTGGTCCTCGCGTGTACCTCGGCTTCCAGGGCTTCCACTTCTTTGCCGAAGGCGATTCGGCCGTGACAGCGCGTGACCAATACATCGTCGACGATTCGACTTTCGAGAGTTAATTTCATGTTCGGCCAAGTATAGCCCCGCGTATGTCGAGCGGGCAACCGCGGGCTGCGTTCGATTCCAACAGCGATAATTAATACGTCGAATGCTCCGCCCGGAGAATCCTCAACAGCTTGCCGATGCCTTGCGCGATTGCGCCGGGCGCGGTGAAACCATCCGTCTGGGAGGGAATTTTTCGAAAGACCGGCTCGGCGGCGCGGGCGAACCGGCGGATGTCATTATTTCGACCTCCGCGATGACCGAACTGATCCAGTATGAGCCGCGCGACCTCACCATCAGCGTTTCGGCGGGCATGCGGTGGGCGGAATTTGAAAAAATTCTGCGCGCCAACCGCCAGTTTGTTCCGCTCGACCCCGGCTGGAACTCGACCGTCGGCGGCGTGGTCGCCGCGAATTTGAGCGGCCCGCGGCGCAGGCAGT
>DATJVN010000042.1:0-9207 GCA_035501755.1 Bryobacteraceae bacterium | reverse complement strand
GTCCTGCTCACCACGCCGACGTATAACGGGTTTTACGGCGACATCAACTTCTGCAAACTGAGGGCGGAAGAGAGCCCCATGAAGTACTCCAACGGGCGCTATTCCATCGATTTCGAGGATTTCGAACGGCGCATCGGCCCCGAAACCAATGTGTTCATCCTGTGCAATCCGCAGAATCCGACGGGGAACACCTGGTCGCGGGAGGATCTGAACACGATCGGCGAAATCTGCCTCAAGCGGCGCGTGCTGGTGCTCGCCGACGAGATCCATTGCGATTTCGTGAGCCGCGGCCAAAAATACACGCCCTTCGCATCGCTCGAGAACCGGGATGTCGTGAACAACAGCATTACGTTCAAGGCGGCAAGCAAATCCTTCGGGCTCGCGGCCATGAAGTGCGGCTGGTTCTTCTCGACCAATCCGGAAATTTTCAACGCCGCGAAGGCCAACAACCGGGCCGATCTCTCGACGCTGGGCATGATCGCGAGCAAGGCGGCGTATGCCGAAGGCCAGGACTGGCTGAATCAGTGCGTGTCCTATATCGACGCCAACCACGATTTCGTGAATTCGTACATCAAGTCGAACATCCCGATGATCAAAGTCGGCGCCAAGCCGCAGGGAACCTACCTGGTCTGGCTAGACGTCAGCGAATTGACCCGAAAGATCGGCGCCGACGATATGGCCAAGGAAGCCAATCGGAACCTCGCGCCCGGAAGGAAACCGGTAACGCCGACGGACATGGCCGAGCGCTGGATCGCCGAGAACGCCTACGTCGCGCTGAACTCCGGAACTACGTATGGGCTGGGCGGCGCCAACCACATGCGCATGAACATCGCCACTTCCCGCAAGACGCTGCAAGCAGCACTGGATAGCCTGTCCAGCGCCCTGAAGAAGGCGTAGAGTTGTAAGCGCCGCCGTTCGTTGTTTGAACGAACGGCGGCGCATTCCGCAGGACCCTCCTCAAGACCTTAGCTCCAACTTCTGGAACACGCACGTCTGTCTGAACCCGGGGGCCGGTGACTAATGCTTCAGTTCGTCCGCGATGAGCGGCGCCACCGTACTCACGTCGAAGGAGGCGTTCAGGCGCTTGCCGTCGATGAAGAACGTCGGCGTGCCTTCCACTCCCAGCTCATCGCCCTGCTTCGATTCCATGGCGATGCGCGAGGCGTATTTGTGTGAATCCAGATCCGCCTTGAGCTGATTCACGTTGAGCCCCATCTGGCCGGCCCACAACAGGACATGCTCGCGGTTGATCTGGCGGAAGTTGGCGTAGAGCTTGTCGTGCATCTCCCAGAATTTCCCCTGGGCCTGCGCGGAAAGCGCCGCTTCGGCCGCCATCTCGGCCTGGGAGTGCCGCTCCAGCGGATACTGCTTGTAAATGAAGCGCACTTCTTTGGGATATTTTGCAAGAACCGCTTTTACCAGGCTCACGGCCTGGGCGCAAAACGGTCACTGAAAATCGGAAAACTCGACGATGGTCACCTTGGCGTCCACCGGACCGCGCACCGGGTCGCCGTCGATGGGGATCGGCAAGGCTTTGGCTTCGAGCAGCAGCTCCGGCCCGCGCATGAATTTGAGCAGCGCCTCGTGAATCGCCGCGACGCTCTTGCCCGAGGAGGCTTCGTTCACGACGAGGGCCGCGAGCCGTCGGCTCACGAAGCAGCCGGGATCCTCCATGCGGCATTGCGCGACCTTCATATTGCATCCGCACACGCATGTTTCCGAACGCAGCACCTGGAGCGCGACAGCGCGCTGGGCGTTGGTGAGTCCGGAAAAATCGACAGCCGGGAGCGAATAGGCGGTCTGCCAGCCGCTTTGCGCAAATAGCGCGGCGCCTGAGACGAGGAGCAGGAGGAGGCGAAGTCTCACGCTAATATCTTACTTCGATTTGCTGGCTCGTGGGACGGCTGGGTCGCGGGCCAAATCTGCGCGGCTTTCCTCGTGCGGACCCTGTACAACGCTGGTACTTCACAAACGCGCGCCCTTAAGGGACGCGCCTCAAACGGCGGATCGCGGTGTCTGATGGATCTTCCGTCGACGTTTTGAGGCGCAACCTTGAAGGTCACGCGTTGGCTGCCGGACTCCCAATTTTCCACACAGAGTCCGACCGGCGGGCTCGGCGATGCATTGCAGAATCAACCAAATGAACATGCCGGTCACGACGGGCTGAGATGCAGATTTCAGGCATCATCGACGCCCGCCAAGCCGTGCGATGCGTTATTTCTTTTTCGATTCCATCATTTTCTTCATGCGCTCGGTGGACGGCGGGGTGATGCCGGACACGCGAAGGTAGCCCACGATGTTGCCATAGATCTCGTTGTTGTGCACGGTCGTGTGCAGGAAAGAAAAGGTCAATTGCGGGGAGGAGAGAATTTTCTGATCGGTAAGGTTGGCGAACGTGGCGTCGCAATACGCGAACGACTCCTTCAGATTCTTCACGATCTCCTCTTTGCCCTTGAGCATGTCCGTCTTGGCTTTGGGCATGGGATTCGGTTCGCCGCGCAGGGTGGAACAGTCCAGATAATTGCGCTCGGTCGAGTGATTGATCCACTCGCCAAAACTCATCTGGTCGGGGGTGAGCCGGAAATCGTATTTAGCGGCGGGCATTTCCTCGGCCGCGGCTTCCAGGTTCCCCCGGACGCTGTTGTAGTAGCGGTTGATCGCGGTGGTCTTGAGAGTGTCCTGCGCTTGAACCGAGACCGCGACAAGGCAGGAACATATCAACAACGTGGCTTTCATGTTTTTTCTCCTTCAGTAATGCTAACGCATGAACACATGGCGTCAAGTGCGGAACGGCAGGCGGCGACCGCTGACCGCTCCGTTAGCGTCGCGGGCTCAGCTGCCCACGCCGCGGTTGGGCGGAGTGAATCGGAGCCGCGCGCGTCAGCGAGCGATAAGCAGCGCCAACCGAACCCCTCGACTGTGAGGTAAAATCAATCCCCTACGGCGAAGGGAGCGAGAGAAGAAGGTGAAACTTCAAATTTTGAGTTTTCTGCTGGCGGGAACCGGATTGATCGCGCAACAGCGTTCCGTCACCTTGACCGAGGGAACCAATATCATGGCGACGGTATCGCCGAGCCGGAACACCATTGTGGTGGACTTGCAGGGTTCGCTTTGGTCGATTCCGTTCCGCGGCGGGACCGCGAAGCAGCTCACCGATCCGTTGATCGAGCCGTCGCGCCCGGATTATTCGCCCAAAGGCGATGCCATCGTGTTCCAGGCGTACAAGGGCGGGACCTTTCACATCTGGATGATGAAGCCGGACGGCAGCGGCCTGCGCCAGTTGACCGATGGGCATGGCGATGATCGCGAGCCGCGCTTCTCGCCGGACGGAACGAAGGTCGCGTTCGCGTCGGATCGCGCGTTTCAAGGGAGCTATGACATTTGGGCGGTGGATGTCGCCGCGGGCAAGCTTACGCAGCGGACCTCGGCGCCTGCCGACGAGTACGAGCCGGCGTGGTCGCCGGATGGCAGCGAGATCGCCTTCGTCAGCGGAGTGGGCTCGCAGGGCACGACGATTCAGGCGGTGAACGCGTCGGGAGCCGTTCGCACGGTAATCACCGCTCCTGCCGGTTCGCACCTGGACTCGCCTTCGTTCTCCCCGGATGGAAAACGGATCGCGTATACGCAGATCTCCGGCGGACTTCTCGGCGGCGGAAGCGCGCTCATGGTTTCGGGGTCGGAGGTCGCAGGATGCGGCGACGATGTTTTTCCGTTCGCGCCGGTCTGGCTTTCGGGCAATCGCATTTTATTTACGGGGAACGGCAAGATCCGCATCGCGGATCTGAACAGTAAAAAGGTGCAGGACATTCCGTTTCGCGCGGAGATTGTTCTGAATCGCCCGCCCTACCGCCGCAAGAAGTTCGATCTCGATTCGAAGGAGCAGAAGACGGTGAAGGGAATCGTCAGCCCGGCGCTCTCGCCGGATGGAAAGCGTGTGGTGTTCGAAGCGCTGAATCAACTCTGGATTATGGATATCGGCGGCAGGCCGCAGGCGCTCACGAATGACAAGTTTTACAAGGAAGATCCGGCGTGGTCGCCGGATGGCAAGAGCATCGCGTACTCCTCGGACAAGGGCGGATTCGAAAATATCTACGTGCTGGATCTGGCCAGCAAGAACGAAAAGCGCGTGACCGCGTTTCCGAATTCGGCGCAGTACGGCGCGGCGTGGTCGCGTGACGGAAAGATGCTCGCGTACCAGGATCAGGACGGCGCGACGTACATTCTCGATTTGAAAACCGGCAGGACGCGCAAGATTATCCCGACGCAATTCGCGCCATCGAAACCGAGCTGGTCGGCGAACGGAAAGACCATCGCCATCAGCGCGCTCAAAGCATACACGCGGCGCTTTCGCGAGGGAACCAGCCAGATCCTGACCGCGGACGTCGCTAGCGGCGCTCTGCATTACAGCGAGCCGGCGCCCTTTTTGTCGCTGAGCACGCGCGGCGAGGACGGTCCACTGTATTCGCCCGACGGAAACTCGGTCGCGTTCGTGATGGGCAGCGTGTTGTGGGTGCGGCCGGTCGACAGGAACGGAATTCCTTCGGGCCCAGGCCGCGCGATTAATCAGGAGCCGACGGATGCGCCTACATGGAGCGGAGATTCCCGGCACCTTTTGTATTTGTCGGACGGAAAGCTGCGCATAATCGGCGCCGACGGCTCGAACGCGTCCGACGTCCCTGTCGAAATGCGCTGGACGAATCAGGACGCCCCGGCGCAAACGTTCATTCACGCCGGGCGCATGTGGGACGGACGCGGCGCGGCGGTTCAAACCAACGTCGATATCGTGGTGACGAACCATCGCATCCAAATCGTCCGGCCGCACAGCGACGCGGCGCAGCGCGCGGCGGCTCAGAATCACGATCAGATTGTCGATGCTTCGTCGCTGACCGTGGTTCCGGGCCTGTGGGAATCGCACACGCACCAATTTATAGCGGGAAAGGCTTACGGGGCTCGTTTGGGCCGCTTCTGGCTCGCCTATGGAGTGACCGAGCTTCATTCCATGGGCGATCCGGTGTATCGGGCGGCCGAGACGCGCGAGGCTTTCGCGTCAGGCGCGCGCGTCGGTCCGCGATTTTTTGCGAGCGGCGAAGCGATTGACGGCGAGCGCGTCTACTACAATTTCATGCGGCCGACCTACAGCGATGCGCAGCTCAAGCTGGAGCTCGCGCGCGCACAGGCGCTCGATTACGACCTGGTCAAGACGTACGTGCGCCTGCCGCATGCGATGCAGAAAGAGGTCGTCGAATTCGCGCATCAGAACATGGGGGCGATCGTCGCGTCGCACTATATGCTGCCGGGGATGGCGTACGGGATGGACGCGATGACGCACATCAGCGCGACTTCCCGATTCGGCTATGCTTACACGCGCAGCGCCGGCGGGGTCAGCTATTCGGACGTGCGGACGCTGTTTCCCGCTTCGGGGATGATCATCATTTCGACGCCCTTCGCGTCATCACCGCTGTATGCCGAGGACCCGGGGATGGTCGATGACAAGCGCCTGTTGACGCTCAACACTCCATGGGAGCAGGCGGGATTGCGGCTCAAGCGCGATCAGGCGATCAACAAGCCGGGCGTTCCGGCAGGGCGCGTCGGAAGCACATCCGCGCTGCTCGACAGCCTGCGTAAGGAAGAGGAAACGGTGGTGAGCCTGTATCGCTCGGGCGCCCTGATCCTGGCGGGGACCGATTCGCCGCTCGATAATGTCGCGACGGCGCTGCATCTGAATCTGCGGGCGCAGGTAAAGTACGGATTAGCGCCGTGGCAGGCGTTGCAGACCGCGACTCTGCTGCCGGCCAAAGCCTTCGGGGTGGCGAACGATCTGGGGACGATCGAACCCGGGAAACTCGCTGATTTGGCGTTTGTTTCGGGGGATCCGCTGCGCAATATTAAGGATCTTGCGAATGTGCAAAGCGTGATGAAGGGTGGGAAGCTGTATACGGTTTCCGATCTGATGGCGCCTTTTGTTCATTAAGAAACTGGTGGCTGCCGAAAATACGGCGATTGAACCTCGCCGTGACCCGGCGGGCTTTCCTCATGCCCACCGAACGCGCGCCCTGAAGGGACGCGCCTCAAACGGCGGATTGCCGGGTGTCTGATGGATCTTCCGTCGACGTGTTGAGGCGCGACCTTCAGGCCGCGCGTTGACTGAACGGGTGTAATATAGTCGGTTAAGTGTCGGCGGCATCTGGAGTAACAAAATTGAGTGAACCCGGGAGTCCACGCGTCGAAACCCGGCTGGTTTACGCGCACGGCTTGGCGGCCATCATCACGCTGCTTTTGGCGATTACGTTCGGACTGCTCGCCGCGATGGAGATGCTGTTTCCCGACCTGGGCGCCAATCACGCGTGGTTGAGCTGGGGGCGGCTGCGCTATGACCATACGCAGGGCATCATGCTGGCGTGGCTGGGGAATGCGTTTTTCGCGTTTCTGTATCACGCGGTTCCGGTGCTGACGGGACGTCCGGTCACCAGCCGAAGGCTCGGGGAGTGGATCTTCGGATTGTGGAATTTCGCCGTGGTGCTGCCCGGCTGGGTGCTGGTGCTGGCCGGTTTCAGCCAGCCGCTCGAGTGGGCCGAATTTCCCATGGTGGTCGATGTGTTCGTGGTGCTGGCTCTGGTGCTGGCGATCATCCAGTTCCTGCCGCCATTTTTCGCGCGCGGCATTGAAAATCTGTACGTCTCGAGCTGGTACATCATCGGCGCGCTGGTGTTCACGGCGCTTTCCTATCCGATGGGGAACTTCATCCCGGAAATCGTGCCCGGCGCTCGCGGAGCCGCGTTCAGCGGGCTGTGGATTCACGATGCGGTAGGGCTGTATGTCACTCCGCTCGCTCTGGCGATCACCTATTTCGTCATCCCGGCCGCGAGCCGAAGACCGATTTTCAGCCACTTTTTGTCGATGCTGGGATTCTGGCTGCTGTTCTTTGTGTATCCGCTGAACGGGACGCATCACTACATTTTTTCCGTGATTCCGATGAATGCGCAGATCGGCGCGATCGCGGCGTCGACCATCCTGGGCGTGGATGTGATCATCGTGGTTACGAATCTGTTGCTGTCGCTGCGCGGCTCGGGGATTTTCCCGCGCGACATCGGGCTGCGATATGTGGCGATGTCCACGATCCTTTATCTGGTGGTGAGCATTCAAGGATCGGTGCAGGCGCAGATGAGCGTGAATCAGGCGGTGCATTTTTCGGATTGGGTGATCGGGCACTCGCACCTGGCGATGCTGGGGTTCGCGACGTTTGCGGCCGCCGGCGGGCTGATCCATGCGTGGCAGCGGATTCCTCATGTGCGTTATAACGCGCGTATGCTTTCGTGGTCCTACTGGCTGCTGCTGGCCGGCGTGATTTTGATGGTGACCGATCTTACCGCGGCGGGCCTGGTGGAAGCGAAAATCTGGCAATCGGCTGCGCCGTGGCTCGATTCGGTCCGCGCCGCGCATATCTTCTGGTTGATCCGTGCGCATTCGGCCACTCTGATCTTCCTCGGATTTTTTGCATTGCTCGCGGGCCTTACCACGGGAGGCGTGGGAGCCGGCCTCAAGGAAGTGGAGGCCAGCGTCGGCCTGGAACCGGTGAAGCACATTGCGCCGCGGATGGCAGCGGCGGCGGAGGCGTAAATGAACGGCGACGGTCATCGCGGCCTGCGCATGGCGTATATCGTCGCGAGCATCGGGGGTGTGGGATTTTTCGTTTTATCGGTGCTATTGCTGGCGGTGTGGCCGGGCCGGGTACTGGAAGATGAAACGCGGCGGATGTCGCCGCAGCATCCGCTGGGATTGACCACCAGTGAATTGCGCGGGCGCGAGATTTACGGCCGCGAAGGCTGCGCCTACTGTCATACGCAGCAGATTCGATATTTGCAATCCGATATGGCACGGTTCGGCGCTCCGACGCTCGCCTGGGAAACGCGGTTCGATTATCCGCAACTTTGGGGCACGCGGCGGATCGGGCCGGATCTTTCGCGCGAGGCTTCGACGCGCTCGACCGACTGGCAGTATGCGCATCTGTATTCGCCGCGTTCGGTGGTGCCCGACTCGATTATGCCTGCGTTTGCGACGCTGTTCGCCGGCTCGCCGGACCGGCCGCGGCAGGAGGCGCGCGACCTGGTGTCGTATTTAGAGACGCTCGGCCGGGCGCGCGAAATCGCCGGGCCGGAGGGTGATGCTCACGCGCGCAATGCCTGCAATTGTCCCGATGAGATGTCGCAGATGGCGTTTCAGTCGCCGGTTTTGAACGCCAGCCCGGCTCGAGCGCGGCGCTCGGGGCCACATCCCCAGCTCGCGGCGAACGCGGATGCTCATCGCGGAGAAGAGATTTACGTTCACAACTGCCAGGGCTGCCACGGAGTTCACGGCCAGGGAGATGGACCCGGCGCGGAGAGTCTGCATCCGCAGCCGCCGAATTTCGCGGAAGAGGAGTTCACGCTCGATCAGTTGAGCTCGACGTTGTGGAATGGAAGCGTCGGGACGGCGATGCCGGCGTGGCGCGATCTTCCGGTGGAGGATCTTGCAGCAGTCGCCTCTGTCGTCCGCGGATTTCATGCGCCGCAAAAGGAGCCGGCATTTCCTTCGAGCATTCTCGATCTGGGCGCGAACGTTTACAAGGACCACTGCGCGCAGTGCCACGGCGATCAGGGCGCGGGCGACGGATCGGCCATCAGCGAGTTGGATGTCCTCCCGACCAATTTCCGCGAAGAGCGGCCCAGCGTCACCGAGGCGCTGCGCGTTCTTCGCAACGGCATGGAAGGAACGCAAATGGCGCCCTGGAGTGCCAAACTGAGCGAAGCGGAGCTTTCCGCGGTGGCTTATTATATTCGCGGCTTTTTTCAACCCGACGCAGTAAGGCAGTGATTATCGACGCGATCGTCATTTCGAGCTTGCTGTTCGCCATCGTGTTTTTCGGCGCGTGGCTGCTGATGCCGCGCCTGCGCGCGTGGATCGAGCGGCCCAAATATCGATTTCAGGCGAATGTGCAAAACTATGACGAGAAGCAGACGGGAAGGAGATCAACGTGAGGCAACTTCGGTCCCCTGATGATCGTGGTGATGAACGGGGCGGAATCACTGCTGTAATGTTGGCCTGTTGCGCGATCGGAGCGATAACGGTCGGTGCAACCCTGATGGTGGAGCGCGGCAGTTTGAAGCTGGAGCGATCGACCGGCGCATCGGCGAGCGCGCCCGCGTACGCAACGGAAGAATACGGGAAGCG
>DATJVN010000041.1:0-2380 GCA_035501755.1 Bryobacteraceae bacterium | reverse complement strand
CTGATCCACCACCTGCTGGACGATTTCCAGCACGTCCGCCACGTTGACCACAGTGACAGTAGGGAATTTTTCGTACGTCGCGCGCTGCAGTTGGGCGACGGCGCGCGGAGCGACGCGCACGCCGCCGTAGTAAATGATGGGCAGCCCGTCCAGCGTTCCGGCGCTGAAGATAAATTCGATGCGGCCATACATGTGGATCTCATCGATGCGATGGACGGCGGCGACGCGCGCGCGGATGGTGCGGCCGGCGGCTTCCCATTCCATGTGCGATCCGGGATGCAGGTGAAGAATCTGAGAGGCTTCTTCGGCGACCGAGAGCTGCGGCTCGGCCTGAGGCGCCTTGGGATTCCACCATGCGCCATGCAATATGGCCATGTGTGCCGGCTGGTCTGCGGCCTGCGCCACGCCTCGTGTGCGCTGGAAGCGGCGGCCCCACGCCTTCAGGTTGAATGAGTCGATCGATTTGCCATCGATGCTGACGATCTTCGCGGCCACCGTTCCCACGACGTCCGGCGCGCCTTCGAGGCCGCGCTGCGCGCGGACCAGAGCGATGAGCGGATCGCGCTCCTTGGCGGTGATGTCCAGCAGGAAAACATTCGGCATCCCCGGCGGAGCGCTTTTGAACATCTCGGCCATCAGGCCGCGCTGAACCAGGAAGACGGTGAGCGTAAACATGACGCCGATGCCCAGCGCGACCAACGCGGCCTGCGCGTGATTACCCGGCCGGTAGAGGTTCGCGACACCATGGCGCAGAGAGGCCGGCAACAGCCGCGGCCAGCGGCGCACCAACGCGCGCACGGAGCGCAGCAGCAGCCAGGCGATCCCCGAAAGCACGAGCAGGCTCACCACCACCGCAGCCACGAACGCGACGCCGGTGCGCACTGACTCCCGCAGCGTGCCGATCTGCAGCCATCCGGCAATCAAGCCGATGCCGCAAAGAATCGCGCCGCCGGCGGCGAGGGAGGCGCGCGCATCGCGCAGTCTCTGTTTCCAGCCCGGCCGGACCTCAGCCATTTCGCGGCGAAAGATCACACCGGGCCGGATTTTCCGGATGCCGAGCAGCGGCGGCAGCGTGAACAGCAGCGTGGTCAGGATGCCGGCCGCCAGCCCCTGGATGGCCGTGCTCGGATCCCAGTGCAATTCCGGCTGGAGATGAAAGTAACGCGCGATCAGGGGAGGGAAGGCCGCCTCCACCACGGAGCCGAACGCGATCCCCGCGAGGCCGCCCGCCAGGCCCAGCCCGATGGTTTGCAGCAGGTAAATCTGCATGACTTCCCGCGTGCGCGCGCCGATGCATTTCATGATGGCGATCGAATCCATCTTCTGCTGGAGATGCGCCTGCATGGCCGTTGCCACGCCGAGGGCGCCAACGATGAGCGCGATCAGGCTGACCAGGCTCAAGAACGTCGTGGCGCGGTTCAGGCCTTGCGTGATGATGGGGTGCGTCTCACGGAAGTCGGCGATCAGGGCCTCGGGGAAGGCTTTCTGCAAGGTCTGCCGCACCTGCTGGATGCCCGGGGATCCGGGAGTGAGCCGGAACAGATACCGCTCGGAGGCGCGGCTCCCGATGCCCATCAGGCCGGTACGCTCCAACCCCTCGCGCGTGATCATCACGCGCGGACCGACATTCAGGCTGCCGGACATGCGATCCGGTTCGGCGGTGACCACGCCGACGATACGGAACGGCTGCCCGCCAAGGCGTACGGCATCGCCTACTCCGACCTTCAGGCGAAGCAGCAGATCTTCGGACACCGCGACCGAATCGGCGGTCAACACGTGCGCGAGCGATCCCGGCGGATCGAGCTTGACCTCACCGTAAAACGGGTACGCGTGCGGATCGACGGCTTTGATGGACACCAGCAGCGGGTTGGGAACGGTGGTGGACGAAACCATGGAAAGCGTTTCGGTGATCCACGTGCGCCGGACGCCGCTGTGCATGAGCTGGTCCATGGCGGCGGTCTGCTGCTCGTTGGGCATCGCAAAGACGCGCAAGGAGAGATCCGCGGCCATCAGGGTCCGCGCCTCACGGAGCAACATGCCGTAAAATGCGCGGCTGAATCCGCGGACTCCGGTGAGCGAACCCACGCCGATGGCCACGGCCACGATTACGAAGAGGAACTTGGCGGAGGAGGCCTGCGATTCGCGCCAGGCGATTTTGGAAGCCGTCGTCCAGGAAAGCCGGTTACGCATCCAGAACCACCCGGCCGTCTCGCAGCGTGATGCGGCGATCGGCCTGTTCCGAGATCTGCTGGTCGTGCGTCACCAGCACGAGCGTTGTTCCTTCGCGGCGATTCAGCGCAATCAGCAGATCGAGAACCATATGGCCGTTGGTGGTGTCCAGGTTGCCCGTTGGTTCATCAGCCAGCAGGATGGGAGGGCG
>DATJVN010000040.1:0-43595 GCA_035501755.1 Bryobacteraceae bacterium | reverse complement strand
CTCCGGAGACGCGAGTCATGGGTGCATCGAGAACCTTCAGATCCGTAACGCGCGCGACCTGGACGTTCTGGAGTTCGCCGAACGTCCACGCGGTATCGTCGTAGGGACTCTTCTGCGGATCGTTAGGCGCCCAGTATTGGTAATCGAGCAGCGTATCGGCGATGCGGCTGTAGGGCTGGTCCATGCGGATGATATAGCTGCCGGCGGCAAACGTGCGAGGCTCAGGTTTGGGTTTTTCTTCGGGACGATTTTCGTCGGTCGCGCCGCCGCGACCTCCGCGACCGCCACGTCCCGCGGGACGTTTCACCGCCATCAGCACCGTGAACGGCTGCGTCGCGCGAGAGATTTCGGCACCTTGCAAGTGCATCAGCTGCAGCAATTCGGCCTGTGCGCCTGGGCGGGGATCGTCGGCCGGAAAGACGTACGCCGCCGGACCCTCCACCTTCGGCTTTTCGATGGCGCGCTTGGATTTCAGATAGAAATTCCGCAGAAATAGTTTGTCGTTGCTGGCAAAAAACGCGAGTGCGGTCAACAACCCGGTTTCTTCGTAATTGTTGTTATCCCGCTGCGACCATTTCGTCTTGGGCAGCGGCGGATTCTGCTTGAACCAGGTGCGGGCGTACTCGTTGGGGCGCAATGTGCGCTCCTCGGTATCGGCGCCGCCGTTTCCGAACGTCTCATACAACCGGCTGATGCCGTTGTGCGTCGCGGCGATAAACATCAGGTATGCGGGCGACCACGTGTCGAACGTTCCGTGGGTGAACACGCCCGGCATGCCGAACTTGGTCATCTCGGAAACGTTGTTCCATCCCATCATTTCCCATTCGTCAGCGAGAATCGGGTCGATCCACGCGTTATAAGGGCCGTCGCCGACGGTGTTGTCGTACAAATAGGGAACCGATTCATGCAGGTCGTGCAACACCTGCGCCTTCCATCCGACGAAAGTTTTGAGCACATTGCGCGTGAGCGCCAGCGTCATGCCCATCGCGTCGCGATTGTTATCGTGCGCGATGTAATGGCCCCAATAGATCAGATTCGGCCATTGCTTGCCGGGATTGGCCAGGTGCCATTTGTAGATGTCCACCATGCGATCACGCCCGTCCACCTCGACGATGGGTGTGATCAACGTGATGATGTTGTCGCGGATGAAACGGATGTAGGCACTGTCGTCCACGGCGAGGCGATAGGCGAGCTCCATCAGCGCGGTCGGCGCTCCGGTTTCGCTCGAGTGAATCGTGCCGGTGATGTAGTAAACGGGGGTCGATTCCGCGACCAGTTTTTCGGCCTCGGCGTCGTTCAGGCCGATCGTTCGCGGATCGCCGAGTTTCTCCAGGCGCGCGCGGTTTTCATCCAGGTGCGCGATCAGTTTCTCCGAAGCGACGGCGACGGCGATCATCTCGCGCCCTTCTTCCGTCTTGCCGATGGAAAAAACCTTCACGCGCGGAGTGGCTCTTTCGAGCATCCGCATGTACTTGTAGACTTCGGTCGAGTACGGAAGCATGCCCGGCGCGCCGGCTACGTCGCCGAGGACCACTTTGGGCGTCGGCACGGTTTTCGACGCAGGCAGATAATCGGTGAGCGGAGAGTTGAAAAACGGCTCTGTGGTGTATTCGCGGATTTTCGCGGTGTACGCTTCATCGATGGCCTGCGCCGCGTCGCGCCCAGGCTTCAAAGCGAGCACCGTGCTTGGCTGCGCCAACAATCCCGTCGCCAAGCTGACCCCCAGCAATAATCTCGAAATCATGTTTTTATTGACCTCGCCCCGAATGGTCGCGTGAAAACTACAGAGATGCCCCCGGCCTCACAGCCAGGGATGTTCCGCGCATGACGGCGCGGCACAGCCGCGCCGGTGACGGCGGGGGCTGCTCTTAACCTTCCCATGAATTCCAACCCTACTGCGGGCGCATCCAGATATCGTCGAGCACATCAACCGACGATTCCAGCGTCTCGCCCCCGACGGTCAGCCGCACCATGTACGTTCCGGGCTCCAACAGCGGACCTTGCTGAGCGCCGCGTCCGAACCCGCCGCCTCCGCCGAATCCTCCGGCGGCAACAAAGGGAACGCCGCGCGGTCCACGACCCCGGCCTTCGCCGCCGCCCGGTTCCTCGCCACGCCCACGGCCGCGACCCGGAGGGGCGGGCGGGGCCGGTCCGCGCATGTTCCACTGGAAGCTGTTCATTCCGGCTTTCACATCCACTTCCATCGAGCTGACCACCTTGTTATTCTGCAAAAACTCGACGGTCCCCTTGCCCGCATCGTTCTTCGCCCAGATGTGGACGGCCGTTCCGCCCTGGGGATTCTCTCCCTTGAAATCGCGATTGGTCACCTGGCGCAGGGCCTGGCGATCCAGCTTCCAGAGAACCGCGGGACGCGGCTCGAACAACACCACGTCGCCGTGCGGCGGCAGCTTTTCGAGCGGGGAGATGTCGTCGGCGATAAAGATCGAGCGTCCGTGCGTGGCCACAATCAGATCGCGATCGCGCGGGTGAATCAGAATATCGTCGACGCGCACGCTGGGCATCCCGGTCATGAAGCGTTTCCATTCCCGGCCGCCGTCGAGCGTGACGAACAATCCGTATTCCGTGCCGACGAATAACAGGTTCGGATTATCGTAATCCTCACGCAGCGCGTTGATGTTGCCGTTTCCGGGAAGATCGCCGGTCACATTCGTCCACGTCTTGCCGTAGTCGGTGGTCTTGAACAGGTACGGCTTCCAATCGTCGTTGCGATGATTGTCCAGCGCGACGTAGGCCGTCGCGGGGTCGAAATGCGACGGCTCGATGCGCGACACCTGCACGTAGCCTTTGGGCGCGCCGCTGATATTCTGCATCAGTTCCGTGAACGTCTCGCCGCCGTCGCGGCTCAGTTGCAGATTTCCGTCATCGGTGCCGATCCACAGGATGCCCGGCCGCGACGGCGATTCGCGCACCTGCGTGATCAGCGAGCTGGCCGAATAGCCATCGTGCTTCTCGGCCATGGGCCTGTCGCCGGGAACGCCCATGATGGCCATTTCCGGCGACCAGCGGTCGACGTTCTTGGTCAAGTCGGTCGGATTCATCCACCAGGTGTCGCCCCGATTGGTCGATTTGAAAAAGAACTGCGCGCCCATGTAGATCACCGAAGGATTGTGGGGCGAGATCTCGAACGGCGCGTTCCAATAGAAACGGAAGGGCTCGACATTGGGGGGCGCGTTGACCACGTTGGGGGGGCCTCCACGACCGAACCCTCCACGTCCGCCGGCTTCGGCTTCATTGGGAGGAGTCTGCGCGCCCACCGGATTCACCGCGCGATTGGACTCATTCGCCGCCGGCTGATTCGGCGGAACCGCGGTTGCGTTGGAAGTTCCGCGTCCCGCCGTCGGCCGGATGTTCTTCTGCACGCCGGTGCGCAGATCGTGACGGCTCATGTTGCCGTCTTGCGATTCGCCGTAGACCGTCGCCCAGTCGGTGGGATCCTGGCGCGTGTAAAATCCATCGCCGCCCGCGACCGTGAACCAGTCCGTATTGACCGGACCGTTATTGGAGCGCACCGCGCTGGGCCCGCACCACGCGTTGTTATCTTGCAGCCCTCCGCACACATAATAAGGATGCCGCATGTCGGCCGACACCTGGTAGAACTGGCCCACCGCAATGTCGTTGTGATAATCCCAGGTGAAACCGCCGTCGTAGCTGAAATCGACGCCGCCGTCATGGCCGACGGCCACGATCCGCGGATCTTTGGTGTTGATCCAGATGGCGTGATAATCGGTGTGCGATCCGGTCAGCGGCTTCCACGTTTTTCCGCTATCAAGCGACATCTGGCCCGGATTTCCGCCGACGAAAACTTTATCGGCATTCATCGGGTCCACGCGAATCTGGCTGAAATACGTGGGCCGCTGGTCCTGGTTGCTTTCGAACGTCCACGTCTTTCCGCCGTCGTCGGAGCGATACACGCCGCTGCCGTTGGGATTGGGCGGCTCATTTCCGCGGCCTCGCCCGCCGCCACTGAACTCCACGGCTGCGCCTCGCCCGCCGCGTGCTGGACCGCCCTCGGCCGTGGTTCCTCCGCCCGTTCCCGCGCTCGCGCCGACTTCCACCTGTGCGTAGATGGTCGACGGCTTGGCGCGGAAAATAGACATCGCGATGCGGCCGTAGATTCCGTCCTTTGACTTCGGCCATCCGGGACCATCGAGCTTGGTCCACGTCGCGCCCGCGTCCGTGGTCTTCCACAGAGCGCAGTTTGGGCCTCCGCCGTTATAGCCCCACCACGTTCTGCGCCGGGAAAACGAAGCGGCGTACAGAATCTTCGGATTTGACGGATCCATCGCGACATCGGTGAATCCGGTGTTCTCGTCGATGTACTTGGATTTGGTCCAGTGCGCGCCGCCGTCGGTGGACTTGTACAGTCCGCGCTCCGCATTGGGCCCGAACAGGTGCCCGTCGACCGCCGCGTAGACGTTCTTGGGATTGGTGGGGTCCACCACGATGCGTCCGATCGATTGCGTGTCTTCGAGCCCCAGATGATTCCAGGTTTTGCCGCCGTCGGTGGTGCCCCACATGCCGTCGCCGCTCGAGGAACTCTGGCGGTTGTTGGCCTCGCCCGTTCCGACGTAAACGACGTTGGGGTCGGAAGGCGCAATCCCGATCGCGCCGATGGACTCGTTCTGCATGTTGTCGAACTCGGAGTGCCAGTGATTTCCGCCATCGGTTGATTTCCACAGGCCGCCGGTCGCGAAGCCGACGTAAATGATCATCGGATCCTTTTCCGAGCCCGCGATATCGTCCACGCGGCCCATCATCGTCGCCGGGCCGATGGAGCGGAACTCGAATCCTCGCAACAACGGATCGTTGGACTCATTCGGCGGAGGCTCCGCGGGACTCTCCTGCGGAGCCGGGGGCTGCGCCCACAGGAATCCGGCGATCAAAAGACAAATCGAGGCAACCAGCAGCAGGAGGTAAGAACGTGAGCTACGCATCGGAATGTTTTCTCCACAGGAGGTTAATCGAAAATGTTACATCAAACGAAGGAGGAGCGGGCTGCCGCTCTTTTGCCGGCTGTCACAACTACTTTTCGATCGCCGCGTAGACCATGTTGCGGATCACGGTCATGTAGTGCGTTCGCGCGCGCGGCGACGTGATCATGAACACGACGAACATGTCTTCCTTGGGGTCCACCCAGAAATTGGTCCCGGCCACGCCATTCCAGGTGTAATCGCCGACCGAGCCGTTGTCAGGCGCGAGGCCCTCGGTGACGCGCACCGCGAACCCGAGTCCGAAGCTGTATCCCGGGCCGGCGAAAAACGTAGGACCGTCGTGCGCGATGGTGGCGCCCAGGTGATCCGAGGTCATGAACTCGACCGTCTTAGGGCTCAGAATGCGATGCCCGTTCAGCACGCCGCGATTCAGCATCATTTGCAGGAATTTCGCGTAGTCCATCGCCGTGCTGACCATGCCGCCGCCGCCCGATTGCCATTTCCCTTCGACGCGCGGATCGGCGATTTGCGCGCCGATGCCGATGGTTCGGTCGTTGGGGAACGGCTCGGAGATTCGGGACTGCTTCGCCTTGTCCGTCACGTAGAAGCCGGTGTCGTTCATGCCCAGCACGTTCAGCAGATTTTTCTTTTCGAAATCGTACAAGGGCATTCCGGAGAGGACTTCCACCACGCGGCCCAGAATGTCGGTGGCGTGGCTGTACTCCCAAACGGTCCCGGGCTGATATTGCAGCGGCAGCTTGGAGATGCGCTCGGCGAACTCTTCGTTGGTGTAATCGCCGTCGAGCACTTTGGATTTGTTGTAGGCCTGCTTCACCATCGAATTTCCGAAGATCCCGTAGGTCAGACCGGAGGTGTGGCGCATGAGGTCCTGAATGGTGATGGGACGGCGCAGCGGCTCGAGATCCAGCACCTTGGCGCCCGAAGCGTCGGTCTTCTCGACACCCACCTTCAGATTCCGCGGAGAGAACGCGGGAATGTACTTCGCCAGGGAATCCTGGAGCGAGATTTTGCCCTGCTCGAACAGCATCATCGCCGAGACGGTCGTGATCGGCTTGCTCATGGAATAAATCCGGAAGATGGCGTCGCGCGTCATCGGCGCTTTGGTGGCGGGATCGAGTTCGCCGGCGGCTTCATACCACGCGACCTTCCCGTGCCTGGCCACCAGCAGCACGGCGCCCGGCACCACGCCCTTGGCGCTTTCTTCCTTGACGAGCGTCATGATGCGCTCCAGCCGCTCGGCGGAAAGTCCGACTTCGGCCGGTTTCGCGCGCGGAAGCTCCTGCGCGGCGGTGACGGAAATTAGCGAGAGCGCGAGCAGAATCGCCGGTAGCGCGCGCGCAGTCATGAATCTGGGGGAACGGTTCACGATCATCTCCTTCGGATGGGTCAATGAGTTTCAGGTTACCCGATTCCACATCCGCTGCGCACGTGCCCGCCACGTGCGTCTCTGAAATTGCCGATGACCTGGATTGGCCCGAATGTAAGCTACAGAAAAAATTGGGGAAGAAAATTGGCGGGGACGACGGGGCTCGAACCCGCGACCTCCGACGTGACAGGCCGGCGTTCTAACCAACTGAACTACGTCCCCACATGGCTCGAATCGCGCGAAAATCTCCCGCGGATTCGTCTGCGTCGGACCTTCAGAATAACACATCGCGCCAACACGCTGCACTTTTTCGCGGCGATTCTGGTATCATGAGGGCAGATGTGGTTCCTGCCTCCGCGCCAGCGGACCTCCGGCTCGAGCAACACACCTTCCTGTTGTTTTGATTCTTGTCATATCGAATGAAGTCCAGCGTACAAATCAGCCGCGGCATTGAATCGCTTTTCGGGACGCGTGACGAAAATATCCGGCTCATCGAGGGCGGATTGAACGTTCGCACCCGCCTGCTCAACGACAGTCTTGAAATCGAAGGCGAGGATGGCGCCGTCGCGCGCGCGTCCGACATTTTGACCGATTACGTCGCCTTGGTTCGCGAAGGCCACGTCTTCAACAACGGCGATTTGAACAGCTTTCTGCGCGTGGTGACGGCGGATTCGGAAACCAGCCTGCGCGGACTGGTCGAGAGCGGGAAGCAGCGCAGCTTCGGTAAGAAAATCGTCGCGCCGAAAACCATGCAGCAGCGCCGCTACGTGGACGCGATCGAGCGCAACGACTTGGTCTTCGGAGTGGGACCGGCGGGCACGGGAAAAACGTACCTGGCGGTCGCCATGGCGGTTTCCGCGCTGATGTCGAAACGCGTCAGCCGGATCATCCTGACGCGGCCCGCGGTCGAAGCGGGCGAACGGCTGGGATTCTTGCCGGGAACGCTGCAGGAGAAGGTCGATCCGTACCTCCGGCCGCTGTACGACGCGCTGTACGACATGCTTGAAGCGGAAAAAATCGATAAGCTGCTGGAGCGCAATACCATCGAGGTCGCGCCGATCGCGTTCATGCGCGGCCGCACGCTGAACGACAGCTTCATTATCATGGACGAGGCGCAGAACTGCTCGCCGGAGCAGATGAAAATGATTCTGACGCGGCAGGGATTCAATTCCAAGATGGTGGTGACCGGAGATCCGACGCAGATCGATCTTCCGGGCGGGTTGCGCAGCGGCCTGATTGAAGTGATCGACGTTTTGCGCGGCATTGAGGGCATCACCTTCGTGCAGTTCGACGAACGTGACGTGGTGCGTCACAGCCTGGTGCAGAAGATCGTGAAGGCGTACGAACGCTATAACGAAGTGATCGGCGCGAACCGGCAGTTATCGTTGAAGCTGACCGACACCGGTGCGGAAGCCGGGCCCGGCTCCGACGGTACGGCCGCCTGAGCGGCGTCCCATGTCTGACGACATACCTTTATTGTTTCGCCATCGCTCCGGAGCGCTGCGGAAGCGCGAGCTCCGCAGATTTTTCGCGGGCATGACCGCGCGCGTGGCGCCACGTCGCCAGATCGTGTGCCTGATCACCGACGATCAGGAACTGCGGCGGCTGAACCGCAATTTTCGCGCGGCCAATTACCCCACCGACGTTCTTTCGTTCCCCTCGGAACGCGGGGGAGAGATCGCGATCTCGGTTGACCGCGCGCGGGAGCAGGCGGCCGAGCACGGCCACAGCGTGGATGAAGAGATTCGCATTCTGATGCTGCACGGGGCGCTGCACCTGGCGGGAATGGATCACGAAACCGATCACGGCGCGATGCGCCGCGCGGAGATTCGCTGGCGCAAGCGGCTGGGCTTGCCACGCGGGCTGATCGAGAGGGCGCACGCATGATCATTGCACTCGCTTGCGCCGACGCCTTCATCGCGCTGATCGTAATACTGGTGACATGCGTCCAGGTGCTGTACCTCGAGTCGCTGCGGATTCGCGCGCGGGAGCGCGCCTCGCTCGAATTCTTCAAAGAGACGCTCGAAGCCAAGCTGGGCCTGGAGACCGAGCGCGGCTCGCTGACCTTTTCGCTCATCAAGCATGTCGGACTGGCGACCATCGGATGCCTGACTCTGGCCTTGACGTATGAGAGCGCGGAGCCCGCGCAGGCGCTCGTGGTCACCATCCTGCTCCTCGGCATGTACGTGGTCGCGGGAACCTACGTCCTTCCGCAGATCGTCTATCGCAGAAGCAGCGGCCGGCAGCTTCTGGCGTTCGCGCCGCTGCTGCGCGTGCTTGCGTTCGCGGTGCGGCCGCTGGTGTGGTCGCTCGAGTTCGCGCAATCCGTGTTCGACCTCTCGGAGCCGGCGCCCAACGGCGAGGCGGCGCGGCCGGAGGAGCACATCGAGGCGCTGATTCTGGCGGGCGAAGAAGAGGGAATCATCGAAAAGGGCGATCGCGAGCTGATTCAGTCTGTGGTGGCCTTCGGCGACAAAACCGTGCGCGAGGTGATGACGCCGCGGCCGATGATTGTCGCCATCCGCCAGGACGCGACGCTTGACGAGCTGCGGCAGCTCGCCATTAACGAGCAGTTTTCGCGCATCCCCGCATATGAAGAAAGTATTGACCAGATCGTCGGCTTCGTGCACGTGCGCGACATGTTTGAGCTGGACGAAGACGAGCGCGCGCACAAGAAGGTTCGCGATATCGTCCGGCCGATTCGTGCGGTTCCCGAAACCAAGGCAGTGAACGATCTGCTGCGCGAGATGCAGGAAGAGGGCGCGCACATGGCTGTGGTGGTGGATGAATACGGCAGCACCGCGGGGATCGTGACCATGGAAGACATGGTGGAGGAGATCGTCGGCGAGATTCATGACGAACACGAGCCGGATCGCGATTTCCGTCAGGACCCCGACGGCAGCTACGTCGTTTCCGGCAGCTTCGACCTTGGCCGCCTGGAAGACCTGCTCGATTTTCATCCGCAGGAAGGGACCGAATCGACCACCGTCGGCGGATTGATCACGGAATGGCTGGGGCACGTGCCGGAACCGGGCGAAGAAACCGAGCGCGAGGGCATCGCGATTAAGGTGCTGGCGGCCAACCATCTTCGCGTCGACCAGGTGCGCGTCGCCAAGACTACGGCGAAATGAAAGCTGGATTTGTCGCAATCCTGGGGCGGCCCAACGCCGGAAAATCAACGCTGCTGAACGCGATGGTCGGAACCAAGCTGGCGATCGTCGCCGCGAAGCCGCAGACCACGCGGACCGCCATCCAGGGAGTAGTCACCACGCCGGACGCGCAAATCGTTTTCGTCGATACGCCGGGAATTCACAAATCGGCGACGCTGCTGAACCGCCGGATGATGGATGCCGTGCGGATGGCGGCGGAGAGTCCCGATGTCGCGCTGTTCGTGATCGACGCGCTCGCGCCCTTTTCCCAGGAGGACGCACACGCGGTGGATCTGGTAAAGAAAACCGGCGCACCCGCAATCGCCGCGCTGAACAAGATCGACCGGCTGCCAGACAAGACGAAATTGCTGAAGTTGATCGCAACGTATCGAGGGCTGCACGATTTCGCCGAGTTCATCCCCATCTCGGCTGTGACCGGCGAGGGGATTGACGTGCTGCGGAAAGAGATCACCGCGCGTTTGCCGGAATCGCCGGCGCTGTTTGCCGAGGACTATCTCACCGATCAGCCGGAACGCTTTCTCGCCGCGGAGATCGTGCGCGAGAAGATTTTGCATTTCGCCAGGCAGGAGGTTCCACACGCCGTAACGGTCGTGATCGAGTCCTGGGAGGAGACGGAAAAGCTGGCGCGTGTCACCGCAGCGATTTACGTGGAGCGTCCTGGGCAAAAAGCGATCCTGATCGGCGCCAAGGGCGAGGCGCTCAAGAAAATCGGCACCGAGGCGCGCGAGGAACTTGAGCAGATTTTGGGGCGCAAGGTGTTTTTGCAAACCATCGTGCGGGTCCGGCCGGGCTGGCGCGAAGATCCGGAGTTTGTCGCGGCCACCGACTGGCGCGCGGCAGGCCGGATGTAGCTTAATAGTGGTATGGTCACGCGCGTGTTGTCGTTGGTGTTGATATTGGCGTTGGTCGCTCCGGCGTTCGCGCAAGGCACGCCGAGCGATAACAAGATTTACGACACGGTCCGGGAAAAGCTGGCGAACGATGAACTGGTGAAGGGCGCCGGACTCGACGTCACCGTCAAAAACGGCGTGGTCACGCTCAAGGGAACGGTCTCCGACGAGAAAGCCCGCGAGAAAGCCGAGAAAATCACCAAAAAGGTGAAAGGCGTCACCAGCGTTGTCAACGAGCTGAAGATTTTCGGCAGTTGAGTTTGCCGGGCCCACACGGCCCTCCCCGCCATCGTTCCGTGCTCATTTTGGAGTAAACTGCCCAGTGTGTCACCGATCGAAGGGAGACTCCATATGACCAATCGACGTTCGTTTCTCACGGCGCTGGGCGCCGGGTACGCGATGGGGAACATGAGCTGGGGGCAATCACGGCAGACGCGCTCGGCGGGCGCGACACGCAACAGCGAACTGTTCTTCACCGCGGAAACACAGTACGGCAAGATCCAGGGAATGGCCAATTCCGGGATCAAGGAATTCAAAGGCGTCCCCTATGGCGCGCCGACGGGCGGGAAAAATCGGTACATGCCGCCGAAGAAAGCAGCCGCATGGACTGGCGTGAAGGAATGCCTCGCCTACGGGCAGATCTCTCCGCAAACGATTTCGTCAGCGGCGAGCGACTACGGCGAGCTGATCCAGTGGGACCTGCACTACGGCACGGGAATGGGCGAAGACGTTCTGACGCTGAACGTATGGACGCCCGCGCTCAAAGACGACGGCAAGCGTCCCGTGCTGGTTTCCTTCCACGGCGGAGGATTCGCGACCGGATCGGGTAACGGTCCGCAGTACGACGGCACGCAACTGGCGCGCCTCGCGGACTGCGTGGTGGTAACCGTGAATCATCGGCTGGCGAGCTTCGGATATCTGCACCTGGCCGACCTGGGCGCGCCGGAAGAGTTCAAGTACGCGGGCGTGGTGGGAATGATGGACCTGGTCGCGTCGCTCGAGTGGGTGCGCGACAACATCGAAAATTTCGGCGGCGATCCGGCGAAGGTGATGATCTTCGGTCAATCGGGCGGCGGCGCGAAAACGTCCACGATGCTGGCGATTCCATCGGCGAAGGGTTTGTTCCATGCCGCCGGAATTCAGAGCGGGTCGACCATCCGCTCGGCTACGCGCGAGACGGGTACCAAAGCGGCGGAGAAGTTGCTGGCCAAACTGGGCATCAGCAACGGCAACATCGCGGATATTCAGAAGATTTCCTGGCAGCAGATGCTGGAAGCGCAGACGTCGCTTACGGGCGCGGGTTTTTCACCAGTGGTCGACGGCTCGGTTCTGCCGCACCATCCGTTCGATCCCACCGCGCCGCCCGAATCGGCGGACGTGCCAATCATTATTTCCAACACGCTGGAAGATGCTGCGCTGCGGCTGACCAACTGGGACCTGACCGAAGAAGGGCTGCGCACGATGATGAACCAGCGCTACGGCGCAAAGGCCGAAGAGATGCTGGCGATGTATCGCGACCGCTACCCCGACAAGTCGCCGTACCTCATTCAGGCGCAGATTTTCACAGATTCCGGAGCGCGCCGCAGCGCGACGCTTCAGGCGGAACGGAAATCGGCGCAGGGCAGCGCTCCGGCGTACCTGTATTTGTGGACGTTCGCAAGCAGCGGCTTCGGTGGAAAGTTCGGAGCCGTGCATGGCACCGACGTTTCGGCGACGTTCAACAGCTATCGCGATGCCGTGGGCGGCGCCGGAAATGAAGAGCAGCGCGCGCTATGGTCGCGATTTGCGATGACGTGGGTGACCATGGCGAAGAACGCAAATCCGAACAATTCGAAGGTCCCGCGTTGGCCAGGTTACGACGCGACCACTCGCGCCACGATGATTTTCGATAAAGAAATCCGCGTGGAGAACGATCCACGCAGCGAAATCCGCAAGTTCTGGGATTCGATGCCGCGGGCGTAAGGCGCGCTTCAGCCGCACGGCTCGTCCACGGCCGGCGAGCCGTGCATCGGCAACGGCCGAATCAGGAAGGAGACCTGTCCCATGAAGCGCCCGCTCGTCATCGGACTCTTGGCCGCGCTCGGACTGATGATGTCGAAATCCCGTCCCGCCTCCGCGCAGGAAAAACGTCCGGCCGTCACCCTCGAGCAGGTGACCGAGTGGGAAACCACGCTTTCCAACTGGGGCCGCTGGGGAAAGGACGACGAACGCGGAGCGCTGAACCTGGTGACGCCGCGGAAAGAGCTCGAGGCGGCGCGGCTGGTGAAAGACGGCGTGACTGTTTCGCTCGCGCATTTCGCCGATCTGGAAAAAGCCGCCGACAATTTCAACTTCGGCGAAATCAAGCACGAGATGTACCGCAATCCCGCGACGGGCAAGATCGGGTTCGCGCTGGACAGCATCACCTTCGGAATTCACGATGGAACCAATTCGCACCTGGATGCGCTGTGCCACTACCCGCTGCGGCGCAATGGCGTGGCAATGGTGTTCAATGACCACCCGCAGGATCTCGACGAGAAAGGCTGCAAGGCCGATGCGATCGATCGCATGGGGCCGGGACTGGTCACGCGCGGCGTGCTGGTGGACCTGCCTCTGATGAAGGGAGTTCCTTATCTGGAACCCGGCACGCCTATCTACGCGTCGGACCTGGAAGCCTGGGAGAAATTCGCGAAGGTGAAGATCGGGAGCGGAGACGCGTTGTTCATTCGCACCGGGCGGTGGGCGCGGCGCGCGAAACTGGGTCCGTGGAACACGGGGCGGCTGGCTGCGGGCCTGGACGCATCCGCGATGCCATGGATTCATCAGCGCGATGTCGCCTTGCTGGGAAACGACGCCGTCAATGACGTTCAGCCTTCGGGAATCGCGGGAACCGGAGAAGCCGCGAGCCGGCCGATACACACCCTGGCGATCGCGGTAATGGGAGTGCCGCTAGTGGACAACGCGTGGCTGGAAGATGTCGCGCGCGAGGCCGCCGCGCGCAAGCGTTGGGATTTCCTGATGACGGTGCAGTTCATGCGCATTCCCGGCGGGACGGCGACGCCGTTCAACGCGCTCGCGACATTCTGACGCGATTGACATATAATGCTGGCATCCTGTTAAGGAGAACACATGACGAAAACAATTTTGAGCGCCGCCATTCTGTTGATCGGATCGCACGTCGCCTTCGCCCAGTGCGAAGTCCCTAAAGACTCCACGTTTATAGGGGACGCGGACGTGAAGGAGTTGTTGAAACACGCTCCGCCCGCGGTCGATCAACAGCTCAAGGTGGTTGATCTGTGCAAATACAATCTGGCGGTGGGAATTATTCATCGCGGCCCGACCAACAACGCCGCACGCGGACGTGGCGCCCGAGGAGCCGCGAAAGGCGGCGGACGAGCGGCCGCGAACCGGGTGGAGTGCAGCACCGGCACTGCGCCCGCCGACGCCAAGCCGAGCGGAGCCGGAGGAATCGCGCATGACGACGAAACCGAGACGTACATCATCGTTTCAGGGAGCGGAACACTGGTCACCGGAGGCGTCATCGAGCACGGCTTCCGTTCGCCTCCGGAGAGCGAAGTCACCAAGGTCCTCAACGGGCCATCCTGCAGCGGTCCGATCGTCGGCCACGTGACCGAGCGCGTCGTGAATCCCGGCGACATCGTCATTATTCCGTTCGGCGTGCCGCATGGCTGGAAGGACATTTCCGATCACGTGGATTACTTGAGCGTCCGGCCCGATCCGGATCACATCCTTCCGGCGGGCTACGTGAATCCGCTGATCAAGAAATAGTCGCTTTCTCCGGCCGCTGCCGAGAAGCGCAGATCTTCTCGCAACGGCGCGCTGTCGCGGGCGATACTGGAACTTGCCCCGCTTATTTCTGATCGATTCGTTTGGCTTCATTTTCCGCGCCTACCATGCCCGCGCGCGGTCCGGCGCGCCGCCCATGCGCACCGCTTCGGGCCTTGAAACCGAGGCCGTCTACATTTTTCACAACATGGTCCGGCGCCTGAAGAACGCGCATTCGCCCGACTATCTGGCCGCGATCTTCGAAAGCCAAGGCCCCACGTTCCGCGACGAAGCCTTCGAGTCGTACAAAGCCAACCGCACCGAGACGCCGCCCGATCTGCTCCAGCAGATCCCCTGGATTCGCAAGACGCTCGATGCCCTGCGTATTCCCGTTCTCGAATACCCGGGGTTTGAAGCCGACGACGTGATCGGCACGCTGGCGCGACGCGCGACCGCCCTGGGCCTCGAGGTCGTGATCGTTTCGAGCGACAAAGACATGCTCCAGCTGGTGAACGATCACGTAAAGATGCTCAATCCCATGAAAGACGACATGTGGTTCGATGCTAAAGCCACCCAGGAGTTCATGGGCGTCGCGCCGCCGCAGGTTGCCGATCTTCTGGCGCTCAAAGGCGACACCATCGACAATATTCCGGGGGCGCCGGGAATCGGCGAAAAAGGTGCGAAGGACCTGATCCAGCGCTTCGGAAGCGTCGAAAATGCCATCGAGCACGCCTCTGAAGTCGAGCGCAAGATGTATCGCGAAAGCCTGCAAAAGCATCGCGAGCAGATCCTGCTCAGTAAGCGCCTGGCGACCATCCATTGTGACGTCCCCATCGAATTCGACCTCGAGGCTGTCAAGATTCAGGAGCCGGACGTCGCCAAGCTGCGCGAGATTTACAAGACTCTCGAATTCTCCAGCCTGTTGCGCGAGCTCGCTCCGGCGGCCAAAGCGGCGAGCGAATGCGATTACCAGCGCTTTGAATCGGCTGCGGCGCTCGATGCGTGGCTGGCGACGATTCCGGCGGAGGCTCCGGTCGCGGTCGCCGCAGGCGAGATGATGGGCGAAAGCGTGCTGGCGTTTTCGGCGAGTGAAGGAGTCGCGCGAGCCGTTGCGCTCGACAAAATTCCGATGCGGGCCAGCGTCGCGCACGACATCAAAACGATGATCCGGCGCTTCGGCAGCGCTCCGAGCCTCGCTCACGACGTGATGCTGTACGGGTTCCTGATCTCGGCCGATCCCGGCCGCTGCGATCTCCCGTCGCTCGCCGAGCGCTATCTCGATCGCGAAGTTTCGAGCGACCCCTCCGGCCAGGCCGACGCGGTCTTGTCCGTTTTTCAAAAACTGCGTCCCGAGGTAGACGCGCTGGGGCTCGTCCCGCTGTATGAATCCATCGATTTGCCTCTGGTCCCGGTGCTGGCACGCATGGAGGAGTGCGGTGTACGCGTCGATCCGGCGCAGCTTCGAATCTTGAGCAGCCGCATGGAGGAGGAGATCGCGCGGCTGTCAGCTGAGATTTACGAGCTCGCCGGGAAGACCTTCAACATCAATTCGCCCCAGCAGCTCGGAAAAACTCTCTTCGAGGAGATGAATCTGCCGGCGCCGGTGAAATACGGCAAGGGTAAGGTGATTTCCACGGCGGCTGACGTACTGGAGGCGCTCGCCGAGGAACACGCCATCGCGCGCAAGGTGCTCGACTACCGCCAGCTCGCCAAGCTCAAGGGAACCTACGTCGACGCGCTGCCCGCGTTGATCGACCCTTCCACCGGACGCGTGCACACCAGCTTCAACCAGACCGGCGCGGCTACCGGCCGGCTTTCAAGCTCCAACCCGAACCTGCAAAACATTCCCATTCGCACCGAGCTCGGCCGCGAAATCCGCGCCGCATTCGTTCCGCGTCCCGGATGGAAGCTGGTCGTCGCCGATTATTCGCAGATCGAGCTGCGGCTGCTGGCGCACATGTCGCACGACCCGGTATTGGTCGACGCGTTCCGCCGCGGCGAGGATATCCACGCACGCACAGCCGCGGAAGTGTTCGGCGTCGGCCCCATGTTCGTGACGGCCGAACACCGGCGCAGCGCGAAAGCTGTGAATTTCGGCATCGTTTACGGGCAAACGCCCTTCGGTCTGGCGACCTCGCTCGGCATCGACCGCAAGGAAGCCGAGCGCTACATCCGCGCTTACTTCGAGCGCTACTCGGGCGTGCGCCGCTGGCTGGATGAAACCATCGCGGAAGTGCGGCGCGATGGCGTATCGGTGAACCTGTTCGGCCGCCGGCGACCGATTCCCGACATGCAGAGCCGCAATCCCAACGCGCGCAATTTCGCCGAGCGGACCGCGGTCAACACTCCGCTGCAAGGCACGGCCGCGGACCTGATCAAGCTGGCGATGATCCGCATCGACGCACAGCTCGCGGCGATGCAGACCCGCATGGTGCTGCAAGTCCATGACGAGCTGATTTTCGAAGCTCCGCCGGAAGAGGTTGACGCGGTACGCGCGATGGTCAAGTCGGAAATGCAGTCCGTGAAGAAGCTGGAAGTCCCGTTGGTGGTGGATGTCGGCGTGGGTGAAAACTGGCGCGACGCGAAGTGAGCTTATTTGCGCCTGCGGCGCTGCATCCCAATCACGCCTAAACCAATCAAGCTCGCGCCCAGCAACGCGAATGTCGCCGGCTCCGGTGCAGAGAGATCGAAGCCAACCGCATTCAGCAACTGGATCTCGGGCGTGCCCTGATCGGTAATGATATTGGGGCTACAACCGGGCGTGGCGGCGTAATCCTGTACCAAGTCCGCGCTGCAACTGGATTGATATACCCAGTCGCCGTAATCGCCGCCGTTAGGCGTATTGTTGTACGCCGCGAGCATGGTCTTGCCCCCATCAATCGAGAAGTACGCGGTGCTGGAGCTCGTCCAGGCGAAAGTGCCCTGGCTCGAATAGCGATACAGGTCGGTTGCGGACACGCCGGCCGAAGTACCTGAGCGATTCGTACACCCATTGCCGGCCGCTCCGCTGATGTCGACGAGACACGAAGCGGTGCCTAAAATTTCATCCGTTTCGTGTTCGGCCACGCTGTAAAAGTCGTACTGCGTCATACCGATCGTGCCGCCGTTCGGACGATAATACAGATCCGCGCCGTTGCTGATCGTAATCACGCCGTTATAGCAGCCGCTGGTGCCGAGCTTACACGAGCTGCCGCTCAGGTTCACGCCGTACCTGCCCGCGGTGATGCTCAATCCCAGCGCCTCGAGCTGAGCCGCCGTGACATAAACACCCCCGCCCGCGACGTCGGGATTAGTCGAAGGCAGCTCCGCAATCGCGGCCGAATCTGTTGACTCCGCGTCGAACGTGGTCGCATATGAGCTGTATGAGAGCTCGATTCTGTCGAATTCACTCTCGCCCAAGCCCGTGCTGCCCAACTGGATGTAAATCGCGGCGTCGGCATTGGTGAACGTGTTGTTGTAATAGCCGGCAATCGTGACGTTGAGGAAATTGCAGACGTCCGCACTGATTCCGGCGCCGCAGCTATAGCTCACCGAGGCGTCGACGGGCAGGCTGAACGCCACAGCCACTAGGGACGGCAACAATACACCTGTAATAAAGCGCTGGCGCATGAATCCTCCGAGGCGCGATGATTCATTATGGTGCAGTCCGCCTTATGCGTCAATCGGAGTTTCCCCCTATGCCGCTAGTGATTCGCGCGAACGCTCCTGTAAAATAAAGTTTTTCCGCATGCCCCGAAAGCTCTTTGCCGTTCTGATCGTCTTCGGTGCCAGCGCATGCACCCGCTCGGTTCCCGCCAATGTCGCCGCCATGGTCAACGGCCGCGCCATCACCTACGCCGATCTCGAAAAGCAGTACTTGTCGCAATTTCCGGCGACGGCGACCTCCCTGGAGCGAACCGCCGGCGATCACACCACCGAGGACCAGGTGGATATCCAGAAACTGGAAGTCCTGCGCACGTTGATCGACGGTGAAATCATGCTGCAACGCGCCGAAAAAGAGGGCCTGATGGCCACCGACGCCGAGGTCGAGCAGAAATACAACGAGCTCAAGGCGCCCTACACGCAGGAGGAGTTTCAAAAACAGCTCAACGACCGCAAGCTCACCGTTGACGACCTCAAGGCGCAGCTTCGCCGCGACCTGAGCGTCGCCAAGCTGTTCAACAAGGAGATCACCTCGAAAATCAGCATTTCGGATAAGGACATCGCGGATTTTTATAATGCCAACAAGTCCAGCTTCGATCTGGCCGAGCCGCAGATCCACATGGCGCAGATCCTGGTGACGCCCGGGCCCGACCCCAGCGTGCGCAATCTCAAGAACGACAAGGCGCAGGACGATGGGCAGGCGCGTAAGAAGATCGACGCGCTATACCAGCGCCTGAGGATGGGGGACGATTTCGCCTCGCTCGCGCAGAATTACTCGGAGGACCCGAACTCTTCGCAGAACGGCGGCGATCTGGGCTTCATTCCCGAATCGGCGCTGGACAAGGCCAATGCGGAGCTGCGCAAAACCATCCTGGCTCTGCGTCCCGGCGAGATCACCGGCGTGCTGCGCACCGCCGAGGGGTATCGAATCCTGAAAGTGATCACGCGCGAGCCGGCCGGCCAGCGCGATTTGAGCGATCCCAAGGTGCAGCAAACCATCCGCGAGACGCTGCTCAATCGCAAGGACCAGTTGCTCAAGGCTGCGTATTACGAGGTCGCGCGCAGCGAGGCTAACGTGACCAATTATTTCGCCAACCGCGTCATCGGGAACAAGGAGAAAAAATGATGCGCAGGCGTGATCACTGGAGTTGAATGCTCACGCCATCTGTGTGAGCTTTACCGCTCGCCGTTTCTATCACCGTCACCGCGACCCAATAAGATCCTGGCGCCAGATTCATCTTCTTCACCAGCATGGTTCCAGCCGCGTTTTCGACGGGCTGATCGAACCACGCCACCGCGAATCCCGAGTTGTTCGTCGCGCGCCCGGATACATCGAGGCTGCCGGAAGAGTCGATCGGAATCCAGACCGTCACCTCACCCGGCCCGCTCACGCTCGCGCTCAGCTTTCGTCCCGAGGCAAGAGGCACCTTCACGCCCTCTTTGGCGTGCGGGTCCGTCGTCATGCGATACTCGCCGTTCATTGCGGAGTCGACAAATTCGATGATGATGTTCTGTCCGATGCCCTGGATGTACTTGTATCTCCACTGTTCGAACGGCGCGGTATTCACGGTCCCCCCGCCTTGATCCGACGGACGCTTGTACGGACCTGCCGACGGATGTGATTCGATCTCGTCCGGAGGGCCGTACACAATGTAGATCCTGCCCCGATCCGTCTTCCATCCTGCGAGTGTCGGCGATTTGAAATGCGCGTTCGCGTAGGCGATGCGCCGATAGTGCTCTTCCTTGAACTCATTTTTCGGTGTTCCTGGCGTGGGATCGCGGAATAGCCAGAAATCTTTGATAAACGCCTCGCGATCCTCGTCGTTCGTAAGCTTCTTGAAGCCTTCTCTCTCCACGTCCGTGATGATGTAGACCACGTCTTCCGTCAGCCACTTCGCGTACACGGCCGGCATTTCCGGGGCTTGCGCGTGCGCAAATCCGACAGCCAGCGCGGCCAGCATTATCGCGGCCGGAGTCACGGGCATGCTTGCATCGCGGGCTTGCGGCACGCGCAGCACCCGGCGGATACGCCGCAGCAGATCGCCATCGGTCGCCGCCAGGGCGGGCTGCATTTCGCTGCTTCGGTTTCTTTCAATAGCGAGCAGCGCGGTCGCGTAGGCGTGAGGATCGCCTTGAGCGGCGAGCACCAGGTCGTCGCAACAGTTCTCGCGCTCCGCCCGGATCACCTTCGAAATCCACCACACCGAAGGATGATAAAAGAGCAGCGCTTCGAGCGCGCCCTGCACCACGTTCACGAGGTAGTCCGCGCGGCGGATGTGCGCGAGCTCGTGCAGCAGAATCGCTTCCGCCTGCTCCGGCGCGAGACCCGCGAGCATTCCGAGCGGCACCAGGATCGCCGGCCGCAGGTATCCGATCATCACTGGAACCTCAGCTAGCGCCGATTCGAGCAGCGCGACCGGCCGCGAGACTCCCACCCTCGCCGAAAGAGCCTTGACCCGGCCGATCCACTCCGCGGACGCACCGCAGGTTCCGCGCCGGCGCAATCGCAGCGCGAAGATCCACGCGGCCGCGCGATAAAAGAGCAGGCACACGACCCCGGCCATCCACGCGGGCGCGACCCATTCCACGTACGCGCTGAAATCGCGCGCGACCTGACCTGACGGTGGGACCGCCGCGGGGAATGACGGCGTCGCTGGCACCAAACGCCCTGCGCCGGCGACGGCCAGAGCGCCAGGCGCCGTAAGCCATAGCGTCACGCCAAAAACGACCGGCATCGAAAACAACGCCGCGCAGGCGATCGCATAGCGCCACCGCGCCGTGCGCGCGATTCGCAGCGAAACCCACGCGACCAGCGCGATCCCGGCGCCCTGCCACAGGAAATCCATCAAGCTCCAGCCAAGCGCCGCGGCGAACGGCGATCGCGCGAAAGTGATCAGAAGGTTCATCGCGTTCCTTTCTCGTATTCGTCAAGCAACCGGCGAATCTGTTGGAGCTCCTCGGACGAGGCTTTGCGGGCCGAAAGCGCTCCCATCACGAAACTCGCCTGCGACCCGCCGAACGCGCGGTCGAGCAGGTCGCCCGCCAACTGGCGTCGCGTCCATTCCTTGGTTCGGCAGGGTTCATAAATGTGCGCGCGCTCGCTTTCGTCCCGCTTCAACAGACCTTTCTCGGTCATGATCTGCATCAGCTTGAGAATTGTGGTGTATTGTGCGGCCTTGCGGCGGCTGATGGCGGCGTGGACGTCGCGAACGGTCGCGGGCCCGCGGCTCCACAGCACGGCGATAATTTCGAGCTCTGCGTCGGTGGGGCGGGGCGGATCGGGTGTCCTGGTCACTACGAAGACATTACTACGAACGTCTTCGTTGTGTCAAGAAAATTTATGGGCGTGCGGTCCGGACGGACGTCTACTGACCCATAATCTCTTTGAGCAGATCGCCGGCGCCATACAGCTTCTCGAGCGCTTCCGTCATCGCCGCCGTGTCCACCGCAACCGCGCGATTGGTCTCGATGTCGTACACGTAATCGCCCACTAGCGACTCGATATTCCCGTCGAAAATCAAGCCGACAATGGAGCCGTCCTTATCGATCACCGGCGAGCCCGAATTGCCTCCGATGATGTCGTTGGTGGTGACGATGTTGAACGGAGTCGCCAGATGCAGCTTGTCGCGATTTTCAGCGAAGCGCGGAATGAGGTAGAACTCGCCGCTGTTGCTGAAGTCCGCCGAGCGTCCGTACAGGCCGTAGAAGGTCGTCATCGGAGGCGCGATGGTTCCGTTCATCGGGTAGCCCTTCATCTGACCGTAGGAAAGCCGCAGCGTGAAGGTCGCGTCGGGGTACGTGTTCCGCCCGTAGATCGCGAAACGCGCGCGGCCCAATTCCTCGCCGCCCCGGTCGAGTACGCTCTCCACGTTGTCCTGCCACCAGCGAATCGATTCGCGGCGCATCGGATCGAGCTTGCGCTCCAGCACGATCATCGGATCGGCGGATGCATCCACCGCGGCTTGTCCACCCTCGATCAGCTTCTTTCGGACCGCCGGATCATTCAGGTGCGTGCCGGAAACGTAGTATTGCGCGGCTTGCGCCGGAGTTTTGCCGTCGAGCGCGATCTTCACGAAGGGATCCTTCGCGCCCATCTGCTTGAGATCGAGGGCCAACGCACCGGTCATTCGCGCGATCTCCATGTCCTTGTACACCGGCGCGGGAGAGAACAACTGGAATTGCAAGCTCTTGAGATCCGCGTCGTGGAAGCCGGGCAGACGCTCTCCGTCCGGCTTCTTGATTTCGGCGACGTAGTCCACAATCGTTGCGGCGAAGCTGGCGAGTTGTGAATCCGTGCTGTGGAAGAAGCGCTCCTTGGTCCGCGTCGCGGCTTTGCGCTCGGCTTCGGCGATATCGTTCCATGCGTTGCCGTAGTTCGCCTTCAGCTCCGGATTTTTCAGCACCGCCGCGCGGAATTTCCCCTCGTCGCCGCGCTTGGTGTCCATGATGCGCTTCTCTTTCAAGCCATCCAGCATTCCGGCCAGCGCTTTGATCGAATTGGAATCCCGAAGCAGATCGTCCGTAGTTTCGACCGCCTCGGCGTCCCCACGCTGAGAAAAACTCTTGAGCACATCGTAACGATCGTGCAGCAGCACCAGCTCGAGCGGAAGCAATTGATCGCGCTGATATTCGAGCTGCGACACCGTATCCAGCCGTTCGGTCGAGCCGGGATTGCCGGACACGAACAACAGGTCCCCGTTTGACGGTCCCTTCGGATTCCACTTCAGATAATTCGTCGAGTCTATAGGCTTGCCGTTTTCGTACACGCGGAAGATCGCCATGTCGAGGTCGTAACGCGGGTAGGTGAAATTGTCGTCGTCGCCGCCGAAGAAGGCCGCCTGCTGCTCCGGGGCGAAGACAATGCGAATATCGGTGTACTCCTTGTAGCGGTACAGCCAATACTCGCCGCCCTGATACAGCGTAACCACTTCAGATCGCAGGCCGGTCTTCTGCAAGCTGTCGCGCTCGATTTCCGCGATGATCTTGCGCCGCTCGTCGCCCTGCTGCTCCGGAGTCTTAGCGTTCTTGACCGCTGCCTGAACGCGCGCGGTCACGTCTTCTGTGGACATGAGGACGTCGACTTCCAGGTCGGGCGCTTTCAGCTCTTCGGACTGCGTGCGTGCGTAAAAAGCGTTTTTGATGTAATCGTGCTCCGGCGTGGAATCCTTGGTGAGCTGACCGCTCGCGACATGGTGATTGGTCAGAAGCAGGCCGTGCGGGCTGATGAAGGATCCCGATCCGCCGTCGTTCAGCCGCGCCGAAGCGAGGCGAACATGATCCAGCCACTGCCTGGTCAGCGTGAAGCCGTACTTCTGCTGGATCAGCTTCACCGGAGGGTTATCGAAGGTCCACATACCTTCGTCGGCGAGAATGGGCGTGAGTACGGCGCCGGCCAGACCCAGCGCGATCAGCGGGGCAGCGATTCGGGAATTCATAGCTACTCAAAGAATAGACTTTCCTGACGAGAAAAACGCTCGCGCCATCGGAGTTCACCTTAGGCCCGGACAATTTGCGCCTGTACGCGAAATTCATCGTAACGATCCGGTCGGTTTGCGCGTATGATGGATATTCCCGAGGTAACTGTGAACGCGCGGGTTCAAGTCCTGATAGTGCCGGTATTTTGCGCTCTTTTACAGGCGGCTCCGGCGGTGACGTTTCACCAGAACGTCGAGCCGATTCTTCAAAACCGGTGCCAGGAATGCCATCGGCCGGGTGAAGCCGGTCCCATGCCGCTGTTGACCTATCAGCAGGTGCGGCCGTGGGCGAAGGCGATCAAGTCCGCGCTGCTCACCGGAAAGATGCCGCCGTGGCAGGCCGATCCGCGCTACGGAAAATTTTCGAACGATCTCAGTTTGGCCCCGGGGGAAAAAGAAACGCTGCTAGCTTGGGTCGACGGAGGTGCGCCCAAGGGAGATCCTGCGGACGCACCCAAGCCGCGAGCGTTTCTGGAAGGCTGGCGCATTCCCCAGCCCGACGCGGTATTCGAGCTGCCCTATGAATTTAACGTCCCGGCGCGCGGCGTCATCGATTACCAGTACATCGCGGTCCAAACGCATTTCACCGAGGACAAATGGGTGCAAGCCGTGGAGGTGCGCCCGGGCAATCGCGCGGTGGTGCATCACGCGATTGTCGTGGTCAATCCTCCCAACGGCCGGGATGAGGAAGACTACCTCGCCGGCTATGCTCCCGGCATGACGCCGCAATTCTGGAAACCCGGTCAGGCGCGGCTGATCAAGGCCGGATCGACGCTGGTTTTTCAGATGCATTACCAGGCCATCGGAAAAGCAGCCAAGGATCGCACCAGAATCGGCCTGATCTTCGCCAAACAGCCTGCGACCGAGCAGATCGTGGCTATGCAAGCCGCCGCGCACTGGCTGTCGATTCCGCCCGGCGACCCGGATTATCACATCTCCGCATCGGAAATGATCCAGGAGCCGGTGAAGCTGATGGGTTTGCGGGCGCACATGCACCTGCGCGGGAAGTCGTTTGTGTTCCGCGCGATTTATCCCGACGGTCGAACCGAAATCCTGCTCAATATCCCACACTTCGATTTCAACTGGCAGCCGTATTATTACCTGGAGACTCCCAAGCTGCTGCCGCGCGGGACGCGCATCGAAGCTTCGGCCGTGTACGACAACTCGCCGAACAATCCGGCGAATCCCAACCCCGCGGCGACTATTTTCTGGGGACCGCAGACCTGGGACGAGATGATGATCGGCTGGTTCGACGTCGCGGTTCCCGTGCATCGCCAAACTCCGGCCGTGCACAACACCGGGTTCTAGCGATCGTCGATCAGCCCCAACCGCCGTGACGGTTCAAGCGCGCAGTGCGTTCACCACGGCGCCCACTACCGCGATTTCGTCGCTTTTGTCGATGATCTCGAAAACGTAACCTTGCAGCGGGCTCATCTTGACCATCTCCTGCACCGAGCGGTTCAGAAACGCGAGATTCACGAACTTCGCATTGGGGCCAGTAATATAAAATTTCCCTGGACCGTCCATGTGAATGCAAGAGGCGGTCGCGGCCGCGAGCGCCCGATGCCACAGGATCGCGAATTGAGAGCAGCGCGGGTCGCCCGCTTTGGCCGCCTCAAACACTTCCTCAGGCTCCATATCGAGAAAGCGCAGGCGCATTGCGCGATGCCCCATGATGCTTTCCAGATGTCCGATGCCTCCGCAACCGCAGAAGCGCTCGTTCGGATCGAGCGAAACCACCGTGTGTCCGCCCTCCCAAACGCCTTCGGCGGCCGGATAGCGTCCGAACCCGATCCCGTTTCCCAGCCACCAGATGCGCACCAGTTGGTCCAGTTTTCCGTGCTGCGCCGCAATCCCCGACGCGATCACGTCGGCGTCGTTGGAAATCGCCAGCTTGGCGTGAATGCCGCGCTCCGCCAGCGCCTCGCGCATGGCGGATTCCATGGCGCAGCCCTTCAACTGCTGGAAATTGGGCGAGTCCTCGATGGTTCCGTTACGCACAATTCCGGGATACGCGAGGCCGATCGCCTCCACCGTCTCGCCCTCGGCGAGCGCTTTCACTTCGTCAGCCTGAACCCGCACCAACTCCTCCACCGGCATGGCGCGGAGCTGTTCGGACGCGTTGCGATCGCCGGGGTAACGCACCACGTTTCCAGCCACCCGATCCCCCTCCACCACGCCCAGCGTGATGTGATCGCTGATCACCACTCCAATGTTTCTGGGCACAAGCGCTCCTTAGAATCTCGCGAGCTTGTTGATGCCGTTAAACGCCGCGGCCTTGTAACACTCGGCGAGCGTCGGATAATTGAATACCGTATCCACGAAATATTCCACCGTACCTTTTAGAATCATCACCGCCTGCCCGATGTGCAGCAACTCCGCTGCGCCTTCCCCGATGATATGGACGCCGAGGAGTTCCCTGGTTTCGCGATGAAAAATAATTTTCAGCCGCCCGGTGGTGTCGCCGCGGATCTGTCCGCGCGCGATTTCGCGATAATACGCTACGCCGACTTCGTAGGGCACATCTTCATCGGTAAGCTGCTCCTCGGTCTTGCCGATGAACGAAATCTCCGGGATGGTGTAGATCCCGTAGGGATACGTCGCCGGATTCGAGTGCACCGGCTTATCGAAGGCGAGCGCCGCGGCGATGCGCCCCTGTTCCATCGAAACCGACGCCAAGCTGGGAAATCCGATCACGTCGCCCACCGCGAAAATGTGCGGGACCGTGGTACGGTACTCGGCGTCCACCCGAATTCTTCCCCGTGCGTCGGCCTCGAGCCCGGCCGCGGCTAAATTCAGATCGTCCACGTTGCCCTGCCGTCCCACAGCGTAGAGCAGCGCGTCGCCCGAAAGCTTTTTCTTGCTTTCGAGATTCGCGACCACGCCATCCGCCGCCGGTTCCACGCTCGAGACTTCTTCGTTGAGGCGCATGGTCACGCGGTGGTCGCGCAGATGATAGGAAAGCGCCTCGATGATTTCGGAGTCGGCAAATTCGAGCAGCCGCGGCCTCTTTTCGATCAGAATCACGCGCACGCCGAGTATCGCGAACATGCACGTGTACTCGACGCCGATTACGCCGCCGCCCACCACAATCAGCGTTTTGGGAATCTGCTCCATCGACAACACCTGGTCGGAATTGACGATGGTCTTTCCGTCGATGGGCACCTTGGGCGAGACCGCAGGCTTGGTCCCGGTCGCGATCACCACGATATCCGCCTGAAAATCCACGTTACCCAGCGCGTTGGTGACGCGAATGGTGTGCGGATCGACGAAGCTGCCCACGCCGAACGCCGTCTCCACGTTATTGCGCGAAAGTTGCGCCACGGTCACGTCGATCTCAGTCTTGATTACGTGTTGTACCCGGAAGGCGAGATCGGACATCGTGATCTTTTCCTTCACGCGGTAGTTCATGCCGTACATGCTCTGATATTGGTAGCCGGAGAGATGCAGCACCGCCTCGCGCATGGTCTTGCTGGGGATGGTCCCCGTGTTGATGCACACGCCTCCGACCACTTGCGCCTTCTCAACCACGGCGACTTTTTTGCCCGATTTCGCCGCCTGAATCGCCGCCCGCTGCCCTGCCGGTCCCGAGCCGAGCACGATCATGTCGAAGCTCTGCATACCCAGACAGGATAACCGAGATCGCGTAGAAGGTTGCTCGAAAAAACGGACAGACCCTTTTCAGAAATCTGCTAGTGTGGTTTCCCAGAAATTCGGGGCATATCTCCGGGATCCGAGTGGACCGTTTTGGAGGGCGGGATTTATCCCGCGCGGAGCTTCAGCTCCGCAATTCGGCATGGTCGGTAGGGCTGAAGCCCTGCGCGGATCAAAGGCCGCTCTCCGAAGCTCGATCAGGATGATTCAACGAACTTGCGCGACGGGATACTAGGCGTTCGTAGCTCGTATCAGCTCTTCGGCGTACAGCGCGCCCGCGGGCGAGTCTTCGTGCTTGAAAAAAACATACGCGTCGCGTCCGCCGGAGAGAATCCCGCGCACGCGTTCGGCGATCTCCTCGCGCTCCGCCGCGCTGTAATCGGATTTGCGCAAGCGCGAATACACAAATCCGGCGGTGATCACGTGCGGGATCTCCAGCCTGTCGGATTCCGCCAGGCACAGTGCCGCGCCCTGCGCCTCGAGCAGCCGGTAGACCTCATCGATGAGCCAGCTTTCGTTGCGAAACTCGAATGCGCAGCGAATATCACGCGGCAGTTTTTCGAGAAACGCGGCGAGCAGCTCCGCATCGCACTTCAAATTCGGCGGCAATTGAAACAGCACGGGACCAAGCCGTCGCGCCGACCGCAGCGGGTCGATGGCGTGAAAGAAAACCTGCAGGAATTCGGATTCCTTCAGGCGCAGGATATGGGTGATGCGCTGGTGCGCTTTGCATGCGAAGACGAAGCCGGCCGGCGTCGCGTTGACCCAGTTCTCCAGCGTTGATGCCGAGGGCAGATGGCGGAACGTGTAGTTGATCTCCACCGCATTCAGGCGCGTCGCGTAGTGCTTCAAAAAGTCTCTCTGCGGAAGTTTGGCGGGATAAAACTCGGGCTTCCAGGTCGGATAGGCGAATCCGGACGTGCCGGCGAAGACGCTGGGCATGTTAGGAACAATTTAGCGCAGCAAGCGGGATTCGGGTAACGAAACGAATGGACGGTGCATCATTGTTAGATGCTCAAAGCAGTCGTGGCCCTCCTTGCACTGGTGGTGTGCGCAGGCGCCGCTCTCATGTTCCTGTCTTCCCGTTCGACCCTTGCGTTCGACCCCGCGCCCAAGGCGATCGGCGAATCGACTCCGATTGCGGTCCGGGTCGCCAATCCGCATGGCGCGCGGCGCGTCGAGGCCGAGATCGAACAGAACGGTTCGCTCGTGAAGCTCGCCGAAATCTCACAGCCAGCGACCCGATTCACGTTTTTCCGCCATCACGATGCGCCGCAAATCGTTCATTTCGCCCTGGGCAAGGCGGCTGTCAAGGAAGGCAAGGCGCGTCTGATCGTCGAAGCGACATCGAACGACATGCGCGCCTCCACCGATTCCATCGCCTCTAATGTGGACGTCGTATTTCACCCGCCCTCCGTTTCGACCGATGGCTTCCAGCACTACATCAACCAGGGCGGATCGGAGATGGCGCTGCTGACCCCATCCGGCGCGTGGACCGAAGCCGGCGTCCAAGTGGGAAACCTGAGCTTTCCCAGTTTTCCGTTTCGCGGCAGCGAACGCATCGCACTGTTTGCTTATTCGTGGGATTCGCCGCCGACGGTCACGCCCTTCGTTTACGCAAAAAATGCGGCCGGCGACCAGGCTCGCTCCGAATTCTGGTTCAAAATCTTCCCCAAGAAGTTTCGCGCCCGCGATCTGGTCATCGACGACCGCTTTCTTGAAAAAGTGGTCAACCAGATCGACCCCAACGGCTCCGGCGACCTGCTTACGCGATTTCTCAAAATCAACGGCGAAATGCGCCGCGAGAACAATAAAACGCTCGCCGATCTGCGCTTGAAAACGGCGGTTAAATTTCTGTGGACCCAGCCGTTTCTCCAGCTTGCCAACGCCAAAGTCGAATCCGCCTTCGCCGACGTGCGCACTTACGTTTATCAGGGGAAGAAGATCGATCAGCAGGTGCACCTCGGGTTCGATCTCGCCGTATCCGCGCACACGCCGGTGCTCGCGTCGAACAACGGCACGGTCGTATGGGCCGCGCCGCTCGGAATTTACGGCAACTGCATCGTGCTCGATCACGGACTCTCGCTGCAATCGATCTACGCGCACCTGAGCGAGTTCGCCGTCAAAGAGGGCGACACGGTGAAGCGCGGCCAACTCATCGGCAAGAGCGGGTCAACGGGACTCGCCGGCGGCGACCATCTGCATTTCTCCATGCAGATCGGCGGAGTCCAGGTGAATCCGATCGAATGGTGGGACGAGCACTGGATCCGCGATCACATCCTGGGCCGTCTCGGCCCGGAATAGCGCGTCATTTCGGAAGCTGCGTCACCGCCAGATACAACCCGTCTGCCCGGACGAACATGGGGGAGTCCACGCCGCTATGCGTGAAGTCAGCCCACACGATCTGCGAAGCCCGCAGCTGCGGTTTCCAGGCCTGATCCGCCGCGTTCGTGAAACAGTCGTTGCACAGATAGCGGTGCCGGTTGCTCAACGAGCCTTTCGTGAGTGGCGAAAAAATCACACCGGTCGGAACCCCGGCCACCACCGCCGGCCCGTTGATATTCGCGACTCCGAAGCTATCGGCGTACTGCGCGTTCCACTCGGTCACGTGTTCGGCGAACGGACCTCCTGCGATCGAGCACGCCCGCAGCGGCCCGAATCCTGCACCTGTGCTGTGCGCGCAGTGGACGTGCGTTTCGCCGCGCACCACCAGGTCCGCGCGGCCGTCGCCATCGAGATCGATCAATTGCGCCGTCAATCGTTGCAGCCCTGGCGCGCCGCTTCCCAATACAGGTGCGGCCGGAGCAATCAGGTGCACGCCGTCGTTCACATACACAGTCGGAGCGGCAAGGTCCGGGGTCCAGGCGACCATGTCCGCGCGCGCGCTCCCGGTCACGCGGCCGAAGCGGATGTAGCGCGGATCGGGAACCGGTCCGTGGAAAAATTCGCGTGGCGGGTCGAACCCTCCCCGGAGATTGTTCGGCGCGACCCACAGCGACCCCGACGCGGGAAACACCAGGTCGGCGAAGCCATCGCCATTCACATCCGCCAGCCAGAAGGCCGATCCGTATGTCGCCGTCCAGCTTGGATCGCCGATGACCATCCACGTTGCCGACGGCAGGAAACCGCCCTTGCCGTCGCTCGTTTTGCAGGTGACGGTCGAGCCGCGCGCCTTGCAGATGCCGGCCGCGTCTCCGGGACCGTTCAAGAGGCCCGCGGCTACCAATCCTTGTCCATCCGCCGCGCCGAACTCCGTCGAAACCTGCGTCACGGGGCCAGTCATCAGCTCGCCGCGTACACCCGGTATCGCGTCGAGAGGCAGGTAGTCGTAGTCGGGACCGAGGTTCTCCACGATATAACGCGCCAGATCCAAGGGAAAAGGATTTCCATCGCGTCCTGTCATGCTTTCCGTGCGAACGTGCAACAGCACGATCGCGCCCTGCGGCGCATTGCGAATCGCGTTGACGTACAGATCGCCGCAGAAGGGAACGCTCATGTTCAGCTCGAAACAATCCCAGTCGCCGCCCATCCACGTGCCGTTGACGTCGAATCCGCCGCCGACGTCGGCGTCGATCGGCCCGGTGATCTGGCTGGCGAAGGGATCCGTGTTCAACATTCCCGCGACGCTCGCGCTGAAGGCAAGCCCCGGCCCGCGGAATATGCGCGGGCTGTTGTCGCGCAGCTTATCCACCTCGATCTGCGCGTGCCCCACTTCGTACAGGACGTCGGAAGGGACCTGAATCATCGTCAGCGGAATATGATTTTGCGAATGATTGAAGATGTCATGACCGTCAGCGATCACGTTGGTGGCGACCGATTCGGGCACGTCGCCCAAGCCGACGCACAGGGACGAAATCGGATTGGGCGGATCCTGGCCGATGAAATGGCACGCCACGATCGCGAACGATGCGCGGATGCTCTTGAGTACTGCGCTGCGCTCGCCCGGCACTGGAATGCTGACCGGCCCCCGAAGAAATCGCGCGACCTTTTCCATCTGCGTCAGCCCGTCGGGTCCCGGTTCGTCCGGGCCGTCGTCGAACGTCAGGAACACGCTGCCCTTGGGCGTATCCGTCGCACGGATTACGCCATTGGTCAAGAATTGTCCACCCGCCGGCGCCGCCGCGATCCATCCGATCGCCAGACACACCGCCGGCATAGCATTTTTCACGCGTTCCTCAGAGCTTGGTTAACGACCCCGACTGCGCTCTAAATTGCGCCGAGGCAAATTTGTGCCCGTTTGTAACCGCTACAAAAAATTGAATGCGTTCAAGGCCTTGCGCGAAATGCGCGCGTAAAGACGCAATTTTTTGTGCGTATAATCACGCTGTGGACCCACTTCGCGAACATCTGCTCTACCTGTTGCGCGGCGGCGGCGCGCACGTCGATTTCGATTCAGCGCTCAAAGGCATCCCGGCGGAGCTGCGGGGCAAGCGTCCGCCGCGCTCACCGCACTCCTGTTGGGAACTGCTCGAGCACATGCGCCTTGCGCAATGGGACATCCTCGAGTTCACGCGCAATCCCAAACATCAATCGCCGAAATGGCCGGAAGGGTACTGGCCGGAATCGCCCGCGCCGCCCAATGCGAACGCGTGGTCGAAATCGGTGCGCGCCTTCCGCGACGATCTGGCCGCGATGTGCGCTCTGGTCGAAAACGCGGCGACCGACCTCTACGCGAAGATTCCACACGGCGAGGGACAGACTCCCCTGCGCGAAGCCTTGCTGGTGGCCGATCATAATTCGTACCACCTGGGTCAACTCGTGCTTGTGCGGAAATTGCTCGGCGCGTGGGGATGAATCAGTCCCGTTGATTCGCTGCCGGCAATCTGTCGAGAAATTTCTCCTGGCCCTCAAAAATCTTCTTGCGCGCGTCCTCGATTGAAAACCACGCTCCGCGGTCCACTTCCGGGATTTCCAGGCGTTTCCCCGCCCACTGGATGAAGCAGGTATTGCTCACCAGCGTGCCGGGGTCGCAATCGCCTTCGAAGGCCCACGCGACGACGATCTTGCCGCTGCGCTGCCGCGTTTCGCCCAATTCCGCAAACGGACCGGCGGGCACGAAACCGGTTTCCTCCTGAAACTCGCGCCGCGCTGCTTCGAGCGGCGTCTCGCCGGATTCGTACTCGCCCTTCGGAATGGTCCAGGCATCTTTTTTCGCCCACAAAGGACCGCCGGGGTGCACCAGAAAAACCTCGAGGTGCCCGTGCCTGCGCCGGTACATCATCAGCCCCGCGCTGCGCTTCGCCATCGCGTCGCCGTTAATCCTTTCGCGACAGTAAGCCGGAACGATCCAACAGGTGTTTATATCGGAGGGGCTTCATGCGTTTCGCCTTCGTCCTGGCGGTTCTCCCGCTAGCAGCACAAATAAACGTTACAACCTATCAGTACAACAATGCGCGAACCGGCGCCAACCTGAATGAGACCATTCTCACGCCGTCCAACGTCAATGCGGACCAGTTCGGAAAGCTGTTCACCTTCGCTCTCGACGGCGTGACTTACGCCCAGCCGCTGTATCTTTCGAGCGTAAATATCGGCGGCGCGAGCCACAACGTGGTCTACATCGCGACCGAGCACAACAGCGTCTACGCGATCGACGCCGACTCGGGCCAGGCCTTGTGGCACGTCAACCTGACCCCGGCCGGCGGCACGACGGTCCCCTACACCGATGTGGGATGCGGTCAGATCCAGCCGGAAATCGGGATCACCAGCACTCCTGTAATCGATACTTCGACCAACACCATTTTCGTGGTCGCCATGACCAAGGAAAACGGCAGTTACTTTCATCGACTGCACGCGCTCGACGTGACCAGCGGCGCCGAGAAACCGGGGAGTCCCGTGGTGATTCAGGCGTCGGTCGCGGGAACCGGCGATGGTGCCAGCACCGTCACGTTGATTCCCAAGAACTATAAGCAGCGGCCCGGGCTGCTCCTGTTGAACGGCGTGATTTATCTGGGCATGTCCTCGCATTGCGATATCGGAACCTATCATGGCTGGCTGCTCGGATATAACGAACAGACGCTTCAGCAGGTCGCGGTGTACAACGATACTCCCAATGCGGCCATGGGTTCCTTCTGGGCATCCGGCGCCGCGCCCGCGGCCGATTCGTCGGGCAACATCTACGTCGTTTCGGGCAACGGAACTTTCGATGCACAAAGCGGCGGCGTCGATCTCGGCGAAAGCTACGTCAAGCTCAGCAGCTCGAATCTCGGCGTGGAGGATTACTTCACGCCGTTCAACTACGCTTCGCTCGACAGCGCCGATCTCGACACCGGCTCCTCCGGAGTCGCGCTGCTCGGCGACGAGGCCGGCAGCGCGGCGCATCCTCACCTGATGGCCGGGGCCGGAAAGGAAGGCCGCTTGTACCTCATTGACCGCGACAATCTGGGAAAATTTCAGTCCCGCTCGGACGCCGTGGTCGCGTCGATGCCGGGCGCGATCAAGTCGCTATTCGGCAATCCGGCGTACTTCGATAACTGGGTGTACTTCTGCGGCGAAGAGGATTACCTGCGCGCCTTTCCTATTTCGAATGCGGCCGTCGGTACGCCGGCGACCACGCCGTTCCTGTTCACCGATTACGGCTGCGTCCCCACCCTTTCCGCGAGCGGAAACACGAACGGCATCGTCTGGACGCTGGACGACACCAATACTCTGCGCGCGTTTCAGGCCACCAACGTCGCCAATGCGCTCTACGACAGCAACCAGAACTCCCAGCGCGACAGCCTGGACAGTTTCGTCAAATTCAGCGCGCCAATGGTTGCCAATGGAAAAGTGTACGCAGTGACCAACGATGCGCTGTACGTCTTCGGCCTGCTCTCGCCCGCGCCGTCCATTTCGATCACCAATGCCGCCAGCCAGCAGATCGGGCCCGCTGCGCCGGGATCGCTGATTAGCATCTATGGATCGGCGCTGGCGCAATCGGCGATCGGTGCTCCGTCGTACCCGCTCCCGGCCACGCTGGGAGGCGCGTCGGTCACCGTCGGCGGACTCCCCGCACCGCTGATGTACGCGAGCTCGGGATTCATCAATGCGCAGGTTCCCTTCGAAACACCCACCGGACCGGCCACCGTGACCGTCAATAACCAGGTCTCGGCGACGCTCTCCATCGCCGCGACCGCACCCGGGATTTTCGGAGCGATCAACGCGGATGGAACGGTAAACGGCGCGTCGCATCCGGCGTCGTCGGGCGGCTTGATTGCAGTGTTTCTCACCGGTCTGGGCGCGGTAAACCCATCGGCCGGCGACGGAGCCGCAGCCCCGACGAGCCCGTACTCTTACGTGAGCACGCCGGTGTCGGCGACCGTCGCCGGCCAGACCGCGCAGGTCGCCTTCGCGGGACTTGCGCCCGGTTACGCAGGCCTGTACCAGGTGAACGTGATCCTCCCGCAGCTTGCCTCGGGCACGTATCCGCTGGTGATCCTCGCGGGTAATGCCCAAAGCAACACCGTGTCCATCAACGTGCAGTGACCGTTCAGGCGCCCGTGCCGCGCGCCGAGGCCTCCTCGGCGAGGATTTTGTACACGTCGATGCGTGGCTGAAGATCAGTGAAATTGGGGACATCCGCGATAAGGGCGGCGCCTTCGACCGCCATGGCCGTCTGAAACGCTTCGATATCGTGGAAAATCATCGCCGCCTGGATCAGGTACTCCGCTTGCGTTCCAGGCGCCCCGCCGCTGACTCCCCGGTCCACAGACCAGCCGGCCAGCCGCCCATTCAACCGCTGCGCGACAAGGGGCATGTGTTTCATCATGTAATACTCGATATCGAACCGGGCGCCGGCCTGGTTCGGATAGCTTACCGTGACACGAATCATAGCTTCAACAACCTCCCGTTCTCGTCAGCTTAACCTGAATCCCGGGTTTTGTGCTATTCTTTTAAGGTACAAAACGATTAAGAATAGACGAGGAGTATCGATTCCCGAATGGCGCTGGCGAGTGATGCAAAAACGAAAGTGATATCGCAGTTCCGGGTCCACAAGTCGGACACCGGCTCGCCCGAAGTTCAAGTCGCCATTCTCAGCCGGCGGATCAACGATCTGAGAGAGCACTTTCAGACCCACAAAAAGGATCACCATTCGCGCAGAGGTTTGCTGCAAATGGTGCAGCGCCGCCGGAGGCTGCTCGATTATTTGCGCGGCTGCAGTCCGGAGCGCTACAAGAAGCTGATTCAGAGCCTTGGCATCCGCCACTGACAGAAATCGATCTCGAAACACCGGCCAACGCAGGCCGGAACCCTCCAAAGTCTCCTCTTGATCAAAGCAGGCCGTCGTACCCGGTGGCCGGTACCGGCGGTTCTTGATTAAAGGACGTTAGAAAAAATGTTGCAATCCGTTGAAGTAGATCTCGGCGGCGGCCGGATCATCACTCTTGAAACCGGGAAAATGGCGAAGCAGGCCAATGGAGCGGTCGTCGTGCGCTCCGGCGATTCGGTGGTCCTGGTGACCGCCGTCACGGCCCCCGAACCCAAACCCGGCGCGAGCTTTTTCCCTCTCACCGTCGATTACCGCGAATACACCTATTCGGCCGGACGTTTTCCCGGCGGGTTTATCAAGCGCGAAGGCCGCCCCACCGAAAAGGAAATTCTCACCAGCCGGCTGATCGATCGCCCCATTCGCCCGTTGTTTCCTGAGGGCTACTCGCATGAGACCCAGGTGATCGGCATGGTGCTTTCGGCCGACCCGGAGCGCGATCCCTCGACGCTGGCCATCGTCGGCGCGGGCGCTGCGCTGGCGATCTCCGATATCCCCTTCCATCACGTGCTCGGCGGCGTTCGCGTGGGCATGGTGGACGGAAAGCTGGTCGCTAATCCGGGCTACGAAGAGACCAAAACCTCCAAGGTAAACATCGTGGTTGCGGGAACCGACGAAGGCATCGTCATGGTGGAAGCCGGCGCACAGCAGGCGACCGAGGCGGAAGTTCTTTCCGCCATCGAGTTCGGCCACCAGTGCTGCAAAAAGATCGCCGCCGGAATCCGCGAGCTGATGAAGAAAACCGGCAAGACGAAAGCCGAGTTCACCACGCCGCCGATCAACAACGATCTCTATTACCAGATCTCCGATTCGGTTCGCAGCGAACTTCAGGACGCGCTGAACACGGAAAAGTACGGGAAGCTTGAAAGCTACGCCCGCGTGGACGCCTGCAAGGCCAAGGCGCTCGAGCCGATTCCGGAGGAACAGAAGGAAGAAGCCGGCGACCTGTTCGATCGCTTGAAGGAACGCATTTTCCGCGACGAAATGCTCAAGGACCGTCGCCGTCCCGACGGGCGCAAGTTCGACCAGATCCGCCACATCGACATCGAGGTTGGCGTGCTGCCGCGGGTTCATGGTTCGAGCCTGTTCACTCGCGGGGAAACGCAGGCGATGGTCACCGCCACGCTCGGAACCAAGGAAGACGAGCAGAGGATCGAGCTGCTCGATCCCTCGGAAACTTCCAAGCGCTTCATGCTGCATTACAACTTCCCGCCGTTCAGCGTGGGCGAAGTGGGCTTCATGCGCGGCGCCGGCCGGCGTGAAATCGGTCACGGAGCGCTCGCCGAGCGCGCTCTTTCCGCCGTGGTTCCCGACGAAAAAACTTTCCCTTACACCATGCGCGTGGTGAGCGACATTCTGGAATCGAACGGATCGAGCTCCATGGCCTCGGTCTGCGGCGCGACACTGTCGCTGATGGACGCCGGCGTCCCGATTTCGGAGCCGGTCGCGGGAATCGCCATGGGACTGGTGATGGAAGGCTCCGATTACGCCGTCCTGACCGACATCGCCGGCGCGGAAGATCACTACGGCGACATGGATTTCAAGGTCGCCGGAACCAAGGACGGCATCACCGCCCTTCAGATGGATATCAAGGTCCCCAATATCACCACGGCCATCATGAAGGAAGCGCTGGAGCAGGCTCGCGGCGCGCGGCTGTTTATTCTCGACAAGATGAACGCCACGCTCGAAAAGCCGCGCACCACGCTCTCGCCTTACGCTCCGCGCATCTTCAGCATGCAAATCCCGGTGGACAAGATCCGCGACCTGATCGGGAAGGGCGGCGCGACCATCCGCGGCATCGTGGACACCACCGGCTGCAAGATCGATGTCGAGGACGACGGCAGCGTGAAAGTTTTCTCCGCCGACGGAGCCGCGGCCGACCGCGCCATCCAGATGATCACGGATATCTGCGCGGTCGCCGAAGTGGGCAAGACGTACCTTGGCAAAGTGGTTCGCATCGTCGATTTCGGCGCGTTCGTCGAAATTTTCCCCGGCACCGACGGCCTGCTGCACATCTCCGAGATCTCGGAAAACCGCATCAAGCAGGTCCGCGACGAGCTGAAGGAAGGCGATCAGATTCTGGTCAAAGTCCTGGCGCTCGAAGGCAATAAAATCAAGCTCAGCCGCAAGGCTATTTTGAAAGAGCAGCGCGAGAAGCTGAAGAAGGAAGAAGCCGGGAAGGCGTGAGTGTCGGCCGCGAATAAACGCTTAACGCGAATTCTATTGTGATTCGCGTTTGTCTGCGTTTTCGCGGCTAGACCTTCTCCGCGACCACCGCAGTCCCATAGCACAGCACCTCGGTGACCCCGTTCATCACCTCGGTGGCATCGTACCGGACTCCCACGATTCCATTTGCGCCCATCTGCTCCGCGTGCTGGCACATCAGCTCGTAGGCCTGCTCGCGTGTCTTCTCGCACAGATCCGTCAGCAGCGAAATATTGCCGCCGACCATGGTCTGCAATCCCGCGCCGATGGTCCCGAAAATCGAGCGCGACCGCACCACGATTCCCCGCACAATGCCCAGGTCTTTCGTGATCCGGTAACCGTCGAGCGTAAATGCCGTGGTCACCAGCGCGTGCGTCATCGTCCCACCCCCACTTCCTTCTCGATCAGCCGGCTGTGGCTCCTTCCGTACAGGAAATACACGCACAATCCGATCGCCATCCACACCAGCGCAGCCAGTTGCGTGGTCGAATCCAGTCCCACGATCATTCCGGAGCACACCACCGCGCCCAGAATCGGCACGATCGGGACCAGCGGCGTGCGGAACGGCCGGTGCGCCGCCGGATTCTTGCGCCGCATGATCCACACGCCGATCGACACCAGCACGAACGCGAACAGCGTGCCAATCGCGGTCAAATTCCCGGTAATGTCGCCCGGCAGGAATCCTCCCAGCAGTCCTACGAACACGAACAGCACCGCGTTGCACTTGTAGGGAGTGTGAAACCTCGGATGCACGTCGGCGAACAGGCGCGGCAGCAGACCGTCGTTGGCCATCGAATAAAACACGCGGCTCTGGCCCAGCAGCATCACCAGCATCACCGACGAAAATCCGAACAGAATCGCCACGGTCACTGCTGTCGCCAGCCACTCGTATCCCTTCATTCCCGTATTGATCGCGTAGGCCACCGACGCTTCCATTCCCTTGCTCGGGTCCACGAAATCCGCCCATTTGGCGATTCCGGTCAGCACCCAACTGAACGCAATATAGAGAATCGTGCACAGAGCGAGCGACCCCATGATCCCGACGGGCATGTCGCGCCCCGGGTTGATCGTCTCCTGCGCGGCTGTCGAGACCGCATCGAATCCGATGAAGGCAAAAAACACCACTCCGGCCCCGCCGATCACGCCTCCCCATCCGTGCTTGAAGAATCCCGCGTGCATGGCGTCCAGATTGTCGGGAATCAGCATCGGCGTGTGATTCGCCGGGCTGATGAATTTCCAGCCCAGCGCGATGACCATCACCACAATGGTGACCTTCACCGCCACGATGATCGCGTTCACCGTCGCCGATTCTGACGTCCCTTTAATCAGCAGCAGCGTCAGCAGCAGCAGGATCACCAGCGCCGGCCCGTTCACGATCCCATGGGGTCCGTGATCGCCTAGCTGCAGGAACGGCGAATGCCGCCACTGCCACGGCACCAGGTTGGGAAAAAGCTGGTTCAGATATTCCGCCCAGGCGATCGATACCGTGGCCGCCCCCAGCGCGTATTCGAGAATCAGCGCCCATCCGATCACCCACGCGATCAGTTCGCCCATGGTGACGTACGCGTACGTGTAGGCCGAGCCGGCAATCGGAATCATGGCCGCGAATTCGGCGTAGCACAACCCCGCGAACGCGCAGCCGATCGCCGCGATGATGAAGGAGAACACCACCCCCGATCCGGCGTTCTGGCCCGCGGCGGCTGCCGTGCGTACGAAAATTCCGGCGCCGATAATGGCTCCGATGCCCAGCGCGACCAGCCCCGGCGCGGTCAGCGTCCGCTTGAGCCCGCCCCCCTGTTCGGCTTGTGCCAGTAACTTGGCGAGCGGTTTGGTTCGAAACAGGCTCATAGATTCATCGAGTGTAACAGACCTCCGCAAACGCTTCACCTTCCCGGTTGCCGGACCCTCCCGGAACCGTAACTCCGGCCCGTATGTGTCATAATCAGAACGGCAGGCCTGGAATTTTGAGCAACGGTTCTGTAGTGCAAAGGCTCCTGAACAAGGCTCACGCGCGGAGCTTCGCGAATCTCCTTCTGGAACAGTCCATGCTTGCGTTTGCGGTCGCGATGGGCGGCGTGGCCGTTCTTTTGCTAGCGGGCACCTCGATCCTGGACTGGTATTGGATCGCGCTGCTGGCCTTGGCCAGCCTGGGCATCGGGCTGTACCGGCTGCGGGCGACCGTTCCCTCGAAATACCGGCTCGCGCAGCGCATTGACCGTCGTCTACGCCTGGCCGATGCACTTTCGACCGCGACGCATTTCGAGCAGCCCGGCGCGTTTGGCGACGAAGCCATCCGCGACCGCCAGCGCCAGGACGCCGAATCGATCGCGCGCACCATCGACGTCCGCAGCGCGGTTCCGTTCTCGCGTCCGCGATTCCTATATCCCGCGGTCGCGCTCGCCGCGGTCGCCGGCGGATTGTTCGCGCTGCGCTACGCCGTGACGGGGTCCCTGAATCTTCAGCCGTCGCTCGTGAAGATCGCCTTCGACACGCTTTTCCCGCCTACGCAGCAGGTCGCGAAGAACCAGAAGAAGCCCAATTTTCCGAAAAGCCCGGCGAACGACCAGAACGATCCGGACGCAGCTACCAACGACAAGGATCAGGCGCCCGATTCGACACTAAATAATGAAGACGCGCCCGATTCGGCGAATCCGGATACCGCCGACGCCAAAGACTCCGCCAAACAGGAGCCGCAGGCCGAGCCTCAGCAGGCCCCCGGCCAGAACAACGAGCAAGGCGAAAAATCGCAGAACGGCAACGATGCGCAAAGCAATCCGGATAGTTCCAAGGATTCCAAATCGGCGAATCCAAAGAACGCGCAGGACGCCCGGGACGGCTCGAGCGAAAACTCTTCGCTGATGGACAAGCTGAAAGACGCGCTCGCCAACATGATGAACAAGATGAAGCCGTCCAATACGCAGAACGGCAACCAGAATCAGCAGCAGAACGCGCAGGGCCAGGCGCAGCAAGGCCAGCAGAAATCGAATCAGAAGGGCGAAGCCTCGAAACAGCAGGCACAGAACAACGCCGACTCGCAGAGCGACGCAAGCGATTCGGGCGACAAGAGCCAGGCGGCCGACGCCAAGGGCGCGGAAAAAGCCTCGGACAAAAGCGCGTCTCCGGATTCCAAGAGCGGCATCGGATCGGCAGACGGCGACAAGGCCGCGCGCGAAGCCGAGCAGCTTCAGGCCATGGGGAAGATCACCGAAATTTTCGGCAAGCGCGCCCAGAATGTTCAGGGTGAAGTGATGGTGGAAGTGGGATCGAGCAAGCAGCAGTTGAAAACGCCCTGGGCGCCGAAAGAGGCCACGCACGCCGACGCCGGCGGCGAAATCCATCGCGACGAAGTCCCGCTGATCTACCAGCAATTCGTCGAGCAGTACTTCGAACAGATCCGCAAGTCGCCGGAGCCGGCGAAAACCTCTAAACCCAAAAATTAGAACGGAAGCGCGGATGCATGTGACGTTCATCCATGCGGCGCAAAATTGGAAATTGTGCGGATTTGCGCCGGACGTGTGTGTCTTTCCGTCTCGCCTTATGCGGCGTTTTGCTCCTGGCCGCAGCCGCAAGCGCTCAGCCGGCGCTGACTTTCTCCAGTTCTCAGATTCCGTCGGACACGGGCATCGGATGGGTCCAGACGGCGGATTTTAATAGCGACGGCAACCCAGATGTTGTTTTTCTCTCGGACTCCAGGCTGACGGTAGTGCTCGGGAATGGGGACGGGACGTTTCAGGCCCCGATCCACGGTGCGGCGATGCCCGCCTACTATATTCCCCTGGCGATGGTGGTCGGCGATTTCAATAACGACGGGAAGGCCGATGTTGTGGTGGTCGTCGAACCGATTGGACTTCCGTTTGTAGGAGCGCCGCCCATTCAGACGTATCTGGGACAGGGCGATGGAACGTTCGCGGCGCCGGTCGGTTCGCCGTCGAGCGCGTATGTCGGACGTCCGGCCGCGGTCGGGGACGTAAACAAGGACGGGAACCTGGATCTGATCGGCACGGGCGGGGTCGCGCTGGGGGCGGGGAACGGGACGTTCGGGCCAGCGATAAGCGTCGCATGCGTTTCGGGTGCGAACAATATCGATATCGCGGTCGCGGATTTCCGGAATAACGGCAATCTGGATATCGCGTATGTCTACACCACGCTGAACGGCGGCGCGGTCGCGGATGTGGAGTATGCGACGGTAGGCGTCTGTTTCGGGAACGGCGACGGCACGTTTTCACCGGGACCAGTGTTCGGACCAACCGAGGTCGGTGTTGTCGCCTCCCAAACCACTCCCATTCGTTTTCTGGTTTTGACAGGCGATTTCAATGGGGATGGAAACGCGGACATTTTGACGTTCTCGCAGACCTACCCGTCGAGTGCTCAGCCCGTGACGTTCAGCTATGGCACTCTGCTCGGGAGCGGGAGCGGGACGTTTCAGGCCGCTGCTGCGAGCGCTTCGTTTTCGTCGATCGCGCCGCCGCCTCCGGGTTTGCCGCAGCCGGTGGTCGCGGACATGAATGGGGACGGAAAATCCGATCTGGTGCAAATCGGCACTCCCTCCGGTCTCAGTGTGTTCCTTTCCAATGGCGACGGAAGTTTTACGGACGCGGCAGATCTTACGCCCGCGCAGTACCCCGTGGCGATCGCGGTTGCGGATTTCAATAATGACGGATTGCCGGATATCGTTTCGGCCGGCGCCAGCGTGACGACGGTGCTGATCGACACCACCGTGCGGATCAATTCGATCGTGAATGCAGCGTCGCTCGCGGCAGATCAGCCGGTCGCGCCGGGCTCGCTGGTCGCGATTCTCGGCATGGGGCTCGCGCATAGCGTCCCATCGTCTTCGGTGGGGGAGTCTGTCACCTTCAACGGAATTCCGGCGCCGCTTGTGTACATCTCGCCCCAGCAGATCAACGCGCAGGTTCCCTGGGAAGTGAGCGGGGACGTGGAAGTGGTTGTGACGAACGGGAGTTCCCTGCTTTCTACGCCTTCTTTCAAAATTTCGACTGCGTCAATCGCGCCGGGCGTTTACGCGACCAACGGGCAGGCGTTCGCGTTCAACTCCGACGGCGCCATCGCCGGACCGGCCGGCTCGATTCTCGGCATCCCATCGCATCCGGCCGCAGCGGGCGATACTCTGACCGTGCTCGCAAATGGACTGGGGCCGACGACACCTTCGGTTCCGGACGGCGGAACGTCGGCGGACGCGGTGGTTGGTTCGACTCCGGTTTTCATCGGAGGAGTCGAGTGCGGCGTGCCATTTGCCGGACTATCGCCGGCTCAATACGGCGTGAATCAGTTGAGCGTCGTCGTGCCTGCAGGAGTTCACGGAATCGTACCGCTTCAAATCAACGCGGGCGGGATCATTACGACGCCGAAGGTCACGATTGCCGTTCAGTGACGAGGCGCACGGGCGCGGGGGCCGATTCGAGGTCGCGGACTTTTGCAGATAAGGAGTATTCGCCGGGCGCCATCCCGACCGGGATCATTGCGTTCACCTGGCGCAGACCGCTCGAATCGAGCGCGGAGACGTAGGTAGCCGGAAGATCCGCCCCGTCGAGCCGCAGCGCGACCTCGCTCATCGCCGTACCTTCAGGAATGCCCACGACCCACGCCGAAACCGAACTTTCTGCCACTCCCACGCGCGCGATTCCCGCCGCGTAGGTCTTTCCATCGATGATGCGATCGACGCGAATCTCAGTCGAGGCGCTCGTCAAGCCGCGATCACTGCGCACAAGATCCACGGGAATGCGTGCCGCCGCACTGAACTTCGTAGTCCGTACCGCGATGGTCACTTCGTTCCATCCGCGCGGAAGCCCCGGAGCAAGTTTCGCGTTCGCCTGCCACATTTTTCCGGCGGCATGCTGAACCATCACCGGCCGGCATCCGTATGGACCCACCTGAATGAACACGTTATCGCAATCGAGTCCGGTTTCCTCCGTGTTGAACCACACCGTGAAGTAATCGTCGCGATGCGCGGAAAAATCGTGGTCGCGCGACCACGCATTTTCGATCAGGATCAGCTCCGGCGCGGCGCCGGTGCGCGAAATGCCCGGCCATTTCCGGTAACACGTCACATGCGCGCGATTTTCGCGCACGCTGTTCAATTCGACGCGCGCAAATCCCGCCGTGCGGCAGACCGCCAACAGACACGCAACATTGGGACCCACCCAGTTATCGAACTGCCCGGCGAGCTCCGTGCCTTCGTAAAACTCCATCAGCGGAA
>DATJVN010000039.1:0-29414 GCA_035501755.1 Bryobacteraceae bacterium | reverse complement strand
CCGGCCGCGGCTTCGGCGTGGGCGCGGGTGAATGGGAATCCACTGAACAGCTCAGACTTCAGGTCGTGCCGTTCCGAGGCGGCGGAGCGCAGCTCCAGCTCCTGGCGGTTCACGATCGAGACGCCGGGAACCTCCGCCAGTCGCGCCGCGGCGCTGGCGACCGAGGCTTCGAGCGCGAGCGCCGCCGCACTCGCTCGCGCGTTGACTGAAAAAAATGCGGGCGGCAGCCGCAAAGCTGGAAACAGAACCGCAACGGGAAATCGTGCCGCGGCCGCGCGAATCGCGGACTCAAGATGTTCCATGCGCCGGGCGAATGTCGCGACCAGATCCGGCATGTGCGCGGGCCGCCAGCCGCCCAGGTGACGAAATGCGAGGCGCGAATCGAGGTCGCCCCATTCGATCACCACCGCGCCGGCATGCAATTCGGCAGGGAATTTTTCGATATTCCCGATTAAATCCCCGAATATTCCGCAATGCAGGCGCACCGGCCGTGTTAATCGCGACTGAAGCGCGGCGTGGAAAAAAGTCTGGAGATGAAGGGGAGTAAAGCCGCAAGCCAGGCCCGCGTCGAAGGGTTCTCCGGTGGCCGTGCCGCGGGCAGACTGAATGATTTCAAGAGCTTGAGCCAGACTCATGCGCGCGTGCTCGTTTCAGTATAGACGTTCATTGCGCCGCGGTTTGAAACTCTCCCGGAATCCGCCACTTGCCGCATTGCAAGAGATAGCCGTAATGGGTCGCCGGGGAGAGCGGCGAATGCGCACCGAACACGAAGGTGCGATGAACGCCGTCGACCGTATTCCCCGGCCGCGAATCGGCTTGGTTCGCGGCGTCCTGCGTATCGGCATGAATGTTCTTTTCGATTCTTGCCGGCGCCGTGTAGAGAATCGCCTGGCACGCCGCGGCCGCATCCGGCGCGTTGTAGCTGAGCGTAGCGGTCTGCGCCGACGCTGTGATTTTCACGCCGGCCAGTTCGCTCCAGCGCGGCGTCCCCGCGATTGCGCCGCTGACGGCTTCCGCGATCACGTCGATATCGGCGCCCAGGTCCGAACCATCCGAGTTGACCAGTTTCGCTGAGCGGTTGCTCGCGCTATAGCGCGACGATGGCACGAGCTTCGAATTCTCCACAATCGACTGATCCTCGCCCACGAAATTCACCGCTTCGTCATCGCGCGCCGTTTCCAGACGCCCCGCGCAGCGACCCGGATCGGGCCATCCCGCCGCCGGGCCGTATTCGAGCAGGTTGGAAAAATTCTCCGGCGAGCTGAAATACGTCCCGAATCCATCCGCCGAACAGTCGCGTTTCACGGCCAAATAGGCCGGATATTTGTACGCGGCAAGGATAGAATCGCGGAAAATCGCGTTGGGGTGTGGACGATCCATGGCGATCGACTCGAACGCGACGCCGAACTGCGGCCGGCCCGATTTGTCCATGCGAATGGTCAACTTGGTCACTTCCGGACCACCCTCGACGCCGTTGTAAATCCGCAGCGGGCGCGAGAGCGCGTCCTCCGGATGGGCATGCTGTGAGAGCTGGGGGAATTGTCCGATTCGCGTAATCAGGTTGTTCCGAACAACTTCATTGCGGCCCACAGGCCAGCGTGTTCCGCGGACCGTTCCGCCCGAAGTGTATTCTCCATCGGCGGGAAAATTGAGCGGAGCCTGCGTGCTGACTCGAACCGTGTTCTTATCCGGAAATCCAGCCGGATACGCCCAGCGGCCGTTCAACTGGCCCATGGTTCCGGTCGCCTGGATTCCTTCAAAAAAAAGGTATGTGTAGTTTCCGAACGAATGCGGACCGTCGAGCGAAACTTCGAACGTATGAGGATCGACCACCTTGATTCCCGTGATCCGGTACGGACCCGGGCCGGTGGTCGGACCGACCTGCCCCACCAGGATCCCGCTCCAGACGCGGTCGCACCAGTTATTTTCAAACACGATGTCGCGATGATCGGTGAAGAAAACGCCGTTCTGGTCGATGGCGCTCTGCTCGGTGAGCACCAGCGCCATGCAGCCGGTATTTCCGGTGTCGCCGCCGGCAAGATCGCCGCGAAACACATTGCCCGTGATTTTACAGTTGCGGCAACTCTTGAGCTCCAGCCGGGTTTTGGGCAGATACGGATCGGCGCGGTACACCGCGGAACGGTTTTGCACCCATTGCTCCTGCGCCGAGCATTCATAACAGCCGCCGTTCGCGCAGGTGTTGGGGGCGACCGATTTGTCGCGATAGAACGCGCCGCTGCCGGATTCGAAATAGCACGGCTCCCGCTTCGGCGGACCCGAACCTTCCATGTAGAACATCCGCCCGGGCGTCACTGCAAAATTGCCCGTAACGGTCAGGTCCTGGGTTTCCGCGGTTTTGATCAGCGGCACCGTGCCGCCGGACAACAGCAGCGCACCGGGCGAAGCGCAGGTGTTGTTCCGCACCGTGACGCCGCGGCCCTGCGTGATGGCGATGCACTTCGATTCCTCGCGAAACGCGAGCGCTTCCATGTAGCTGTCCTGAATGGTCAAATCGCGTCCATCGGCGAAGATAGCCATGCGCGGCGCTCCGCGATCGCGCCATTGTGGATTGCCGCGGATCGCGCTCTGTTCGATCCGGATGTGGGCCGGCATCGCGTCTACCGCGCTTTCGCTTCCGCCCACGGTCACGGTTGCCGGGCCGATGTTTTTCCCCGCGCCGGGATCGGCCGGGCGAATGTCGAGCCCGCGCAGGACAATATTCGATGCGTTATTCCACAACGCGCACTCCGGCTGCGCATAGTAGTTCTTGCTGGGCGAGTTGATTCCATCCGTGTTCGAGATATGGATCGGCGGCCCGCCCGGTTTCAGAGACAATGTGACGCCGCGACGCGCGGTTCCCTGGACTGACCCGATCGCGGTGATGAAGTATCGCGTGTTGCGCTCGATCGGTGCGGGCAATCCAGGCTGCGGCGTCGCCTCGGGCCCGAGCCCGTTGCCGCGATCCGAGCAGGAAATCGCCGTCCCGACCGCAAGCTCATTGGACGTAGGAAAGCCGTCCAGATCGATGGTCCCGGCGGCAGGGTCGGCCGCTACGATCAACATCTCCGGTAATCCGAACTCGATGGTCGGGTAACTCGTGTTCGCACCCGAAACCACCGCCAGCAGCGCGGCATCGCGCGCCGGATCGATGCGATAACCCAACGCCGGCAGCTCGCGCCAGCGCGAGGAACGCACCGTAAGCGGATGCTCGCAGGCACGCGGGTGAAATCGGAACGCGCCCGAGTAGGTTTCCCCGGCGGTCAGCTCGATCACGTCGATTGCACAATCCTTCGTCGCGGCGTTGATGGCGCTCTGAAAATTGGGATAAGTGCAGCCCTGGGTGCAGGCGGTAACCACCGCGGCATTCGCAACACCGCACGCGCCGGCGACCAGCAGCGCAATGGAGGATCGCAGAAGCATACGGCCATTATCGGCTACAAGTGGATGCGGCCGTCGCCATCCGCGCGAGTCACATGAATGCTTTCGCGCCCGCCGCACGCCGTAGCCAGGGCCGGCGACAAAGCAACGACGTAATTCGACGGGCCGGAGAGGAATCCTGCGCGGCGAAATGCGTCGACCCAGAGGCGATGCGTTTGGTTCGTCAGCACCAGGTCGGCGCCCAGCGTTGCGAGCTCGCGATCGGCGAGCGCGGCGGTTTCCGCCATCGAATCCGGTTGCGCGAGGCAATCGAGAATCGCACCCACGCGCAGGTTCCCGAAGTGCGGATGGTCGCGCATCTGGGTGTCGTAGCACGCGGCCCAGCCGCGGGTCTCGCCCTCGCGCTCGATGCGGATGATGATGTTGCGCGAATCGTGAGCGGGGAACAGCTCTTCAAGCGCGGCGCGATCACGCCGCATGGCGAACGTGCAATGACAGCGAAACGCTTCCCAGATTTCGTCCGCCCAATCGCCCCAGCATTTTTCGATTCGCGCCGAAAATCCCCCGATGCCGGTTTTAGGGCGTTGCAAAAAAGCAAAACCGACGGCCGCCGCTCCGCTTCCTCCGGCGATCGCGGCAAACATCGAACGGAATGAGGTCGCGTGCGCGACGCGCAACTCCTTCAACGTGCGCCGCGCGGAGTGCACCCGGAACTGGAAAGGCGCGGAACCGATCGACCAGCGCGCGGCGCTCAACAGGCGCGCCAGCGGGCTCGTTTCCGATCCCATGCCGACCATGTAAGCCAGCGGCGAGCGTTTCTGTGCGAAGCGGATCAGCATGGGGCCGATGGACGCATAGCGCCGGTCGACAATCCCCTCCGACAGCGGCGACTGGTAATTGGAAACCTCGCGCTCGGCTCCCGCGACCCACGCCGGCACATCGACCGCCAGGATTCCGCCGCGAACCTCCTCTTCATCGGCCACGACGAAATGCGTGGCGCGGATGAGGCGCGCCGCTTCGCTCTCCGGCGCAGTGGTTTCGGGCAGATCGAAAACCGCAGCGTCGCCGCTGCCTCGCATTCGCTCATTGAACGCGCGGATAGCTTTGGCATGTCCGGCCGAAAGAGGCTCGATGCGCAGCATGTTCACGACGTTCCGCGAAACATCTTCTCCCATAGCCAGCGAGTTTCCAGGCGCCGCCGCTGGGAGGCGCTCAGCACCACCGGCCCGCGCCGCGATTCGAGAAAATCGAGCAGAACCGAAACCGGAACAAACCAGCCGTTCTTCGACGCCAGCCGTTCCATCAATCTGCGAAATTCCGGATTCAGTTTGCCGCCGGAGGTGAAGCCGTGACCGAAATGCGTGTACAGGATGCTCGCGCCGCCCTGCTGTTCCAGGCGGTCCTGGTTGGATTCGGAGAGAATGTTCAAAAATGCCGGCGCCTGCGCCGCCTCTGACGCGCAATACCATTTGCGTACCCACGGCCGCGCTGGATCTTCGTACGGCATCCACGGGCACGAGTGCAGCGTGTCGATATCGGCGAAAACCAGATTGCGGCAGTAGCGGATGCGCTCGCGGCAGACATCGCCCCAGAACATCGGATGCCCCTCGACATGCCCGAAGTGTTTGCCCGCGGTCGCGCCGCGCGTGAGCGCAAGATAAAGCCAGCGTCGAATCCCAGTGATGCGCGCCGGGCCCCAATAAATCGCTTCCTCGTTATAGTGATTCGCCATCGCGGACGGATCGGCGCCGAACAGCGCGCGAAACGCATCCAGCGCGCGGATGGTTTCTTGGCGCGTCGAGGAATGCAGCGTGGCGTTGTGATAGCCCACCTCGAATCCGGCAGCCTGCAATTGCTGCACATAGCGCAGATACTCGGGATTGGCACAGGTCTCGCCGCCCGAATTCGCCTCGCGCGACGCGCCGAGCGGCCACACCGCGATGGTGGTTCGAAAGCCGAGATCCGCGAGAAATGAATAGACCAGCCGCGTCTGATCGAGGCTCTGGCCGTCGGGATCGTCAAAAATCGTGAAAGCGAAGCGTTTTCCTTCAGGCCAGATTACCGGCGCAACTTCGCGGCTCATCCGCTCACCCCGACCGGCGCGGCACCGGCTGGGACACCGACTTCCTTCCACTCGCGCAGCCACAACTCCAGCATCAAAAGCCGCCACAGCCAATGGGAGTTGTCGCGCCGCCCCGAAGCGTGCTCGTCGAGAAGCGTGCGCACGAACGCCGGCCGCACGATCCCGCGCTCCAGAAACTGTTTTCCGCCCAGCATGTCGCCAAGCATCGGGCGCAGCGGGCCGCGAAACCAGATCGGCAAAGGCACGGCGAAACCCTGCTTGGGACGATCGAGAAGCGCGGGAGGCAGCCGGTCGCCCAACGCCTTGATCAGAATCTGCTTGCCGCGTCCGCCATGGATCTTCCAGGCGTGCGGGATTCTGGCCGTCACCGCCGCCAGTTCGTGATCGAGCATGGGCGCACGCACCTCGAGCGAATTCGCCATCGACATGCGATCCACCTTCACCAGCATGTCGCCGGTGAGATTTGCGGTTGCCTCGAAATACAGCACCTGAGTCAGGATGTCGGCGCCGTTCGCGGGCAGGCAGGCGGAGAAGGTCGTGCGGAAAAAGTGCTCGTTCGACGGAAGCATCCAGTGCGGCTCGAGCAACTGCCGGCGGAGAAAATAGGGCGCGTAGTTCAGCTCGAAATAACGTTCGAGCGGAGACGAACGGCTGATCATGCGCAGGTAATTCTTCCCGTAAGCTGAATACGGCAGCGACTCGGCGATCCCGCTCACGATGCGGCGCAGTGCCTGCGGAGCAGCATCGAAGCGGCGCAGCCGGTCGACGGCGAAGAAGCTTTGATAGCCGCCGAACAATTCGTCTCCCCCATCGCCCGACAGCGCGACCTTCACATGCCGCGCCGCGAATTCAGAGACCAGATAGGTGGGAATCGCCGAGGAATCGCCGAAAGGTTCGTCGAAGTGCCGCACCAGGCGTTCGACCAGGCTAACCGCGTCGGGGCGAACCACGATCTCGTGATGCTCGGTCTTGTACTGCTCGGCAACCAGGCGGGCATAGGGCAACTCATTGAATGCGGCTTCCTCGAAGCCGATGGAGAAGGTTTTCACCGGCGCTTGCGACTGCCGCGCCATGGACGCGACCACCAGGCTGGAATCGATCCCGCCGCTCAGGAACGCGCCCAGCGGAACGTCGGCGATCATCCGAAGCCGAACGGACTCGTCAAAAGTTTCGCGCACCAGCGCGCAAGCTTCCTGCTCGGTGAATCCGGGCGAAGCATGTTCGGCCGGCGCGGGCAGGGTCCAGTAGCGGCCGGTGCGGACCGAGCCGCCCTCGTCGAACGCCAGCCACGATCCCGGCGTCAGCTTCTGAATCCCGCGAATGGGAGTGAGTGGATCAGGGATGTAGGAAAACTGAAGATAGAGCCGGATCGCCTGCTCGTCCAGCTCGAGCGGAGCGCAAGCCTCGCGGAGGCATTTGAGCTCGCTCGCGAAGTACAATCCGGAATCGCGTACGCACCAGTACAGCGGCTTCTTTCCAAAGCGGTCGCGCACCAGGATCATCCGCCGGTTCCGGCCGTCCCAGATTGCCGCGGCGAACATCCCGCGCAGGCGCGTGAATCCCTCCACCCCGTAGTGCTGGTAGATGTACAGCACGGCTTCGGTGTCGCTTCGCGTGCGGAAGCGTTGGCCGCGTTCACTTAAGTGCTCGCGCAGCGCCTCGAAATTGTAAACTTCGCCGTTGAAGACAATCCACAGGGAACCGTCCTCGTTCGACATAGGCTGGTTTCCGGTGACCAGGTCGATGATGCTCAACCGCCGCATTCCGATGGCCCAGTTTTCGCGGGCGAGCAGGCCTTCATCGTCGGGACCGCGATGGCGGATCAGCGTGCACATCGTCCGCAGCAGCGAAACATCGGCGTTTCGATTGCGCAGAACGAAACCGGCGATACCGCACATAAGGATGATTATCGCGCCGGGGCGAACTCCTCGTAGATTTCCGACATGCGGCGCACGCTGGACTCGATCGAAAAGTCGGTGCGGATGCGCGCGGCGGCAGCGTCGGCAAGGGCCGCGCGCAACGATGCGTTCTCCACCAGTTCGGCGATCCGCCGCGCCAGGTCTGCGCTGTCGCCCGCGCGAAACAGAAGGCCCGTTTTTCCATGCTCGACCAGTTCAGGATTACCGCCGACATCGCTGGCAATCACGGTGCATCCACATCCCATCGCTTCCATGAGCGAGTTCGACAGCGCTTCAGAGAGCGACGGCAGAACGAAAATATCGATCGCGTGCAGCCATTCCGTGACATCTGCCGCCGCGGGAACGAAGACGCTTTGCTTCTCGATTCCGAGAGCGCGGGCGTTTTCGCGCAGCGGTTCGGCTTCCGGTCCGCCGCCAACGATCAGAAGGCGCAGGCCGGGGCGTGCGTCAGCAACGCTGGCGAACGCCTTTTGTAGAGTTGTCAAATCTTTTTCGCGGCGCAAAACACACACCGTGCCGATAATGGTTTCCGCCTCGTTTAGCATCGCCGGGCGGCGGCGCGGAGCCGCGAAAAAGCGCGTGCCATCGATGCCGTTGTAGCACAGCCGAATGCGCGAACCCGGCACGCGCTCCTGCTCGATCAGATGGCGGCGGATGAATTCGCAGTTCACCACCACGGCGTCCACGATGGAGTCCGTCGCGCGGAGCAGCTTCCAGCGCATGCCCGAATTCAGGGCGCGGTGCGCGCGCTGGCTCGACAGCACGGCTCGCGTTCCCGCCCAGCGCGCGACCGGAGTCCCAAAGCTGTTCAGCGGCGAATCGAACGTATGCACGATGTCGATCGAGTGCTCGCGCAGATATCGGCGCAACATCCAGGCGCCGGACGCGACGCTTGGGGAAAGGAACGAGTGGACCGGGACCGGCACAAGCCGGATTCCCGCGGCGCGCAACTCCTCGGCGCGCGGGCCTTCGCGAAAATAGCCGGCATGCACTTCGAAGCGGGAGGGATCGAGCGCCTTGGCCAGCTCCGTGAATTGCCGTTCCGTGCCGCCCGGGCCGAGCTCACGAACCATCATCAACAACCGCACAGCCGTCATGCGCGCGAAACTCCGGCGAGCCCCACCACTACAGCGATTCCGCACATATCGTTAGTGTAACGGTCTCAATCACCCGGCGACCGGGTTCGCGCATCCGCCGCAACGCATTTAGTGCGAAAATGGAGAAACGCTTTCTTATGTGCGGCATCGCCGGATTCGTAACCGCACGCCCCAATGCCGGCTCAAGCGCTATCCTGCGCCGGATGACGGACGCGATCCATCATCGCGGGCCCGATGCGGACGGCTACTACGCTGACGCGCACGCATTTCTGGGCCATCGCCGCCTGAGCATTGTCGATCTGGCGACCGGGCAGCAGCCGATGAGCCCGGAACAGGATTCGCACGTCATCATCTACAACGGCGAGGTCTTCAATCACGCCGATCTTCGCCCGGAGCTCGAAAAAGCCGGCCATCGTTATCACAGCCGGTCCGACACCGAGACCATCCTGCATGCCTACGAACAGTACGGGCGCGCGTGCATGGAGCGGTTCCGCGGAATGTTCTCCTTCGCCATCTGGGAACCTGCCGCGCGGCGCCTTTTCTGCGCGCGCGACCGGCTGGGCATCAAGCCGTTCTATTACTTTTTTGACGGGCGGTTGTTTGCCTTCGCGTCGGAGATCAAGGCGCTGTTCGAGCATCCCGAAATCGCGCCGCGGCTCGACGAGCAGGGCCTCGCCGAATATCTCGCCTTCGGTTACCGCAGCACGGAAGGCACGATGTTCGCCGGAATCCGCAAGCTGATGCCGGGGCATTGGCTGACGCTCGATGCGAGCGACGGATTCAACATCGAAATCGGCCAATATTGGGATGTTCCGCAGGCTCCGCAACACGACGAACACCGGGACGATCGCTCCTGGATCGAGGAGTGCCGCTCGCGCCTGGAAGAGACGGTCCGCATGCGGCTGATGAGCGACGTTCCGCTGGGAATGTTCTTGAGCGGCGGCGTCGATTCGAGCGCGATCGCGGCGCTGATGTCGAAAATGGTCGACGGGCCGGTGCAGACGTTTGCGGTCGGCTATCGCGAGCGCCAGTTCAGCGAGCTCGCGTTCGCGCGCGACGCGGCGACCGTTTTTAAAACACAGCATCACGAAATCACCATCGGGCGCGAGGAATTTTTCGAAGCGCTCCCCAATCTCGTCTGGCATGAGGACGAACCGATCGCCTGGCCTTCGAGCGTGTCGCTGTATTTCGTTTCGCGGCTCGCTTCGGAGCGCGTGAAAGTGGTCCTGACGGGCGAAGGCAGCGACGAGTTATTCGCGGGTTACAGCCGCTACCGCCATTTTCTGCGGGACGAGCGATGGTCGCCGGTGTGGAGCGCGGTTCCCGAAGCGCTGCGGCGCGGGATCCGCTCGGCGATCGCCTCGAGTGGCCTGCTCTCGTCCTCGCTGCGCCGCAAACTGCAGCACACCATCCTCGGACGCGAGCTCGGCGTCGAATCGCTATACCTGGATAATTTCTACGGCGGATTCGGCGGCGAAGAGATGCACGCGCTGTTCCCGCGCGTCTCTGGAACATCGCAGCGATACGCTAGTTTCCTCGATTATTGGAACCAGCGTTCCAGCGATCCGCTGCTCGCGCGCATGCTCTACGCGGATCAGAAAACGTATCTGCTCGAATTGCTCATGAAGCAGGACCAGATGAGCATGGCGTGCTCGATTGAGAGCCGCGTCCCGTTTCTCGACCACCCCTTCGTCGAATTCGCCTCGCGCGTGCCGGCGCATCTCAAGATCCGCAACGGAGTGGGAAAGTACATCGTCAAGCAGGCGGTTCGCGACCTGGTTCCCGCCGCGCTTCTCGACCGGCGCAAGATGGGTTTTCCCACGCCGCTCGGACCATGGCTGCTCGATCCTTCGACGCAGCCGTTGCTCGATTCACTGCGGGATCGCGACGGGCTGCTTGCTTCGTTTACGGATCTGAATCGAATCGACGCCCTGATCGCGCGCCATCGCGCCGGTCAGGAAGACGCGACCGACCGGTTGTGGCGCCTGCTGAATCTCCAGATCTGGGGCGACCTGTTCCTCACCGGACGGCGCGACCGCTGGCTGAAGGTCCCGAGCCTGGCGGCGCAGTGAAGATCCTGTGGCTGAAGACGGATTTTCTGCACCCCACGCGTAAAGGCGGCCAGATTCGCACGCTCGAAATGTTGAAGCAGTTGCACCGGCGCCATGAGATTCATTACGTCGCGCTGGACGACGGAGCTTCCGCCGAGGCTGTTCCGCGCGCGAAGGAATATTGCTCGCGCACTTATCCTGTGGCGCATCGTGCGCCGCCGCGGACCTCGCCCGCTTTCTTCGGACAATTGGCGGGCAATCTTTTCTCTCCCTTGCCGCTTTCGATCGCGCGGTATCGCGTGGAGGAGCTTCGCCGTACCATCGAACGCGTGATGCGAGCCGAATCGCCCGACGTGCTGGTGTGCGATTTTCTCACCCCCGCCGTAAATATCGACGATCTCGCCGCATGGATTCTGTTTCAGCACAACGTCGAGACGATGATCTGGCGGCGCCATGCCGAGACGGCCTCGGGGCTACGCCGGATCTATTTCGCGAACCAGGCCGAGCGCATGTTCCGGTTCGAGGCCGACGTGTGCCGGAAAGTTCGCCGCGTGATCGCGGTTTCCGAAAGCGACGCCCGAACGCATCGCGAGCTGTTCGGCCTCCAAGACGTGCCGAGCGTCCCCACCGGTGTCGATGTCGAAGCGCTCACTCCGCCCGGACCGCGGACCATCGAGACGGACCTGATTTTCATCGGCTCCATGGACTGGATGCCGAATGTCGACGGCGTGGATTATTTTCTCGACGAGATTCTCCCGGTCATCCGCCGCAAGCGGCCGGATTGTTCGATGACGATCGTAGGCCGCTATCCTCCCAAGAGCCTCCGGCAGCGTGCCGCACAGGATCCGAGGCTGCGCGTCACCGGCACGGTGGATGACGTTCGCCCATACCTGTGGAGCGCGGCGGTTTCCGTGGTTCCACTGCGCATCGGCGGAGGCACGCGCCTCAAAATTTACGAAGCGATGGCAGCGAAAACGCCGGTCGTTTCCACCTCGATCGGCGCGGAAGGGCTGGATGTTCATCCGCCCGATGATATTCGCCTCGCCGATACCGCGGAGGCGTTCGCCGACGCTTGCCTGGAGCTGCTCGACGACGCGGACTCCCGCGCGCGGATCGCGCAGTCCGCCTGGGAACTGGTCGCCTCGCGCTATTCCTGGGCGAGCGTCGCGGCGGAATTCGAAAAGCTGCTGGGACGCTGAGATTCTGTGCCGTAACGGCGCCGCGCGATGTTAGAATAGCTTGTTTATACTGGCGAAGCTGCTTTGATCCGCCTCTTTAAAGTCTCCGTTCCGGGAAGCGTCGTAACGCTGCTCATCTCGGAAGTAACGCTCCTGTTTTGCTGCTACCTCGCGGGAGTGTACTGGAGCGTCGACGAGCCCCAGTTTGTCCTGTTCTCCGAAGACGGCATTTGGGGCGTCTCTCTGGTGGTGCTGACGGTGGTCCTCGGCATGTACTTCGGCGATATGTACGAAGACTACCGCATCCCTTCGCGCGTCGCGCTGGTGCAGCAATTCTGCATGGTCATCGGCGTCGCCTTCCTGGTGCAGGCGATCTGCAATTACGGACGCTGGGGCGCCCTGCTGATGAACAAGTGGGCGATGGTCTACGGCAGCGGTCTCGCGCTGGTGGCCGGTCCCGCGTGGCGCATCCTTTTCGCGACCCTGATGTCCCGCGCCGTGCGCCCGCGCAAGCTGCTGTTTTTGGGATCCTCGCCCGTGGTGGGCGAAGTCATCGGCCAACTGTTCGAGTCCCCGCAGTTCGGACTCGCGCCCATCGGCTTTTTGGATAACGACGCATCCGCGCCGCCCAAGCTTTCCGGCTCACCCCGGCTCGGCGCGATTTCGGATCTGGCGAAGGTGGTCACCGCGAATCGTCCCGACAGCATTATCGTCGGCATGGCCGAGCGCCGCGGGAATCTGCCGGTGGAAGAACTTCTGCACCTGCGCTTGTCGGGAATCCACGTCGAGGACGCCGCGCTCATCTACCAGAACGTATTTCGCCGCGTATCGACGCGCGACCTGCGCCCCTCGGAATTGATTTTTTCCGCCGAACTCGGTCCCAAGCCGCAAAAAATCGCGCTGCAATCGGCTTATTCCTTCCTGGTCGCATTGGTCGCGCTCGCGGTTTTGACACCGCTGATCGTTATCATCGCCATTATCGTCAAACTGACCTCGCCGGGACCGGCTTTCTATCGCCAGACCCGCGTGGGATTCAACGGCGAGCATTTTACTTTATATAAATTCCGCTCCATGTCCGCCAATGCGGAGGACGAAACCGGACCGGCCTGGGCGACCAAGGACGATCCCCGCATCACCCCTGTCGGCCGCTGGCTGCGAAAACTGCGCATCGACGAGTTCCCGCAATTGTTCAATGTCCTGCGCGGCGAGATGTCCATCGTGGGACCGCGCCCCGAGCGTCCCGAGTTCGTCGCGGTGCTCGAGGAAAAGATCCCCTACTACCGGCTGCGCCACTCGGTGAAGCCGGGCATCACCGGATGGGCGCAGATCAATCACAAGTACGGCGACACGATCGAGGACACCATCATCAAACTGGAGTTCGATCTGTACTACATCAAGAACATGGCGCTCTCGCTCGACGCCTTCATCATTTTTCACACGGCGAAAACCATGCTGCTGGCGCGCGGATCGCAATAGCTCTATGACAGTCCGCGCGCCACATCCAGAACCGGCTTCCCCGCGGCCCGGATTTTCTTCACCACCACAGACGACGGCCGTTGCGTGATCACCAGCCTGTCGGACCATCGGGCGAGCTCGTCGAAATCCGCCGTCAGGAGCCGGCCGATGTGCGGGATCGCATTCAAAATGTATTCCCGATTCGACCCGTAGATCTTCTCCATCTGAATGTGCGGATCCCATACGCGAATCTCGCGCCCCTTGCCGATCAGGGTTTCAAGCATCGTCACCACCGGGCTTTCGCGCAGATCGTCGGTGTTTTCCTTGAACGCCAGTCCCACCACGCCCAGCCGCGCGTTTCCGCAATCCAGCACCGCCTGCGTCGCCCGCCGCAGATGCTCCTGGTTGCTCTCGAGCACCGATTCAAGCATGGGGAGTTTCAAATCCAGCCGCCCGGCGCGATACTGAAGCGCCCGCAGATCCTTGGGCAGGCACGACCCCCCGAAGGCAAACCCGGGCTTCAGGTACGCCGTCGAGATATTCAGCTTCTCGTCGCGGCACAGCGTTCCGAGCACCTCCTCGGGACTCACGCCCAGCGACTCGGCCAGCGCGCCGATCTCGTTCGCAAAGCCGATCTTCACCGCATGAAACGTGTTGCAGGCGTACTTGATCATCTCCGCCGTTCTCAGCGCGACCAGGCATGGCTTCACGTTCAGGCCCGAATACAGCGCGGCCACGCGGGTGACCGCGTCCGCATCGCTGCCGCCGACCACCACAAGCGATGGCTCCATAAAATCCCGCACCGCCGCGCCCTCCCGTAGGAATTCGGGATTTGCCACCACCTGTACCGCTTCGAATTCGCGCAGCGCGGGAATCACCACCTGCTCGCACGTTCCCGGAAAGACCGTGCTGCGAATCGCCACCACCAGCGCTTTCCTGCGACCGGCGCACGCCACGGCGAGCTCTTCGGTCGCGCGGCGCAACTGATCGAGGCCCAGGTTTCCGTTGCGCTCGGACGGCGTTCCGACGCACACCAGCGCCACGTCGGCATCGGCGAGAGCTTCCGCGGTCGAAGACGACGCCGTCAGCCGCCCGGCTGAGACGTTCTCCTTCACCAGCTTCTCCAGCCCCGGTTCATAGAACGGCGCGAGTCCACGCAACACGCTCGAAACTTTATGCTTGTCGCGGTCGACACCGCAAACGCTGTGTCCGGTGGACGCCAGGCACGCGGCGGTCACGCATCCGACGTATCCCAACCCGAGCACTGCGACACGCGATGGTTGCATCTCGGAAGGCACGATGTTGAAATTCTCCTTGACCCGAGGCGGGGATTCCGTTGACTTCCCTGGGATGGTAGCACGCGCCGCGACGATTTGTCGCGTGATTATCCGGCTCGGCCGGCGGGTTGCGGCTCGCGCGACTCCGCTGCCTCGCCCAACAGCACGCGATTGAGCCGCACCAGCTCCGCCATGCCGCTCAGCGAATGCCGCACCTTGACCGCGATGCGCCACTCGCTGCCATTCGCCTCGGCGCGGCACACTTCGCCGAGCAGCAGCGTGTCCTCGCTTTCGATGCGCACCGGGGAGCCGCAGGCAATCGGAAACGGGACGCTCACCAGCATCCCGCGCCCGGATACGTCGAGAATGCGGCCTTCGCCCGCCAAACCGCGATGCTCCCCCAGAATCTCGACCTTGGCCGGTGCGTCAGCCTTCAGCCGCAGCTCGCTGTGCCGCTCGTTTCGGTTCTCCAAGCGATTCATATCGGACGTTGAAGATGAAACGTGAGCCTCCGCACGTGCGGAAATACGCGCTGGATTAGCGCGTGTACGGCTGCAATCGCGGAGGCTGCGCGTCCGGCTCGAGCAGCCACACCTCGCGCCCGGGATAATACTCCAGCAATTTTTCATTTTCCTGCGCGCCCAGATCGCGCGCCCACACGATGCGCGCCGCGTCGATATCCGCCCCGTTGTACACCCATTCGTCCTGAAAAACGTGCGCCGGCGAATAACGCACAAATACCAGCAATTTGCCGGGAGTCCGCGCAAGTTGGCGATTCACCGTGATGCGCCGCTCAGGATTCGCATGATTCAGCCCGTTCCAGGTCTCATACGGCTGCAATGCGAGCGAAAACTCGCGCCCGTCGAAAATGTGCAGCGTGTACCAGAACACGAAGAAAGCGACGCACAAAAACATGACGATGCGCGCGGCCTCCGCGCTCCAGCGCCCGATCTGTTCGATCCCGGCGACGCCCATCAGCACGAACAGGCACGTGACCGCGCCCAGATAGTGCGTCTGAAACGCCGGAAAGAAATTGATCCCCAGCGCGAAAATCGCCAGCGTCAGCGCGACCCACGCGTAGCGCCATTCGACGAGGCGCAATAGAAAAAAAGGAAGCGCCAGGTACAGCGGCGGAATGAAGAAGAACCGGTAATACCGCACGCGATACTCCAGGCGCAGCAGGTAGCTTTGGAGAGTCTCGCGGTCCGCGCCGCGAAACGCCATCTGCGACTTGTATTCGAGCGCCTGCTCGCGCGTCAAATCCAGGTGCGGCGTCGGATCGGGAAGAAATGTCAGCGCCGCCGGCACGCCGTATTGATACTGGCTCAGTGAGTAGGGCAACTCGGTCCATTTGCCGGTGACGCTCTTGTTCTGAAGCAGCGTGATGCCGATAGCCGGCAGGGCAACCAAGGCCCCGATCGCCAACGGCCTCACCAGCACGCGAAAGTTTTTCAGCGGAACGAAAAACAGCGCGACGCTCAGCAGCAGGAAAATCGATTCGTACGGCCGCGTAAGCAGATTCAGCCCCAAGCCGATTCCGAGCAGTGCGCCATCGCGCGCCCGCGCCGATTCGCGAAGCCTCGGCAATGCGCCGAATACCAGGCATCCCGCCGCGGCCGCCAGCGTTCCGCCCCAATAGCCGTTCATCCACTGCGACAGCGGGCCGAATTCAATCATCGCGAGCAACCCGCCCGCAAGCGCCCACTCCGGCGTGGTCCAGGCGAGCAGCATCCAGTAACACAGCGCGCAAAATGCCGCCGTCGACAACAGCACGCCAGCCCACGGCAATCCAAACAGTGCGCGGCCCGTCGCCAGCGCCAATCCCTGGCCGATCGGATATATCGAGCTGTAGGTCGGGCGCTGCAACACGAAAAACGTTTCGAAAAACTGGTGCAGTGGATGCGCCGGATTCGCCAGGCGCAATTGCCGCAGCGTGTCGGCCACCAGCAGATGCCCGAACTCGTCGTAAACATCGGGCGTCGGCACGGGATGGTGCGGCAGAAGCAGCGCCCGCAGCACCACCGGCAGCGCCGCGCAGATCGCCATCGACCACGCCGTCCGCTGCGCTAAGCGTTGCGCGGCCGGGGCAAGCAAGGCGCGCCAGGTGAACGCGAGCGCCACCAGGACCGCGCACCACGCGATCTCGATGAAATCGGCGGCGCCGAACCCGATCGGATTTTCGAACGGAACAAATGACATTACTTCACAGGTTCGAATTTCAATTGGATTCTTGATTTCGCGGGCGCTTGCGGCGCGGGCGCGGCGGTCTCCTGAGCCGCCGGAACCGCGGCCGGCTGCGATGCGCCGTAGGGTGTCAGCTTCAACGGCACGGCATCGGCCTCGAACAGCCACGCCTTCCGGTCCGGATAATAGCTGCGCAGCGCCTCGTCTTCCGCCGCGCCCAGGTCCCGCGCCCACACCACGCGCTGCGCATCGATATCCGCGCCGTTGTAGACCCACTCGGTGAAGACGTGCTGAGGCCCGTAGCGCACAAACACGAGCTGCTTGCCGGGCTGCTCCGCCAGCTCGCGCGCGATCGCGATTCGTCCGTCCGGATCGCCGCCGTTGATCGTGTCCCAGGTCTCGTAACGCCACATCGCGCTTTCGATCTTCTCGTTCGCCGAAGCGTGCAGCCCGTACCAGAAGACGAAATGCGCAATGGTCAGCAGACCGACCAGCAGTGCGGCGTCGGCGCCCGCGCTCACTCCCCGAATGGTGACGCGGCTCATCCGCTCGAGCGCCGTGATCGCGATCAGCACCATCAAACACGCTTCGGCGGCGATGTAGTGCGGAAAGAAGTAAACATAAAAATTACTCCCGACCGCCACCAGCGCGATCGTCAGCAGCACCCACTGAAATCGAAATTCTTTCAGCGCGAGCGCGAAAAACGGCAGCGCCAGATACAGCGGCGTCAGCAGGAAGAAGCGGTAAAATCGGAGGCGCGTGGGCAGCCGCGCGAGCCACGTCTCCAGCGAATCCATTCCCGGCCCATGCACCCAGGCCTGCCCGTGCGCTACCAGGTCCTGTTCATGCGTCAGCTTGCGCTGCGGAACCGGATTCCGCTCGGTGGTGAACGAAGTCGGCACGCCGTACTGTTCGCGGCTCAGCATGTACGGCATTTTGGTCCATTCGCCGCTGACAGCTTTATCCTGAAGAAACACCAGCGCGACCGCCGGCAGAAAACTGATCACCGCAAGCGCCGCCGCGGCCGGAACGCGCCGTCGCGCGGCCGCGTCGAACAAAGCCGGCAGGAACAGCACCACCACCGCCGCGGACAGAAAGACGGTCTCGTAAGGCCGCGATAAAAACGCGAGTCCCACGCCGAGCCCCAGGATCACCGCGTGTCTCGCTCGCCAACCCGATCGTAGCCGCGGCGCCGCGCCGAAGATCATGCATCCCGCGACCGCCGCCACTCCTCCGCCCCAATAACTGTTCATCCAGTGATTCAGCGGACCGAATTCGATCACCGCGAGGATTCCGCCCGCCAGCGCCCATTCCGGCGTGGTCCACGCCAGCAGCATCCAGTAACACAGCGCGCAAAAAATACCGATAGAGATCGCCACTCCCGCCCACGGCAGACCGAAGACCAATTTCCCGAACGCCAGGGCCAGCGCCGGACCCAGCGGATAAATCGAGCTGTACGACGGTTCCTGCAACACGAAGATGGTTTCGAAGAAGCGATGCATCGGGTGCACCGGATTCGCCAGCCGGAAATGCGCCAGCGTGTCGCCGAGCAGCAGGTAGCTGAAATCGTCTGAGCCGAGCGGCGTGGGCACCGGGTGCAACGGCAACAGCGCCAGCCGCAGCACGATCGGCGCCAGAAACAAGGCCAGCAGGCACCAGCCTGGGCGCCGCGCGAAGCGCGCGAATGCGTCCTTCCACCTTTTCCAGGCGAACGCCGCCGCGAGCAGCGCCGCGCCGAACGCCAACGTGATGAAATCGCTCCCGCCGAAGCCGATGGGATTGTGCAGCGGCAGAAACGAGCGAAACCAGTGGAACAAATAGAACATCAATCTCTCGTGGCTCAAGAAAGGGGACAGACCGCTCTGTCCACGTGCGCTGGTTCACGCGAGGTCAATCCCTTGCGGCGGGGACAGAGTAGTCTGTCCCCTTTCTTGCCCATGTCCTTAAGACGACTATTCTAGAATGGACGTTGCGATGAGCGCGCTCGCCAGTTACACCGTCGAAGATCAGCAGCGCATGACGCGCGCCAGGAATTACTTCGCCTGGCAGGCGCGCCTGGCGCTTCCCGAGCTGGGCCGACGCGTGCTCGAAATCGGCTGCGGAATCGGCAACTTCACCGGGCTGCTGGCCGATCGCGAAGCGGTGATCGCCGTCGATTCGAGCGCCGAATGCATCGCGCTGCTCCAGGCGCGCTGCCCCCGAGCGCACGCCTTCGCTCTCGACGCCTCAAGCGAGCGCCTCACCGAGCTCGCGCGTTTGCGCCCCGATTCCTGCCTGCTGTGGAACGTCATCGAACATATCCAGGACGATCGCGGCACGCTCCGCCGCATCGCGGCCCTGCTTCCGTCCGGCGGCATCGTGGTGCTGCTCGCGCCCGCCTTCCCTTCGCTCTTCGGCCCCATCGACCGAAACCTGGGCCACCATCGCCGTTATTCGCGATCTGCAATCGCGCGGCTCGCGCGCTATGCGTCGCTCGAAGTTCGAAAATTGCGCTACGTGAACGCGCTGGGATTCTTCGGTTGGTGGATCAACGCGCACCTGCTGAAGCGGCAGGCGCAATCCGAAGCGCAGATCGAATGGTTCGACCGTTTGGTGCCCCTGCTCTCGCGCGCCGAATCGATCTTCCCGCCGCCCTTCGGCCAATCGCTGTTCGCGGTGTTGAAAAAACCGTGAAAATCTCCATTCTCATTCCCGTGTACAACGAGTTCCGCACCTTCCCGCAGGTGATCGCCCGAGTTTTCCGCGCGCCGCTGCCCCAAGGCTTCGACCGCGAAATCGTTGTCGTCGACGACGGTTCCACCGACGGCACTTCGCAGGCGATCGCGGAGCTGGCGCGCGCGGGCCGCATCGTCGCGCATCGCTCCGCGGCCAATCTCGGAAAAGGGATGGCCATCCGCGCCGGCCTCGCGCTCGCTTCAGGCGACATCATCGTGATTCAGGACGGCGATCTCGAATACGATCCGGACGACTACGCGCGCCTGGTCGAGCCGATTCTCGCGGGCCACGCCGAAGTAGTCTACGGTTCGCGCTTTCCGGGCGCGCGCAATATGGCGCTGCGCAACCGCATCGCCAACGCGATCCTCACCGCCGCGGCGAACCTGCTATACCGGGCGCGCATCAGCGACGAAGCCACCGCGTACAAGGCGTTTCGCGCGCCGCTGCTGCGCTCGCTCGATCTCCAATGCCAGCGCTTCGAATTCTGCCCCGAGGTCACCGCCAAGCTGCGCCGTCTGGGTTATCGCATCCACGAAGTGCCCATCCGCTACAACGCGCGCGGCATCGCCGATGGAAAAAAGATCCGCGCGCGCGACGGATTCGAAGCGCTGTGGACTCTCATCCGTTATCGCTTCTCGCCGCGCAAAATAAGGTTGCTCAAAATACCCCACGCATGCGCGCAGATGAACACCAATCTCTCCGCGTGAGCCTCAGGCGCGTGCGCGCAGCACCACCGCGCGCCGCAGCACCACGTCGATGTGATCCTGACCCGCCTTGAGCGCGCGCGCGGCGGCGAGAAATCCGCTGCCCCAGAAGAACAGCGCCAGCTCGGGACGATCCAGGCGAAAGCGGCCCTCGGCGTCGGTTTCGGCATAGTTGAGGTCGGCGCCCATCACCAGCACGCCTTCCACCGGCGATCCGTCGTCGGCTCGCACTGTTCCCCGGATCACCTTAAGCGCCCCTTAGCCCCGCCGACGCGACGATCAGCGCCACCAGATTCCACGCCACCACGATCGCGAAGAGAATGTTGATGCGGTTCAGCAGCCGCTCCCGACCCGCGCGCCAGCAGTAAATCCCCAGCACGATCGCCGCGATCTTGATCGCCAGCAATCCTTCGAGCGGATTTGGCGAAAAGTGCACCGCCAGCCGCACCAGCGGATTACCCTCCCGAACGCCATTGAGCAGGAACGCAATGGTGGTCATGAAGTCCAGCACTTGCAAATAAGAATATTGGAGCAAAAGCTGATTCACAAATGTATCTTAGCTCACTCTAAACGCAATACCCTAGTGAGTAAATAGGGCGGAGGCCCTGGTACTCCTCGGGGATATATGCCCAGTACTTTTTCCTGAGTTTTCTTTCTGGGGGCTCAGCGCCCGGTGACCTCGCGAATCACTCGCAGATCGTTCTCGCCAAAGATCTTCTTGACCTGCTGGTCCGTATACCCGCGCTTGAGCAGCGCCGCAATCAGGTTGGGCATTTTGGACACGTCCTCGAGGCCGTTGGGCGGCCCGGTAATGCCGTCAAAATCGCTCCCGATACCGACGTGATCGATTCCCGCGATCTTGACTGCATGGTCGATGTGATCGGCGACTTTTTCCACGTTCGCGGCAACTCGGGTGTGCGCGACCATGTCGTCATGAATGTTTTTCGCGGCATAGTCGTCGAGCGCCTTCCCGAACAGCACGGGCGCCTCCGACAGGTTGGTGATCGCCGCACGCAGCGCCTCCGCGTCCTTGGGATCGATAAATCCTTCGCCGAAATTGATCCCGATCACGCCGCCGTTTTTGGCCAGCGCGCGCAGCATGTCGTCGGTCACGTTGCGGGGAATATCGGAGATGGCGCGCATGGAGGAATGCGAAACGATCACCGGCTTGGTGGTCACCGTCAGCGCATCGTAGAACGTCTTGTCGGAAACATGCGAAAGATCCACGATCATGCCCAGCCGGTTCATCTCGCGCACCACCTGCTTGCCGAAATCGGTCAGCCCGTTGTGCGCCGGCTTGTCGGTGGAGGAATCCGCCCAGTTGTTGTTCTTGAAGTGGGTGAGCGTCATGGAGCGGATGCCCAGCTTGTAGTACATGCGCAGCACGCGCAGGTCGTCGTCGATCTGGTGCCCGCCCTCGATGCTCAAAAACGCCGCGATCTTGCCGGATTTCACGATGCGCTGAATATCTGCGGCCGTGGTGGCCAACTCAATCTGATCAGGATGGGCATCCAACACCGATTGCATCGCGTCACGCAGATCGAGCGTTCGCCGAACCGCCTCGGCGCCCGGAAAATACACCGGACACCACAGCGCGAAAAAGGGCGCGTGCATCCCGCCTTCTTTAAGCCGCGGAATGTCGGCGTGGCCGACGTTCGTTCGCACGCCCAGGTCCATGCCGCCCACCAGCACCTTCTGAATGGTATCGATGTGCGTGTCGATCCCGATCACCTCCGTCGCGAGCCTCCGGGCGTGCGCCATGTAATCCTGCGCGCAAAGCGGCAGCGCCAGCGCGGCGATCCATGCAAGTCTCATAAGATGCCCATTGTCACACACCGACGGTACAGGCACACGTGATGGCGCGAAATCTCGACGGGCTGGCGACTACATATCTGAGAGGGCGCTCGCACGCACCAAAGTGGTTGGACGCGCCGCATCTGCTATACGCTGTTCGGCGGCTTGCTCCAGGTCTCCGAGGCAATGCCGACGAAGCTCTCGTAGACCGCTCACCGCCTCTTCCAAGAACTGCCGAACGATCTCGGCCTTTCGGGCTGGGTCCAGGCCCAGTTTCGCGACAGTCTTGTCATACGCGGATCCCTTGCGGGGTGCAGCAACCCCGCACCCCAACCGTGCCGAACCAGCACACACCCGCCCTCCTGGAGTTTGCGGATCAGGTCGGCGCGCTTCATCCAATCGAAAGTTCCGCAACTCTGCGGATGCCCGGAATCTCGCCGCTGGTGAGATCCCGGTAAAGATCGCGAAGGTTGTCCTCAAGCTCCGCCAAGGACTCGCCCTGGGTCATGTAGTCGGGAAACTCTTCCAGGTAGCCGAGCCACATGTCTCCGTCTTGCCAGTGGACGTATCTAGCCTTCATACCCCTAGTGTACGCCGACGTCTCAAATTCGATGAAAACTCTTCAAAATATCCCGCATCCCGTAGCGCAGCGCGATGGGGCGGCCGTGCGGACAGCTCATCGGGCACGACGTCGCGGCCAGTGCGCGCAGCAGCCAGTCGATCTTCGCCGGCTCCAGGCGCGTGTTGATCTTGATCGCCGCGCGGCAGGCGATCGACGCCGCCATTCCGCGGCGCAGATCGTCGAGCGAAACGTTCCGCAGCTCGCGCTCCGAGATTTCCAGGATCTCGAACAGCGCCTTCTCGACATCGCCGGCGTTGATCCCCGCCGGCGCGGCCTGAATCGCGATGGTCCGGTTGCCGAACGGCTCGGTCTCGAACCCGAGCGTGTGCAGCTCTTCGGCGATGCGCGCGTACTCGATCTGCTGCGCGGCGCTCAGCGCGATCACCAGCGGCGTGAGCAGGCGCTGCGATTCCACGTGTCCCGCCGATCTCGCTGCCAGAACCTGCTCAAACAGGATACGCTCGTGCGCCACGTGCTGGTCGATGATCCACAATCCGTCGCGCCCCGCCGCGACGATGAAGCTGTCGTGAATCTGGCCCAGCGGGCGCAGATCGCGCAGCGCTTCCAGGCTCTCCGGCTCGGGGACGTATCCATCCGGCGCGAGCGGGCCGTGCGTCTCCGGAACCGGGATTTTCGGCGCTTCCGAAAAATCGAAGCGCGCCGGCGGCGGCGACGGACGGCGCAGCGTGAACTCCGGCAGTGCGGAGATGTCGGTGGTGATCGCCGGCGTAAAGGTCTCACCGAACTGCATGCTCTCGATGCGCTGGCTGAACTCGGAATAGGGCAGCTCTGCGGCGGGCTGCGGAGGCGTGGGCGCCGGAATACTCGACGCCGGCCGCTGCGCCATCAGAGCGCCGCGAATCGTATCGCGAACGAAGTCGTGCACCAGCGACCCGTGGCGAAAGCGCACTTCGGTTTTCGACGGATGCACGTTGACGTCCACCTCCTCGGCGTCGCATTCCAGGAAAATCAGCGCGAAGGGATAACACGCCGGCGGAATCAGGTTGTGATACGCCGAGGAAATCGCATGCATCAGCAGCTTGTCGCGAATCAGCCGGCCGTTGACGAACACATAAATCGAGTTGCGATTCATCTTCTGCACCTGCGGCCCGCTCACGAATCCGCGCAGGCGGAAGCGCCGCTCGACCATCTCTTCCTCGTCGATCGGCATTTTCAAATCGCGAGCCTGGTCGCCCAGATCGATCAGATCGTCCAGGATCTGCGAACCGAACACCTGGAACACGCGCTCGCGCAACGTCGCCACCGGTTCCACCGACAGAAGTTCCGCGTGATTGTGCCGCAAGACAAAGCTTTTCGAAGGGTGCGCCAGGCTGTAGTGCGTTACCAGCGACGCGATGTGTGCGATCTCGGTCTGTTCCGTGCGAAGGAACTTCTTCCGCGCTGGAACATTGAAGAACAGGTCGCGCACCGTGATGGTGGTTCCGCAGGCGAGCGCGGCGTCGTCGCAGCGCAGAATTTTTCCGCCCGCGATCTCGACCACGGTGCCCAAGCGATCGTCGGCCGCGCGCGTTTCGAGCAGCAGCCGCGACACCGAGCCGATCGACGGCAGCGCCTCGCCGCGAAACCCCAACGTGGCGATCGAAAGCAGGTCCTTCACGTCGGAAAGCTTGCTGGTGGCGTGGCGCTCGAAGGCGAGCAGCGCGTCATCGCGCATCATGCCGCAGCCGTTGTCGGCCAGCCGGATCAGCCTGCGCCCGCCTGCTTCGGCCTCCAGCCGGAACTCGGTTGCGCCCGCGTCGAGCGAGTTTTCGAGCAGCTCCTTGACCACGCTCGCCGGGCGCTCGACCACTTCTCCCGCGGCGATCTTGTTGGCGACGATGTCGGAGAGAATGCGGATGCGGCCCATCGGCTTCCTTATTTTAGGTCACGAATGAACACGAATGAACACGAATCGCATTGGGGTGCATTCTCACATGACGCGGCGGAATGTGTTGGGGTTCTCGACGTTAGTTGCGGCGAGAACCTGCGGCGCCGTGCATACGCGTGAGCTGTTTTCGCCACCACAACGCACTGAGTATCTCGCCGACGACGGCCGTGATGCAGGGCGCCCAAGCGAAAGCCAATATGATTTTTTCCTGATGTGCCATCGTGATGTTCAAATTCATCACCCGCTCATCGATGCCAAAAATTCGGCGTTGGAGCGCGTCTTAGACAGCTTGTCGATCAGCAGTTCCATGCTCTCGACCGGCGACAGCGGGTTCAGCACTCGGCGCAGGACGTAGACCCGGTTCAGCTCCTCACGAGGCAGAAGCAGCTCTTCTTTTCGCGTGCCGGATTTCGAGATATCCACGGCGGGGAACACGCGCTTGTCCATCAATTTCCGGTCAAGATGGATTTCCATGTTGCCGGTGCCCTTGAATTCTTCGAAAATCACGTCGTCCATGCGGCTGCCGGTGTCGATCAACGCGGAGGCGACAATGGTGAGAGAACCGCCTTCTTCGATGTTGCGCGCGGCTCCGAAGAATCGCTTGGGGCGTTGCAGCGCGTTCGAATCGACGCCGCCCGACAGCACTTTTCCGGAGGGCGGAACGACGGTGTTGTAGGCACGCGCCAGGCGCGTGATCGAATCAAGCAGGATCACGACGTCTTTTTTGTGCTCCACCAGCCGCTTGGCTTTTTCGATTACCATCTCGGCCACTTGCACGTGGCGCGAAGCCGGTTCATCGAAGGTCGACGAGATCACTTCGCCCTTCACGGAGCGCTGCATGTCAGTGACTTCTTCCGGACGCTCGTCGATCAGCAGAACGATCAGCGTCACCTCCGGATGGTTGGCGGTGATCGAATTGGCGATGGATTGCAACAGCATCGTCTTGCCGGTACGCGGCGCGGCGACGATCAGCCCGCGCTGGCCTTTCCCGATGGGCGTCATCAGGTCCAGCACGCGGCCGCTGTAATTCTCCTTGGCGGTTTCCATCTTCAATCTCGACTGCGGGTACAGCGGCGTGAGATTGTCGAAGAAGATTTTGTTGCGCGCTTCCTCGGGCGGCTCGAAATTGATCGCGTCGACCTTGATCAGCGCGAAGTAGCGCTCGCCTTCCTTGGGCGGACGGATCTGGCCGCTGACGGTATCGCCGGTGCGCAGATCGAAGCGGCGGATCTGCGAGGGCGAGACGTACACGTCATCCGGACCGGGAAGGTAGTTGTATTCGGGCGCGCGCAGGAACCCGAAACCGTCGGGCAGGCATTCGAGCACGCCCTCGGAGAAGATCAGGCCGCTTTTTTCCGCCTGGACTTGTAAAATTTTGAAAATCAGCTCCTGCTTGCGCAGCCCGGCGAAGCCCTGCACGCCCAGATCTTTGGCGATCTGGTTGAGCTTCTGGATGCTCATGTCCTTGAGCTCGACCAGATCGAGCGCGCTGCCGCCATTGCGCCCTTGGTTGCCCTGGCTCAAGCGGCGCTTGCTGTCGAACATGCGTCCGGAGGGCTGGGCCGCAGGCGCGGCAGATTCGCCATCCGTCTTTGCGCCATCTGCCTTTGTTTCCGGCGGCTTAGCTGCCTCGGCCGGCTTTGCCTCGGACTCCGGCTTGGGTTCGTTTTGTAATTTTTCAGCAGCCGGCTTTTCAGCGGGCGGCTTTTCGGCCGAACGTTTGGGGCGCTCCGCTTTGGGCGCCGGTTCGGTCTTCACCGCCGCTTCCGGCTTGGGTTCCTCCGTTTGGGGTGCTGCTTCTTTTGGTGTCTCCGGCGCCACCGTATCGGCGCCATTTGCGGTGGTGACCGCTACATCTTGATTTTCGAGATCGCTTGCCAAATTTCCCTCACTCCCCAGCCTCTCACGGCCGAGCTTTCGAGGATCTCTCCGGAATATCCATCCCGAAGAGCCCTCAGGCTTTGCTGCCTTTCTCTTGGAGACTTCAACTTGTCCACTTTCGTCGCCACGACCAGATATGGCCGTTTATGGAATTCGAGCCAGTCTCGCAACTCGACGTCCTTCTCCATCCAACCCCGCCGCGCATCCAGAACCATCACGCACAGCCGCAAAGCTCCCCGGCCGAGCAGATAATGCTCGATCAGCGCCTTCCATCCTCTCGTTTTTTCCCGGGGAACCTTGGCGAATCCATACCCTGGCAGGTCCACGAATCGCAATCCGTCCCGGACCTGGTAGAAATTGACGATCTGCGTACAACCCGGCCTGGAACTGGTCCGCGCCAGCCCGTCGGCGCCGGCCAGCGCGTTAATCAAGCTCGATTTGCCGACGTTGCTGCGACCCAGGAAGGCAACTTCAGCATCGCCTTCCGGCGGAAACTGTTCCGGCCTCGCTGCACTTATTATAAACCGCGGAAAGTGGCCGGTGCCCAGTGGCCGGTGGCCAGCCTTCACGCTTTCCAATCCGTTCTCCGAGATCTACTGGCCGCTGACCACTGGCCACCGGCCACTAGTGCGTTACTTTCTCTTCTCTTGATCGCGCCACGATTTCGGCAGCCGTCAGCATGCTGGTAATCGGCGCCATTTCAATTTCCCGTTCGAGCGCCAGCTTCAAGACCTCGTCCATGGAGTTGACGAAGTGCAGCTTCATCTCGCTGCGAACGTTTTCGGGAATGTCGGGCAGATCCTTTTCGTTGTCCGACGGCAGAACCACTTCGCGAATTCCCTGCCGGTGCGCCGCGAGTAATTTTTCTTTCAATCCGCCGATGGGCAGAACGCGGCCGCGCACCGTGATTTCGCCGGTCATGGCGATATCGGCGCGCACCGGGATGCTGGTGAGCGCGCTGCAAATGCTAGTGGCGATGGTGATTCCGGCCGAGGGCCCATCCTTGGGGATGGCGCCTTCGGGTACGTGCAGGTGAATATCGATGTGACGGTAGAAATCGCGCGGCAGGCCGATCACGTGGCTGCGGCTGCGGATGTAGCTCATGGCCGCCTGCGCCGATTCCTGCATCACGTCGCCCAATTTACCCGTGGTGGTGAGCTTGCCGCGGCCTTCCATGATGGCGGCTTCGGTGGTCAGAATCGACCCGCCCACTTCGGTCCACGCCAGCCCGACCGTTGCGCCGACTTCGTTCTTCTTGTCGGTCTGCTGCTCGCGGAATTTCTGCGGTCCCAGCAGATCGTTGACTTTGGCCGGCGTGACCACCGTGTTTTCGAACTTTTTCTTGTCCTTTTTGGCGGATTGCGCGTTCACCACGCTGCGCGCGATCTTGCGGCACACGTTACCGATTTCGCGCTCCAGATTGCGGACGCCGGCTTCGCGCGTGTAGTGCTGGATCAGCTCCTGAATCCCTTCATCGGGGAAAGCGAGCTGTATTTCGGTGAGACCGCATTCCTTGCGCTGCTTGAGAACCAGGAAGCGTTTGGCGATTTCCAGTTTTTCCAGTTCCGTGTAGCCGGAGAGCCGGATCACTTCCATGCGATCCTGAAGCGCCGGCGGAATGGTGTGCAGCACGTTGGCCGTGGCGATGAAGAAAACCTGGCTCAGATCGTACTCGACATCGAGATAGTGGTCGACGAACATGTAGTTCTGCTCGGGATCGAGCACCTCGAGCAAAGCAGCCGAGGGGTCGCCACGGAAATCGGTGGACATTTTGTCGACTTCGTCCAGCATGAACACCGGATTGCGCACGCCGGCCTTCTTCATCATCTGGATGATCTGGCCGGGCAATGCGCCGATGTAGGTGCGGCGATGGCCGCGCACTTCGGCTTCATCGCGCACGCCGCCGAGCGACAGGCGCACGAATTTCCGTCCGGTCGCCTTGGCGATGGACATTCCCAATGACGTTTTTCCCACGCCCGGGGGTCCCACGAAGCACAGGATGGAGCCCTTGGGGTCCTTCACCAGGCGGCGCACGGCGAGAAATTCGAGAATGCGCTCCTTGATCTTTTCCAGGCCGTAGTGGTCGCTTTCGAGGACGTTCTGAGCGAAAGGCAGGTCGCGGATTTCCTTGGATTTCTTTTTCCACGGCACGGCCAGCAGCCAGTCCAGGTAATTGCGCGAAACCGTGGATTCGGCCGACATGGGCGGCATGTTTTCCAGGCGCTTGAGCTCGGCCATGGCCTTTTCGTGCGCGTCCTTGGTCATGCCGGCGGTTTCGATCTTCTTCTTAAGCTCGTCGAACTCGCTTTTTTCGCCGCGGCCCAGCTCTTTCTGGATGGCCTTGATCTTTTCGTTGAGGTAATACTCTTTTTGCGCCTTCTCCATCTGGCGCTTGACGCGGCCCTGGATGGTGCGATCGACGTTCAACTTTTCGATTTCGATATCCAGAATCTCGGCGACGCGCGTGAGGCGGTCGACCGGATCGAAGATTTCGATCAGCTCCTGCTTTTCCTCAATATCGAGCTGCATGTTGTCGCCGACGATATCAGCCAGCTTGCCGGGATCGTCGCCGCGGATGGCCGCGACCATGGTGTCGTAATTGACGTTCTGGCTGAGCTTGACGTACTGCTCGAACAGCGTGGTGACGCGCGCGGTGAGCGCGTCGAGCTGCGGGCCGTTCTCGATTTTGAAGCTGAAGGTTTTGATGGTGGCCTTGAAATAGCCTTCCTCTTCGCTCACCGAGAGGATTTTTCCGCGCTCCAGCCCTTCCACCAGGACCTTCAGGTTGCCATCGGCCTGCTTGACGCTTTGGACGATATTGGCGATGCAGCCGACCGAGTAGATCTCGTCGGGCCGCGGCTCGTCCACGTCGGCGTCGTGCTGCGTGGACAGGAAAATCTTCTTGTCGCCGGCCAGCGCTTCTTCGAGCGCGCGCACGCTCGACTCGCGCCCCACCAGGAACGGCGTCATCTTGTGCGGAAAGATGACCACGTTGCGGATGGGCATCATCGGCAGCCGGCGTGTATCGGACTTTTCTTTCGAGGTAAGCATCAGTGATCTGTGTCCAGTGTCAGTAAGACCCAGCTTAGCGCTGGCCACTGGCGCCCGGCCACTGGCCACTTGATCGGCGGTTTACCCAGCCTTCTCCAGCAGGGCCATGTTGATCTTCTGGGTCATCACCATCTCCT
>DATJVN010000038.1:0-8137 GCA_035501755.1 Bryobacteraceae bacterium | reverse complement strand
GCGGGGAGCGATACCGCTGGGGTCGATCGGTCGATATTCGACTGACGCCCGCTGTGTTCATGTACGCCGATTTTCTTATCGTTGACGGCAAGACAGTGGCGATTCAAATCGACGGTCATCGGGGTAACGGAGGACCGCGCCAGATGATCTCAGCCATCATCATTGAGGACCGGGATCAGAAGATCGTCAGGCACTTTCGAGACGAATTTCGACGGATATGGGCGCACGCATTCGCCTTCAACGAAACGGATCTCCGAGTTGCAATTGAGTATCTCCACGGGAAGTATGACAATGTGTCGCCGAACGCCGGATCGGGGCTTGCGCCGAAAAAGCCGATTAAGGCGGCGCGACATGACCCTGACCCCTCGGTCATGGGGAAGTGAGACGACCTTGGACGTCCGCGAGTTATTGCTTGTAGATGAAATTGAGGATGCGAAAAGCCCAGAGTTCAACAAAGCTCAACAGCTTTCAACAAGCTGCCCGAATCTCGCTGAAACAGAATAGGTTGATAATAGGGCACTTTCGTAAACGCCTAGCGACCGTCTTGGGCGCAGGGGGTCGGGCGTTCAAATCGCCCCGCCCCGACCATTCCTTTCAGGAATTTAGAGCCCAATACTCCGGCTTGAAATTGAGGCTCCCGGCCAGTCCAGCACGCACCCGGCGAATGGAATTGTCATTGGTTTCAAAGCGCCATGAACGCAACCGGGCGCAGGCGGATCGCGCACTGTTGCGCCACGACGGCAGCGGCCGTGATCTCGACCGCTTCATCCACCTTGTCACACCAGCCTGGAACTCGATCGAATCCGTGGACGGCGATGGTCAATTGACGCGGGTTGATGCGGCGGCCAACGCCAAGGTACAGCATTGTGTGCTCGTGTCGTTTCGGCGGCAGCCAGTTTTGTCATTTCCGCTCGCCGATGCGAAAGCAGCTCAGAGAACGCGCTGAAGGCCGTCAATTTCACCGTCATCCAAGCCAGCTATTTAATGGAGGTTCGCTTGAGCCCCGCGCCCGGATTCGATTACGCGAATGCCACCGCGCGCATTTATGGGGACGGGAAGCAGCCGATCAGTTGGGTGTCATTCGCAAATGTCGCGGAGATGTGTGTGACAGCGTTGCCGAGCTCAGTCGCGCCATCGCGTATTGATCAATTGCGTTGCGACGTTCTAAAGGTGCTCCGCCGCGTAAAGCTCTGCCGCTAGGCTTTGCTGGCCTCTGTCGCAGCGCCTCATTGGCCGCTTCGAGCGAGCGCGTTCGCTCTGGTAAGAGCCGTTCCATCTCTGAATCCACTTCGACGATCAGCATTAAATCACACACCCGGCTGCACCCGAACGCCTATACAACATCAATCCCTCTTGCCACCGAGCGTAAAGACTTTCGATGAGCTCGGGTGGATCCTGCAAATCTCCGTCGAGCAGCACGGCCACGTCTCCAGTCGCCAGATGCATTCCGCTGCTAAACGCGCTCTACGACCCGCAATTGCGCGAATGACGGATGACAACACATTGGGGGCTCTCGGCGATCTCCGCTAGAATCTCGTCTGCGTTGTCCGGGCTGCAATCGTTGACAAGAATGATTTCATATCCGCCGCGAATCCTGGCGCACACGGCCTTCAGGCGCTTGTACATGAAGGGTATGGCTTGCGCGTCACGGTAGCAGGCGATGACTGGAGTGATTTTTCCGAGCGGACCGTTTCTCGACCGCGAAAGACATCCCCTAGAAATCCTGAGCACCACTCCAGTCTGCTCAAACTTGCATTCCAGGGGTACTATACAGCGACATATTCGAAGATTATGTACGGTCAACGCAGCCAGCTGCTGTTCCGTGCGCGCGCCAGGAAGCCGTCTTCCGCCGACCCGGACTTCTCAACCCGCAGCGTTTCCTTCTCTGCGGTGGAATGGTGGCGATGCCGAATGGCCGCCACCATCCAGCGCGCCGCCTCGTAGCTTCGCCAGTACGTGTTGGTCCGGTAAACGTCGCTGCGGAAGCTCAGTATCTCGCGTCGCAGAAGCCGCTTGGCGAAATTGGGGCGCGACGGCAGCGGCTCGGAATCGGCGCTCACCGCCCGCGGCGCCGCACAGCGATTCAGGCGAATCACCGCCATCTCCCCATCCGTGACCATCAGATCGCCGGTGGCGTTGCGCGCCGAAACCGGCGCTCCGGGCCGATCCCACCAATCCACCAGGTCCGTGCACGAGGTGAATTCGAGGTCGTTGGCGATCTTGTCCCGCTCCTGGTCCACGTCCTGTTCGATCCGGTGGGTCATAGCGCCGCCGCGCCGTAGAAACGCGAAGTCCACGTCACGGGTCGCCGCCGCGATCCACAACGGCTTGCCGTTCCACGTCGCGTTCTGACGCCAAATGCGGATGTGATGGCGTTTGGCGACGTCGTTCAACCCCTTTTCCCAGGTCATGTCCGGATCGCGATCGTCGGCGAGCATGCGCGATACCGGCAGGGTGCGATCGCTGCGATCCTCCATCACCGCTCGCATGCCTGCAATCTTCGAGCGCAGCGTTCGCACCGCGGGATGCTCCCAGCCCGCGGCTGTGAACGCATCTTCGATCTCCGAGCGGGTTCCGGCGAGCAGCAGGTTCATCAGGTCCGATGCGCGGTTCGACCCCGGAACATAGGCGCGATACGGCATCCCTGCGGTGATCAGCCGCAAATTCTCGCGGTCCTGCTCCGTCAAACGCTGCTCCGAATCCGGCCCCGCCATTCCAATCACGCCGTCGCGCAAGCTCAGCGTCAGCTCGACGCCCGCTGGATAATAAATCTCCGGCTCGGGCACCTGCACCACCAGGAGCTTGGCGGCCCACAGCGCCAACTGCGCATGCAGCTCCCAGCCGAGTGCGATGCGGATGTATCCGGTCGCACGATAGGCAATGCTCGAGGTGGTGCGCACCCCACGAATGAGTCCGTTCTCGACGACGCGCTCGCGTCCGTTGTCCACCTCGAGCAGGCGCGTCGCCACAGGAAGCTGGTCGCCGCCGGGCAGGACGCACTTATCGAAATTGACGGCTAGCGACGCGGTCTCGTGCGCGATTCCAAATCCGACCGCCCGCGCCAGCCGCACGGTTCCCATGAGAACACTGCCCGCCGGCAGCACCGAAGCCCCGTCGATCGTGACCGGTGCGATCAGCACCGCCGTTACCTTGTCGCCCGGCTTGCTCGCGTAAGAGCCGATGGGCGTGGCCAGCCGGACATGCAGCTCGGTTCCGGCGGGCACGTGGCGCAGTGAAAGCAGGTTCAACGCAAGCAGAACGTACGGCGCCATCGATCTATCATAGTTAGATCGGCGCGCAGCCGCAAATGAATGAATCTTAACAGCGATATGCGGCGATCTCTAGTAAAATTGAACCGGCCTGATTCATGACGACCCAACAACGCGTGGCCGAGGTGGTCCGCAAAGTCGCGCAAAAGCCCGTCCCTGCCGATCCGGAGGAGTCCCTGTTCGAGTCCGGCGTGCTCGATTCATTCGCCCTTCCCGACATGGTCAGCGGGCTCGAAGAGGAGTTTGGCATCAGCGTACCCGACGCGGACCTGAATCCGCGCAAATTCGAATCGCTCGCGCGCATTTCGGATTACATCGCGCTGCACACGTCCTGAGTATGGCGTTCGTGCGCGCGTTCGGCAGTTATCTCCCATCCCGTGTCGTCTCCAATCAGGAACTCGCGGCGCGCGTGGGCTGCGACCCCGGCTGGATTCTCAGCGTCTCTGGAATCTTGGAGCGGCGCTGGGCCGATGAGTCCGAATCCGTGGTCGATCTCGCCGCCAACGCCGGCGGCGACGCCCTCCTCCGCGCGCGGATGAGCGCGGATGAAATCGGAATGGTGATCGTGTCGAGCGGCTCGGCCGAGCGTCGTTTCCCGGGACCGGCCGCCGAAACCGCGGCGCGGCTGGGAGCCTCCGGCGTCCCTGCGCTCGACGTGCCCATCGCCAGTGCGGGATCGCTTTTTGGAATGGCGATAGCCGCTCAACTGGCGCCCGTCTGCGGCCCGGTTCTCCTCATTGCCGCGGAGAAGATGTCGCCCGTGGCCGGCAGCGATCGCAACACGGCGATCCTGTTCGGCGACGGCGCCGGCGCCTGCATTGTGCATCCCTCCGCGGGCCTGGCTGAAATCGCGGAATCCGCGCTGCACTCCGACGGCGCTTTCTCCGGCGCGCTGAAGCTCGAGTTCCATGGGCCGGTCCACATGGATGGCGGAGCCGTCATCATGCACGCGATCCGGAAGGTGCCGGCCGCGATCCGCGAACTGCTGGATCACGCCGGCCGCGCTCCGCAATCGATCGCCGCGTTCTTGATGCATCAGGCGAATCAGAACCTGATTCTGAAGATCGCCAAGGCGCTCGACGTTCCACCCGAGAAGTTCTACTCCAACATCGAGCGCTACGGCAACACTTCCTCCGCTTCCCTGCTGATCGCGGCCTCCGAGTGGAGCGCCGCCGGCGGATTCCGCCCCGGCGAAGCGGTGGTCTTCGCCGCGTTCGGCGCAGGCTTTCACTGGGGCGCTCTGCTCGCCATAGGCTGCTGAACTTGTCCTCCCTCTCGATCGTGATTCCGGCCTACAACGAAGAAACACGCCTCGGGCCAACCCTCGAAGCCGTGGCCGCCTTCCTGCGCCGGAAGAATTTCGCTTTCGCCGAGGCGATTGTGGTCGATGACGGCTCGCGCGACGGAACCGCCGCGCTGGTGGAGGCCTTCGCGCGCCAGCATCCCTCGTTTCGCCTGCTGCGCAATCCCGAAAATCGCGGCAAAGGATACACCGTCCGGCATGGAATGCTCGAAGCCCGCGGCGACTGGGTTCTCTACACCGACGCCGATCTCTCCGCGCCCATCTCCGAGTTCGACAAACTGGATGACGCGGCTAACAAGGCCGGCGCGCGCGTAGCCATCGGATCGCGCGCGCTCGACCGCTCGCTGGTCGGCGTACATCAGTCCGCTTTTCGCGAGCTTTCCGGGCGCGCCTTCAATGTCCTGATGCGCGTTGTGACCGGCCTTCCCTTCCGCGACACGCAGTGCGGATTCAAGCTGTTCGAAGCGTCAGCCGCGCGCGAGATTTTCTCGCGCCAGACGCTCGACGGATTCAGCTTCGACGTGGAAGACCTGGTGATCGCGAAGGCGCGGGGCATCAAGGCCGTCGAAGTCCCCGTGGTTTGGAACAATGTCGAGGGCACCAAGGTCGGGATGCTGACAGGTATCCAGTCCTTCGCCGACCTCGCCGCGATCCGCTGGAGCGCGCTCACCGGCCGCTACAATCGTTAAGGTATGTGGATTGTCCGTCTCGCGCTGCGCCGGCCCTACACTTTCGTGGTCATGGCGCTGGCCATTTTGCTGCTGGGCATTGTCGCCATTGCGCGCATGCCGGCCGACGTCTTTCCGGATATCGACATCCCCATCGTCAGCGCCATCTGGACGTATACGGGCGTCTCGCCGGAAGAGATGGCCGAAGTAATCACCACCCGCTGCGAGCGCGGATTCACCACCGGCGTCAACGACGTGGAGCACAGCGAATCGGAATCGCTCGCCGGACTCTCCGTCATCAAGCTGTTCTTTCATCCCAACGCGAAAGTGGAAGCCGCGGTCGCGCAGGTGACCGCGCAATCCAACGCGATTCTGTCCGTGCTGCCAACAGGGCTCCATCCCCCCATCGTTCTGCGCTATAACGCCGCTTCGGTGCCGATCCTCCAGCTCGGGCTGTCCAGCGACTCGCTCAGCGAAGGCCAGCTTTACGATCTTGGCTACAATTTTCTGCGAACTCAGCTTGCCAATACGCAGGGCGTGAGCCTGCCGCTGCCTTACGGCGGCAAGCCGCGCCAGATCATGGTCGATATCGACCCGAACGCGCTGTACTCGCACGGCCTCTCCGCGAGCGACGTCTCCAACGCGCTCAACAATCAGAGCCTGATCCTTCCCACCGGCAGCGCCAAGATCGGGACGCGCGAATACCGCGTGGAGCTGAACAACAGCCCCCGCGTAGTGGAAGCGTTCAATGAGATCCCCATCAAGACTGTCAACGGGGTGACCATTTATCTTCGCGACGTGGCGCAGGTCCGCGACGGCGCCGCCGTGCAGACCAACATCGTCCGCCACAACGGGCGGCGCGGCGCGCTGCTCACGGTGCTCAAGAACGGCAACGTCTCCACTATCGACATCGTCAACCGCATCAAGGCCCAGCTCCCGCGCATCCTCTCCTCGCTGCCTTCCGAATTCCACGTGAGCACGTTGTTCGATCAGTCCATCTTCGTCAAAGCCGCCATCAACGGCGTCATCCGCGAAGCGATTGTGGCCGCGATGCTCACCGGCCTCATGATCCTGCTGTTTCTGGGAAGCTGGCGGAGCACGCTGATCGTATGCATCTCCATCCCGCTCTCGATTCTCACGTCGCTCGCGGTGCTGTACATGTTCGGGGAAACGATCAACATCATGACGCTCGGCGGACTCGCGCTCGCCGTGGGAATTCTGGTCGACGACGCCACCGTTGAGATCGAAAACATCCATCGTAACCTCGGCATGGGCAAGGGCGTGATCCAGGCGATCCTCGACGGCGCGCGGCAGATCGCTGTGCCCGCGTTCGTTTCCACGCTGTGCATCTGCATCGTCTTCGTACCGGTGTTTTTCCTGACCGGCGCCGCGAAGTATCTGTTCACGCCGCTCGCTCTCGCGGTCGTGCTGGCGATGTCCGCGTCTTACCTGCTTTCGCGCACGCTGGTTCCCACCATGATCCGCTATCTCATCCCCGCCGAGCTTCATCTGTACCGCGGTCCCGGGGGCGAATCCGACGTTTCGGGCGTGGGCGTCATCTGGGCGATTCACCGCGCCTTTCATCGCGGATTCGAACGCATGCGCGCCCTCTACGCGGATCTGCTCGCCTCCACGCTGGCGCATCGCAAGCTGGTGCTGGCCTGCTTCGCGCTGGTCTCCGCTTCCTGCGCGCTGCTGTATCCGCTGATCGGAACCGATTTCTTCCCGCAGGTCGACGCCGGACAGATCCGCCTGCACGTCCGCTGCGCCGGCGGAACGCGCATCGAGGAAACCGAGCGCCATTTCGCCGACGTCGAGGAGTCCATCCGCCGCATCATCCCGCCCGTGGATTTCGCCGACATCATCGACAACATCGGCCTTCCCTATAACGGCTACAACCTCGCCTTCAGCGATACCGTCACGCTCGGCCCCGCTGACGGCGAAATTCTGGTTTCGCTCAAGCCCGGTCATCGTTCCACCTGGGATTACGTCCGCGAAATGCGCAAGCGGCTTCCGCGCGAATTCCCCGATCTGACGTTCTTCTTCCAGCCCGCTGATATGGTCGGCCAGATTCTGAACTTCGGACTTCCCGCGCCTATCGACGTGCAGGTGGTTGGCCCCTTACAGAATCTCGCGAAGAATCAGGTCGTTGCCGAGCACATCTCGGCCGAAATCGCCAAGATTCCCGGCGCGGCGGACACTCACGTTCATCAGGTCAACGACGTTCCCGAAATCGAGTTCGATGTCGATCGCACCCGCGCCGGCCAGCTCGGATTCTCGCAGCTCGATGTCGCCAGCGGCCTGCTCATTTCGCTCAGCTCCAGCAGCCAGCTCAATCCCAACTGGTGGGTGAATCCGGCCAATGGCGTCGATTATCCCGTGGTGGTTCAAACTCCCACCTATCGCATGGACACGCCGGAAGCGATTCTCAACACGCCCATCCATTCCGGATCGACCAACTCGACCGAGCTGCTCAACAACGTCGCGCAGGCGCGGCGCGCGCTGACCGCGCAAGTGGTGAACCACTACAACGTCCAGCCGCTCTATGACGTTTACGCTAATGTTCAGGATCGCGACCTGGGCAGCGTCGCCGCCGACGTCGACCGCGTGCTCGACCGTTTCCGCCCCACGCTCCCGCGCGGCAGCTTCTTTGAGACCCGCGGCCAGGTGGGAACCATGCGCGCGTCTTTCGCCGGGATGGCGTACGGCCTGATTTTCGCCATCACGCTGGTGTATTTCGTGATGGCCGTCAATTTTCAATCCTGGACCGATCCGTTCATCGTTCTCACGGCAATTCCCGGCGCGCTCGGCGGGATCCTGCTGATGCTGTTCTTCACCCGCACCACCGTCAGTGTGCCCGCGTTGATGGGAGCTATCATGAGTATCGGGGTCGGCAC
>DATJVN010000037.1:0-10339 GCA_035501755.1 Bryobacteraceae bacterium | reverse complement strand
CGTGGGCTGTTTCAGCTCGCGTCCGAAATTGACCATTCTCTCGACCTCCACCCAGCGGTTCGCCGGCAGCAGAATGCGCTTCGATTCGATGACGCCTTCGAGCGCGCGGTCATACGCCGGCCGCTCCATGCCGCGCGGATTCTTCTCGTACGCCGCCTTCACCAGCTTGTAATGGTCCGCGTCGAGATAGATCTGGCGCACATACGCGATGACGCCCATCAGCGAACTCGGGAACCCTCCGCCGAATCCGCGCCCGATGTACATGGCGATGTATTGGCCCACCGACGGTTCCAGCACCATGTCGTCGCGCTTGTCGCCGGCAAGATCAATAATGGACCCCTGACCGCCGAAAATCCCGGTCGTCGGAAAGACCACGGCGGTGGTGAATCCGGCGTTGCGCGCCAGCTCGATCCGCCGGTCGTTGGGCTGAAACTCGTCGGCCGCCTTGATCCAGCTCGTAGTTGATGGCCGATCCTCCGGTCCCTTCGCCGGTGGCGCCGCGGGAGCGGCAGCGGCAGCTCCGGCTCGACCGCCTCCCCGGCCGGCAGCGGGAGCCACGCCGGGCATGCCCCACGTGCTCAGCGCGTCGATCAGTCCGGGATACACCGTCAGCCCCGTTCCGTCGATCACTTCCGCGTCCGCTGGGATCGTGACATTCTCGCCGACCGATTCGATCAATCCGCCGCGCAAGACCACGGCTCCCTTTTCGATGGCCGGACCGCTCACCGGGACGATCTTCGCGCCGCGGATGGCAATGGAGGTGGGCGCCGGCTGAGCATTCAGCGCCACGCATGCAAGGAGCGCAGTCACCAGGTGTTTCATATGGACAATCGCTTATTATATAGAGTTCGCAGAGACATGACGCGAAAGAAATCACTGGGGTACAAAGACGCGGGAGTCAATATCGACGAAGCCAACGCCGCCGTAGCGCGCATCCGCAAAATGGCGCGCTCGACGTTCACGCCCGCGGTTCTCACCGACATCGGCAGCTTCGGCGGAGGCTTCCGTTTACAGGGCTTTCGCGATCCGGTGCTGGTCTCGTCGGCCGACGGCGTGGGAACCAAGATCAAACTGGCCTTCTCCACCGGCCGCCACTCGACCATTGGCGAAGACCTGGTGAATCACTGTGTTAACGACATTGCGGTGCAGGGCGCGACGCCGCTGTTTTTCCTGGATTATTTCGCCACCGGAAAACTGGACGCGAAAGTCACGGCCGACGTGGTCTCCGGCATCGCCCGAGGCTGTAAAGCGAACGGCTGCGCGTTAATCGGCGGCGAGACGGCCGAAATGCCAGGAATGTACGCTCCCGGCGAATACGATCTGGCCGGCTTTATTGTCGGCGTAGTCGAACAGAAACGCATGATCACCGGCGCCTCGATTCGCGAAGGCGATGTGCTCATCGGCCTGCCCTCCACTGGCCTGCACACCAACGGCTATTCGCTGGCGCGCAAGCTGATTCCCAAGGCGGACGAACAAACCATCGACGAGCTTCTGAAACTGCATCGCAGCTATCTGAAACCGCTGCGCAAGCTGCACGATGCCGGAATTCTGAAAGGCGCCGCGCACATCACCGGCGGCGGAATCACCGAAAACACGCCGCGCATTCTGCCCAAGGGACTGGGCGCGCGCATCGATCGCGGCTCCTGGCCTGTGCTGCCCATCTTCGAGCTGCTGCGCAAGCTGGGCGATATTCCCGAAGACGACTGGCGCCGCACTTTCAATTTGGGAATCGGCATGATCGTGGTGATCTCGCCGAAAGATGAACCGAAATTGAAGATGCTTCGCGAGCCGTGGTATCGGATCGGTGAAGTGATCCGCGGCAGGGGCGTTCAGTACTACTGATGCGCCGACTGGGCATTCTTCTTTCCGGGCGCGGTTCCAACTTCCGCGCCATCGCCGACGCGATCGACGCAGGAAAGCTCGACGCCGAAATCGCCGTCGTGCTCTCCAATCGCGAAAACGCGCCCGGAATCGAGCACGCGCGGGAGCGCGGACTCCCCGCGCTGGTCCTGCCGTCGAAAAATCTCGATCGCGAAGTTTATGACCGCATGGTGGTGGCCGAATTGCGCGCCCACGGCGTCGAGTTAGTGGTGCTTGCCGGCTACATGCGCATTTTGAGCGGCTATTTTCTGCGCGAATTTCCCATGCGCATCGTCAACATCCATCCGTCGCTGCTGCCGGCGTTCACCGGCCTCGACGCGCAGCACCAGGCCTTCGAGCACGGAGTCAAGTTTTCCGGCTGCACCGTGCATTTCGTGGACGAAGGCCTCGATTCCGGACCCATCATCCGCCAGGCCGTGGTTCCCGTGCTCGACAGCGACACCGCGGAAACGCTCGCCGCGCGCATTCTTCGCGAGGAGCACCGTATCTACCCCGAAGCGATCGCGCTGGTGGTGTCGGGGCGCTACCGGATCGAGGGAAGACGAGTCATCTCTGAATAGCCGCTATTTTTCGTTCCCGGCGAGGATCCATTCATCGGCCAGCACGTCCGGATCGAAAACGCGCCGCGGGCGGCCGTGGGCGTGAAGCACTCCCTCGCGGATGTCGTGCTCGCGAATCGTGACCACGTCGGAAAGGCGGTCGGCGATGAATCCTACGATCTGCCCGCCGTGCGGCGAAGCGACATCGACCGCGATGATATACGGCTCGCGTCCCTGCGCCCCCGAAGCGATTCTCAGTTTCCTGGGCAGATCGATGACCGGAAACTCCACTCCGCGCAGCGACGAAAATCCCAGAATGTATCCGCTGGGTGTTTCGAGCGGGACCATGTCGTGCGCAGGCAGCAGCGCCCGCACGCGTCCGGCGTCCATCGCGAAATCCCGCCGCGCGACCCGGAACGTGAGGTACTGGCCCACATTGGGCTCATCGGCCGCGCTACGCCGAATTAAAGCCGCTCGATCACCGCATCGGCCACTTCGCGCGTCGAGCTCGACCCGCCCAGGTCCGCTGTGCGAATCTTGCCATCTTGCAAAACGCCCGCCACCGCGCGCTCCACATTTCGCCCATTGAGACCCAGATGATCGAGCATCATCGCCGCGGACAGGATCGCCGCCAGCGGATTCACGATTCCGCGCCCGGCGATGTCCGGCGCCGAGCCGTGCACCGGCTCGAACATCGACGGATGGCGCCGCGTGGGATCCAGATTCGCGCTCGCCGCCAGGCCGATGCTGCCGGTGAGGATCGCGCTCAGGTCGCTCAAGATGTCTCCAAAGAGGTTTGACCCCACCACCACGTCGAAGCTCTCCGGACGCCGCACGAAATTCATCGCCGCGGCATCCACCAGCAGCGATTCGGTTTCGATGTCGGGAAAATCCGCCGCGGCTTCGGCAAACACGCGGTCCCACAGGACCATCGCGTAGCCTTGCGCATTGGACTTGGTGATCGACGTCACACGCCGCTTGCCGCCCCGTTTGCGGGCCAACTCGAAAGCGAAGCGCACCACGCGGTCGATGCCGCGCCGCGTGAACACGCCGGTCTGAATCGCCACTTCCTCGGGCTGGTGATGGTACACGAAGCCGCCCACCTGCGCGTACTCACCTTCCGTGTTCTCCCGCACCACCACCATATCGATCGGCTTCGCGCTTGCCAGAGGGCCGGCGACTCCGGGATAGAGAATGGCCGGACGGACGTTGGCGTACTGATCGAAAAGCCGGCGGATGGGCAGCAGCAGGCCGTTGAGCGTGACATTGTCGGGAATCCCGGGGTGCCCGATCGCGCCCAGCAGAATCGCGTCGGTCTGGGCAAGCTGCGCGATGCCGTCGTCGGGCATCATGCGGCCGTGGCGGAAATAATACTCCGCGCCCCAGTCGAAGTGCCGGTATTCCAATTCGGCGACCCTGTCGAGCACGCGCAGCGCTTCCGGGATCACCTCCTGGCCGACGCCGTCGCCCGGGATCACGGAGATTTTATGACGGGGCATGGACGGATTATAACGGCCCAACCAAGCGCGGGATCAATCGTAACGCAGCTTTAAGAACCTTTACACGCTACAGGTGGATAATAGAGCTATGCGTCTGTTGGCGATCTCAATTCTTCCGGTTCTGTTGCTCGGCCAGCAGTTCCAGTATCCCAATCCTAATCAACCCAAAACGCCCAATCCCGCGGTGTATCCTCCGTCCGCCGCCACGGCGACCAATGATACGCAGGACGATGAAGGCGTGCTGTGGGTTTGCCCGATGCACAAGGACGTGCGGGAGAAAATTCCGGGCAAGTGCCGGATTTGCGGGATGACGCTGATTCCCGACATCACCGATGAGCGCGAATATCCGGTCGAGCTCACCACCAAGCCCGCCGCCCTCAAAGCCAACCAGGACATTCAGCTCGATTTCAAGGTGGAAGACCCGGAGACCGGCAAGACCGTCAAGGATTTCACCATCATGCACGAAAGGCTGTATCACCTGTTCCTGGTGAGCCAGGACATGCACTTTTTCGTGCACACGCACCCGGTGCAGCAGCCCGACGGCTCGTTTCTTCTCGACGCCAAGTTCCCGCATTCCGGACTGTATCGCGTGCTCAGCGATTTTTATCCCACCTCGGGCACGCCACAGTTGATCGCCAAGACGCTAATCGTTCCCGGTGACGGGTTCAAGCTCCAGCCCGCGAAACTCGAAGCCGACCTCACGCCCAAAGACACGGAAAATCTGCACGTCGAATTGCAGCTCGATCCGCCGCAGCCGCTCGCCGGCTTCAAACAGATCATGTTCTTCAAGCTGACGCCCAACGACGGAATCGAGCAGTACATCGGCGCCTGGGCGCACGTGATGGCGGCCAGCTCGGACCTGATCGACATGATCCATACGCACCCCATCTACGTGACCGATCCCGACGGGGGCGCTTACAAGCAGATCCAGGTGAACATCTTCTTCCCGCGGCCCGGAATGTATCGCGTCTGGATTCAATTTCAGCGCAAGGGCGTGGTGAACACCGCGGCGTTCAACATTCCCGTCGACGAATTGAAGTAGTGCGCTACCAAATCGAAAACGCCGGAGCGCTGCTGACGCCCGCGCTCGCGATCTATCCCGAAATCGTGGACCGCAACATCGCCGCGACGCTCCGCCTTCTCGGCGGCGACGCCAACCGCTGGCGTCCGCATCTGAAAACGGCCAAGCTCGGATTCATCATGCGGCGCATCGCGGAAAGCGGCGTGGTGCATGCCAAGTGTTCCACCACGGCCGAACTGGCCGCGGCGTGCGCCTCCGGGATGAAAGATATTCTGCTGGCGTATCCCGTGGTCGGCGCCAACGCGGCGCGCGTGCGCGAGATCGCCGATCGCAATCCCGGCGTGCGCATTTCCGTGCTCGCCGAAAATCCTGAGCAGGCCTCGGCATGGAAGGGCAGCGCCATCGGAATTTTCATCGACGTGAATCCCGGCATGGACCGCACCGGCATTGAGCAGGATCGCCTAGACGCGATCCTCGCCGTCGCGCGCGCCATTTCAGGAGCCGGTCTCGAATTTCGCGGCCTGCATTATTACGACGGCCAGATCCACACCCAGCCGCTCGCCGAGCGCGAGCCTCTCGCGCATCGCGGCTATGATCGCGTCATGGAGCTGGTCAGCGTGCTCGAGAGCGCCGGATTCGCAGTCGGAGAAGTGATCACGTCAGGAACGCCTGCGTTTCCCTGCGCCGCGTCGTACCCGCCGTTCCAGAACGCGAAATTCGTGCATCGCGCCTCGCCGGGCACGGTGATTTACAACGACGCGACCAGCGCCACGCAACTGCCGCCGGAATGGGGATACGAGCCGGCCGCGGTGGTCGTCTCCACCGTGGTCAGCCATCCCAAATCCAATTACGTCACCTGCGACGCTGGTCACAAGGCCGTTTCGGCAGACGCTGGAATTCCGACCTGCGCCGTCGCCGGCCGTCCCGATCTCGTACCGCTGAAACCGAGCGAAGAGCATCTACCGATCGAAGTAAAATCCGGCGCGCGGCCGGCCATCGGCGAAACGCTTTATCTGATCCCACGCCACGTCTGTCCCACCGTCAACAATTTCGACGAAGCCGTGATCGTGAGCGGAGGCAAAGTGATTGCGGTGGAGCGAGTCACCGCGCGCGGCCATGAAGCGCCGCTCGCCAGCCTGCGGGCATCCACCAGACCGTAGCAGACCGTGCAGCCATTTCCGCCGCAAAAGACGGACGGCGGATTTCAATCCGCGCGGCGCTTCAGCGCCGCAGCCGCACCAACAAAGCTGAAGCCTTGCGCCGGCTCCAAGCCCGCCGTCGATCGCTACTCGCTCTCGTACCACGCCCGCCAGCGCTTCTTCGCGGGAAACAGCCGGATCAGCAGCATTCCGGCCACGAAACCTCCGATGTGCGCGAACCACGCCGTCCCACCTCCGGTGTAGTCCGCCGAGCCGATCGATCCGAATCCGCTGAAAAACTGGATCGCGAACCAGAACAGCAGCAGGAACGCGGCGGGCACTTCGAGCGTGGTGAAGAAAACGATAAATATCACCAGCGTAATGATCCGCGCGCGCGGAAATTTCACCAGGTACGCGCCCATCACCCCGGCGATGGCGCCGCTCGCTCCAATGGTCGGCGTCGGCGAAAATGCGTTGAAAATCACGTGCACCACCGCCGCCGACAATCCGCACAAAAGATAAAAGACCAGAAATCGTCCCGAGCCGATCAGGTCCTCTACATTTCTGCCGAAGACCCACAGGTACAGCATGTTGCCTGCTAAATGCAGCCATCCCGCGTGCAGAAACATGGAAGTAAACAGCGAGGTCAGGCTCAGCCGGTCCGGCACGATGCCCCACTGCATCACGAAGCGTTCCATCCCGGCGCGCGTGAGCGTCTCCTCGTACAGCAGAATCGCCGTGTTGATGGCGATCAGGATTCCGGTGACGATCGCCGGCGCGTAGGTGCGCTCGGTGGAACGAAGGGGGATCATGCCCGCCGCGCCGCGGAAACGAAATCGGGATTGGAACGCCGCTCAGCGCGTTCCATCAGCGCGCGGGCGTCCTCGATGCGCGCGATCCCGCCGCGCGCGCCGACGCGGGTGCAGTTGAGCGCCGCCATGGCGTTTGAAAATTCCAGCGTCTCGCGCATCGGCATCCCTTCGAGCACAGCATAGCAAAACGCCCCGTGGAACACGTCTCCGGCGCCCGTGGTATCCACGCAATTCACCACGAAAGCCGGCGAATAGATGAAGGCTCCGGCCGTCCGAGCCAGCGCTCCGTGCGCGCCCAGCGTCATTGCCGCGACGCGAATGCCATACTCTTCCTGAATGCGCTCCAAGGCGCGAAACGGATCGCGCTCGCTGGTCCACATCGCCGGAAACTCGGAGCTCGCCACCAGGTAATCGGTGTTCGCCAGGACGCGCTCGAATCCCGGGTACACCGTGTCTACATCCACGCTCACCGGAATTGCCAGCCCGCGCGCGATCTGCGCCGCCTTGGCGACCGCGTCGGTGTCGTGTCCGTCGATGTGCAGCATGCGCGCGCAGCCGATCTTTTCCGCCGTGATCGCCGCCGGGTCCAGCCGCAGGCACTCCGGCCGGCTCCAGAACACGGTGCGCTCGCCGGTCGATTCGTCGATCACGATGTACGCCGTCTGGTTGGGGCAATTCTCGCGCACCTCGACGTCGTCCAGGTTCATTCCTGTTGCGCGCAGGCTCGCAAGCTGCACGCGCCCGCGCTCGTCATCGCCCACCGTTCCGATGTACTTGACGCGCTTGCCCAGGTGCGCGGCGGTCACCAGCGCGCTCGCCACCTGGCCTCCGGGACTCAAAATCTCCCGCTCGATGGCGACTTTGCCGGCGTACGCCGGAAAATGCGGCACCAGGATCAGCGTATCGGTCGCGTTCAGACCGATGCCAACAAGATCGAAATCGGCCATGTCACTTGAGATACTGCTCGAACCACTCGACGGTCCGCTCCAGCACATCGCGGCGATGGTCGGGCTGGCGGAACGAGTGGCCCTCGCCTGCGTACACCACCAGCTCCACCGGCACGTGGAAAGTTTCGAGCGCGTGCCAGAACTCGAACGATTGCGGCGCCGGACATTCGCCGTCGCGCTCCCCCACCACCACCAGCGTGGGAGTCTTTACGTTCTTGATGAACGTGATGGGCGAGCTGCGCGCATAAATCTGCGGATCGTCGTACACCGAGGCGCCGAAATACGGGATCATCCACTGATCGATGGAATTTTCGCCGTAGTAGCTCTGGTAATTCGCGATCCCCGCGCCCGCAACCGCGGCCTTGAACCGCTGGGTCTGCGTCACGGTCCACATGGTCATGTATCCCCCGTAGCTCCAGCCCGCGACGCCCAACCGCTGGGGATCGACCGGCGCGGTCTTGAGCACCGTGTCAACGCCCGCCATGACATCGCGCAGGTCGCCGTAACCGAAATCCTTGACGTTCGCGCTGGTGAACGCCTCGCCTTGCCCGTAGCTGCCGCGCGGATTGGGGAAAAAGACGAAATAGCCGAGCGAGGAAAGAATGGTCAGATCGAAATTTACTCCCGGCCAGTGCGGCTGATTCAGGTTCGCAGGGCCGCCGTGGATGGAGACGATCATCGGATATTTTTTCGACGCGTCGAACTCGCGCGGATACAGCAGCCAGCCCTGCACGTTGAAACCGTCGTTGGTCCACGCGACGCTTTCACGGCGACCCCACTGCGGATGCCGGTCCGAATTTTCCTTCGTGATCTGCTTCCACTCACCAATGGGACCGGCCCACACCTCCGGCGGCTTCTGCCAGTCGGCGAGGATCGCCCCCGCGGTCCGGCCATCGCGCGCCACCGAGAAATTCGCGTAATTGCCGCCCGCGTGCAGATTCTGGTCGCCCTGCCACAGCCGTTCGGACTGACCGGTCGACGTATCGAAAGACGTGACTGCGCTCGACCCTCCGGTGAACTCGGTCAGGAGCATCTTCGACGGGCCGGTCCACGCAATCGAGCTCACCGAGCTCTTGCGTCCCGGTGTCCGGTTCTCGGCGCGCGACCCGGGCCGCATGGTGAACACGTCGCCGCCGGTGAAGCCTTCGTCGCTCATCAATCCTTCGATGAACCCGATGGTCGAGCCGTCCGGCGACCAGCGCGGCATCGCGATCTGCAACACCGGTTTGTAGATCTCCGTCATCTTTCCCGAATCGGCCGTCATGGTGTAGAGTTTCGCGACCCACCAGTTGTTGTCGCCCGGTCCCGGCGCGGCCGTCGCCGCGAACGTGCTCCCGTCCGGCGACCAATCGTATTCGTAAATGTTCAGATCGGCCGGCGAAATCTGCGCGACACTTCCCGAGCTCGCATTCACGATGGTCAGCCGCTGGTTGTAAATCTTTCCGCCGATCACGCCGGTCGCGGCCGGCTCCGGTCCCAGCGGTCCGCCGCCGGTCGGCGCGTCCTCGGCGAACAGGATCGCGATCTTGGACCCATTCGGAGACCAGCGTGGATCGGTCACGTAGCCCTTGAGCGCGGTAAGCCGCTTGGCGCGCCAGCCCTTGACCGACGCCACGTAGAGCTGCGATTGTCCCCGCTGCTCGCGATCCGAAAGAAACGCGATGCGCTGGCTGTCCGGCGACCACGCGATCTCGTCTCCCTGCCCGAGCTTCACCACGCCGCCGCCCGCTACGTCACGTACAAAGATGGCGCCCCCTTCCGAATTCGCCGCGACCCACGCGACGCGGCTTGCATCAGGCGCGATTACCACCTGGTCGAAATTCTGCGTCGATCCGAGGTCGCCCAGGATCGCGCCGATCCGCGGGTCGGGCTGAGCCGCCACAATCGCGGCCGCAACGAAGAGGAGAGGAAGTGTACTTTTCACCGATTTCAGGATATCGGTTTTTGCGAAACCGCAACCCTGTGCCAAACTGGAGAAGAATGAGCAGATACGTTGTTACGGGAGGCGCAGGATTCATCGGTTCGGCTTTGGTGCGCGCGCTGCTCGCGACCGGCGGCTCCGTCGCGGTGATCGACAATCTTTCCACCGGATACGAGCGCAATCTTGACGAGGTTCGCGACGCGATCGAGTTTCACCGCGTCGACATTCGCGACGCGGCCGTCGCGGGGCTGATCGAAGGCGCGGACGTGGTTTATCACTTGGCCGCGATCGCATCCGTGCCGCGCTCGATTTTCGATCCCGAGCCGTCGCACGACGTGAATATCAACGGGATGTTCAACGTTTTGCGCGCGGCGGCGAACGGCGGCGTGCGCCGCCTGGTATATGCGGCGTCTTCCGCCGCCTACGGCGATACTGAGACGCTGCCCAAAGTCGAATCGATGGCGCCGCTGCCCAAATCGCCCTACGCCGCGCAGAAACTGCTCGGCGAATACTACGCGTCGGTGTTTTACTCCTGTTTCGGCCTGGAGACGGTGTCGCTGCGCTTCTTCAACGTCTACGG
>DATJVN010000036.1:0-36577 GCA_035501755.1 Bryobacteraceae bacterium | reverse complement strand
CTCATGGCGAGCTCGATCATGCGGTCCATGCCGTACAGCGCGCCAAGCGCGGCGGCCAGACGCTCGCCCTGGAAATTCTCCATGACGTAATAAAATCCGCGATTCATTTCGCCGAGCACGTAGCGCCTGGGGATGCGGCATTCGTCGAAGAACAGTTCGGCGGTGTCGGAGGACAGCATGCCGATCTTGTCGAGCTTCTTGCCGACGGAAAATCCCTTGGTCCGGGTGGGGAAAATCACGAAGGAGATTCCCTTATAGCGATCTTCGCCGGTGCGCACGGCGAGGACAATGAAATCGGCGCGGGTGCCGTTGGTGATCCATAGCTTCTGGCCGGAGATGACCAGGTCGCCGCCGTCGATGCGTGCGCGCGTTTTGATCGCGGCGACATCCGAGCCTCCACCGGGCTCGCTGATGCCCAGCGACGTGATCATTTCGCCGGCGACGGCGGGGCGCAGGAATTCTTCTTTCTGCTCGGTGGTTCCCAGGTCCTGGAGCACGGGGGTGGTCAGGTCGCTTTGGACCATGAACGCCATGTTGACGCCGCCGTTTTCCGAATACGACATTCCTTCGAGATAGGCGGCGGTCGCCCACCAATCGAGCTGGCTTCCGCCGTAGCGCGAATCGATGCGGATACCGAACAGGCCGAGCGAGGCGGCTTTCGCGAACAGCTCACGCGGAAATTCGTGCGCGGCGTCCCATTCAGCCGCGTGCGCCGCGATTTCGGCACGCGCGAATTTCTTCACCGTTTCGCGAATCATGGCGTGCTCTTCGGTGAAATAGGGATAGCCGGTCGTTGCTTGTTCAGCAATCATGGGTTCTCCTTGGCGGCGATGCGGACCAGCGTTTGGCCCGGCGCGACGACCTGGCCCGGCCGCGCGAGCACAGCTTCTACAATTCCGGGGGCGTGCGCGCGCACGGTTTGTTCCATCTTCATTGCTTCCAGTATGACCAGCGGATCGCCGGCGCGCACTTCGCGTCCCGGTTCAGCGAGAATGCGCAGCACTTTTCCGGGCATCGGCGAACTGGCGGATTCTTCCGTCGCGGCGGCGCCGGCGGAGGCTAAGCGCGATTCGCGGGGAAATACGAAATCGCCGATCCAATAGTGCTTCGCGTCTTGGGAAACGTCGAGCTCGCGGCGCTCTCCATCGATCTCGACCGCGATCCTTCGGGGTTCGCAGGAGATCAGTTCGACGGGATCTTCCGCGGCGTAGAAAGGATTGTTGCGATACCCGCACGGAATCGACGTCAGAATTCCGCGCTCGATGCGGCGGCGCTCGGTGATGTAGACGTCGAGAATCTTTTTCGCTTCGGCTTCGGCGCGCCGGTCGGGCTGATAGTCGAGCTTCCAGTCCGTGGAGATGTTGGCGCTACGAAAATCCATGTGATCGAGGACCTGCAACAGGAAAGCGCGGTTGGTGAGGATACCGTGAATCGAGGTTCGCGCGAGGTTGCTGCGGATGATCCGGATCGCCTGATCACGGCTGGGCGCGAGGGAGACGAATTTTGCAAGCAGCGGATCGTAATGCGTAGTGATTTCCGTGCCTTCTTCGATGCCGCTGTCGATGCGGGCAAGCGGCGATGATGCTGGCGGGCGCCATCGCAGAAGTTTTCCCGCCGAGGGCATGAAATTGTGCGCGGGATCCTCGGCGTAAAGGCGGGCTTCGATCGAATGACCGGATTCCGGCTCCGCGATCGGATGAATCGCTGCGCCCGTGGCGAGCTCGATCTGCCGCTCCACCAGATCTATGTTGTAGCGCTGTTCGGTGACGGCGTGTTCCACTTGAATTCGCGTGTTCATTTCGAGGAAATAGAACTCGCCGGAGGGAGTAACCAGAAACTCGACCGTTCCCGCGCTCACGTAGGAGACCGCGCGGCCGATGCGCACTGCGGCATTGGCGAGGCGATCGTGAAGGGCCGGGTCGAGATTCGGAGCCGGAGATTCCTCGATGATTTTCTGATGCCTGCGCTGCACGGAGCACTCGCGATCGCCCAGTGAAATGACTTCACCGTGAAGATCGCCGAGAATCTGGACTTCGATGTGGCGCGCACGATCGAGATAACGCTCGATGAACACGGTTCCATCGCCGAACGCCGCTTCCGCTTCGCGCGCAGCGGCGCTTTTGGCCTCTTCGAGATCCTCGGCGCGGTCCACGCGGCGCATTCCTTTTCCACCTCCGCCGGCCGCGGCCTTGACGAGCAAGGGAAATCCTTCGGAAGGAATCACGGGGACACCGGCACGCTCGGCGATTTTGCGGGCTTCGATTTTCGACGCCATGGCGCGGATGGTGGGGGCGCGGGGGCCGAGAAAAACGATCCCCGCGTCTTCGCAGGCCCGCGCGAAATCGGCGTTTTCCGAGAGAAATCCGTAGCCGGGATGGATTGCGCCGGCGTTGGTTCGTCTGGCCGCTTCGAGGATGCGATCGATACGCAGGTACGAATCGCGAGCGGGAGCTTCGCCGATGCGGACGGCTTCGCACGCTTCGCGAACGTGGGGCGCGTCGCGATCGGCGTAGGAGTATACGGCGACGGTCGGGATGCCGAGACGGTCGCAGGTGCGGAAAGTCCGCCGCGCGATCTCACCGCGATTGGCGACCAGGATCTTTCGAATTCGGTTCAGTGCCGGAATACGCCCCACTCCATGGTGCCTTCTACCGGCCGGCTCAGCGCGGCCGAAAGCGCGATCGCCAGCACCGTGCGCGTATCGCGAGGATCGATGATGCCGTCATCCCACAAGCGCGCGGTGGCGAAATAGGGGTCGGATTCGCGCGTGATCTGCGCCTCGAGCGCCTGTTTCTGCGCGTCGAGCTCCGCTTCATCGACGGCGATTCCCTGCCGCGCGGCGGCGTCTCGCTTCACCAAATCCATCACGCCCGCGAGCTGCTGCGGTCCCATGACCGCGATGCGATGATTGGGCCAGGTGAACAGGAATCGCGGCTCGTAGGCGCGGCCACACATGGCATAATTTCCTGCGCCGTAAGAACCGCCGATCATCACGGTGATCGCCGGGACGGTCGAATTCGAAACCGCGTTGATCAATTTCGCGCCGTTGCGGATGATGCCTTGCTCTTCGTACGCGCGGCCGACCATGAAGCCGGTTATGTTCTGCAAAAAAATCAGCGGAACATTCTGCTGGTTGGCGAGCGCGATGAACTGCGCGCCCTTCGCCGCCGATTCCGACATGAGCACGCCGTTGTTCGCCAGGATGCCGACGGGAAATCCGTGGATGTGCGCGTAGCCGGTGACCAGCGTGGTTCCATAGTTCGCCTTGAATTCCAGAAATCGCGAGCCGTCGATGATGCGCGCGATCACCTCGCGAGCTTCGAAAGGCACGCGGGGATCGGCGGAGGCGATTCCGAGAAGCTCGGTGGCGGGATAGAGTGGCTCCTCGACCGGCGCGGTCTCGACCGCCGGCTTGGGCCGGTTGAAGTGCGCGACGATCTCGCGCGCGATGCGAATCGCGTCCAGCTCGCTCTCTGCGAGGTAATCGGAAAGGCCGGAAACGCGCGAATGCATTTCTGCGCCGCCGAGAGATTCCTCGTCGGAGTTTTCACCCGTGGCCATTTTCACCAGCGGCGGTCCGGCGAGATAGACGCTGGCGCGCTTGCGCACCATGATCACGTGGTCGGACATGCCGGGCAGATATGCGCCGCCTGCGGTGGAGGGTCCGAAGACGATGGAGATGGTCGGAAGGCGCAGCTTGGAGCGGCGGGTGATTTCGCGGAATCCGCGGCCGCCGGGCACAAAGACTTTCGCCTGCTGCGGAAGATCGGCGCCGGCGGCTTCCACCAACAAAATCGTGGGCAGATGATTTTCACGCGCGATGTCGGCCAGGCGGGCGTTCTTCAGCAGGCCGGGCTCGCCGGTCGCGCCTCCCTTGGCCGTCGCCTCGTTGGCGATGATGAGGCACTCGCGATTTTCCACCAGCCCGATACCGCCTACCAGTCCCGCGCCGGGGACTTCACCTTCCATGCCGAAGCCGGCGAGCGGCGCGATCTCCAGGAAGTACGAGCCGGGGTCGAGCAACGCCTCGACGCGCTCGCGCGGAAGCAGCTTGCCTTTGGCTTTGTGCCGCTCGATGTATTTGGCGCCGCCGCCTTCGGTCGAGCGGCGCAGCGCGGCGCGCAGGCGTTCGATTTCGCCCGACATCCACGCGTGGTTGGCGCGATACGCATGGGAGTGAACATCGAGCCTGGAGTGAAGCTGCAAGCGAGCTATTGTAGCTTTTTTGGAATGCCGGGCACCTGATTCAGGGGCGCACGACAACCTTGGTCAAGCCCGCATTGCCGGCGGCGTCGTAGACGCGGATCACCACCAGGTGCTCGCCGGGCGGCAGATCCGGCAGGCGGATGTTGAAGCGCTCTCGGTTGGAGTCGGTCACGCCGTCGGCCGCTTCGACGGGCGACCATGGGCCGGCGTCGACCGAAATTTCACAGCGCCGCAGCGAGGAGGCACGGTCCTCGGCGTTCACCTCGATTTCGACGACGTTGGCGGAGCGCTGCGGAGCCGACGCGTTCACCATCGGAGGGGTGTTGTCGATCACCACCGGCGCGCTGACAAGGTCCGCTTGGCGCGCGAACTCGGCCGGGTTCGAGGGCCGGTCCGATGCAACCACCTTAAAGTAGTAGCGGCCGTCGGCGAAAACGTCGCCGTCGAGAAGATAGGTGTTCTCGGTCATGTTGGCGCGCAGAAGCTTCCATTCGCGCTCGCCTTCGCCGCGGAAGTAAAGGGCATAGAGGAGCTTGTCGCCTTCGGGATCGTCCGCCTGCCAGGCGATTTGGATCTGCTGCCCGGCCGCGCGTCCGATGGTTTGCGACGTCATGCCGGCGGGAGCGGAGCCGTCGCTGCTGTCGGTGACGGTGATCGAATAGCTGGCGGAGGAAGAGGCGGAAGCGGTCTTTGGAGCGGCGGGCTGCGCGGTCACGCTGATGCTGCGCACGATCGGCGGCGTGTTCTGCGGCAGAAAAGCGATGGTCACGTCGTCGATTCCGGCGCCGGAGCGCAGCTCCGCGCGCCATTGAATGTAGCGCGCGTTGGGGCTGGTGATGTTGGCGTGCGCGGCATCGGTGATCGGGTCCGACCATTCGCTCCAGGTGGCGTCGGGGCGCGGCGAATTTCCGGTGCGCGTGCGGAAGGACGCGCCGTCTCCCTGCCAGCTCAGCCGTCCCCAGCGTGCTACCGAGCCGGCGTCGTGCATCGGCGATTCGAACCATCCGCCCGCTCCGGGATTGGCGCTCAGGCGCAGAATCCTGGCCAGATTTCCAGTGGCTGCGAGCAGTCCGTTGCGCGATTCGATCAGGCGCGTGGCGTCGCCTTCGTTGGCCTGCGCGATCAAGGCCGGCTTGCGTTCGTGATCGAGCTTGTAGATGCGGCCCTGCGCGTCGGTGATGAAGACCAGGTCGCTGCCGGAGAGCGCCAGGTCGTAAGCGTTTTCCTCCTTGGAACTCCACAACGTCTCGACGGTGTTATCGGCGTTGATTTTGTACACTGCCGACCGCTCCACGCCGCTCACCTCGCCGGTACCCTGCGCCGCGACCAAGGGCGGCTGCACGGGCGCGGCCGGTTTCGACGGTTCGGGCTTGGGGGGCTGGACCAGTCCGGCTTGCGCGTCCGTCACCGTGATGCTCATCGGCGGCGCGGTGACCATGGGAGTCGAGGCGGTGGAAGCGCCGGGGATCGCCGACGTGCGTTTCGCTACGCTTCCGCCCAGCGCGGCGGCGTAGATCGCGCCGTCGGGCCCGGGAATGATGGTGCGGATCTCGGGCAGGTTCGCGCTATAGAGAACGAAGGCCTTGTTCGGCTCCGATACGCGATACAGAATTCCATTAGGCTCGGTTCCGGCGAGCAAGCGGCCTTGCGAATCGAGCGCCAGGCACGTTACGTGCGACTGGCCAGTGTCATAGTAAACGCTTCCGTGTCCGGCCGAGGTCACGCGGAAAATTTTCCCCTGATCGCCGGTGGCGATGAACAGGGAGCCGTCGGGCGCGGCTTTCAGCGCCCAGATGTAGCGCGCGCCGGGTGCGAAATATTCCGTCGCCTTTCCGTTCTCGATGCGATACACCTTCCCATCCGGCGACGTGCCCGCGTAGACCTCGCCTTTAGCGTCCACGGTGACGGCGAAAATTTCGGGCTGATCCGCGCTCCAGACCAGCTTCGCCGTGCCCGACGCGTCGATGCGATACAGGCGCCCCCGATTTCCGGTGCCCAGGTAGATGGAGCCGTCGGGAGCCTGCGCGACGCTCCAGATCTGCGGCTGGTCGGAGGTGAAAACGGTGTCCAGGCGCGGGCCGACGGTCAGTCTCCCGTCGCGCGTGAGCGAAAGTCCCTGCATGCGGCCGCGCAAAAAATCCTGGTAGCCGTTCATCTCCCAGATCTGCGTCGTCGCAGCAAAACTCAGCGCGCCAACGGCGAAAAGCGGCGCGATCCTCACGGCTTCACCTCCACCTGCACGCTCTTCGATCCGGTCACCACGTTGTCACCTTCCGCAATCTCGAGCTCGGCGACCTTCGATCCGCGCCAGTTCAGCAGGTTCACCATCGATCCCTGTCCGCGCGAAAGAATCATCGCAAGCGACGGCGGAGGATCAGGAAGATCGCGGCCTTCCTCAGTGAAGGAAGCGTCCATGCGTGAGATCCGGACGTAGGCTTTGTTGTTGGGGCGGATACCATTGAGCAACTCGAGCACCTGCGCGGGCGAACGCGAGGGCACGCCGAGCGCCGATTGAAGATCGAGAAAATTGATGGACGCCGCGTCCGACGCGGTCACGAACAGCGTCCCCGCCGGCGCGCCGACCGGCACGCGGTAGTGCACGACCTTGGAGTTTTCCGCGCCGTTCTCGCCGGTCAGGGCGACCACGATTTCCAGATCGTCGCCCGGACGAACCTCGCGCGGCGCGGCGAGTCCGGCGATCTGCAACTGGCTGCGGCGATCGACCGAAGCGATATCGAGCGAGATATTTTTCACTTTGAGCGCATCGAATCCGCTCGAAACCGCGTACGCGAGAGAGCTTCCGATGCCGGTCGAAGCCGAGATTGCCGCGGCGACGTCGCCGCCGTAGACGTTGTCCAGGCGCAGCGATCCGTTTTCGAAATCGACGCGCCCGCGCACGGAAAACGTGGAGGGTCCGAGCGACCGCTCGGTTTCATCGATGCTTGAAAAAATCGCCATCTGCGTGATCAGCGGCGTCATCACGCGGTCCTGGATCATTTTCATGCGATAGGTGCGGCCGGCTACGCGAATCTCGGCCGGAATCAGCGCCGCGCGGCGGCGGAGAACTCCGGAAATCGCCGTGTTGCGATCTTCGGTGATCGCTCCCATCCACTCGCGCGCCGCCGAAATTTTGAATGACGCGTTGAGATTCGGGACCAGCGCCAGCACTTCGCTGCGCGCAAACGGCATCTCGGCGGGACCCTCCGCCAGGAAGCGGTGCCCGAAGGCGTAGATGCGGTCGCCGTCGATCAGCGTGACGGTCCCGTCGGCGCCGACGCTCCAATCGCCAGAGACCAGCTCAACGCTGATCATCGACCCCGGCTGAAGCTGGCTGGGATCGCCGAATTTTCCCTCGGGATTTCCGCCGCCCGCCACGCCCTGGCGCGGATCGAAGCCCAGATCGTGAAGCTGTTTGGAAAAATGTTCGAGCGTGGCTTCGGTGAATCCGGAAAAGGAAACCGGCGTAGCGATTTCTTCCAGTCGCTGGCCCTCCGCCATCACCGGGCGTCGCGGCGGAAGCGCGGCCAGTTGCGTTCGGGGCTGAGGATCGACGCGCAGCATTTCCTCGATGGGCCGGATTCCGGCGATCGCGTCCTTGGCCATCGGAAACGCGAGCGCGACCGCGCCAGCGATACGTCCGTCGATATACACCGGCGATCCGCTCATGCCCTGCATCACGCCGGTGGAGGCGAGCGGTCCACCTTTGAGGCGGGCGAGAATGATCGATTCGCGCGGGCCGATATTTTCAAGCACGCCGAGGATCTCCACCTGAAATTCGTCCACGCGGGTGCCGGAAAAAACGGTCTTGCCGATGCCCTTCTGACCCGGACGGATGTCTTTCAACGGAAAAATGGCGGGAGCGGCATGGAGCGCTGCGGCAATGGCGAACAGACAGATTGCGCGCACAGTCTTATTGTACAGACCGAGCCGCGGCATGACGGCCTGCCCCGCTAAAGACAAAACTCCGGGCCGATCGCAGTAAGCTGGAATCGAATGGCGTTTGACGGACTGCGCGTGCTGTCGCTTGAGAGCCGGCGATCGGCGGAAATTGAAAAATTGATCCGCGCGCAGGGCGGCGAGCCGTTCATCGCGCCTTCTATGCGAGAGGTTCCGCTCGAACAAAACGACGAGGCTTTCGCCTTCGCCGAGCGCCTGTTTACCGGCGAATTCGAGATGATGATCCTGCTCACTGGCGTCGGCACGCGGCTTCTGGCGCACATTATCGAAACGCGTCACCCGCGGGGATCGTTTGCCGACGCGCTCCGGAAGCTGACGGTCGTGGCACGCGGATCCAAACCGATCGCGGTGCTGCGCGAATGGAACGTTCCGGTCGCGGTCGCGGTGCCCGAGCCGAACACGTGGCGCGAGATTCTTGCCGCGATTGACGGAAGAATGGAACGCCTCATCGCCATTCAGGAGTACGGGACGTCGAATCTCGATTTAGTCGCCGCGCTGCGCGGGCGCGGCGCGGAGGTCACCACGGTGCGGGTGTATCAATGGGATCTCCCGCTCGATATTGCACCCCTGCGTGAGGCTGCGGCTCGCCTGAACGCGGGCGCGTTCGATGTGGTCCTGTTCACCACGTCAATGCAGGTGACGCATCTGCTGCGCATCGCCGGCGACGGAATTCGCGACGCGCTGCGCAAAGTTGTGATCGGCTCGGTGGGACCCACCACCACCAAAACGCTCGCCGATATAGGACTCCGGCCGGATGTTCAACCGTCGCATCCCAAGATGGGCTTTCTGGTGAACGAAACGGCCGCGCGCGCGCCGGAGATTCTGCGCGCTAAACGATGAACGACAAGCGCGGCAGTGTCTGGGTGCAGGTGGGGCGCTATCTTTCGATCGCCACGCTGCTGCCCGCGGCGACCGCGGCCGGCTACCTGATCGGCTACGGGCTGGATCATCTGTTCCACACGCGATTCCTGCGAATCGTGTGCCTGATGCTGGGCATTGCCGCGGGATTCATCAATCTGTTTCGCGAGCTCGGCCGCGACCAATGAACTTCGCGCGGGCACTGAATCGTCTGACGGGCGTGGCGGCTTCGCTGGGAATCGGCGGCGTGATCGCGGCTTTCGCCTGGCGCGGACCGCGCGTTGCCGCCGGGTTTCTCGCCGGCGCGATCCTCTCCATGGCGAACCTGCGCTGGTGGACCGGCCTGGCGAACGCGCTGGGATCGTCCGGGAAGACGCCGCTGCGCGGGTCGGCGGCATTGCTCGCGCTGCGCTATCTGGCGGCTGCGGCGATCATCTATGTTATAGTGAAGTTTCTGGAAATTGCCCTGGCGGCGGTGCTGGCGGGATTGTTTGTTTCGGTGGCCGCCGTCATCATCGAAATCCTATACGAGCTGATTTCCTCCGAATAATCTATGCCCGAGCTATGGCTGACGCGCCTGTTTAACGACCACCTTGCCGGCCTGGCCAACTGGATTCTGAACACGGTCCACATGCCCGCCATCGATCCGGCGCATCCCTGGCAGAACTGGCTGGTGATGGAGTTGCTGGTGGTCGCCGGCATCTTCGTTCTGCTCCCGATCGTGCGCGCGCGATTGTCGGTCGACCAGCCGGGCAAATTGCAGCACCTGTTCGAGATCACTTATGAGTTCGTGCTCGAGCAAGAGCATGAGGCCGGAATCGAGCACGGCGCCGAGGCTTACGTTCCCTACTTCGGAACGCTGTTTATTTTCATTCTGTTCATGAACCTGCTCGGCATCGTGCCGACCTTCGAATCGCCCACCATGAACGCGGCGGTCCCGTTAGGGCTGGCGTTGTGCACTTTTTTTTATTACCACGCAAAGGGCATTAAACAGCACGGTATCGGGAGATATCTTCTACATTTCGCCGGCCCGATTCCCGCGCTGTTCCTGCTGATGGTGCCGATCGAAATTATGGGTCACCTTGCGCGCGTGCTTTCACTCACCGTCCGTCTCTACGCGAATATGTTCGCCGGCGACCAGGTCACGGAGTCGTTCCTGGGGCTGACCAAGCTGGCGATTCCGGCGGTTTTCATGGCGCTGCACGTCTTTGTTTCTCTGCTGCAAGCTTATATTTTTATGCTCCTGTCGATGATCTACGTGAGCATCGCCACCGAGCACGCCGAAGAAACGGCATGATCCCCGCCGAGTGTGAGCCGCCGGACCCCCCGGTCCGGAGTGGAACCACCTCCTCGGCGGAATTTAATACAAAAGGAAGGTAGAACAATGCGTTCGAAAATGATTTTCTTCGCGATGGTGGCGCTGCTGCTGATCGCGACCCCGATGTTTGCGCAGGGCACCGCGCCGGCCGCGGGAGCCACGACCAACTGGAAGCCGGCGCTCGCCGGAATCGGCATGGCGATCGCTTCCGGGTTGTGCGGGCTGGGGCAGGGCAGAGCCGTCGCCGGAGCCTCCGAAGCGATGGCGCGGAATCCTGGAGCCATGGCGGGAATCCGCTTTGCGCTGATTCTGGGATTGGTGCTGATCGAATCGCTGGCGCTGTACACGCTGGTTATCATCTACACGGTGTAGTCTGAAATCGGGGCCGGCGCGCCGCCGCCGGTCCCATCACATGAAGCTGCAGGGCATCTTCCTCCCGGTCGCAATCCCGTTCGACCATAATGGCGATCTCTACGCCGTGAAAGTCCAGCACAACGTCGAAAAGTGGAACCGGACCACGCTCGCGGGATACGTCGTCAGCGGGCCGGAGAACGACTATCTTTCGGTCCACGAAAAAAATCGCATGTGGGAGTGGGTGGCGGAATATTCCGCTCCCGAAAAGCTGCTGATCATGACGGCGGGCGCGCCCGGCGTGCGGGAGACCATCGATACGATCCATCTGGCTGACAGCCTCGGCTACAAAGCCGCGATGGTGCGCGTTCCGCGCGAATCGCCGGTCGCGCAGCTGGTTTATTTCCGCGCCGTGGCGGACAAATCAGAGGTGCCCATCATCATTGACGGCGAGCTGCCGGACGAATCGGTCGCGGCATTGGCGCAGCACCCTCACATCGCCGCGATGTGCCGCCCCTCGCCCCGGCCGGTGGAGAATTTTCAGGTGCTGGCTTCCTCCGAGCTGACCCTAAGCGAATCCTTCGCCGCGGGAGCGACCGGAGCCGTCCTGAGCTTCGCCAACGCGGCTCCGCACGCTACCATCAGCATCTGGGAGGCGCACCGCACACGCGAAAGCGACGCCGCCCGCGATTGGCAGACGCGCATCGCGCCGATCGTGAAAATGATCGGCGAGCGGGGCGTCGCGGTCCTGAAGCACGCCATGGACCTGAACGGATATTATGGCGGTCCGCCGCGCCTTCCGCTCACCGGCCTCACGGCGGAGCAAAAGAAAAGCGTAGAAGCGGCTCTCGATGGCATTAAAGGTTAATCGCGATCGGCTAGAATGAAAGCAGTGATTCCCGAAGATACGACGGACCTCACGACTTCTCCCGTACCCGTCCCTGAAGCGTCCACGCCTGAAGCGCCGGTTGTTCCCCCGGTCCAGACCGAACCTCAACGCGGCACCATCGCCGAGTGGACCATCACCATCCTGCTGCTTCTGTTCCTCACCACCACGCTGGTGCAGGCGTTCGTCATCCCGACCGGCTCGATGGAAGATACGCTTCTGGTAGGCGATCACTTGTTGGTGGACAAGCTGGCCTACGCGCCGTCCGGCCCGGCCAGCAAATATCTGCTGCCGTATGAGCAGGTCAAGCGCGGCGACATCATCGTCTTCCGTTATCCCGTCGATATTTCCCAGACGTTTGTGAAGCGCTGCATGGGCGTTCCCGGCGACCGTATCCGCATTATCAACAAACAGGTTTATCTGAACGGCGTCAAGCTTGACGAGCCCTACAAGGTCAACAAGACCGACTACATCGACCCGTATCGCGATAATTTTCCCAGCGCTCCGAATTCCACCATCTATCCAGGCGCCATCGACATGCTGGAGCACCACGTGGTCAACGGCGAAGTGGTGGTGCCGCCGGGATATTATTTCGCAATGGGCGATAATCGCGATTCCTCGCTCGACAGCCGTTACTGGGGATTCGTTCCGCGCGACAATATCATCGGCAAGCCGCTGGTGATCTACTGGTCCTACGACGCGCCCAGCGCCGATCTGAATCAGCCCGACGTCACCATGGGCCACGTGCTGGACCTGTTTGAGCATTTCTTCACGAAAACCCGCTGGCGCCGCACCTTCATGCTGATTCACGGCTATCCTGTCAAGTAAACATGAAAAAATTCATCGACTCCACGCGAGACTTCGTGAACGAGTGGACTATCAACATCCTGATTCTGCTGTTCGGCACCACGACGCTGGTGCAGGCGTTCATCGTCCCGACTCCGTCGATGGATCCGACTGTGCTGGTGGGCGATCATCTTCTGGTGGATAAACTTTCCTATTCGCCGCCGGGCGCGATCAGCAAGTATTTTCTGCCCTACACCGAGCCGCGGCGCGGCGACGTCATCGTGTTCCGCTATCCCATGGACATCCAGCAGAATTACGTCAAGCGCGTCATGGGCGTCCCCGGCGATCATCTCCGGCTGGTGAACAAGGTCGTGTACCTGAACGGCCACGCGCTGAATGAGCCTTACGCCGTCCACATCGATCCGCACATCGACCCTTATCGCGACGATTTTCCCGACGCTCCGGTCGATGGTCCGGTTTATCCGCGCGCGACGCAGATGTTCGCCAATCAAATCGTTAACGGCGAACTCGTCGTTCCGCCCGGCTATTTTTTCGCGATGGGGGACAATCGCGACAATTCGCTCGACAGCCGCTACTGGGGATTCGTGCCGCGGGAAAACATCATCGGCAAGCCGCTGGTGATCTTCTGGTCCTACGACGCACCCACCGAGGACTGGGTCGATTACAACGCCAACCATTTCATCGACCTGGCGGAGCACTTCTTCACCCGCACGCGCTGGGACCGCGAATTGAAACTCATCCGCGGCATCAGGATTCAGTGAAGCATCACTATGGCCTGATCCTCGCCGGAGGACGCGGAACGCGCTTCTGGCCGCGCAGCCGCCGCGCGCGCGCCAAGCAGGTGCTCAAATTTTTCGGCGACCGTACGTTGATTCAGGAAACGGTCGATCGCCTGCGCCCCGTCCTGCCGCCCGAGCGAATCTGGGTGCTGACCAACCATCATCTGCGCGACGAAATCGTGCGCCAGTTGCCCGAGGTTCCGCGCCGCCAGATCCTGGCTGAGCCCGCGCAACGCAACACCGCGCCGGCGATCGGCCTCGCCGCGCACATCCTGCAATCGATCGATCCCGAGGCGGTGATGGGCGTGTTTCCGTCGGATCAGGTCATCGGGAAGCCGCGCGAGTATCTGCGACTGGTGCGTCCCGCGTTCCAGGCGGCGTCGGCGGGAAAAATCGTCGTGCTGGGAATTCAGCCGCGGTGGCCGGAGACCGGCTACGGCTATATCGAGTTCGCCAAGGGGGTGAAGCCGTGCGCGCAGCCGGTAGAGGTTCGCAGCTTCCGGGAAAAGCCCGATGCCGCGACGGCGCGCCGCTTCGTCGAGCGCGGCAATTTTTATTGGAACGCCGGAATGTTCTTCTGGCGCGCCAGCGTTTTTCTCGACTCCCTGCGGCGGTTTCTGCCGAAAACCGCAACGCTGCTCGCCAGCCTGCCCGAGTTCGGAAGCCGAAAGTTCACGGCGTCGCTTGAAGCGGCGTTTCCCAAGTGCGAAAACATTTCGGTCGATTACGCGGTGCTCGAGCGCGCGTCGAATGTAGCGGGAATTCCGGCGGGCGATATCGGGTGGAACGATGTGGGAAGCTGGAACGCCGTGCACGAACTGCATCACCGCGATGCTCACGGCAACGCCATCCGCGCCGAAGCGATCATCGAGTCGAGCTCGGGAAATTACGTGGAAGCGGAAAAAAAGCTGATCGCGCTGCTGGGAGTGAAGGACCTGATCGTGGTGGACACGCCGGACGCGCTGCTGATCGCCGACCGCAGCCGGGCGCAGCAGGTGGGCGAGATCGTCAAGCGGCTGGAAAAATCGGGACGCGGGGATTTGATTTAGCCGCGCCGGCCCAAGCGAAAACCCCTATAATTGAAGGTTCCTATGGATGAAAAAGAACGCGCCCGGGCCCTCGGCGCAACCCTCGGACAGATCGAAAAACAGTTCGGCAAAGGCTCGATTATCCGCCTCGGAGCCCAGGCGGTCCAGGCTGTCCCGTGCATCTCCACCGGCTCGATTTCGGTGGATCACGCGCTCGGCGCCGGCGGATTTCCCCGCGGGCGCATTTCCGAGATTTTCGGCCCGGAATCGTCAGGCAAAACAACCGTCGCGCTTCAGGTGGTCGCCGAAGCGCAGCGCGCGGGCGGCATGGCGGCATACATCGACGTGGAGCACGCGCTCGATCCGGCGTACGCCAAGAAACTCGGCGTGGATGTCGACAATCTGCTGGTCTCGCAGCCCGATTACGGCGAGCAGGCGCTCGAGATCACCAACGCGCTGATCACGTCAGGGTCGATTGACGTGCTGGTGGTCGATTCGGTCGCGGCGCTGGTTCCCAAGGCCGAGCTCGACGGCGAAATGGGCGACAGCTTCATGGGCGTTCACGCGCGGCTCATGTCGCAGGCCATGCGCAAGCTCACGGGTATCGTGTCGAAGTCGAATACGTGCCTCATTTTCATCAACCAGATCCGCGAAAAGATCGGCGTGATGTTCGGAAATCCGGAGACGACCACGGGCGGCCGCGCCTTGAAGTTCTACGCGAGCGTCCGCGCGGATATCCGCCGCATCGCCGCGATCAAGGACGGCGAAACGGTCACCGGCAACCGCACCAAGATCAAAATCGTGAAGAACAAGATGGCTCCGCCGTTCCGGGAAGCCGAGTTCGACATCATTTACGGCGAGGGGATTTCGAAGGAAGGCGATTTGATCGATCTGGCGGTCGCGCAAAATCTCATCGAGAAAAGCGGCGCCTGGTACAGCTTCAAAGGCGAGCGCATCGGCCAGGGCCGCGAGAACGCGAAGCAGTTCCTGAAGGAGAATCCGGACATTCGCAAGAAGGTGGACACAGAGTTGAGAAAACTGCTCGGCCTGGTCCGCGCGGAGGCCGCGCCACAGGCGCCGGCGCCCGCTCCGGCAGCGACAGCGGCGCGGAAATAGTGCGATACGCTGTGGTTCTACACCGATTTTCCCTGGAGGCACGCAATGGCGGCGATAGCCGAGCTTGTTAAGACCGACCACGATCACCTGATTCATCCCCTGCATCATCCGCTCGATCACGCGGACGCGCCCATTTATGTGCGCGGATGCGGCGCCAAAGTCTACGACATCGCCGGCCGCGAATATATCGACGGCTTGTCGGGATTGTGGAACGTGAACGTAGGCCACGGCCGCGCGGAGCTGGCCGAGGCCGCGGCGGCGCAGATGAAGGAACTGGCGTTTTTCTCGGCTTACACAGGAGCGTCGAACGTGCCGGCGATTGAGCTCGCCGCGAGCGTCACCGCGCTGGCGGGGATGGAGGCTGCATATTTCACCTGCGGCGGTGCGGAAGCCAACGAATCCGCCTTCAAGACCGCGCGGTTTTTCTGGAAAGCGTCCGGAAAACCCGACAAAATCAAGGTGATCGCGCGCCACGAAGGTTACCACGGTGTGACCCTCCAGGCGATGAGCGCGACCCGCATCGGAAGCTACTGGAAAATGTTCGAGCCGCGCGTCCCGGGCTTCATTCACATCCAGAGCTGCTATCCGTATCGGTTCCAGGGCGCCCGGCCGGGCGAGACGGTCGGCGCGGCCGCTGCTCGCGAGCTCGAAGAAACCATTGTGCGCGAAGGGCCCGATTCGGTCGCCGCGTTCATCGGAGAGCCGATCCATGGAGCCGGCGGCGTCATTTATCCCACCGACGATTATTGGCCGCGCGTGCGCGAAATCTGCACGCGACACGACGTGCTGTTGATCGCCGACGAGATCATCACCGGCTTCGGCCGCACCGGCCGTTGGTTCGCGATGGAGCATTGGAACGTGAAGCCGGATATTCTTTCCTTCGCCAAGGGCGTTACGTCCGGGTACCTGCCGCTCGGCGGAATGATGGTCAACCGCACCATCAAGGACGTGCTCGACTCGGTTTCGCCCGCCGATCGCTGGATGCATGCCGCCACGTATTCGGGCCATCCGACCTGCTGCGCGGTAGGGCTGAAGAACGTGGAGATCATCGAGCGCGAGAATCTATGCGCCGCCTCGGAGCGGATGGGAAAGCGATTGCTTCAGGCGCTCCAGGATGCGTTCGGGGACCACCCCAACGTCGGAGAGGTTCGCGGCGGGAAAGGATTGCTTGCGGGTCTCGAAATTGTCGAGGATCGCGCGACGAAGAAAAATTTCCCGGGGGATCGCAAGATTACGGCACGCCTGCAATCCGAGATGATGAAGCGCGGCGTAGTCACGCGCACGCGGGCTTCGGGTGGCCCTCATCCCGCTATCGGGGACTGCGTGTGCTTCGCGCCCCCGCTGGTGATCACGCCGGAGGAAGTGGATCGACTGGTGGGCGTCGCGCGGGAGTCGGTCGCGGCGGTGTTAGGTTAGAACAATTTCGGCGTGCCGAGCCGCGCGCGTCAGCAAGCGTTCCGGATACAAAAAAGGCCGCGACCCGGAATCGAGTCGCGGCCCTTTGTTTGAGCGTGAGTCAGAAGGTAAACCGGCCGGTCAGCACGACGACGCGTCCGGACACCGAAGCGCCCTGGAACGAGCCATAAATACTGGTGGGCGGTCCGAGCGTGGAACTGATCAATCCGAATCCCCCGCAGGACAGGCAACCGGACGGGTTGGCGAAGTTCGGATGATTCAGAATGTTGTACATCTGAGTGCCCAACGTAAACACAGCCCGCTCCTTGATCTTGAAATCGCGGGTGATCTGCGTGTCGATGTCGAAGTAACCGGGCCCGCGGAAGCTGTTCGGGGCGATGTTGCCAAAGTCGTTCTGAAGCGGAACACCCTTCACGGGGGACTTTGGATAGGTTGCGAAATCGGACTTGGAGAGACAAGGCGTGTTGATCGCCGCTTCGTTTCCGCAGTTCGAGTTGACTTCGCTTCCCGTCAGAAGGTCGGCCAGGATGCCGCCGGAGGAACTCGTCGAAAAACCGGTGCCGGCCGAGTTGATTGCCGAAGGAAGCTTATTATCAAAAACGCTGAACGGCGCGCCACTGTAGATGTACGCCTTGGCGCCGACCGTCCAGCCCTCGGCCAATGTGTTCAGGAACTTATTGTTCAGTCTGTACGGCTGCGTCCAGACCAGATCGCCAGCCACCTGGTGCCGGTTGTCAAATCCCAGGCTGCCGTATCCCGTGTCGATGCTAAACGGATTCTCGTACGCGATGGTTCCGAGGGCGTGGCTGTAGGTGTAATGCAGCTGGCCCTGAAGACCATAACTGAAATTGTGCCGGTACTGGATGGTGAACGAATTGTAGTTGCTGACGCCGTTGTTGTAGTACTGCGTTGCGAGCAGGAAGCGGGGATCCTTCGGAGCCGTGGGCAACCCGCCGTATCCTCCGGGGTAGTTCGCAACACCGTTGGCGCCGAGGTAAATGTTGTCGTTGATGCTCTCGAGAATGTCGTACCCGTGGTTTCCGGCGTAGGTGGCCACCAACAGGTTGTGCGGATTGAGCTGATGCTCGATCTCGAAGCTCCACTGAATGCTCTTGGGCTGGTAGTACGTGGACGGGCCGGACGAGATGCTGGGCGTGCTGAAGCTTGCCGGCTTCACGGCGTTCTGGAGCTGCGCCAGCGTAAAGCCGTTGGCAAAACCGTTGAGGAACGCGCTGGCCGAGGTTTGGGCCGAGGCGGCCGAGCTGCTCGGATCGCCCGCCTGGCCGACCGTGCCGAACGTCAAGCCCGAAGGTTGGAACTTGTTCGGAACCTGGTTGGCAAATGTTCCCAAAGTGCCGTCCGTATAGTTGGTCGAGAACATGCCGATGCCGCCCCGGATGACGGTCTTGTTCCCGAACGGCGTCCACGCGATGCCGAGGCGCGGCTCCGGAATCACGCCCTCACCGTTGTAGAACACGTTCGATTTGGTGGCGAGCGTGGAATTGTAAGGAGTCGCGGCGGTGGCCTGGTAGCTGGAGGAATCGAACGGAACGTTGGTGAGCACGAAGCAGTTCTCTACGCAGGTCGGGTTCATATCCAGCTCGAATCGCATCCCGTAGGTGATCTTCAGGTTGGAGCTGACCGCCCACTCGTCGGAAACATACCAGTCGATGGAGGGGACGCGGAAGTGCAGCGCGCCGTACAGCGGATAAGACTGGCTGAAGCTGCTGCCCAGACCAGCGCCCGCGGAGTTGAGCGTGCCGTTGGCGAAATCGGCCATGTCGTTCAGGGTGTAAAGCCCCGCGAATGCGTTCTGCGCGATGCTCGTATAGGTGTACTTGTCATAGCGGAATGCGAATCCACCCTTGACGGTGTGCCGGCCCTTGGTCCAGGCGAGATCGTCGTTGGCCTGGGCGTGACCTACGTTCCGGCCGACCGGATATCCATACGGATACGATCCGGGACCGAACGTCGGGAAGCCGCCGCCATTGGCGCCGCCGTCGTTGAGCTGAATGCCTTCCGGCATCGCGGCGACCACTTTCGAAAAGTCCTGCACGCCGAACTGCGCCTGATACCATAGCACGGATCCGACGAAGTTGTTTACCAGAGTCGGAGTGATCACGTAGGTGTTGTTGATGGCGCCCTGGTATTGCGGCTGGTAGCTCAGGGCATTGAAGAGCGGGCTGATCGGGCTGGTGCCGGTGGCCTGCACGCCCCAGTCATGGTTAATCCGGAAAAAGAACTTGTCCTTGTCGCTAACGTTGTAGTCCACGCGAATGGTGTAGTAGTTCTCGGTATTGAGCTCGTTATTGTTGACGCCGAGAGCCACCGCGCACGGCACATTCTTGCCGAAAACGCCCGCCGACCCATCGGCGGTCCCGGCGAAAGTTCCACTGCCGCAGCCGAGAACTCCGAGCGAGTCCTGGAGCGGACCGTCACCGTTTGTCACCGGCACCGCGCGGCTGTACCCCGGAGCGCTGCCGAGCAGGTTGAACAGGTCCTGATACAGAGGAACCGATGCCGAAGGGATGTGCGCCAATGTGTAGGATTCGAGTTGCGGCGAAGGCAGCGAAACCACGCCGGCCGCGGGCAGCACATAGCGCAAGTTTTCGTCGTCGAAGAATCCGAACAGCTTGTTCTTGATAATGGGTCCGCCGAAGCGTCCGCCGAAGTTATGCGCGTCCGAACGGCCCTTAGGCGTCGCCGTCACGTTGTTGAAGAACGAATTTGCGTTCAAGTCCTGCCAGTTGAAATTGTAGAAAACGTTTCCATGGAACTGGTTGGTTCCGGAACCGCCCACCAGGTTCACCTGCGCGCCCGCCATGTGCCCGTATTGAGGGCTGTAGGCGTTGAGCACCACCGCGGCTTCCACCACCTCGTTGCCGCCGATCAGGTTATTGCTCGCGCCCGAGTTGTTGTAGTTGTTGGCCGGATCGTTTTCATCCATGCCGTTCAGCGTGAACTGAACGGAGGTTCCCGGAATTCCGTTCGCGTTCATGTTGGCCGAGCCGCCCGTCACATTGACGCGAATGCCGGGAACTGTCATCGCCAACGTCGTCAGGTCGCCGCCCGCCATGGGAAGGTCCTGCACCTGTTTCGGGCTATAGCTCGTCTCCAGGTTCGCGTTCTCCGTCTGTACCAGGGGAACCTCTGTACTCACCTCGACGATTTCCTTGGTCCCCTGCGCTGTCATGGTGACGTTCATGGTGGTTTCCTGGCCCAGCAGGAGAGCGAAGCGAGCCGTGTTCGAAACCAGCCCGGGAGAACTCGCCGAAACGATATAGTCACCCGGCTTCAGCAGCGGGAAGCGATACTGGCCCTGACCGTTGGTGGTCACCGTGCGCGTTTCACCGCTGTCGACCGACTTGAGAGTGACCGTCGCGCCCGGCACCACCGCGCCGGTCGTGTCCAAAACAACACCAACCACATCGCCCGTCGTGAACGTCTGCCCGAAAACGGAAACCGCGAGCAGCAGCGCCACTACGCACGCGAAAAAACACGTAGATCTGTAAGCTTTCATATTCCCTTTCCCCTGGTAAAATACGTTCCTAAAGACAAACCCGGATGTGTCGGATTATACCACGCGGCCCCTACGATGTAAATCGGAGTTGCGCTATTTAACCCCACAAATCGCCGACGCGGAAGCCTTCCGGAAACGGGTCGTTCGGGTCGAGCACGTACTGAGCGAATCCGGTGATCCAGGCTTGGCCGGAAAGAGTTGGAATTACAGCAGGATAAGTACCCACTCGGGCCTCCTCGACCAGCCTTCCGGTGAAGACCGTCCCCAGGATGCCTTCGTGCACGAAGTCCTCGCCGATCTTCAGCTTGCCTTTGGCGTGCAAAACCGCCATTTTGGCGCACGTCCCGGTCCCGCAGGGCGAACGGTCGAGCGCTCCGAAGGCATTGCGGCGGTCGAGTTCGCCGGTCGAGACCACCACCGCGTTCTTGCGGTGTGCGTCCGGGCGCGAGGCTTTTCCGGAGATCTGTGCGATGGTGATTCCCGCGATTCCCGGATTTTCCGGATGCACCACCGGAAGCTGTTCGCGCGCGGCGGAACGAATCTGCTCGGCGACTCGCGCGATTTCCCTCGCTTCTTCCGGGACCAGCCGCAATCCAAGCTCGTCGGCGTCCGCGATCACGTAGAACATGCCGCCGAAACCGACATCCACCCGAACAGAGCCGATGCCGGGAACGTCGATCTTCGCGCCCAGGTGGGTCGCGAACGCGGCGACATTGCGAAAGGTCACGAGCTTCACTTTTCCGTCGCGTACTTCCGCCTCGACCGCGATCAATCCGGCCGGCGTTTCGAGCTTCAGACGCGTGACCGGCTCTTCGGCGCGCACCATCCCCGTTTCGATCAGCACCGTCGTGACGCAGATCGTGTTGGTGCCGGACATGGGCGGATATTCAGTCTGCTCCATGATCACGAAGCCGGCGTCGGCGTCGGGGTGGGTCGGCGGAAGGATCAGATTACAGTTGGCCGCCGGATACCCGCGCGGCTCGCGCAACATGAGCTTGCGGATGTGATCGGCGTGCTGTTCGAGCCAGCATTTCTTCTCGAACATGTTTGCGCCGGGAACGTCGGGAACTCCGCCGGTGATCACGCGGCCCGGCTCGCCGCAGGCGTGCGCGTCGACCGCGGTGATTTTCGCCGGAAATCCATGATCATTCGCGTTCACGGTACGCGCGTTCCGCCTCCGCGGCTACAAAACCCCGCGCAGCATGCCGCCGTCGACTTGCAAGGTCGCGCCGGTGATATAGGCCGCGGCATCGGAAAGCAGGAACACGGCCGCATGCGCGAAATTCTCGGGAGCGCCGTAACGCGCCAGCGGAATCGCGGCTGCGGCTCGTTTCTGCACCTCCTCGATCGAAATCCCCAGCCGCTTGCTGTTGGACTCATCCAGCTCGCGCACGCGATCCGTGTCGATGCGCCCGGGGATCAACTGGTTCACGCGAATTTTCTTGGGAGCGAGCTCCATAGCGAGCGTCTTGGAGAGCGCCGAAACGCTTCCGCGAATCACGTTCGAAAGCGCGAGATTGGCGATCGGTTCCTTCACCGACCCGGAGGTCGGCAGCACGATCGCCCCACCGCCGCGCATCGCCATCGAAGGCACCGCCAGCCGGATCATGCGCACCGCGCTCATCAACAGCAGCTCGAACGCGCGTGCCCAGGCGGCATCGTCGAAACTCAATGTGGCCCCGGGCGGAGGCCCACCGGAGTTGGTGAACAGCAGATCAACGCCCTCGAAGCGGTCGATCGTCGCCTGATGCCAGTGTGCGATCGCCTTGGCGCTCGAAACATCGGCGGCGACCGCGAGCACCGTTCCTCCGGTTTCCTTCTGAATGCGCTGCGCGGCGGCCGAGATGGCGTCGGCGTCGCGCGACGACATCGACACCAGCGCACCCTCGGCCGCAAGCGCCCGCGCCACCGCGAATCCCAACCCGCGGCTCGCGCCGGCGACCATCGCTACTTTGTTCGTTAATCCGAGTTCCATTCCCCACTCCCCATTTCCCGCTAAAATACGGCAGTTTCCTGGATCATCCGTCCCTCCGCGAAACGATTGTAATCGAGCAGACGCGCATCGATCAGATCCGTGGTTCCTTTTAGAATCAGGTCCGCCATGATCTTTCCCGTCGCCGGCGAATGCATCACGCCATGGCCGCTGAATCCGCTCGCCAGAAAAAATCCGGGAATTCCCGGTGCAGCACCCAGAATCGGATGATGATCGGGCGTCATCTCGTACAAACCCGCCCAGGCCCGCGACGGATTCACCTCGACCTCTTCGAGCACCGGCACGCGCGCCACGCCGAGCGTCAGCACCTTCTCGACGAAAGCGCGATCGAAATTCGTATTGAAGCTGGTTTTTTCCTCCGGGTCGCACCACGCCATCAGCAGCCCGAGACCCTCCGGGCGGAAATGAAAGCCCGTGCTCAGATCGATGGTCATCGGAGCCTCATGCGAGATCTTGTCAAAGGGTTCGGTGGGCACCAGCATGCGCCGCAGAGGCTCGACCGGAAGATCGAGTCCCGCCATTTTCGCCACCTGCGCGGACCATGCCCCGGTCGCGTTGACCACGCTTCGCGTGGCGATCATCCCGCTCGCCGTTCGAACCCCGGCAATCCCTTCGGAGTCGCGATCGATCCCAGTCACTTCACAATCGCGATACACGCGCGCACCCTGTGCTTCCGCGCGCAGCGTGAAGCCGGTCATGACGCTATACGGATCGACGAAACCATCGGTTGAGCAGAATGTCCCTCCCATCAGATCGTCCGCGCGCACTTGCGGAACCAGCCTGGCGATCTCGTCAACCGACACCACTTGCACCGTATCGAGCCCCGCCGTTTTCTGGATCTCCACGTTTGCGCGGAGATAACCCATCTGACGGTCGCTTGTGGCCATCAGCAGATAGCCCTGCGCACGATACCCGGAGGGGTATCCGACGCGCTCCTCAAAATCACGGAAAAAAGGAATCGAGTAAAGCGACATGCGGATACTCGATGGCGTGGAAAACTGGGCTCGCACGCCCCCCATGCTCTTCCCCGTCGAGCCTTTTCCCTGGTGCGATTCGCGTTCCAGGATCACCACGTCGCGGCAGCCGGCACAGGTGAGGTGGTAGGCGATGCTGGCGCCGACAATTCCGCCTCCAATGATGACGATTTCCGCCGAAGGGACCAAATGAACAGTCTAACGCGGCGGCTTCAGTTACCGAACGGTTGTCCGGAGGAAGGCGCGCCCGGGCTGGCGCCCGTCGACGGCGTGATGGGCGTTTGCGGACTTCCGGGATTCGCCCCGCCCGGAGTTTGACCGTTGGAATTGGGTGTGCCCTGTCCGCCGGGCGGCGCGCCGGGCACCCCCGGCTGACCGTTGTTCAGCTTGAAGATGAATTCCCATTTCTGATATCTCTGCTGGTCGTTGTAAACCTTGATGCTGGGACCTTTGAACAAGCTGGCGACTCCGGCCAGTCCGGCGCCGATCCCCGTTCCGTTCTGTTGCGAGGGGTCGGACTGCCGCGGCTGCGTCAACATCTGGTTGATGGCGCTGACCGCGGGATTGGGAACCGCGCCGGGTTGTCCGGCAAGCTGCACCTGGCCGCCCGGCGGCGTCGACTGGATCGCGCCGCTGATTCCGCCCGGCTGTCCGGGGAACTGTCCCGGAAATTGTCCCGGAAATTGTCCCGGAGGCTGTCCCGGCAACTGGCCCGGAAGTTGGCCGGTGGGAATCGTCCCCGGTTGTCCCGGAATCGTCCCCGGTTGTCCCGGAATCGCGCCGGGTTGACCTGGAATTGCCCCGGGCATCCCCGGCACCGGTGCGCCCGCCTGACCGGTCGCGCCACTCGGCGTCAGCCACATCGGCGGCCAGTAGCGCGGATCGTTGGGATCGACAGTGGCCGGCGTCTGTCCGTTCGTCGGAGTCAGCGCACGATCGCTGGGGCGCTGGAACACGGCTGCATTGACCGTCGGGCCGTCGTCGCCGCTCGCACCGCTGGCGCCGCTTGCACCGCTGCCTCCCGATCCGCCGCTCGCGCCGGATGCGCCGCTCGCGCCCGAGGTCCCGGCGGGCGCGGGCGGTTTTTCCACTAGCGAATCGGTCAAATTGCCCGCTGCGTCCACGTGAATCAGGCGCCAGTCCGCCTTCCCGGTCATCGGATCGATGTAGCGGCGGCGCAGGAAGCGCATGTTGTTGGTGCTCTCCAGGTCGTCGATCGACGATGGATATTTCTTGAACTGGACGAAGTACATCTGGATGGCGCGCTTGTACTGCTCCCCGCGATCGATCAGCAACTGTTCCTTATCGCGTTGCGCCTCAAACGCCACGCGCGGCATCTGCATGTACAGCATCAGCGCGATAGAGGCGGCCAGAAGAAAGATCACCAGCAGCGCGAAGCCCTGCTCGCCCCGCCCGCGCGCCGGATTTTGAACCTTCGTGCTCATCACCCCGTCAATTCCGCGATCAGCGGCAACGTCTGCTGGTCCTTGGCTTGCGTATCCTCCACTACCACCGAGTTTACGCCGATCTTGACAATCTTGTACCGGTTCTTGATGACCTCGTTTTCCCCGGCAACTTCGATATCGTCGCCATCCAGGAAAAATGCGCGCTTGGCAGCGCCGCGCGTGGAGTATCCGAAAAACTTGAGCGGAATCGGCGGAGGCGGCGGAGGGCCGGCTGGTTTTTGCGGTTCGTTCTTTTTTAGCTCGGCAATGCGCTTCGCGTCGTCCGCGGCCTTCTTGGCATCCGCTGCCACCTTGATCGGGTCGACGGGCGGCGGAGGAGGCGCGCCGAAGGCGAACACGCTGCGTACGCCGCCCTTCATCTCCAGTTCGCGTAATTTCGCCAGCAGGTCTACGCGCACGGTGGGATCGATTTTGCTCACGTCCGTGCCTTCCTTCAATTTGAGCGTCGGCCGGAAATCCTCCACGCGGCCGGGATCGCGCCGTTCGGTTCTGCGTTCGCGCGGAGCCGGCGCAGTCGAGGTCGCGGGCTGGGGAACGGGAGTGGCTGCGTCGGGCGCCGGAGCCGCGACGGGCCCGCTCGAAGACGACGACATGCCGTCGTAGATGAAAACTCCGGCCAGAATCACGGCGAGCACGCCCAGAATCGCGACATTCTTTTTGTTCGCGCCGAGGTTGGCGGGCATCAGCTTCATTCGCCGCCGCTCTCCATTCCGGTGTCGCGTACGAACGTATTGAGCTTCATGCTGATGGCCAGGCTGTCGGTGTTGGACATCGGCGCCGTGGTCAGCGATTCGATGATCACCAGCGCGGGCGACCGGTCAAGCGCGTAGACGAAATGCATCAGGTCCTGATAGGTGCCCTCATAGGCCGCGGTGATGCTCATCATGCTGAGGCTGTCGGAACCTTCGACCGGTTCCTTCGTGAATGCGCTTTCGCGGGACTTGAGCTTGGTTTGCTGCGCCGCGGCTTCGAGCTCGGTCAGCACCGTCGAAAATGCGATGCGGTCTTTCAAGAAATATTTGTTCAGGAAATCATCGCCCTGCTCGCGCCCTTTCTGGACGGCCGCGGCGTGCGTGCGCGTGGTTTCCAGGCGCGCGAGCGCGGTGCGAAGCTGGCTTTGGAGCGTTACGCGCTCGCGTTCCAGTTGCTCGGCCGAGCCGCCCGGCGGAAACAGGACCAGTCCCGCGGCGACCAGGTTCGCCAGCAGCAGCGCGCCCAGCACGCCCCGCACGATGGTCTTCGGCTCGCGAATTTTAAAGCTTCTGGGCATAGTTCACCGTGACGCGATAGCGGTACAGCGGGTCCTGCTGCGAAGGCGGCAGCGAGCTGTGTCCTTCAATGGGCCCGAACAGCGGCGATTCCTCGAGCTTCTTCAAAAACCCGATCACCGCCGTGGGGTCTTTGGCTCCCACCACCATGTCCAGCAGCACTTCGTTCTGCGAATTGATGGCCGGAAGGCGCACGGAGATGACCTTAACGTCGTACGGCATCACGCTTTCTAGGTCCGCGAAAATCCGCGTCCAGCTGATCGATTTCCGCTCGATCAGCGTGTTCAGTAACTGACTTTGCGCGAGCACCTGCGCATTGGCGGGTCGGTGCAGGAATTCGTCGAGTTTGGCCTGCTCGGCCGCGGCCGTGCGAAGCTGCGCGCTCAATTTTTCGACCGCGACACGGGCGTCCCGGGCGCGCGCACGCTCGTGCAGGATCAGCGAGGTCAGCACCCCCACGAGCGCGATCAGCACCAGCGCGCACGCCGCCGAGGCAATGAACATGGGACGGTCCTTGCGCAAGGGCTCAGTCGCGAGATTGATGGGGACGCGCATCAGTGAGCCACCTGCTCCAGGTACCCGAGCAATCCCGCGTTATGCGGTCCCGGCGCGCCAAAGCGGCTGCGCAGAACCTCGGCCTCGCATTTGAGCCCCGCCGCGATCTCCTGCGAAATGCCGCACAAAATCAGTTTGCCTACCGGCTGCTTCAGCTCGTCCTCGACGTAGGCGAAAGTGGGATGCAGGACGGCGAGAATCTCGCCCTGGGTCGTTTCTTCGATGGTCACGCAGCGGAACAGCTTGATCACGCCCGCTTGGATGACCGCCACGGTGAGCGCGCGTCCCGACAGTTTTGCGAATACGGCAATTCCCTCTTGCTTGTACAGGTTCAGCGCGGAGATCGCCGACGTGGTGACCACCCCCGGATGGTAGCCGGCGCTGCGGAACAGCGCTTCATATCGCGCGATCACTTCCAGCGCGACCGTGACAGCCAGCACCTCCACTTTCTTCCGGCCGGCTGGCCCGGGCTGCACGAAATAGCTCACCGCGGCCGAGTCGATATCGAAAGGAATGGTTTTTTTCACACGAAATCGCACCAGCGACGCCTGCTCCTCGGGCGCCGTCGGGAAGGAATCGAAATCGAGGACAGTGACGCGCGCGGCATAATCCGGCAGAATCACGGCCGCGGGCTTGCGTTTCTTCGCGCCCGCCGGACCCAGCTTGTGAATGGTCGAAAGAATCGCGTCGGCGCGCAGGATGTTGTCTTCCACCGGCGAAGGCACCAGCGAGCCGGGTTCGAAAGCCTCGAATCCGGTCTGTCCGTTCTGCGCGAAAGCCAGCCCGGCTTCGGAAAGCTCGAACAGGTGGCTCGGCGGAGGGTCCTTGATCAAGCGCGTCAATTGATTGAGCAACGACAATCACCCCTCGATGAACGTGACTTTGTTGATCTCTTTGAGTGTCGTCACGCCGGAACGCGCCTTGTTCAGCGCCGATTCGCGCAGGAACGTCATGCCTTCCTCGCGCGCCGCGCGGCGGATCTCGGAGGCCGGACGCTTGCCCAGGATCATTTCGCGGATCTGCTCGGTCAGATCCAGAAGCTCGTGAATCGCGCTGCGGCCGCGGAACCCGGTCCCGCCGCATTCAAAGCAGCCCGTGCCTTCATAAAAAGTGATGCTGCGCCAGGTTTCCGGGCTCAGGCCGCTTTCGATCAGCTCACTGTCGGAAATCTCGATCGCTTTTTTGCAGTGCGGGCAGATCACGCGCACCAGGCGCTGCGCCAGAATGCAGTTGAGCGCCGACACGAAGTTGTACGCCTCTACGCCCATATTCAGGAAGCGGCCCAGCACGTCGAGCACGTTATTGGCGTGCACCGTGGTGAACACCAGGTGTCCGGTGAGCGCCGCGTTGATGGCGATCTGCGCGGTCTCCTGGTCGCGAATTTCACCGACCATGATCTTGTCCGGATCGTGGCGCAGGATGGAGCGCAATCCGCGCGCGAACGTCAGCCCCTTTTTCTCGTTCACCGGAATCTGCGTGATGCCTTTGATCTGATATTCGACGGGATCTTCGATGGTGACGATCTTGTCTTCGTCGTTCTTGATCTCGCTGACGGCGGCGTAGAGCGTAGTGGTTTTGCCGGAACCGGTGGGCCCGGTCACCAGCACCATGCCGTAGGGCTCTTTGATATAGCGCCGGAATTTGATCAGGTCCGATTCCGCGAAGCCCACCACGTCGAGCGAGAGCTTGGCGAACTTCTCGCTCATCGATTCCTTATCGAGCACGCGCAGCACCGCATCCTCGCCGTGAATCGTGGGCATGATGGAAACGCGGAAATCGATCAGACGGTTCTTGTAGCGCACGCGGAAACGGCCGTCCTGAGGCACGCGGCGCTCGGCGATATCCAGTTCGCTCATGACCTTGATGCGCGAAATGATGGTCGAATGCCAGTCCTTCGATATGGGCGGCATGGCGTAGTGCAACACGCCGTCGATTCTGTACTTGATGGCGACTTCCTGGTCGCGCGTCTCGATGTGAATGTCGCTCGCGCGCCGCTCCAGTGCGTTGAAGATGGTCGTGTCCACCAGCTTGATCACCGGCGCGATCTCGGAATCCGCGCTCAGCTTGTCGATGGACAGCGTTTCGTCGGCGTTTTCCTCTTCGCCGACTACGTCCAGCGTGAATCCCTCGGTCACTTCCTCGAGCACGCGCTGGCTCTGCTCGGTTTTCTTGAGCAGATCCGCGATCTGCGAGAGCGTCGCCACCTTCACTCGCAATTTCTTGCCGAGTAAGACCGCGAGCTCGTCGATCAGGCCCAGATTGCGCGGATCGGCCAGGGCGATTTCGAGCGACCCGTTATGCGCCTGGATCGGCACGAAGTTGTACCGGAACATCAGGTCAACGGGGATGGAATGGAACAGGTCGTGATCGATCTTGACTTCGCGCAAATCGACGAATTCGTGGTAATACCGCTCGGCCACGGCCCGCGCGCGAGCCGTCTCCTGAATCGGATCAACCGGAATATTCCGATCAACTGTCGCCATATCTATAGCTTGAGACACCGCGAGCGTGCCTCATTAATCTAGACGCATTCAGGCGACCGGGCGTGCAGGCTCATTCGCTCCCAAAGATCGAGTTTTATGCGCGGATGGAATCAGCCAGCGAGAAGATCGGTAAGTATAGCGAAATCAACACGAAAGCGACGAAAATGCCCATGCAGATCATGATCAACGGCTCGATCAGGCTCAGCGCCGCAGTGGTGCGTGTGGCGACGTCGTCTTCATAAAATTCGGCCACGCTGCCCAGCATCGCCGGAAGCGCGCCGGTCGATTCGCCGACCTCGATCATATCAATGGCGAGCGGCGGGAAAATCTTGGTCTGCCGCAATGCGCTTGAAAGCGCCTGCCCTTCGCGCACCAGCTTGACCGCATTTTCAAGAACACGCTTCAAGACCTGGGTGCCGAGCGAATCGGCCGCCGTGTCGAGCGCCTGAAGCAGCGGAATGCCGCCGATCAGCAAAGTCCCCAGCACGCGCGAAAATTGCGCCACCTGGTACTTCAGCCACGTCTCGCCCGCGACGGGAATCCGCAGCAGGAAGCGGTCGATCATCTCGCCGCCCTTGGGCGTCCGTGCCCACCAGCGGAACGCCAGGACCGCCAGCACCAGTCCGATGAACCCGACCAGCACGTAATTTCGCGCCGTCGTGCCCACGGCGATCAGAATCTGCGTCGGCGCGGGCAACTGCGCGTTCATGCTGGAATAAAGCTCGGCGAAATTGGGGACCACATAGGTCACCAGGAACACGATCAACGCGGTCGAAAGCGTCACCAGCACGCTCGGGTAGAGCAGGGAAACGATCAGCTTCTTGCGCACCGAAAGCGACATCTTCTGATACGTGATGTAGCGCTCGATGACTTCGCCGAGGGATCCGCTGCGCTCGCCGGCGAGCACGGTGGTGACGTAGATCGGCGGAAAAACGCCCTGGCGCGCGAAGGCGTCGGAAAGCAGCGCGCCATTGCGCACCTCTTCGCGCACGCCTTTGATATGGCCGGAGAGCTTGGGATCGGTGAGCCGCTCGGCGAGAAGATCGAGCGCCTTCAAAATCGGCAGCCCGGCGCGAATCAGCGTGACGAACTGCTGGTTGAAGATCAGAAATTTTTCGAGATTGAGCTTTTTTCTTTTGGGCTGCGCGGAACCGACCAGCCCCGCGATTTCCGAGCGCGGCTTGATCGAATAGACGAGAAATCCCTGCTGGGTGTAGCGTTCGCGGAGCTCCCGCTCGGAGCCGGCTTCCGCCACCTGCTGATGGATTTCGCCGCGGTCATCGGCGTATTTGAGGGTCCATTCGGCCATGCCAACTCCAATATTATGACGTTCACCGGCCGCTCGCTGTGCAAGGTAAAGTGAAAGGCATGAGATCGCTTCGGCGGCTGCTGATTCTGTTCCTCCCCGCGCTTCTACTGCTTGCGCAAGGTCCCGGATTTCGCAGCAGGCGGCAGTTCGAGGAGCATTACGCCAAGCACGGGCGCGAGTTTGGCAATATTTCGCCACAGGAATATCTGCATCGGGCGCAGGCGCTGCGCGATGCGCCGGTGGGCGGGCCGATTCTTGAAGCCGTCAAACCGGATGGCGTCGTCACCAAGTTCGACCGGCGAACCGGCGCGTTCGGAGCGTATAACCGCGACCGGACCATCCGCACTTTTTTCATTCCCAACGACGGCGAACGCTATTTCCGCCGCCAGGCCCGCCGTCCCAATGACTGACGCCGAAATCCAGGACTATTTGCGCGGCAACGGGTATCCCGAGCACGTCGTGCGCGGCGGGCGCGCGGGATTGATCCGGCGATGGCGCGAGTTCGTTGAGCAAGTGGAGCGCGGCTATCCGCTGGGGTTGGAGGATTATCGCAATGACCTCGATCTGCGCGCGATCATCGCCATGGCGGGCGCCGAGGACGAGGACATCCGCGCGCTCGACCGCAGGCTCAGCGCGATGCTTGTGGATACCCGGGTCAGAGTGTGGGAAAGCCTGGCGGGCGACCCGTTCTGGGACTTCGGCACACCGCGGAACGCCAGCGGCGAGCTGCTGGAGGATCTGCGTAGAGAAGGCTTGAGCGGCCCGGACTAATCGCGTGCGCGTCAGGACGAGCGCGGGACGATGTGAAACTCCAGCTCGATCTCGTCTTTCACCTTCACCGTGCCTCCGGCGACGCTGATCGGCTTGATGCGGTAATCGGTCTGCTTCAGTGTGGTGCGCGCGACATAAGCGTCGCCTTGCTTGCTCGCGTCCAGGCGGATCGCTTTGGTGACGCCGTGAAGAGTCAGCTCGCCTGTGATTCTCCAGCCATCGGCGGAAGACTCGACGCTGCGGGAGCGAAAGGTGATCTGGGGATACTCGCGGGTGTTGAGCGTCAGCTCGTCCATATCTTTCTGAATCTGCGCCTGCGTCTTGGCGTCGACTTTGGGATCGGGCCTCACGGTCATCCTCGCCGTTTCCACCGTGAACTCGCCGGTCTGCGCGGACTCGTCGATCGTCCCGCTCGAAATCGGGGCGTCGACCCAATGCTCGTGGCCGGCGGCCGAGAACAAGCCGGCCTTGAAGACGTGGATCACGATGGCGCTGCGGCTGACGTCAATGGGGCGGGGCTGCGCGGCGGAGAATCCGCACGCCACAAGCAAGACCAGCGCGATCCTGGCCGTCCCGGACTTCAAAAATACCCCCTGTTATTTCTTGGGTTGCGACTCGGCTTTCTTTTCCGCGCCGCCCAGAATGTCGTCCATCGCGTAGTTGCCTTCGTGGCAGGCGTATTCGTAGACCGGGCCTTTGGTGGCGCGGAACGGAAATTCCACCGTCCATGGACGGGTCCAGGTGTGCGGATCCTCGATCGTGGCTTTATACAGAATGGTGTTCGCGTCGGTGCGCTCGAAACGCTCGATCACGTGCATGTCCGGGCTGGCCATGCCCATGTAGCTGTTTTCCTCGTTGAAATTGGTGGTGTCGACCACCAGCGTGTCGCCATCCCAGTGCCCGATGGAGTCGCCCAGCCACGCGCGAATGGAGGGCGGCGGATGGGTTCCGTTCATGCGGACGATGCGCACGTCGTGAATCATTTCCACCAGGATCATGACCGTGTCCTTGGTCTGCACGATCTGGTAGGTGTTGTTGTACAGCACCGGCATCATGGGCGGTCCCGAGGTGGAACCGAAGCCGATCAGGCAGCGCTCGGAAGCGGGGTGGTCCTTCACGTTGTCGCTTCCGCTTCGCATGTAGCCGCGCATGCGCTCGCCCATGCGCTTCTTGCCTTCGTCAGTCATGGGCGGCATTTTGCCGTCCGGAGGGTCGACGATCAAAGACGTGCGCTTGACGCCGTCGATGGTCTCGAGCTGGCTCCCGCGATCGATGAACAGGGCATTGTAGCCGCCGGTGCCCGAGGAACCGGCCGCGCGGATGATGGGTCCGTCGGAGGCGCCGTCTTCCTGCTTGAGGTCGGTGGCCTGCGCGTTTTCAAAAACTTTGGCTTCGGCCTCGGTCACGGTCGGCTTCCCGGCGAACTGCGCGGGTCGCTGGAGCGGAGTGAGAGTCTCGTTGGTCCACACGCCTTCAAAATCGGGATGGCCGTCCGGAGTGCGGGGGATGCTGGAGCCGGCGTGGGCGGCTGCCTTATGGGCGTTGTGAGCGGACGGCTGCTGCGCGAAGGCGGGGCTCGCGAGCCATGCGACGACGCTCACCGCCGCAACAGACGAGAAAATTCGGTGGCCCATTGGTTCTCCTTCTCTTCAATAATGATTTTATTTTACACGCTGGCTCGCACACGGAATGGAGACAAGAGAGCTTGTATTTACAATCTGTTACGGGAGAGTGCGTCCAACACTATACTTTAATACACAAAGTACTTGACAATTCCCGTGATCGAACCTACGATTGTCTCATGGCTTCGGTTCAGCCGATCCGTACACCTCAGGTGGATCCGATCCCGCTGCACGCGCACGCGATGGACAACCTGCGCTACATCCGCAAGACCATGGAGCGCGCCGGATCGTTCACGGCCGTTCCTGGATGGGGCGGCGTGGCGATGGGACTGACCGCGCTCGCCGCGAGCGTGATCGCGGCGCGCACCACCTCCCTGAACGCGTGGTTCGCCACGTGGATGAGTGAAGGCGCGCTGGCGGTGGCCATCGGGATTCTGGCGATGCGGCGCAAGGCCTCCAAGGCAGGTTTGCCGATGTGGTCCGCGCCGGCGCGCAAGTTCGTATTCAGTTTTGTTCCGCCACTGATCGTCGGCGCGGCACTGACCCTGGTGCTGTTCCGCGCCGGAGTGTCGACGGCAATTCCCGGAGTCTGGCTGATGCTGTACGGTGCCGGGGTGGTCACCGGCGGCGCCTTCTCGGTTCGGATCATTCCAGTGATGGGAGTGTGTTTCCTGGCAGAGGGCGCGCTGGCGCTGTTCGCTCCGCCGGCTTGGGCGGCCCCGTGGAACGATGTGCTATTGGGCGCCGGATTCGGCGGGCTGCACGTGCTGTTCGGATTGATTATCGCGAGGCGTTATGGCGGGTAAAGGTGGCGCGGCGCGGGCGCTCGAAACCGCGAACAAACCGGAACTTCAAAAATCCGCGCCCATCCCCGATCTGGACCGGCTGATTCATCCGCGCATCCGCCTGGGAATCGTGAGCGCGCTGGCGGCGGCGGATTCGCCATTATCGTTTAACGATCTGAAAAATCTCCTCGAGACTACCGATGGAAACTTGAGCGTGCACGCGCGCAAGCTCGAGGAGGCCAAATACATCGCCTGCACCAAATCGTTCGAAGGCCGCGTCCCCAGGACGGAGTACTCGCTGACGCCGGCGGGCCGGAAGGCGTTCGACCGGTACCTGGATCACATGGAAGCGATCCTGCAGGCGGCCAAGCGCTGATCCATTTTGTGAAGTTTTCATGCGTGAGTTCGATGTTCGGAGGAATGCTTTAAAGTGAAGAGTACTTTTGGCGACGGTTTGCACGTCGCGATCATCATGGACGGGAACGGACGCTGGGCCACGGCCCGCGGTCTTCCGCGCGTGGCGGGGCATCGCGCCGGCGCTGATGCGGTCCGGCGCACGGTGGAAGCCGCGCCATCGCTGGGAATTTCTGTTCTGACGCTGTACGCCTTTTCGTCCGACAACTGGCGCCGGCCTTCACGCGAGGTGTCGGCGCTGATGCGGCTGTTTTCGCGCTACCTGGTGCAGGAATGCGATCGCTGCGTCGCCAATGGCGTGAAGCTCGAAGCCATCGGCCGCCGCGACCGGCTGCCGGCTTCGGTGGTCGCGCTGCTCGAACAGGCTGAGCGGCGCACCGCGGCAGGCCGAAAGCTGCATCTGCGCCTGGCGATCGATTATTCGGCGCGCGCGGCCATTCTTCACGCGGCGCGCGCGGGCGGGGCGCTGACCGAAGAAAGTCTTTCCCGGCGCCTGGGTCCCGATGTTGATCTGCTGATCCGCACCAGCGGCGAGCAGCGGTTGAGCGATTTCCTGTTGTGGGAGTGCGCCTACGCCGAAATGGTCTTCACACGGCGCATGTGGCCCGAATTTTCCACGGGCGATCTGGCCGCGGCAATCGAAGAATTTCACTGCCGCGAGCGGCGCTTCGGCGGCGTGACGGCGCAACAGCAGACGGCGTAAGTAAGGCCGCGCGAGCCGCTCTTTCTGCGCACGTGTAAGAATTTCTTGCGAGAGCTTTTACTCCCCGTCGATTTTGAAGCAAGCGTTCATCGACACGTTAACAGCGAGTAATTCAACTGAAATGCGTCGGTGCTAATGTGTAGCGACCGCCCGGTTTCGACTGCAAAGACTACCCGTTTCGCCCGGCGTGGGACGAAGGTCTGTCTGCACAAGTCCCTCTTCGAGCGCACGGTTCTAAATCCAATCCGATGCTCCAAGGAGAGAAGAATATGACCCTTCATTTCTTGAGAAAATTCTGCCGCAGGTTAGCCGCGGGAACGCTCGCAATTGCGGCGATGGTTGTAGGCGCGCCAGCCGTATGGGCGCAAGACGGATTTTCCTTGTTTCCAGGCAACTTTTTCATCCCCGGCAACCTGGTTGTCACGCGCAGCGTGTACGCGAACGAGAACAATATCAGCGCCGGGGTGACCAACTTGCCCCCGGGCTGCGGCGCAGCGGCCGATCCTTGTATGACTGCGATTACCAGCAGCGCTTACCCGTACGTGTTCAATAACGATACCGTGGATGGCAGCTTCGGTATAACCTCCAAGATTTATCTCGACCAGATCACTCCATTCGGAGGATTCGTTCTCACTTCGCTCGAAGTCCCTAACAGCACCCAGAAAGGGGTGAAGGCGACCAGCGATCAAATGGTCACCAGCTTTTCCTCGAAATCGGAACTGGCGCTGAGTTTGTCGGTCAATCGCAAGACCCTGACGTTCCTGGGATATTACGCGCCTGTCGGAGCGATCGATGTATCCAACTCCAATACGCCCGGGGAAATCGATCCGACCAATCCCATTGGCCCCAGCTACTACCGCTCGGTGGCAGAAATCAGTACGCTCGGCAATTTTCACTTCACGCTAACCAACGCCTTTACGGGTGACAATGGGCGCGCCGCCATCCTGAACGACAATCCGGGAGCCGGCGTGGTCTACATGGCAGGAAATGCGGGCAACGGCTCAGGGAAGGTCCAGCCGGCCGGCACAATTCTCAGCACTGGCGCGCAAATACTCACGCCTGTAAACGAAGCGGAAGATCTGCAAACGCCGGGGAATCCCACCCCCGTCGGGAGCTTCAATATCACCCAGTTGGGCGACAAGATCGACAAGGTCGGCAAAGATACGAATTTCCGCGGCGCCACAGTGTACAACAACGTGCTGTATTACACCAAGGGAAGCGGCAGCAACGGTGTGAATACCGTATACTTCGTGGACCCGACCGGAACCGTTTGCACCAACACAAACGGCGACGGGCTTCCGGCGTCCGGCGCCAGCCTTCCGATCTCACCGCTGGCGTACAACCCTGCGACTATTCAGACCAACGGCCTCCAGCCGGACAACATGTGCATCCTGAAGGGCTTTCCCAAGGTCTCGGCGAAAACGCCGAGCGCCTATCCTTTCGGTATCTGGTTCGCGAGCCCCACAGTAGTCTATGTCGCCGACGAAGGCGCCGGTGACCCCGGCAGCGCAACTCCGGCGGATTTCTACACGTTCGGTACGTCCGCGCAAAACCCCACCGCCGGACTGCAAAAGTGGATCTTCAATGGAACCCAGTGGCAGCCTGCCTATATTTTGACCAATGGACTGGAACTCGGGGTTCCCTATAATGTCCCGGGTTATCCGACCGGACTCAATGCCGGACCGGGAGGAACCGGACTACCTTGGGCGCCCGCCACAGACGGGCTGCGCAATATTACCGGCCAGGTCAATTTCGATGGGACCGCGACCATTTATGCGATCACCTCAACCATCAGTGGAAGCGGCGATTCGGGGGCCGATCCGAACAAATTAGTCGCGATCACCGATGAGTTGAACGCCACGACTCTCCCGGCCTGGGAAACTTTCGTGACACTGAAGACCGCCGGATCCGGCGAAGTCTTGCGCGGTGTTGCCTTCACGCCCGGCACGCCGAACACACCGATTTTCTAAGGGCTTCACGGCGGTGGGGCGG
>DATJVN010000035.1:0-31135 GCA_035501755.1 Bryobacteraceae bacterium | reverse complement strand
CTGGCAGCCATCGAAGCGCACCGGAGCGTGCTCGAAGGTGAACGGACCGCGTTTATCGCCGTGGCATTTGAAGCACCCCGGCTCATTCGCCGCGAAGGATTGCTGCATCGCCGTGAAAATGCTCCCGTGCGGATTGTGGCAATCGACGCAGGTCATCGCGTTTTCGGGAACCTTGTGATGGAACGGACGCTGGAACTGCGCCATGACCGTCTGATGGCACCCCGCGCACTGTTGATTGATCTCGGAAGCGCTGCGCGCCACCAGCTTCGCGCCGTTGTCCGCATGAACCTGGTGGCAGGTGGTGCAGGGAACGCCGTCGCGCATGTGGCTGCTTTCGAGGCGCCCGGCATGCGTCTCCTCGTTGCGATGACACGCCAGGCAGATTTTATCCGCGGCGGCCGGCGCGACCTTCGCCGGATTGATGATCAGAGAAGCATCGCCCGATTCGGCGTGCTTCTGGCCCGGTCCGTGGCAAGCCTCGCACGTTTTCCCCTCCCAGCCGAGCCGTTTAATCGTGTCGATTTGGTGATGCGGGCTCTTGGCGACGGCGTTAAAAATGTCTTCGTGACAGGCCTGGCAAACGGCCTCTCCGACATAACCCGCAGCCTCGTCTTTGGAAACCTGCTCTTTGGCGGGCTCCGGCGCGGCGGGTTTTTCCTGCGCCGCGAGCACACCGCAAAACAAAATTCCCCCGGCAATTACGATGTTCAGTCGCATGATCAGTCTTGAATGTCTTAATTTCGTGTCCCGAGCTGGCGATTCTTCTCTCGAAAAATGCGGAAGCACCTAAGTCGCCACCCGATTTCGCCGAATTTCAGCCACATACAGGCCAAGCTGCGTGTTTTAACCCAGTTCCGGAATCGTGCTTCCCGGCGTTTCGACGAGGAAATCATGTGGAAAACGTGGCGCCGGGATATGATGTCGGAGATTGACCGGCGCCACGCCTATGGGGGTCAGAACGACGTGGTCGCGAAACCCGCTGTTCCGATGTTGCCTTCATGACAGCAATCGGCAATCCAGGAGCAATCTCATTCTTTTCCGTCGGCTTACCATTTTTGATTGCGCTGAATAACACAGTTCGTTGCATGCAGGTTGGGTGCTTTGGGTGGATATCGGGCGAAGGAAATCTTCAGAGCGTACGACGAAGAGTCGGTGCAACTGCGCCCGCTTCAGCGCACTGCTGAAGTCCCGGATCGGGCTGCGCTTCGAAACTGAGCGAAAAAACACAGCACGCCGGTCCACAGGCCGGGGAAGCTGCTGAAAAAGGCTCAAAATAATTCGCCCCAAAGTGGCTCCGCACTTGCGCTTGTGCTTCTAGAGGAACTGACTGATGAAGCGTACAATAATGGCGACCCTGATTGCATCCATAGCCGGCACCGGTGCGTGGTTGGTCGGCTTGTCAGAGCACCTCTGGCCAGCCCACCCCATGATCGCCACGTTCCTGCTCACGGTTGCCGTCTACGTTGCCGCCAAGCTGTGGTTGCCGCCGAGGATTGCCCTCTGATCCGCGGGTGTTTGTCTGAGCCCCGGACGGGACGTGTCTGGGTAAAAAAGGGGGACAGCCCGCTCTGTCCACTCCGTCGGTTTGCCGCCGGTTCAAGAGCTTTCAGAGCTGAATCGTGGCGATCACCACCCGGTCGGCGACCGAATAGCGCAATGCGAAACCGAGCTGCTTGCAGATCTCCTGCATAGCGCGATTATCCGTAAGGATCTGCCCGAAAACGCGATGCATCCGTTCCTTGCGCGCGATCTCCACCAGGTTGCGCATCAGTTCCTTGCCGAGCCCCTGGTCCTGCCACGGATCGCCCACCAGAACGGCGAACTCGGCATCATCGGATCCGCGCTGCCGCGTCAGCCTTCCCGCCGCGATAATGCCGTGATCCGCGGTCTCGGCCACCATCACGATTTCCCGGTCGTAATCGATGAAGCAAATGCGCGTCAGCCGCTCGTGCGAGACGCGAAAGCTCAGGTTCATGTGATGGAAGTAGCGCGAATAGACGGTTTCCTCGCTCAAGCTCTCATGAAAATGGACCATGGCCGGCTCATCCTCGGGCCGGATCGGCCGGATGGTCACGGGAGCGCCGTCGCGCAGGTTCCAATGCGTGACGTATTGCACCGGATAAGGCCGGATGGCGGTGCGCGGAAGCGCGTTTTCGGCGACGCTCCAGTCGTGCAGCACGATGCGCGCGTCGAGCGCGATGATGGTCTCGGGCGAAGCCAGCAGCGGGTTGATGTCGATTTCCTTGATCCGCGGCAGCTCCACCACCAGGCGGCTGAAGCGCACCATGACCTGCTCGAGCAGCGCGCGGTCCACCGCCTTTCTTCCCCGAATGCCCCCCAGCGCCTTGTAAATTTTGGTGCGCTCCATCACCCTCCGCGCCAGCGTCGTGTTGAGCGGCGGCAGCGCGTGCGTGCGGTCCCGATAGATTTCGACCAATTGTCCGCCGGAGCCGAACAGCAGCACCTGGCCGAACTGCGGATCGTCGCTCGAACCCAGAATCAGCTCGTAGCCGTCGCCGCGCGCGATCATCGGCTGCACCGTGACGCCTTGAAAATCTTCCGGCGCGACGCGCGAGCGGATGCGCTCGAACGCCGCGCGGATCGCGTCTGGGCCGCGCAGGTCGAGCTCCACGCCGCGCACCTCGGTCTTATGCGTGATGCTGAGCGAATGCAGCTTCAAAACCACCGCGCCGGGAATTTCTGCGGCGATGCGCACGGCTTCCTCGGCGCTCGGCGCGATCTCGGTGCGCGTCACCGGAATCCCGTAGGCGCCGAGAATTCGTTTGGATTCCTCCTCGGTGAGCAGAGTCCGTCCGGATTGCCGCAGAGCACCGAGGACCTGGTCGACGGCCGCCTGGTCGATCTCGGTTTCGGCCAACTCCGGAGTTTCATACAGCAGGCGCAGACTGTCGCTGTAGCGCCACATATCGGCGAAGGCGATGGCCGCGGTGTCGGGGAACGGAAAGGTCGGAATGCCGGCGGCATTTAGAATTTCTTCGCCCCGGGCGATGGTTGCCCCGCCCATCCAGCTCGCCAGTACCGGCTTCCCGTCAACCCTGGCGAAGGGCTTCATCCGTTCGGCCACTTCCGCCGGACTGGTGATGCCCTGCGGCGAGAGCGTGATCAGAAGACCATCGGCGTTGGGGTCCTTCGAGGCGATCTCGACGGCGCGTGCGAAGCGCTCGGGCGAGGCGTCCCCCAAAACATCAATGGGGTTGGCGTGGCTCCAGTGCGCGGGAAGGAATTCGTCGAGCCCGGCGAGCGTTTCCTTCGATAACTCGGCCAGCTCTCCGCCTTCGCGGATCAGCGCGTCGGTGGCGAGCACACCGGGACCTCCGGCGTTGGTCACGATCACCAGCCTGGGCCCCTGCGGACGCGGCTGCTTGGAGAGAACCTCCGCCATGTAAAACAGGTCGCTGATGCGGCGCACGCGCAGCACGCCGGACCGGCGCAGCGCGGCGTCCAGCACCTCGTCGCTGCCCGTCATCGCGCCGGTGTGCGAGGCGGCCGCGCGCGCGGCCTGCTCGGAATGACCCGCCTTCATGACGATGATCGGTTTGGTCAGCGCCACTTCGCGCGCCGCCGAGAGGAACGAACGCGCATCGCCCACCGATTCCATGTACATGAGAATCGCGCGCGTCTGCGGATCGTCGCCCAGATAATCGATCAGATCGCCCCAACCCACGTCGAGCATCGAGCCAATGGAAACGAAGGCGCTGAATCCCACCAGTTCGCGCAGGCTCCAGTCGAGAATCGAGGTGCACAGCGCGCCGCTCTGGCTCAGGAAACCGATGGAACCGGGACGCGCGATGGAGGCGGCGAAAGTCGCATTGAGACCGCTCAAGGGCGCCATCAGGCCCAGGCAGTTGGGTCCGATGATGCGCATGGGGTGTTGTGAGGACGACCCGCGCGCGGCCAGGATTTCGCGTTCGAGCTCGGCGCCGCGCTGGCCGATTTCCTTGAAACCCGCGGAAATGATGATCGCCGCGGGAACCTTGGCGGCGGCGCATTCAGCCACGATTCCGGGAACGGTCGCGGCGGGGGTAACGATAATCGCCAGGTCGACCGGAGCGGGCGCCGCGCCGATCGAGGGATACGTTTTTCGTCCTAATACCGTCGCATGCCTGGGATTAATCAGATAAACCGGTCCTGTGAAACTCGCCAGGTTTTCAATCACGGAACGTCCGGCGCTACGCGCGGATTCTGTGGCGCCGATCACAGCTACGCTTGTCGGCGCGAAGAATTCCTGAAGTGGACGGCGCATCAATTCGATGTTATATGCGCGACCCCGCCGTCGTCAGGATCGCTAAGGACCTCCTCGGCTTTCTCTGCCACTTCGGTCAGCATTCCGAGCCGCACCGGGTGGGAGTGGATCAGGGTCTGATACACCGGGGAGGCGTCCACCGAGCGAAGAACCGCCTCGCGTTTCCGGGCGGTCAAACCGGGCGCCTCCACGTCAATCGTGATCTCGCCCATCCCTGACCCGCTTGGCTCAGCCGAAACGCGCAGTTCCACCCCGTCAAGCGACATCCCCCGCGAGCGCAGATAGGCCACCGCGCGCTGCATCGCGCTCGAGCCCAGCGCACACAGCATCAACTCTTCCGGCGTCATCCCCGTGTCGTTGCCGCCGTCGTCAAATGATTTATCGCACGCTACCCGGTGAAATCGGGCAAACGCTTCGGTATGATGCTTTGCGCCGGGACGGATTCGAACCTGCATTGCGATCTCTCCTGTTTCGGGCTCGGCCCGATGACTCCTGGTATGCACTCGAACGGCCAATGGAATGCCGTTTGCATTTCATGAAACCGGGAGGTTCGCCAAATGAATATCGCCGTGGTTCTATGGCTGGCGATCGCCAGCACCGTGGTTGGATTGGCGGTGTACCGCAAGCTGGTATCGCGATTTGAAGACGATAGCCTGCACATGAGCGAGGCCGACAGGTCGCGCGTCACGCTGCAGGCCTTTGTCGCTCACCGGCTGGACGTCGTGGACAAGTGGGGCAAAACGCTGACCGTGTTCGCCATGATGTATGGCGCAGTGCTGTTCGCGATTTACCTCTATGGCGTGTGGATGAGCACTTTGCAGATCCAGTAGTGGTTCAGCGAATCCATGGGCTAAAAGCGGTGCCACGTCGGTCCGTGGTTCGTAGTCCGTGATCGGTTGCCGGCTGCGAACGTATCGCGCAGCCTCGCGAGACGCGCCGACGGACTACGAACTGCGTACTAAGGGCTTTTCGGCCTTGCGGAGTGTAAAGTGCTCGACCGTTTGTATGACTGCTAACGACCAGCTGCTCGAAACCATCGGCAATCACGGCTTGCTGAAGGATCTCGATCCGCACCACATGCATCGTCTGGCGGGCTTGGCCCTTGAAGCTTGCTTCGAGCCCGGCCACATCGTATTTCGCGAGGGTGACGAATCCACTTATTTTTACCTGATCGTTTCGGGTTCGGTCGCGCTCCGGTCGGGCGGCGAGCTCTTGCAGACCATCGGGCCGGGGGAAGTCCTGGGCTGGAGCTCGCTGATCGAAGGCGAGCACAAGCATTTTCAGGCGGTTGCCCTCACTCGCGTGATGGCGCTGGCCTTCGACGGCACAGAATTGCGCCACGTCGCCAACGCTCATCCGGATTTCGGCTACGCTCTGCTCAAGCGCCTCTTGCCGGTGTTGGTCCAGCGTCTGGAAGCCGCGCGGCACGCCCCATCACAACCGGCGTCGCATGCCTGCGCGTAATCACGCAGAATTTGGGTGAATACGCCGTGCGTTATTCCGTGCCAGAACACTCCGATCCGAAATCTCCTCAGATTTCTGCAAGATGACGCGAGATTCTTTGGCTCCTCGTTTGCACTCTCCTTAGAGCAGCGATGAATTTTGATGGCGGAGGTGGCGTATGTGCCTAGCTGTCCCCGGCAAAGTGTTGACGGTTGAAGAGGGCGACGCGGCGTTTCGATCCGGAAGCGTGGATTTCTGCGGCGTCCGCAGAACCGTCAATCTTGCATTCACCCCGGAAGTGAGGCCGGGCGATTTCGTCCTGGTTCACGTGGGTTTCGCGCTCACGCGCGTCGACGAGGAAGAAGCGGCGCGGACCTTCCAGTACCTGTCCGAAATCGGTGCGCTCAAAGACGAGGGCCTGGAATGAAGTACGTCGACGAGTACCGCGATCCCAAGATCGCGCTCGCCATCGCCGGCCGGATCCGGGAAAAGGTCACGCGCCCCTGGGTTCTGATGGAGGTTTGCGGCGGCCAGACGCATACGCTGATGCGCTACGGCATCGACGAGCTGCTGCCCCCGCAAGTCGAGCTGGTGCATGGACCGGGGTGCCCGGTGTGCGTGACGCCGCTTGAAATGGTGGATCGCGCGATCCGCATCGCGTCGCTCCCAGGCACAATCTTCGTTTCGTACGGGGATATGCTGCGCGTTCCGGGCTCCCAGGGGGATCTGTTCCAGGCCAAGGCCGGGGGCGCGGATGTGCGCATCGCCTATTCGCCGCTCGATGCGCTGGCGATCGCCCGAGCCAATCCCAACAAAAAGGTCGTGTTTTTCGGCGTCGGATTCGAAACCACCGCGCCGGCAAACGCGATGGCCGTATGGCAGGCTCGCGCGGAGGGGCTGACCAATTTTTCGATGCTGGTGTCGCACGTCCTGGTGCCGCCGGCCATGCGCCTGATTCTGGATTCACCGGCCAATCGCGTCCAGGGATTCATCGCGCCCGGTCACGTCTGCACCGTGATGGGCTACAGCGAATACGAGCCGTTGGTGAGTCAGTATCGGGTGCCGATGGTGGTGGGAGGGTTCGAGCCGCTCGATCTGCTCGAAGCGATTTTCATGCTGGTGGCGCAGCTCGAGGAGGGCCGCGCGGAGCTGGAAAATCAATACGCGCGGTCGGTGCACGCGGAAGGAAACGCGGCGGCGCAGAAAATCATGCGCGAAGTGTTCGAAGTTTCCAATCGCAAGTGGCGCGGGATCGGCGAGATCGCGGAAAGCGGCTACCGCCTGCGCGACGCGTTCGCGGCTTTCGATGCCGAACGCGTTTTCTCGCTTGAAGACGTTTCCGCCGAAGAGCCAAAAGAGTGCATCAGCGCGCTGGTGCTTCAGGGGTTGAAGAAACCGGTCGATTGCGCGGCGTTCGGAAAGCAGTGTACGCCGATGACCCCGCTGGGGGCGCCCATGGTTTCGGCAGAGGGAGCTTGCGCGGCCTACTACCAGTACCGCCGGCACGCAGTGAGCGTATCATGAGCGCGACCTTTATTTGTCCCACCCCGATCGTCACGCGCGACCGCATCGTGCTCGGCCACGGAAGTGGCGGACGATTGAGCGCCGAGCTTCTGCGCGAGGTTTTTCTCCCGGTTTTTTCGAATCCGGTGCTCGACCGGATGGACGACCAGGCGATTTTCGAGATCGGCCGCGAACGCATCGCCTTCACCACGGATTCTTTTGTGGTGAAGCCGCTGATTTTTCCGGGCGGCGACATCGGGTCGCTGGCGGTGCACGGCACTATCAACGATCTGGCGATGGGCGGCGCGCGGCCGCTGTTTCTAAGCGCCGCGTTCATTTTGGAAGAGGGTTTTTCGACGGAAACCCTGCGGAGGATCGCCGCGTCGATGGCGAAGGCCGCCGCAGGCGCCGGCGTGGCGATTGTCACCGGCGATACAAAGGTCGTCGAACGGGGGAAGGGCGACGGCCTTTTTATTAATACAACCGGGATCGGGATCGTGCCCGAGGGCGTCCGCCTTTCGGCGTCGAATGCGCGGCCGGGCGACCGGGTGATCCTGAGCGGCGCGATCGGCGATCACGGCATCGCCATCATGGCGCAACGCGACGGGCTGGAATTTGAAACCGAAATCGAGAGCGATTCGGCCCCGCTGCATGAACTTGTCGCCGACATGCTTTCCGTATCAAAAGACATCCGCTGCCTGCGCGATCCCACCCGGGGTGGGCTTAGCAGCGCACTGAACGAGATCGCCGCGACCTCGGGCGTGAGCATCCATATCGAGGAATCGAAGATCCTGGTTCGCGACGACGTGAAGGGCGCCTGCGAGCTGCTCGGCCTGGATCCGCTGTATGTGGCGAATGAGGGGAAGTTGGTCGCGATTGTGGCGCCGGAAGTCGCCGGCCAGATGGTCGACGCCATGCGGCGCAACCGGTATGGGTCGGATGCCGCAATTATCGGTGTGGTTGGAAATCAACATGCTGGCTTGGTGACCATGAAAACCGCCTTCGGCTCGACGCGCATTGTCGATCTGCTGGCCGGGGATCAGTTGCCGAGGATTTGTTGATAGGAGCGGTTTGAAGAGGAATTTGAAGGATGCACGAGATGGGGATCGCCAGTTCGGTGCTCGAAGCGGTGCACAGGGAGTCGCATCGCTACCCCGGGCAGCGCGCAACTAAAGTCGGGTTGCGAATCGGCGAGTACGCGGGCGTCGATCAGGAGTCACTACGGTTCTGCTTCGAGGTCCTGGCGAAGGAGTTGAACCAGGGAACCCTCGAACTCGAGATCGATTACCGCCCCGCGTCCGACGATCTGGCGATCTCCTTTATCGAATTGGAGGATACGGAAGAAGAACCCCCGCCATCACGGGCGGGGTTCACCGCGAACCCCGGCAGTGAGGCCGGGGGTGAATCGTCGGAGACAGCGTCGTCTGTACGAAAGGCCAAGGTATGAATCGGGTCACCATCGAGAAAAAAGTCCTAAGCGAGAACGACCGCATTGCGGAGCGTCTGCGTGATGCCTTGACAGGGACCGGCACGCTCGCGCTCAATTTCATCGGCTCGCCTGGGGCGGGCAAAACGGCGTTTCTCGAAAAGACGCTCGAGCGTCTTCCGGTTCATACCCGCGCTGCGGTGGTCACCGGCGATCTGCAAACCGAAAATGACGCGGTTCGCCTGAAGCGCTACGGCTTTCCGGTGCGCCAGATCACCACGGTGGGCGCCTGCCACCTGGACGCGCGCATGGTCGAAAATCACGTCGCCGACTGGCTGGAGGAAGGCATCGAGATTCTGTTCATCGAAAACGTCGGCAACCTGGTGTGTCCCACCAGCTACGATCTGGGCGAAGACGCCAAGATCGTGGTGCTGAGCTGCGCCGAAGGCGAGGACAAGCCGCTCAAGTACCCGGGAATTTTCCGCAAATCGGAGCTGATGATCCTGAACAAGATCGATCTGCTTCCGCACGTTCCGTTCCAGCTCGAATTGGCGCTCGAGAATGCCCGCAGCATCAATCCGGACATCGAAATCATTCAAACTTCCTGCATCACCGGCGCCGGCTTCGATCCGTGGATGAAATGGCTCGACCGCCGCCGGGCGCAAAAGAAAGCGTCGGCCACGCTTGCGGGTTCCACGAGTACACTGGCCGGGGCAAACAAATGACCTTCACCGAACCGAGCCACGCCCAAGGAGGCGTCCATGCTCACACCTGAAACTGACCTGAGCGGCGCGCTCAAACGCCGCGGCATTTCCCGAAGACAACTTGTTCAATTTTGCAGCGCCACTCTTGCGACGCTGGCGCTCCCCAATCGATACCTGGCACAGACCGTCGCAGCCGTCGGGAAGGCGAAAAAGCCGGTGCTCGTCTGGCTCCAGTTCCAGGACTGTACCGGATGCTCGGAATCGATGCTGCGATCGAGCCACCCCGACGTCGGCGACGTCGTGCTGGACCTGCTCTCGTGGGAATACCACGAGGTGATCATGGCCGGCGCGGGCGCCCAAGCCAACGCCGTTTTGGAACGCGTCGTGAAAGAGGACAAAGGAAAGTACATCTGCGTGGTGGAGGGCGCCATTCCCACCGGCGATGACGGCGTGTACTGCACCATCGGCGGCGAGAGCGCCATCCACATCGCCGAAAAAGTGTGCAAAAATGCGGCCGCGACCATTGCCGTCGGCGCGTGCGCGTTTGACGGCGGCCTGGTCCGCGCCAAACCCAATCCCACCGGAGCGTTGGGTGTTTCCGAAGCCGTGCCCGGCATCAAGGTCATCAACATGGCCGGCTGTCCGCACAATCCGGTGAACACCGCGGCGGTTCTGGTCCACTATTTGACCTTCAACGATCTGCCCGCGCTCGATCAGTACAACCGGCCGCTGTTCGCCTATGGGCGGGTGATTCACGATCAGTGCGAACGCCGCGCCCACTACGACGCCGGCCGTTTCGTCACCGAGTGGGGCGACGAAGGCCATCGCAAAGGATGGTGCCTGTACAAAATGGGATGCAAGGGACCCGCGGCGACCTTCAATTGCCCCACGGCGCAGTGGAACGACCACACCAGTTGGCCGATCCGCGCGGGCCACGGCTGCATCGCCTGCGCCTCGCCGCGCTTCTGGGATCACATGTCGCCGTTCTACCAGCGGCTGCCCAATGTCCCCGGATTCGGCGTGGAAGTCAGCGCCGGAGAGATCGGACTGGGCCTGACCGGCGCCGTGGTTGCCGGCGTCACGGCGCATGGACTCATCAAGATGATCAAACCGGCGCCCAAACCAGAGGAACCCGTGGCGACCGAGAACGGAAAGGAGAACTGACATGGCGCGCCTGGTAATCGATCCCGTCAATCGCATCGAGGGTCATCTTCGCATTGAAGCCCAGCTCGAGGGCGGAAAGGTTTCCGACGCCTGGAGCGCGGGAACCATGTTCCGCGGCATCGAGATCATTTTGAAGGACCGCGATCCGCGCGAAGCCTGGATCTGGACGCAGCGCATCTGCGGCGTGTGCACCATGGTGCACGCGCTGGCGAGCGTGCGCGCCGTCGAGGACGCCCTGGGCATCGATATTCCCGACAGCGCGCGCATCGTGCGCAACCTGATCGCCGGTTCGCAGCTGGTGCAGGATCACGTAATCCACTTCTATCATCTGCACGCGCTCGACTGGGTGGATGTCGCGGCGGCTCTCAAAGCGGACCCCGCGAAAACCTCGTCGATCGCGCAGTCGATCTCGGATTACCCCAAATCGAGCACCACGTACTTCAAAGGCATCCAGAATCGCGTCAAAGGCGTGGTCGACAGCGGCCAGCTGAGCCTGTTCGCCAGCGGCTACTGGGGCCATCCGGCCTATCATCTGCCGCCGGAGGTGAATCTGCTCGCGGTGGCGCACTATCTTGAAGCGCTCGAATGGCAGAAGGATTTTATCCGCATGCACGCCGTGCTGGGCGGAAAAAATCCGCATCCGCAGACCTTCCTGGTCGGCGGCATGGCCACCGCGATGGATCCGGCCGAGCCGTTCGCGGTGATCAATCCGGAGAACATCACCTTCCTGCGCAAGCTGGCGCAGGAGGCGCGCAAGTTCGTCGAGCAGATTTATATTCCCGACGTTCTGGCCGTAGCGCCGATCTATAAGGAATGGTTCGGATACGGCGAGGGCTTGGGCAACTTCATGAGCTACGGCGATTATTCGTCCGGCAATCAGAAAGACCCGAGCACGTTCCTGTTCCCGCGCGGCATCGTCATGAACCGCGATATTTCGAAAGTCCTGCCCGTCGACGCTTCCAAGATCGCCGAGTTCGTGAACCACTCCTGGTACGAATATACGGGCGACCACGGCGACGCGAAGCATCCATTCCAGGGCGAAACGATTCCCAAGTACACCGGTCCCAAGCCGCCGTTCGAGTATCTCGACGTGGACAAGAAGTACTCCTGGCTGAAAGCGCCGCGCTATGACGGCAAGCCCATGGAAGTGGGACCGCTGGCGCGCATGGTGGTTGGCTACGCCGCCGGCCAGCCCGATATCAAGGCGGTCGTCGACAGCACGCTCAAGAAACTGAACGCTCCGCCGACGGTGCTGTTCTCGACGCTCGGCCGCATTGCGGCGCGGGCTCTCGAAAGCCTGATCGTTGCGCAAAAAATGGAAAGCTGGGTGGACGAGCTGGCCTCGAACCTGGATCACGGGAAGGTTTCCATCTTCAATCCGGTTCGCTGGGATCCGGACACCTGGCCCGCGGGCACCACCGGCTACGGCTGGCACGAAGCTCCCCGCGGCTCGCTGGGGCACTGGGTCGAGATCGAGGGCAAATCCATCAAGAACTACCAGTGTGTGGTTCCCACCACCTGGAACGGCGGACCGCGCGACGCGAGCGGACAGCGCGGAGCGTATGAAGCCTCGCTGCTGAACACGCCCGTCGCCGATCCGAACCGCCCGCTCGAGATTCTGCGCACGGTGCATTCTTTCGACCCCTGCATCGCCTGCGCGGTGCACGTGGTGGACGCCAAGGGCCGCGAATACGCGAAGATTCCGCGGGTGGATTAAAGGAGACGCAACATGATATTCGCTCCAGAGAAAATCTCTCCAGGACCGGACCTTCATCACCCTCGCGTCGACGAGGGCAAGATGGTCGGCCTGTATGTCTGGCAATACCCGCTGCGGCTGGTGCACTGGGGAATCGTCATCTGTATCGGCGTGTTGAGCTTCACCGGCTATTACATTCACGATCCGTTCATCGTCGGGCAGATCAAGTATCCGTTCCTGATGGGCGAGTTCCGCTTCGTGCACTTCCTGTTCGGCATGATCTTCATGGCGCTGCTGCTCACGCGGATTTACCTGTTCTTTGAAGGCAATCGCTGGGAGCGCTGGCGCCGCTACGTTCCGCTGCGCGCGGAACAGTGGAAGGAGATGGTGAAAGTTGCGAAGTTCTACCTGTTCATCAATCCCAAAGCGGTTTCCAAGATCGGCCACAACGCGCTTGCCGCGTTCTCTTATGTGATTCTGTACCTGCTGGTCGCGCTTGAAGTGATCACCGGCCTGGTGATGTTCAACTGGCTCGATCACAACGCCGTGATCAATCCGCTGCTGGGCTGGATCCCGACCTTCTTCAACATACAGAACATCCGGCTGCTGCATTTCTTCCTGATGTTCGTGTTCATCAGCTTCGGAATTTTCCACGTGCATCTGGGCATGCTGATCTCGCGCGAGGAAAAGCACGGGCTGATGGACAGCATCTTCATCGGTTACAAAGTCATCCCCACCGAAGAACTCGAAGAGGACGACAAATTCGCAAAGGAACACGGCGAGAAATGAGCATTCTGATACTGGGGCTCGGTAATCTCGTGCATGCCGACGACGGCCTGGGGGTCCACGCCATCCACCTCCTACAACAGGACCCCCGGGTGCCGCCGGATGTGACCCTGCTCGACGGCGGTACCCAGGGCCTCAGCCTCATTCCGCATATTTCGGGTTTCAAGCGCGTCCTGGTCATAGACGCGGTTGATGTCGGCGAAGCTCCAGGAACTCTCCTGCGCCTGGAGGGGAAGTCTCTCGACAACCTTCCGGGCAAAGCCACCGTCCACGCCCTGGGCTTCGCCGACCTGATGATCGCCTTGAAACTTCTGGGCGATTCGCCCGATGAAGTCGTACTTATCGGCGTCCAGCCGCAATCGGTTTCCGACTGGAGCCCCGAGTTGACGCCGCCCATCGCCGCGGCGCTCGAAAAAATTCCCGATCTGGTGCTTTCCCAAATCGAGGCATGGAAAGGGGCGGCCTGTGCCTGCTGAGCTGCCCGGAAAGATTCTCGAGATCCAGGTCGTCCGCAACAACCGGCTGGGACTGGTCGAGTTCGGAGATACGCGCCGGCCGATCTTTCTTGACCTGGTGCCCGACGCCAAGGTGGGCGATTACGTGACCGTCCATGTCGGGTTCGCCACCGGCCGGATCAGCGAAGCCGAGGCGCTCAAGGATTCCGCCGAAGCTTACGAGGAGCCGGGCACCGCGGAACACGATCTTCAGCTTGAGGAGGCCGGCCCGGCCATGCGCCGCCGCGTAAAACCGCGATAATAATCAACCCCGCAATTAAAGGAGCGCGAGATGGTTCCCGATGAAATGATCGAATTCGCCCGGATTTATCGTGTCTTGAGCGAGCTCGATCCGGAACAGCTAAAAAAGGTCCTCCCCTTGGCCCAGGAGTCCCACTATCGTCGTGGGGAGTTGCTGTTTCGCGAAGGGGACCGGTCTACGCACCTGCACCTGATCGTCTCCGGCGACGTTTCGCTCGAGCTCATGGCCGGCGATCATTCCATCTCCGTTCAGACCGCCCATCCGGGCGAGGCCATCGGCTGGAGCGCGCTCACGCCCGGCAGCCGGACGCATTTTCAGGCGCGCGCTCTCGCGCCCGTGCAGACCGTATCGTTCGCCGGCGATCGTCTCCGCGAAGCCTGCGACCGCGATCCGGCCATGGGCTACGCTCTCACCAAGCAGCTTCTGGCGCTGGTCACCGACCGGCTGGATGCAGCCAGACTGCAACTGGTCGACGCGTACCTGACGCGCACCTCCGAATCCCCGCTTCAGCCGTCCCGCTAGATCATTCAGGTTCCGTGGCGCTCACCGTAATCGTGGCACACACTTCAGCCTGCGGGGTGCTCACTCGGCCCCGCGCTCGCGCCGACGCCCGGCGTTAACTCCGCACGCGACCCGCGGCCGCCCCCTCATGTACAGCAGTGCCAGACGGAGCCGCGCGCGTAAGCAAGGGTTCGTGCGCCACAGATCAGCGGAGCCTGCTCGCGGGCAGACTACCATGGTTGTATGCGAGCCTCGCTGCTCCTGGTGCCCTGCCTCCTCGCGGCTCAGCCCGACCCCCGCCAGTTGCTGCGCGACTCCATCGGCGCTATCCGGGAATACAAGAGTTATCAGATCAAGTCCACCGTATCGGTCATGATGCATGGCGGGCGCATCGAGAGCGATCTCGAAATGCCCTCCACCGTCTCGGTCCGGCGCCCGGACCGCATGCGCGTCGAATCCACCAGCCAGGCCGGCAGCTTTACCATCGTGAGCGATGGCGAACACACCTGGATCCTGCTGACCCCACTCAATGAGTACATCCAGCGCGATGCCGCGGCTCTGCCCGAAGATACGACCAGAGGCGGGATGCTCCCCGGAGGCCTCCCCAACATCAGCAGATTCGAAAAATCCGTCAAGATCGACGGCGAGCAGATCCTGAAGGTCGGGCCTGACCGGATCCCGTGCTGGATCGTCGAGACCGCCTACGACACCATCGAGCTTCCCGATCAAGGCATGACTGCGCGCGACGGAGTGCAGCGCGCCTGGATCAGCAAACTCCACCACGTGAACCTGCAAACCACGTTTCACGCGATCCTGGACCTTTCCGGCGCGGCGGTCCCCGTGAATCTGACCGAGTCCACCCGCACCACGTCGATCCGCTTCAATCCCGATCTGCCGGATTCGCTGTTCGCGTTCACGCCGCCTGCCGGTGCAACGCAAACCGACGACTGGACCTTGCCGGGCATGCAGAAACCCGCCGTGATCGGCAAGCCGGCGCCCGACCTGAAGACCAAGTCGCTGGACGGCGCGGATTTTGATTTGAGCGCGCTGAAGGGAAAGGTCGTGCTGCTCGATTTCTGGGCGGTGTGGTGCGAGCCTTGTAAGCGCGAACTCCCCGTCCTTCAAAAACTCGACCACGAATTCCACGATCAGGGGCTCGCCGTGGTGGGCGTCAATATCGACGACGAAAACTCGGCCATCGAGAAGTTCTTGAAATCGTTCGGCATCCCTTACACGATCGTGTCCCTTCCCAGCACCCACGACCTCATCAGCTCGCTTGCCGTCAACGCCTTCCCGACGGTCGTGCTCATCGACCGGGATGGAAATATCGCTTCCTATGAAGTCGGCGCGCGCGGGGAAGCAGCTTTGCGCGCCGATCTGCGTGAGCTCGGATTGGGCGCGGGTGCGACGAAGTGACGAACGTATTCGTAGGAATGTGTTTCATTTATTCGTAGGATCAAATTTGACAAGGGCCGAATTTCTTGATATTTTGCACTCGTCCGCTCTTCCAAACGATGAATTCATACCAACTTTTCGTGGTGGAGGACAACGAGGGCGACGTGGTCCTTATCAAGAGAGCTCTTCGCGACTACGGTATCGCCGCCCAGGTGACCGTCTGCAACGACGGTGAAAGCGCGATCCGTACGATCGATTGCGCCGAGGCGGCCGTCCCGGACGCCATCATTCTGGATCTTTCGGTTCCGCGGGTGCCGGGCCTGGACATCCTGCGGTGCGTGCTGAACCGGCCCCGCTTTTCGGACACGCCCATCATGGTTTTCACCTCATCGCCCTCGCCGGCCGACAAGCACCGGGTGGAGTTGCTGGGCGGCGTGCGGTATGTGCAGAAACCCAGCGGGCTCGACAATTTCCTCCGGGCGGTGGGCGAAAACGTTCGCTCCATGCTGCGGTTTCAGGCGAAGGCGGCCGGCACAGAGGCGCTGTAAATGAGTTCCGCGAGCGTCCGGCTCAACCGGACGATGCTCGGCGTCGCCGGCATCGTCCTGATTGTGATCGTCGGTTTTTCCTACGCGCAGTGGAGCCGCTACAACCGCGCCAACCAGGAGGCCGCGCAAACCACAGCAGCCCTGGACTCGATCGACCGGCTTCTTTCGGACCTGGTGGACGCCGAAACCGGCCAGCGCGGGTTTTTGCTCACGGGCGAAGATCGCTACCGGCAGCCGTACGATCAGGCTTCCGCCAGAATCCCGGGCGATCTGGCGAGCGTGCGAACCCTGGTGGCTGTGCGGCAGAGCGAGTCCGCGGCTGTGGACCGGTTGAACGCGCTGGTGGAGCAGAGGCTCGCCGAGTTGCGCCGGACCATCGCCGTGCGCCAGACCGGCGGCGCGGACGCCGCGCGCGCCGAGATGCTGCGCGACCACGACCGGCAGACCATGAGCGAGGTTCGCGCGTTGTCCACCCAGATCGAGCGCGATGAGCACTCCAGGCGCGAGCGGTCTTCGCTCGAAGGACAAGCCGCGGCGCAAACCGCGCTGCTGATCACCATCGCGGGATCGCTGGTGATTCTATTCTTTTTCGCGATTGGATTGGAGCCGTTTCGGGCGAGGGAGGGCGGGCCCGCCGAACGGCGATGGATTGTTCGCTACGGAGCAGCGATTCTGGCCGTGGCCGCGGCGACCCTGCTTCGTTTTGCCCTGGTTCCATTGCTAGGTAACGGCGACGACCTGGTCCCCTTCATCACCTACTTCCCGGCGGTTTTGTTCGCGGCGTGGTACGGCGGATTTCGCGCGGGCGCATTGGGCATTCTGCTGTCCGCAGTAATGGCGGCTTATTTTTTCCTGGCGCCGGTGCGGTCGTTTCGCGTGCGTAATCCCGGCGAGCTGATTTCGCTGCTGATCTTCGTGATCGTCGGGTTCGGAATCGCCTTCATGAGCGACTCGCAGCGCCGCGCGCTGGCCCGCGCCGGGATCGCAGAAGACGCGGAACGGCAGGAACGCAAGCGTTTCGAGACCACGCTGGCGAGCATTGGAGACGCCGTGGTCGCCACCGACGCGCAGGGGCGGGTCACCTTCGCCAATCACGTGGCGCTGTCGCTGATGGGATGGCCGGAGAACGAAATCGCGGGCCGGCGTCTTGAAGACGCCTTCCGCATCGTCAACGAATACAGCCGCGCGAGGGTGGAAAGTCCGGTGGCCAAGGTTCTGCGGGAGGGCGCGGTGGTGGGACTGGCGAATCACACCGTGCTCCTGGCGCGGGACGGCCGCGAGGTCCCCATCGACGACAGCGCGGCTCCCATTCACGGCCGCGGCGGCGCGATCGAAGGAACCGTGCTGGTGTTTCGCGACATCGGCGAGCGCAGGCGCGCCGAAAGCGCGCGGCAGCTCCTTTCTTCGATCGTCGAATCTTCCGGCGACGCCATCATCGGCACAGATCTGGACGGCGTGGTGACCACCTGGAACAACGCGGCGGAACGAATGTTCGGCTACTCCGCCGCCGCAATCACGGGAAAGCCGGCTTCGCTCTTGAACGCGCCGGATTGCCCGGACGAATCTCCGGAAATGCTGGGACGCATTCGCGAAGGACAGCGGATTGAACAATATCAGACGCTGCGGCGCACCAAGGACAACCGGGTAATCCACGCGTCCGTAACGGTTTCACCGGTCTACGACGGCGGCGGAAAAATCGCCGGCGCGGCGCGGATCACGCGCGATGTCACCGCGGAAGTGCTGGCCAAGGAGGAGATCTCCGAGCAGCGCGAGCGGCTCCGCGTCACTCTCAGCAGCATCGGCGACGCGGTGATCGTCACCGATCACACCGGCGCGGCGACTTATTTGAACCCGGTTGCCGAGGAGCTGACCGGATGGTCCACGGCGGACGCCTCCGGAAAGCCGCTCGAAGACGTTTTTCAAATCATCGGCGAGGAAAGCCGGGAACCGGTGGAGAATCCGGCCTCGCGCGCCCTGCGCGAAGGACGCGTGGTCGGGCTGGCGAATCACACCGTGCTGGTTGCTCGCGACGGGAAGGAATACGCGATAGACGACAGCGCCGCTCCCATCCGCAATGTTCGCGGGGAGACGGTCGGCGTGGTGCTGATCTTCCGCGATATCACCGGGCGGCGCGCCTCCGAACGCCAGCTTCTTTCGCAAACCGTCGAGCTGCGCCGCGCCAACGAGGAGCTCAGCCAGTTCGCATACGTGGTCTCGCACGACCTGCGCGAGCCGCTGCGCAACGTCATCAATTTCGCCGAACTGCTGGTGCGTGAGTACGGCGACGCCGGCGGCTCGGAAGCGGAGATTTACGCGCGCTTCATTCGCGACAGCGTGCAGCGCATGGAGCTGCTGTTGAACGATCTGCTCGCCTACAGCCAGCTGGGCGGGCCGCACGAACAGCCGCACCGGCTGTTGAACATGAACGAGGTCCTGGCGACCGCGCGCAACAACCTGGAAACCGTGATCTCGGGAAGCGGCGCGGAGATCACCAGCGACATATTGCCCGCCGTGTTCGGGTACGAAACCCAGCTTGCGCAGGTATTCCAGAATCTGATCGGTAACGCGATCAAGTACCGCTCCGCTGCGCCTCCCCGCGTCCACATCGGCGCGCAGAAAAAAGACGGCGAATGGATCTTCAGTGTTCGCGACAACGGGATCGGAATCGCGCCCGAATATCAAAGATTGATCTTCGGCGTCTTCAAGCGGCTGCACGGCCGGGAGATTCCCGGCACGGGAATCGGTCTGGCGATTTGCAGCAAAGTGGTCGACCGGCACGGCGGGCGCATCTGGGTCGAATCTGCGCGAGGACAAGGCTCGGAGTTTTTCTTCACCCTGCCCGCGACCCAGATTGCCCGGATTGCGCGCGCCTAGAGGATCTTCTGCGTTTCGCGACCTCGGGCGAGCGTTCCCAGCCGCTCGAGATTCCGCCAATCCGCCGCGATGCTATCCTGAAGTACCCACGTCTTGGTGGTTGTATGCAGTCCGAACGTTATTCCACGCCTGGCGGGATCGCCGTCACGCGATCGATTTCGAAAATTCCCTACGCGCGCGGCCTCCACGATCTGCTGCGCAAGCTGGATACGCAGCGCGGCGTGTATTTTTCCTCAGGCTACGAATATCCGGAGCGTTACGCGCGCTGGGATTTCGCCTCCGTCGCGCCGCCGCTTGAAGTCATCGCGGCCGGGCGCGAGATGATCTTTCGCCCGCTCAATCATCGCGGCGAGATTCTGAATCGCATCTTCGAGCCGCTGCTGCGAGAGCACCAGCATTGGGAAATTTTTTCGGCAGAGGGGGGAGCCCTTCGCGGCACGCTGAGACCGCTGCCCGCGCTGTTTCCCGAAGAAGAGCGCAGCAAGCAGCCCTCGGCATTTTCGATTCTACGGCGGATGATCGACGAGTTCCGCAATCCGCTCGCCTCGCGCCTGGCGCTGGTGGGGGCGTTCGGATACGACCTGTTGTTCCAGTTCGATCCCATTGAGCGAAAACTGCCCCGCGCCGGTGTTCAGGACCTGCACCTGTTCCTGTGCGACGACATTTATTTCATGGATCGCAAGAAGGAGCAGATCGAGCGCTTCCGCTACGATTTTTCGCGCGGCGCGCTCTCGACCGCGGGTGCGAAGGCGTCGGCGAAGCGCCTGAAGAAACCCAAACCCGCCGAATCCGCCCCCATCGTTTCCGATCACACCGCCGAAGAGTACATGGCGAAGGTCGAGACGGTGCGCGAAGGCATGCGCCGCGGCGATTATTACGAAGTCGTGCTGCGGCAAACGTTCCGCGCGCCGTACTCGGGCAGCCCAGCGGAATTGTTCGAGCGCATTCAGAACGCCAGTCCGAGCCCATACGAATTCCTTCTCCAGTTCGGCGACGAGCAGTTGATCGGGGCTTCGCCGGAGATGTTCGTGCGCGTGGAAGGACGTCGGGTGGAAACGTGCCCGATCGCCGGCACCGCGCGCCGCACCGGCGATCCGCTGCGCGACGCCGACAGCATCCGCGAGCTGCTCAATTCGACGAAGGAAGAATCCGAGCTGACCATGTGCAGCGATGTCGATCGCAATGACAAATCGCGCGTGTGCGAGCCCGGATCGGTGCGCGTGATCGGGCGCAGGCTGATCGAATCCTACGCGGGCGTGTTTCATACGGTCGATCACGTGGAAGGAACCCTCGCCGAAGGCTTCGATTCGCTGGACGCGTTCCTGACGCACATGTGGGCGGTGACCATCATCGGCGCGCCGAAGAAATGGGCGGCGCAGGCCATCGAGGATCTCGAAAAGGACGCGCGCGCCTGGTATGGCGGCGCGGTGGGAATGATCGCGCTTGATGGCGACGTGAACACCGGCATCACCATCCGCAGCATTCATCTGCGTGACAGCGTCGCGAGCTACGGCGCGGGCGCGACTCTGCTGTACGATTCGATTCCTGAAAACGAGAATCGCGAATGCTGGCTGAAAGCCACGGGATTTTTCCGCGCGCTCGATCCGCAACCCGCGCCTGCGAGCTATCACGCGGCTCGCGAAAACGGATCGGGCGTCCGGCTGCTGCTGGTGGACAACGAGGATTGCTTCATCCAGACGCTGGCCAATTACGCGCGCCAGACCGGCGCGGAGGTGATGACATATCGCGCCGGATTCCCGCTCGATCTGATCGAAAAACTGAGCCCGTCGCTGATTTTGATTTCGCCCGGTCCCGGACGGCCCGCCGATTTCGGTGTCCCTGATCTGGTCCGCCGCGCGGCGAAACTCGAAGTACCGGTGTTCGGCGTGTGCCTGGGATTGCAAGGCATAGTGGAGGCTTTCGGCGGTGAGCTGGGCGTGCTCGCGTATCCCATGCATGGGAAATCGTCAACCGTGCGGCATCGCGGCGAAGGCGTCTTCGCAGGGTTGCCAGAGGAATTCCGCGTCGGCCGCTATCATTCGCTCTATGCGATCCCGGAAAAATTGCCGGCGTGCCTCGAAATCACCGCCGAATCGGACGACGGCGTCATCATGGGCATCCGCCATCGCGACCTGCCGATGGAAGCAGTGCAATTTCATCCCGAATCGATTCTGACGCTCGACGGAAATTGCGGGTTGAAGCTGATGGAGAACGTGGTCCGCTTACTCGGCCACGCGCGTGTGGCGGCGTCGTGACGCGATCGTAGGTGTCCGTATAACGATTCCGCCTCGGTAATTCCCCTTAGCTTTCCGCGGATCGACTCGTACCGGCCACCTTAGTACTTGCTCACGCGCCGTACTTCCGTCATACTGAATGGGTTCACTATGGGACTTGATCCGAGCGACATTCTATTTATCGCCATTATCCTGTGGCTCATCATCGAGATTATCAACGGCGATTGGGGCGGCGGACACCGGGCGCGAGTCCCGGCACGCTAGCTCTCCCGACGCTATTGTAGTGTAGATGGCCGATGTGATCGTCATCGGCGGCGGGCTTGCGGGCCTGTCTGCCGCGGCCGCGCTCGGCGGCGCGGGGCATTCGGTTCGATTGTTCGAATCGCGCCCGTTCCTGGGCGGCCGCGCGGCTTCCTACGAATCCGGCTCAGACACCATCGACAACTGCCAGCACATTCTGCTGCGTTGTTGCGTCAACCTGATCGATTTTTACGAACGCCTGGGCGTCGCGGGCGACATCCGCTGGTTTTCCGAATACGTGTTCATCGAGCCCGGCGGACGCCGCAGCGTGATGCGGGCGGGATGGCTTCCGGCGCCGCTACACTTCACCGGTTCGTTTGCGAGCCTCAAGTTCCTGAATTTTTCCGAAAAGCTGGCGGTCGCGCGGGGCCTGCTCGCCATCCGCCGCGAATCCGCGCGGACCGATCTCGACAGCATCACCATGCAGCAATGGCTCGCCGAGCACGGCCAACCGCCGCGCGCGATCGAGCGCTTCTGGCGCCAAATACTCGTCAGCGCCATCAGCGAAGAGCTGGACCGGATCGCAGCGGCTCACGCTTTCCAGGTTTTTCGTCTCGCGTTTCTGGCGACCTCGAATGCTTACGAAATGGGCGTGCCCGCCGTTCCGTTGGGCCAACTGTACCGGCCCGAGGCGTGGTCGAAACTCGGCCACGTCGCGATGCGCCTGCGCGCGCCGGTCGATCAGATCAACATTCGCGAAGGGATGGTCCACTGCATTCGCGCTGGCGGCGAATGTCATCGCGCCGATTATTACGTCTGCGCACTGCCTTTTGAACGGCTCGCGCCGCTCGATGTTCCCGTGGATGTTTCCGGCTTCACGCACGCGCCCATCACGGGCATTCATCTGTGGTTCGACCGTCCGGTGATCGATATTCCGCAAGCCACGCTGCTCGACCGCACCATCCAGTGGATTTTTAACAAGAGCGAAGGACGCTACGTGCAGCTCGTGGTCAGCGCGTCGCACAGCCTGGTGGAGATGCCGCGCGCGGAGGTGATCGGACTGGCACTACGCGAGCTGGCCGAATTTTTTCCGGCGACGCGAGAGGCGCGCGTCGAAAAGGCGCATGTCGTGAAGGAAGTCCGGGCCGTGCTCTCGCCTCGTCCGGGCCTCGAATCACGGCGTCCGGCCTCGCGCACCGAAGTTCGCAATCTGTTCCTGGCCGGCGACTGGACCCGCACCGGCTGGCCCGCGATCATGGAAAGCGCGGTGCGCAGCGGCTACCTGGCGGCGGAAGCCGTAACTCAGGCCGCCGGCTCGCCGCGGCAATTCCTGCTGCCGGACCTGGACTCGCGCTCGCTTTAAATTACTGGCCGCCGCGTCCCGGACGTCCCGAGCCGTTGAACCCACCTCCGAAGCCGCGCCCGCTGAACACGAACGTCTGTCCGGAAATGGTGAGCGAGGTCGCGCGCACCACCGTAAGCGCGCCCGCGACGGAACTGGCGCGGCTGTTCCCGGTCACCGACGCGTTCGCGCCGGCCGTCAACACCGACGCCAGCGTGGAGTTCCCGCGCTGCGGGCCGATCACCACCAGCACCGGCGCCGAACTTCCCGAAGCATTGAACAGGAACCCATCCACGCCTCCACCTGCCGAATAATTGAGCTGCGTCACCGTACCCGACGTTGGCCCATAGCTCGCCGAGGTCGATGTCGGCGCCGTGTAGGTCGCCTTCGTCGTCGTGTTGGTGAAACTGCTCACGCGCACTGTTTCAAATCCGGAGGATGCCGTCAGCGCCGTTCCGCTATAGGTGATGCTGTTGCCCGCCGCGCCGAGCGAGCTCACGCCGCCGGACACGTTGCCGGGAAACGTCAGCAGCACATTGGTGCCCACCAGAAAGCCCTGCACATTGCCGCCCGGGCCGTAATTCAACTGCGAAATGGTCCCGATCGCGTTGGTCACCGTGGACGAAGACATGGCCTCGAAGGGCCGCTGCGCGTACACACACGTTGCGCTCAAAGCCAGCGCCGCCGCGGCGGAAAGAAGAATGCTTTTCATAATGCTCCTTGGTTGACAGCTTTCAAAGGGCGTTTCAAACGCCGTTCCAGAGGGCGCACCCTTGTAGACGCGTTTCAGCGAGACGCGTTTACGCGGGCTGGATATGCCGATCGGAGGCGTCCAATTCCGCGGAGTTACACATCGCAAAAATTTGTAAGCATTTCACCGCGCGAGCACGTCTTGAGTATTTTCGCGGCGAATTCGCGCGGAGGCGGACCCGATATGACTCGGCCGGACGTGATTGTCGGCTCGGCGGGACAGCGATTCGTGCTGGTGCATTACCACATTTTCAAAAATGGGGGCAGCACCATCGAGGCCATTCTCGAGCGCGAATTCCCCGGACGATTCGCCGCGCTCCACGGTCCGCACGCTTCCTCCACGCTCGACAGGCGCGAACTCGAGAGATTCCTGCGCCGCAACCCCAAACTGACCGCGATTTCGAGCCATCACCTGCGTTATCCCAAACCGGCGATCCGCAATACGGTAATTTTCGACTGCTGCTTCCTGCGCCATCCGCTCGAGCGGCTGGATTCGCTTTACCGCTACTTGCGCGGCGTACCGGGCGATGATTATCTCGCCTCCCGGGCGCGGGGCATGACTCCGCGCGAATTTTTCCGCGAGCTGATCGACGAGGCTCCGCACCTGATCAGCAACGTGCAGGTGACCCAGATCGCCTGTGCGGGCGCTTTCGCGCGTCCCGCTCATCACGGCGATCTCGAGCGCGCCGCCGCCATTCTCGGCGACATGGCGGTTCCCGGCGTGGTTGAGCGCTTTGAACAAAGCCTCGCTGCGGCCGAATATTTCCTCCAGCCAGCCTTCCCGGACATCTCCCTCGAATTCGTGCCCCAGAACGTCAGCGGGGGTCACGCTACGTGTTCAGAAGAGCGGCTGACGCGTTTTTGGGGCGCCGAGATTTACGACGACCTGTACCGGCTGAACCGGCTCGACCTTGAGCTGTTCGCCTTGGCGGACGAAGAAATCCGGCGCAGGTTTGCGCTGATCCCGCAGGCTGAACGGAGGCTGCTCGATCTCCGCTCGCGCTGCGCGCGCCTGCGCGGTGAACTTCCGCCGGCGTTCGCCGTCGGAGCGCCATAAACGCTTCCTCGGCCGCGGGGCGCGTGCGATAATACCAGCAAATGCGCACACTGCTGTTGCTTTCGATTTCCGCGCTGCTGCCCGCTTTCGCCGCCGATAGTCACAAGACCAGTCTCACCATCGTGGTCACCAACCAGCGCGGTAAGCCCATCGAGGACGCGAGCGTGGTCGTCAAGTTCGTCGAAGGCCGCTCCATCATTAAAATGGGAGCCAAGGAACGCGAAGCATGGGAACTGCGCTCCAGCCAGGAAGGCATCGTCAAAGTGCCGGCGATCCCGCAGGGCAAGATTCTGATTCAGGTGATCGCGAAATATTATCAGACCTTCGGCCAGACTTTCGACGTCGAGGAGCCGGAGAAGACCATCGAGATCAAGCTGAACCCTCCGCAGCCGCAGTACACCGCGCATCCCAGCAAATAAGCCGGGAATGAACGCAATCTGAATTCGCGCTGATTCGCGGCCAATGAAACAAGGATGTCTGGAAGCCGGCGCCAACGCGCGGCATCACAGCCGCGCCTCAGCATACCCGCTGTGGCGTGAAGCGCGACAGTAGTGGAGCGCGTTGGTCGCGACCGCAGAAATGCTGAATTGCATCAAGGCCGCTGCGTCAGTAGCTCTTTGTACAACGCGAAGAACTTTTCGAAATTCAAATCCAGCAGCACGTCCACCGGCGTCGCCTCGGGCGCGATGGAACGGTCGAGCGGTTTCACCACGCCATAATTCTTCCCGAACGTGGCGTCCACATCCAGATAATCCGACTCGCGTTTGGTGACCCAGGTCGGATCGAGCACATACGCCGCCGCCAGGCAATCCCAGATTCCCGCGCGCGCGTCCGGATTTTTCTTGAAGCGCTTGCCCATGTCTTCGCGATACAGCGCTGCGAGCGGCGTCTTCGCCGACGCGATCTGGTCGAAATGCGCCTTGTCGATCTTGGCGTGATCGCACAGATCGAGCCCCACCATGATCTTCTGCCCGATCGCCGATCGCAGCACCACTTGCGCGGCCTCGGGATCGAACCAGAAATTGAATTCGGCCGCGCGCCCTTCGTCCGCCGGCGGACTGGTGTGCACCGCGCCGCCCATGAAGATCAGCCGCTTGATCTTGGTCTCCAGGTCCGGCCGCATGCGCAGCACGATCGCCAGGTTGGTCATCGGCCCGATCTCGACGATGGTCACCTCGCCCGGAGTCTTTTCGATCGCCTCGATCATCAGGTCCACCGCGCTGCGATGCGAGACGCGCGTTTTCGATTTGGTCTTCTCCGCCGGATCTTGGGCGAACGCGCCCAGATATTTCTCGCCCCAGTCCTTAGCTTCCTTTTCCGCCATCGCGCGCGTGTGCACCAGCGGCGCGAGCGCTCCCGCGTACAGCACCACCCCGGTGCGATTCATCGCGTCGAGCGTACGGAACATGTATTCGGCGCCGGCGTACGGCCACATGTTCCCTGGTACCAGCGTTACGCCGATCAGGTCCACCTGCCGCGGCCGCTGGAGCAGCATCGCCATCGCCGCCCCGTCGTCGTTGAACACCGCGCAATCGGTGTCCAGGATGATCCGCTCCGGCTGCGCGGCGAGCGCGCCCGCCAGCGCTAATAGGGAAAACAACGTCTTCACGCTGACAGTATACGCTCCAGGATGACGGGAATTTCGAACACCGCGCGATTGTTGATCTTTTCCACTCGCGCGCGGTACTGCTCTAGCGAGGCGAGCAGTTCGCGCACCGCCGCGTCGATGCCGCGGAAATCTCGCAGCACGATTCCCACTCCGCGCTCCCGCACCCATTCGGTGTTGTAGCGCTCCTGCGGCATGGTACACGCATTCCGCTCCACGATCACCGGCAATTTCATGGCGACCGCTTCGCTGATGCTGCCGGGTCCCGGTTTTCCGATGAAGAAATCGGCCAGATGCATGTAAGCGGGAACTTCGCTGGTGAATCCCTCTACGAAACGCGGAGCGCCGCCCGGCATGGCGCGCAGCGCGGCGGCAAGCTTCGCGTTCTTTCCGCAGATCAGGATGAGCTGCGTGCCGCTCAGCCGGCGCGCGATCTCGACCATCACCGCGGACCCCTGGCCTCCGAACAGCACCAGTCCCGTGGGACGCACGGGATCGAGACCCAGGTTCTTGCGCTCAGTCGCACGATCTGTTTCGATAGGGGCGTAAAAATTCGGCCGCAGAATCATGCCCGAAACGCCAAAAATCCGGTCTTCAGAATGACCCAGCCCGCGCGCCTGTTCCACCGCGCGTTCGGTGCCGCAGATCAGGAATTGCGGCTGTCTTTCGATCCAGAAATGCGGCGGATAATCGGCCAAATCGGTTAAAATAGTGACGAAAGGCGTCCGCGGAAGCGACCTCTTGAGGCTTTCGAACATCGCGCGGTTGAAATTGGGAATCAGCGAAACAGCCAGATCTGGTTTTGTTTCAATCCAGTGACGTTCAAGCAACGATAACGTTGCGGAGTGGTTTACACGGATTACGCCATGCATCAGGCGCAGCCATTGCGCGAAACCGAACGTCCAGCCGCGCGCGAGCATCAGGTTGTACATGTCCTGGAGCTCGATCCCGCTGATCTTGCGGACGATATCCAGAGGGCGCAGCAGCTCCTGAAGGTTCACCAGGGTGATTTGCCAGGGGCGCGATTGCTGCTCGATCACCGTTTTGAGCGCGGTGGCCGCGGCGCGATGTCCCCCGCCCGCATCGAAATAAAGGAACTGTATCTGTTTCACAAATTCATTCACAAATGTTTTATAGCGAAGTCATCCAGGTGTCACGCAAGGGGATTAAAAGTGTAGCATGGGCGCCGAAGCCGTAATCCGCATGGTCCAGGCCGGCGATCACCGCCTGATGCGGCGGGTGAATCGCTGGCGCGCGCCGCGCTGGCTGCGGCTGTGGATGATCGCGGCGACCCGTGGAGGCGACGGATGGCTGTGGTACGCCATGGGTTTGGTGGTCGCGCTGGCGGGGGGCCAGGAACGGTTCCGGGCGCTGGCGGCGGCGAGCGTAGCAGTCGGTGTTGGTATCGCGCTTTTCCTCAATCTGAAAAAAGCCTTCGGCCGGAAGCGCCCGTGCGCATTGGAGCCGCATTGCTGGGCGACTCTGCTTCCGCCGGACCAGTTCTCGTTCCCCTCGGGCCACACCATCACGGCGTTCGCGATGACGGCGTCGCTCGGCGAGTTCTACCACGCGATGCTGCCCGGCCTGTTCTTCTGCGCCGTCAGCGTGGCCCTGTCGCGCATTCTCCTGGGGATGCATTTCTTAAGTGACGTGATCGCCGGAGCGCTCCTCGGCGGCCTGCTCGGCTATGCCGCCGCGGCGCTGTTCCATCTCGCTTAGCGCGCCAGCGGATCCTCAACGCCCGCTTCCGCGAATCCTTTCCGCCGCAGCACGCACGAATCGCACTGCCCGCATGCGCGGCCCTCCGGGTCCGGATCGTAGCAACTGTGCGTCATCCGGAAATCCACGCCGGCCTCCACGCCGAGCCGCACGATCTGCGCCTTGTTCAGCTTCGCGAGCGGCGTGTGGATGCGCAGACGCGTGCGGCCCTCGACTCCCGCCTTGGTCGCGAGGTTCGCCATTTTTTCGAACGCCTCGATGAACTCCGGCCGGCAGTCCGGATATCCGGAATAATCGATCGCGTTCACGCCGATAAATATGTCGGAGCACTCCAGAACCTCCGCCCACGCCATCGCGAACGACAAAAAAATCGTGTTGCGCGCCGGAACGTAGGTCACCGGAATCCCTTCGCCGATGGCGCCGGTCTTGGGCACTTCCATATCGCCGGTGAGCGCGCTTCCACCGAACGCGCGCAGGTCGATCTTCACAACGCGATGCTCGCGCACGCCGAAAAATTTCGCGACGCGCGCCGCCGATTCGAGTTCGACCCGGTGCCGCTGCCCGTAATCGAACGACAGCGCATAACACTCGTACCCATCGCGCCGCGCCACGCCGAGACAGGTGGATGAGTCGAGCCCCCCGCTTAGCAGGCACACCGCCTTCCGGACTGCGGCCAAGAAATTCGTGTTCATGCGCGGCGCGTGGATCTCCTAAAGATCGTCTTTCCACAACTCCTGCGGGCCGATCGATGTCTTGAACGCCCACAGGGTCAACGCCCCCGTCGCCGCCAGCACCGCCGCTCCCACGCCGAAATACCACGCAGACGTATTGACCGTGTATTGAATGTTGCTGACCGTATCGAGCAGGAAGAACCCCACGATCATCGGCAAGAGCCCGAAGCGCAGCAGGCAAATCGAGATCAGCGAGAAGATGATCGCCGACTCGATGCTCTCCTGCACGGCTGCCGCGGCGCGGTATTGAAAGAAGTTCTGCGCGGTCATCACCACGGTAAATACCACCCCCGCAATCCACTGCCGCCGCAGCAGCACGCGCAGAATAAACAGCATCAGAAAGAACAGCAGCGCGCTCCGGATCGCGCCGTTGATCTCCGCCAGAAAATCGCCCATAGTGGCGCGAAAACCCATCAGGTAAGAAACGTCGCCGAAATTCAGACCGAGGCCGTGCGCCTCGCCCCACACGTCCATGAACCGGTCTCCCACCATCACCACCGTCGCGAACGCGATCCCCAGCAGAACGTCGCGCCCGACGATCGCATCGCGAATGCGCCCGTTGAGCGCGGTGGTCCAGGAAATCAGCGAGTGCGGCCAGTATCGCCGCGCGTACGGCTCCAGCGCGACGTACACCAGCCACAGCGTCGCGCCCCAGAATACCGACGTCGCCACGGCAATCATAAAATCGCCCAGCGTTCCAAGGGTCACCGTGAAATGTTCGCGGAACACCCACAGCGTCATCTGCGCGAGAAAAATGAACGCGGCCAGGCGGAAGGCGTTGCGCCGGTCGCCTCTCGATCGCCGCAGGTTGCGCCGCGCCAGAAACGCCGCCGCGCCGACCACGATCAGCACCACCACCGCGACGATCAGCGGAGTCGCGTCGGCGCGCAGATTCTCCCCGCGCGGAGGCATCCGGCCGGGCGAATTCCACGGACCGAGCAGCACGAACGCCACCGGCTTGCCGCGCAGCGCCGCGGCTTCGATGCGCACCGGCCGCTTCGATCCCGGCCACACTCCCGTCCAGGCCTGCCGGACGTCGGATGCCGCCAGGAAAGTCCATTGCGGCTCGGCCGGCTGGAACGCGGCGGGGTCGAGTTCGGCCGCCGCGAACAACGGACGCCAGTCCGGAGCCGCCACCGCGGCCGTTACATCTGAAAACTGCGGGGGAATCGCGATGAAGCGCAGCAGTCGTCCCTGCGCGTCGATCACAACGTTCACCATCCCCGACATCTCTTCCGGCGGATCGCTGAAATCGACCCGGCCGGGCGTCAGCTTATCATCGTGAAAGCGTTCGCTCGAGAGCGGGTAGGGGCTTTGGCGATAACGAAGAATCAGCGGTGTCGGACGCGATTGCAGAATTTCATTCCAACGCGGTGGATGGTCGTGCGATTCCGCATAATCCAGGAAATCCTTGTCGAAGTCCACCGCGTACCATTCGTCCGCCGGCCGCTCCGCGTACCCCAGGCGCTGAATCGTTTCGCGCGCCTTCTGCGCCAGAATTTCGGGCGAGTAATCCAGACGCATCCGTTCGAGTGCGCTCAAATGCTGTCCCAGGCCCGCTTGCAATAACAGCCCTGCGATCGACGCGACTGCCAGCAGCACGCCCGCGCGCACGCTCAGCGCGACGCCCTCGCCCGCCGCGGCGACCATTTCCGGCGACGGCGTGTCCCCCGCGGCCAGCGCCTCGCCCAGCGGATCGCCGCCCGGCAACGCCGCCGCAACCGCCAGCGCTGACGATGGCCGATTGGCCGGATCCGGTTCCAGGCAGCGCATAATCACGCGCTCTACGCGCGGGTCCAGGTCCTTCACCAGCGTGGACGGATTGGTCAGCGTTTTTTCCGAGCGCACGCGCTGGAGACCGGCGAGCGTATCCGACTCGAACGCGCGCTTCCCGGTCAGGATTTCATACAACACCAGCCCGAGCGAATAAATGTCGCTCTTGACGGTGACTTCGCGGCCCGCGAGCTGCTCCGGCGCCATGTACGCCGGCGTCCCGTTGCGAACTTCGGTCGCGTCAAAGGAATCGGCCAGCCCCGCGAGTCCAAAATCCGTGAGCAGCACCTGCCCGCGCCCGTCGAGCATGACATTGGCCGGTTTCAGGTCGCGATGCAGCACGCCTTTTTCATGCGCCGCCGCAAGCCCCGCGCACAATCGCCGCGCGATTTCGAGCGCTTTATCCTGCGGCAGCCGTCCGATGCGCCGCAGCAGCGCGCCCAGATCCTCGCCGTCCACGTACTCCATCGACAGGAAGAAGCTGCCGTCCACTTCGCCGAGGTCGTAGACGCGGCACACGTTGGGATGCGAAACGCGCCGCGCCACGCGGACTTCGTTGCGAAAGCGTTCGAGCGCCGCGGGGTTCTCGGCGACTTCACGCGGCAGAAATTTCAGCGCGACCG
>DATJVN010000034.1:0-53337 GCA_035501755.1 Bryobacteraceae bacterium | reverse complement strand
CGCGAATGAACGCGAATGAACGCAAATCAAACTTGCTCGCGTTCATTTGCGTTTATTCGCGGCCGATTCATTTCAGATGCCGCTGCTTCAGACGAAATCTATCGACGAGCTGATCGAAGCCTCTGAGCAGCCCTCGCATCGGCTGAAAAAAACTCTTGGGCCCTGGTCGCTGGCATTTTTAGGTGTCGGGATCGTCATCGGATCGGGAATTTTCACGGTGACCGGCACGGCCGCTTCGGGCAAATTAAAAGATCCCGGATTGCTGCAAGCGACGGTGCTCGACATTATCATGCACGGCCGCTCGGCTGCCTCGGCGCTGGGGCGGCCCGGCGCCGGACCCGCGATTGTTCTGTCTTTCGCGGCCGTCCTGGTTGCGTGCCTGTTCGCGGGGCTGTGCTTCGCCGAGCTGGCGTCGATGATTCCGATCGCAGGGAGCACGTACACCTATGCGTACGCGATTCTGGGTGAAATTTTCGCGTGGATCATCGGATGGGACCTGATTCTGGAATATGCGGTCGCGAACATGTCGGTCGCGGTCGGCTTCTCAGCGTATCTACAGGATCTGGGCGACAACATCTTCGGATTCCATCTGCCCGCGGCCATCGCCTACCCGATGTTCCCCGCTCCGGGATCCCCCGGCGGAATCTACAACATTCCCGCACTGCTGATCACGTTGGCGGTGACCTGGGTGTTGGTGCGCGGGGTGAAGGAAAGCGCGGAAACCAACACGACGATGGTGATCATCAAGATCGCCGCGATCCTGATCTTCGTTTTCGGAGCGGCGGGAGCAATCAACTCGCGCAACTGGCATCCTTTCGCGCCGCACGGACTCGCGGGGGTCGTCAGCGGGGCAAGCATCGTGTTTTTTACATACGTCGGATTCGATGCCGTCTCCACCGCTGCTGAAGAATGCAAGCGCCCGCAGCGCGACATGCCCTTCGGAATCATCGCAACGCTGATCATCTGCACGTTGCTGTACGGCTCGGTTTCACTGGTGCTGACTGGGATTGCGAACTGGCAGAAGCTCGATCCGGATTCGGCCGTGGCGACGGCGCTCAAGAATATCGGCTACAACCGCATTCGCCTGGTGGTGAGCGCGGGCGCGCTGATGGGGATGATTTCGTCGCTGCTGGTGGGCCAGTACGGGCAGGCGCGCATCTGGTTCGCGATGTCGCGCGACCGGCTGCTGCCGCGCGCCTTCGGCGCGGTGCACCAGAAATTCCGCACGCCGTACGTGGGCACGTGGATCGCCGGGCTGCTGGTGGGCATTCCGTCCGGGCTGTGGGACATCGACACGTTCGCCGAGCTGACCAACATCGGCACGCTGTTCGCGTTCGTCATCGTGGCGGCGAGCGTCATCGTGCTGCGCAGAACGCAGCCCAGCCGGCACCGCCCTTTTCGCGTTCCACTGGTGCCGCTGCTGCCCATTTTGTCCATCGCGTGTTGCCTGGTGCTGATGATGGGACTCCCGCTGCTGACCTGGCTGCGATTCTTCGCGTGGCTGGCGATCGGGCTGGGGGTGTATTTCGCGTACAGCCGGCGGCAGACGGAGAAATTGGCCGCGAATGAACGCGGATGAACGCGAATCTACAATTCATTGACGATTCGTTTCCACTGGATTCTGGGCCGCTGAAAGTTGATCAGGAGAGCAAGCTTCAGGCCGGAAGCTCTTAGATAGTTAATGCATTGCGCCATGTGCTCCTTCGCCAGTTGATCTGCGCACTTCAACTCGATGACGAGCCTTCCGTCCACCACCAGGTCGGCGAAGTATTCGCCCACCGTTGCGCCTTTATTGCGGACAGAGTACACGGCTTGCGCTTTGACACGGTGTCCGCGGAGCAAAAGTTCACGCATCAGCGCTCGCTCATAGACCTTCTCCAGAAAGCCCGCTCCCAGCGCGTTTGCAACTTCATAAGCAGCTCCGACAGCGTCTTCAAACAGCTTGTTTAGAAATTCGCGTTCATCAGCGTTCATTCGCGGCCTATATGATTTAAGTGGGAGATCGCGACCATTCCTCTCATCGTCGGCACCGCCGGACATATCGATCACGGAAAGACGTCGCTCGTTCGCGCGCTCACCGGGATCGATACTGACCGGCTCGAAGAAGAGAAGCGCCGCGGGATCTCCATCGATCTGGGCTTTGCACATCTCGGAGGGATCGGCTTCGTCGACGTTCCCGGTCACGAGCGGTTCGTCAAGAACATGCTCGCCGGCGCGTCGGGAATCGATGTCGTACTGTTTGTCATCGCCGCCGACGAATCCATCAAGCCGCAGACGCGCGAACACTTCGAGATCTGCCGGCTGCTAGGGATTCCGCGCGGCGTCATCGCGCTCACCAAATGCGACCTGGTGGATCAGGACATCCTCGATCTGGTGCGCCTGGAAGTAGAGGAGTTCGTGCGCGGATCGTTTCTGGAAGCCGCGCCGGTGATTCCGGTCAGCTCCACGAGCATGCTGGGGATGCATGAACTTCGCGCCGCGCTCGACGAGGCCGCCGGAGGGATCGCGGGCAAGGACGTTTCCCGCTATCCGCGGCTGCCCATTGACCGCAGCTTTTCCATGCGCGGACACGGCGCCGTGATCACCGGCACGCTGATTTCCGGAAGCCTGGCGATCGACGACGAGGTGGAGCTTTATCCCGCGGGGATTCGCGCGCGGATTCGCGGTCTGCAAGTGCACGGCTCTCCCGCCGAGCGCGCGCGGGCGGGCGAGCGCACGGCGGTCAATCTCGGCGGCGTCGATGCGAAGGACGCGCGCCGCGGGATGACGCTCGCGCCGCCCGGCCTGTTCCGCGCGACGCAGACGATCGATTCGAGCTTCGAGCTTCTCGCCGGCGCGCATCCCCTGAAGCATCGCGCTCCGGTGCATTTTCACGCCGGCACGGCGGAGGTGGAAGCGCAGGCGCGGCTGATCGCCTCGCTCGATCCGATGAAGCCGGGAACGCGGGCGCATGTGCGTTTCGTTTTGCGCGAACCGCTGCTGCTGCTCCCGGGCGATCGCTTTATCGTGCGGATGTTTTCGCCAGTGGTGACCATCGGCGGCGGCGTGGTGCTCGATATCGCCGCGCCTGGACGGCTGCGGCGCGCGCAACTCGATCAACGGCTCACCAACCTCGAATCGGGCAACCGCGTTTCCATTCTGGTGAACGAATCCGAGTTCGGACTGAGCGCGGCCCAGATCGTGGCGCGAACCGGAATGCGGGCTTCCGAGATCGGCGAGCCTGCCGGAGTGGTGCGGCTCCAGGGCGATTGGCTGGTCGCAAGCGCATGGATCGAGCGGACGCTCGCAAAATTCCGTGAAATCCTCAAGGATTTTCATCGAAAGAATCCGCTCCAGCCGGGCCTGGCGAAAGAAGCGTTGCGTAGCCGGGAGCTTGTCGGAGCGCCTGCGTTCCTGCTGGACGCGCTGCTCGCGCGCGCTAACGACATCGTGGCGGAGGGCGAAAATGTGAGGCTGGCCTCACATCGTGTGGCGCTCAAGGAAGATGAAACGGCCGCCACGGAAAAAATCGAGGCCCAGTTCCGCGACGGCGGGCTCGCGGTTCCGTCCACGCAGGAGGTGCTGGCCAAGTCCGGCGTGGAAGCGGCGCGGGCGCGCCCGCTTTTGCAGATTCTGCTCAAGAACCGCAAGCTGATCCGCGTGGGCGACGATCTGATCTATCATGCAAGCGCGGTGGAATCGCTGCGAAAGACGCTCGCCGCGCGCAAGGGCGCGCGTTTTTCGGTGGCGGATTTCAAGGATTGGACCGGGGTGTCGCGCAAGTACGCCATCCCGCTGCTTGAGTATCTCGACCGCGAACACGTGACGCGGCGCGAGGGCGATCAGCGAATCGTGCTGTGAGCGGCGGCGTTTCCTGTAAAGTAGAAAGATTGTGGAGCCGGTCAACGTCGGCATCATCGGTCTGGGCAACGTGGGGATGGGCGCGGTGTCGATCCTGGAGGAAAATCGCGTTCAGATCGAGGAGAAACTCGGGTTCCCGTTGCGCGTGCGCCGCGTGTGCAGCCGGGGTGTGGAGGCTCTCGCGATTCCCGCGCATGTGATTCGCTCCACGGACTGGCGCGAGGTGGTCCAGGATCCGGAAGTGCACATTGTGGCGGAGCTGATCGGCGGCCGCTCGGTCGCCCAGGAAATCGTCGACGCCGCGATCGCGGCGCGGAAATCCATCGTCACCGCGAACAAGGAACTGATGGCGCTGTGCGGCGCCGAAATCTGGGACCGCGCGATCGCCGCGCGCATCAACATCGCCATGGAGGCGAGCGTCGCGGGCGGCATCCCGATTCACAACGTGCTGCGCGAGGGAATCTCGGGCGATCGCGTTCAGACGCTGTATGGAATTCTGAACGGCACGTGCAATTTCATCCTCACCGAAATCGAGCGGCGCGGTGAGCCGTTCGACCTGATCCTCGCCGAGGCGCAGAGGGCCGGTTACGCGGAAGCCGATCCTTCAGCCGATATCGACGGCCGCGATGCGTGCTCCAAGCTGGCGATTCTTTCCGCCCTGTCTTTCGGCGAGCGCATTGTGCCGGGCGACATCTACACCGAAGGCATCCGCCGCATCACGCCGGTGGATTTCGAGTACGCGCACCAGTTGCATCACACCATTCGTCTGATTGCCGCGGCGCGGCAGACCTCGGCCGGGCTGATTCTTTCGGTGCGGCCTTCGCTGATTCCGCAGTCCACGATTCTGGCGAGCGTGCGCGGCGCGTACAACGCGGTATGGGTGCTCGGGAAATACGGCGCCGATACGTTTTACTACGGCCGCGGCGCGGGATCGCTGCCGACAGGCGTCGCGGTGGTGAGCGACCTGATGCGCGTGGCGCGCGAGATCCGTTCGGGCAGCCCGGAGCGCGTTTCGCCCTTCGCGCACGCGCGGCTGGGCAAATATAAGCCCATTTCGATCACGCTGCACCAATCGGCGTACTACCTGCGCTTTCGCGTGGTCGACCGTCCCGGAATCATCGCGCAGCTTGCCGCCGCGCTCGCCGCGGAGAACATTTCCATCGACTCTGTTTTGCAGCTCCCGCAGGCCAACTGGCGCGATCTGCCCTTCGTCATCACCGTGGAACCCGCGACCGAACAATCCGTCCGGGCGGCCATCGCGCGCATGTCGGAGCTGAATTTCCTGATCGAGCCGCCGCTTGCCATGCCGATGGAGAGATCGTTATGAAACGCACCCTGATGTTCGAAAAGCAATGAAGCTTCTGGAGCAACTGGAGCGGCGCGGCATGATCGAGCAGGTGACAAATCGTGCGGCACTCGATGAGCTCCTCGAACAACCGAAGCAGGCGATTTACATCGGATTCGATCCCACCGCCGACAGTCTGCACGTGGGTCATCTCCTGCCCGCACTGATGCTTTCGCGATTCCAGCGCGCGGGGCACCGGCCCATCGTGCTGGTGGGCGGCGCGACCGGAATGATCGGCGATCCGAGCGGCCGCTCCACGGAGCGCCAGCTTCTGAATCCCGAAACCATCCAGGCGAATTCCGACGCTGTGAAAAAACAGCTCGCGCGATTTGTCGATTTCACCGGCGACACCGCGGCCATCATGGTGAACAACGCGGATTGGACCGCGCCGGTCAGCTACCTGGATTTTCTGCGCGACATCGGCAAGCATTTCACGGTGAATTACATGCTCGCGAAGGAATCCGTGCGGCGGCGCCTGGAGGATCGCGAACACGGCATCTCCTACACCGAATTCAGCTACATGCTCCTTCAAGCATTCGATTTTCTGCATCTGCACGGCACTTATGGCTGCGCGATCCAGGCGGGCGGAAGCGATCAGTGGGGCAACATCACCGCGGGAATCGAGCTGATTCGGAGAATGTGCGGCGCCGAGGCGTTCGGCATCACCTTCCCGCTGCTGGCCACCAGTTCCGGCGAAAAATTCGGGAAAAGCGCGGGCAACGCGGTGTGGCTCGACCCGGGGCGCACCAGCCCGTACCAGTTTTATCAATACTGGATTCGCACTGACGATCGCGATGTCGAGCGCTTCCTGAAATTATTCACGTTCCTGAGCGACAAAGAGATTGCCGAGTTGTGCGCGCAACCGCCCGACCAGCGCGCGGCGCACAAACGGCTCGCGGCCGAGGTCACGCGCATCGTGCATGGAGAGGAGAATCTCGCTCTGGCGCTCAAAGCGTCCGAAGTGCTGTTCGGCGGCGAGGTGAGTGGATTGCGCGATCGCGACCTGGCGGACATTTTCGCCGACGTGCCGTCGTTTTCGATCGACCGCGCGGCGCTCGCGTCGGGGATCAAGATGACCGACGCGCTGGTCGCCAGCGGCGCGGCGAAATCGAAGGGTGACGCGACGCGGTTGATCGCAGGCGGCGGGGTCTACATGAACAACCAGCGGGTGGCCGCCGCGGACGCGCAGATTCACTCCACCGACCTGGCATCAGAGAGCATGCTGGTGTTGCGGGTGGGAAAGAAAAGCTACTTTCTTGGAAAGGCAGGTTAGCGCCGCGCCTCGAAGAACGACTTGAGCAGTTCCGCGCATTCCGCCCCGAGCACTCCTTCGACGATCTCCACGCGGTGATTCAGCACCTCCGAATCCGCGATTCGGAACTTGCTGCGCACTGCGCCGAAGCGCAAATCGCGCGCGCCGAACACCAGTCGCGCGATGCGCGCCGTCACCAGCGCGCCCGCGCACATCGCACACGGCTCGAGCGTCGCGTACATCGTCGCGCCCGGCAGGCGATAATTCGCCATCGCTGCAGCGGCCTCGCGCAGCGCGAGAATTTCGGCGTGCGCCGTGGGATCGTTCATCGCGATCGGCGCATTGCGCCCACGCCCGATGACGCGGTCCTCGAATACCACGATCGCGCCGACAGGTGCTTCCTCCATCGCCGCCGCTTCGCGCGCCAGCTCCAGCGCCATGCGCATGAAGCGCTCGTCAGCTGGTGTGGTCGACAACGATCTTCCATCCCCGCGGCGTGCGCTTGAACAGCAGAGTATAGATTCCGTTCCGGTCGCCGCCGTCCTCGGGCTTGCGTTCCAGGCGCCACCGGCCGATCACGTAAGCGTTGTCGGCGTTGATCATGTGAACCTCGACGTCGGAAAACGTGAGATGCCCCATGGACCCGCGCGTGGGATAAACCGTCTGGTAGCGCACGCGCAGCTCTTCGAGTCCCTTCGTAATCTTGTCGCTGACAAACACTGCGTTGGCGTCGTACCCGAGCAGAAAGCCTTCCGTGTCGCCGCGATTCCAATCCAGCTGTTGGCGCGCGAGCACCTCGCGGATGGCTGCTTCTGAGGTGACGGGCTTCGGCGCGGACCGTTTTTCTGCCGCCGAGGTGGGCGCGCTTTTCGCGGCGGACTGCGCGGCGCAGGCCAACGTTCCCAGCGCGAATAGCGTCAATATTTTCGATATCATGACAATGATGGTGCAGCGGGATTCTGTATACACCCCGCCAGTTTCGCTCTCCAGATTATCGGAAATCGAATCGGCATTGGGCGCGGCCATTCGCGGTAAGGCGGAAGTCCTGCGTTTGTCGCTCGCCTGCCTGCTCGCGCGCGGACACCTGCTGATCGAGGATGTTCCGGGTGTGGGGAAGACAACGCTCGCGCAGGCGCTGGCGCGCAGCGTGCATTCGAGTTTTCATCGCCTGCAATTCACCTCCGACATGCTTCCCAGCGACGTGCTCGGCGTCACCATCTACAACGCGCACACGCAGGAATTCGAGTTCAAGCAGGGGCCCATTTTCACGAATTTCCTGCTCGCCGACGAGATCAATCGAGCCACGCCCAAGACGCAGTCGGCGCTGCTCGAAGCGATGAATGAATTGCAGGTGACCATCGACGGCAGAAGCTGGCCGCTGGCGCAGCCGTTCATGGTGATCGCCACGCAGAATCCGGTGGAGCATCACGGGACGTATCCGCTGCCGGAATCGCAGCTAGACCGGTTCCTGATGCGCATCCGCATCGGCTATCCGAACCCCGCGGCGGAACGGGAAATCGTGCGGCAATCCGCGGTCGCGGGAAACGAATCGGTGCGGCCGGTGATCTCCGGCGACGAGTTGACCGCGTTGCAGGATGCGACCGCCCAGGTTTCCGTCGAGGAATCCCTGATCGACTACATGCTGGCGATCGTGGAGCGGACGCGCACACACGAATCGGTGGCAATGGGCGTGAGTCCGCGCGGCGCGCAGGCGTTGTATCGCGCCACTCAGGCGCTGGCCGCGGTGGAAGGCCGCGACTACGCAACGCCTGACGACGTGAAGCGCCTGGTGGTCCCCGTCTTCGCGCATCGCGTGGTGGTGAACACGCGCATCGCCATCGCGCAGCGCTCCGCCGAAGTTGCAGAGAAAATTCTTGCCGAGATTCTGACGCTGGTGGACGTGCCACTATAAAAGGGAGTGGGCAGCGGGTAGTAGGAGTCGGCTTTCCTACTACCAACTACCCACTCCCTACTTCCCGAATGAAGACCGCAATCGTTGGCCTGCCGATGGTGGGCAAGACAAGTTTATTTACCATCCTGACCGGAGTGCACGAGTCGGCGCGCGTGGGATCGCTCGAGGCGCGTGTGGGCGTGACGAAAGTGCCGGATGCGAGGTTGGAAGCGCTGGCGAAGATTTTCGAGCCGCCCAAGATCACGCACGCGACTGTCGAATATCTGGATTTTCCGTCGATTTCCAAGGAAGCGCTGCGCGATCCGAGTTACTTGGCGAGCCTGCGCGTCGTCGATGCGCTCGCGCACGTCCTGCGGGTTTTTGAAAGCGACACGGTGCCGCACGAAAAAGGCTCGGTCGATCCCATGCGCGATTTTGAAGACGTCGAAATCGAGCTGATCCTGAGCGACCTGATGGTGGTCGAAAAACGCATGGAGCGCGTGGACAAGGATCGCAAGCGGATGAAGAGTCCAGAGCTGGATGCCGAGTTCACTTTGCTCGAACGATTGAAAGCCGAGCTGGAGGCGAATCGTCCGCTGCGCGGGATGGAGTTTTCGGGAGAAGACGAAAAGCGCATTCGCGGATTCCAGTTTTTGTCACAGAAGCCGATGCTGGCCGTGTTGAATCTCGGCGAGAACGACGCTCCGCGGTTGCATGAAATCGAAGAACAGTATCGAAACGGCGCTTTCGCGGACCGCAAGAACACCGCGGTCACGGCGATCTGCGGAAAAATCGAAGCGGAACTCGCCGAGCTGTCATCCGAAGAAGCTCGCGAATATTTGGCGAGCTATGGGTTGAAAGAATCCGGCCTGGAGCGCCTGATCAAGGCCACCTATTCTCTGCTGGGCCTGATGTCGTTCCTGACCGCCGGCGAAACCGAAGTCCGTGCGTGGACCATTCCCATCCACAGCACCGCACAAAAAGCGGCGGGGGCGATCCACAGCGATTTCGAAAAAAAATTTATCCGCGCCGAGGTGGTGAACTGGCAATCGCTGATCGACCACGGCGGCTATCCCGGCGTCCGCGAAAAAGGCCTTCTGCGGCTGGAAGGGAAAGAGTACATCGTGAAAGACGGCGACGTGCTCGTCATCCGGCACGGCTGAAGAAATAGCCGTTAATGAACGTGGATAAACGTGAATGGTGTTTTCAGCGGACCCGGCGGCATTCATGTTCATTCACGTTTATTAACGGCCAATAAAACAGCCGCCACGATCAAGCATCCCCACGCGAACCAGTCGCCATAGCGCGTGTACGGCGTCTGCTCCTGCACATACCGATAACTCACGTCCGCCGAAATCTCTTGATACGGCGGCGCGCGAAATGCCACGCGGCCGGCGGGGTCGATCACGGCCGTGATGCCGTCGTTGGTCGCCCGCACGATCCAGCGGCGATTTTCGGCCGCGCGCATCCGTACCAGCTCCAGGTGCTGCTCGCGCGCCGAGCTGTGGCCGAAATAGCCGTCGTTCGATAAATTTACCAGCACCTGCGCTCCGCCCTTCGCGAATTCGCGCACCAGGTCGGGAAACGCCGATTCGTAGCAAATGAAGGCACCCAGCTTGTGCCCGCTCACCGGAAATTCCACGATGCGCGAGCCCGGCGCGAAATCGCCGGCCTCTTTGGTAATCCGGTTCACCCAACCGAATACGCGCGGCACGAATTCGCCGAAGGGAACCAGATTGATCTTGTCGTAGCGGCCGATCATCTCGCCCGACGGGTCGAACAGGAATGCCGAATTGAGCGGCGCGCCCGCCGCATTGTACGCGACGCCGCCGAACAAGAAATAGGACTGCTCGCCACGCGCGATATTTTCGATGTACGCACGAAAGCTCGCGTCGCTCGGATAAAACGGCGCGGGAGCTTCGGGCCAGATGATGATGTGATGGCCGGGCGCATGGGACAAGATCGCCATGTCGCGTTCCAGGTGCGCGAACGAAGCCTGGGTCCAGTCCGCCTCGGTGTCGATATTCGGTTGAACCAGCAGCGCGTGCTGATCCCCGCGTTGGCGTGCAGGCATCGCGGGCAGAAGAAACAGCAGCGGCAACGCCAGCAGCCATGCCAGCTCGATGCGCGGCCTGCGCAAAATCACCAATGCGACCGCGCAGCCCACCAGCGCGAAGACGAACGACAATCCGTACACGCCCAGAATCGGCGCCAGGCGCATGGGAACCGACATGCCGATTCCCGCGTTGCCTAATTGCAGCCACGTGAAGCCCAGCGGCCCGTGCGTGCGCTCCAGGCCGGTCCATAGCGCCGCGACGGCTGGGATCGCCCGGCCTATAAAACGTGGCTGCGCCGCGGGCCGCACCAGAATTCCCGCGGCGAGAGCGAAAACTGCCATGTGCAGCCCCTTCAGCACCGCGAATAAAACGAACGTCGCCCATCCGCCCCACCTACCCATGCCGCCATGTACTTCGAGCACAAACTGGATCCAGTAACATACGCCGAACCAGAACACGAATCCGGCGGCCCATCCATTCACGAATCGCCGTTTCCACGACGCCTCCCGCGCGCACGCGATCAGGATCGGCGCCAGCGCGAACGGAGCCAGCCACACCAGATTGAAGCGCGGAAAAAGCAGAATCAGGAAAATCGCGGAGAGCAGGGAAAGAATCACGAATGCGCCGCTTCACTGACCGCGTCAGCCATGTAGGAGCTGCGCACCAGCGGTCCGCTGAAGACCATCTTGAATCCGATCGCGAGGCCGAATTCGCGATACGCTTCGAAGCGCCCAGGCGGGACGTATTCTTCCACGCGCAGATTCCGCCGCCGCGGCTGCAAATACTGCCCGATGGTCGCCACATCGACGTCGGCCTCGCGCAGATCGCGCAACACCTCTTGCACTTCCGCCTCGGTCTCGCCCAGCCCGACCATCAGCCCCGATTTCGTCAGCGCGCCCTGCCGGTAGCGCTTCGCGAAACGCAGCACGTCCAGCGATTGGCGATAGTTCGCCTGCGGCCGGACACGTTTGTACAAACGCGCCACGGTCTCGACGTTGTGATTGAACACGTCGGGACCGGCGTCCAGCACCCGCGCGACCGCCGCAAGATCGCCGCAAAAGTCCGGCGTCAGCACCTCTACGCGAGCCCCGGGGAGCGCGCGCCGCACCGCTTCCACGGTCGACGCAAAGTGCGCCGATCCGCCGTCCGCCAAATCGTCGCGATTCACGCTGGTGATCACTACGTAGCGCAACCGCATGGCGGCGGCCATCCGTGCGACATTTTCCGGCTCCCGCGCGTCTAGTTCCAGCGGGTGCGCGCTTTTGGGCACTGAACAGAATCCGCAGCCGCGCGTGCACAGATTGCCCAGGATCATGAACGTCGCCGCGCCGCGCGAGAAACACTCGTGCATGTTGGGGCAGCGCGCGGATTCGCACACGGTGTGCAGATTGAGGCGCCGCAATTCCGTCTTCAGATCGTGCACGGCTTCAAAATGCGTGCCGCGCTTGCGCAGCCACTCCGGCAACCTGGGCTGCGCGCGATCAATTTGAACCAGCGGCGCGCTCACATGGTCCTTCGGATCGCTTTGTCTCCCGGAAATCCCGCGTTCTGAAGATCGGTCTTCATCTTGTTGACTCCGCTTTCGGGCACCGGACCCACCAGCACCCGAAACGTCCCGGGCTTCTCCGGAATCTCCGCCGCCATCGCACGAAATCCTTTTTTTCGGAGCACATCGACTTCGATATCCGCTTCGCGCTCGGTAGTCGCGGCGAGTTGCAGATAGATTCCGCTGGGACGATCCTCGCCCGCGCGCTTGTCAGCCGCCGCCTCGCGCTTGGGCGCCGGCGATTCCGCCTGCGCGCGCGCCGGCTCTTCGCGCCGAGGCTCGGGTTTGGCCGCTTCGGGCTGTTGCGGCGCCGTCTCGGTCGGCGCCGGCGTGGGCGCCTCAGCCGGCTTCACAGGCTGCGGGGTCGAAGCCGGGGCGGCCGAATCGACCACCAGGGGCTTGGGTTCCTTTTTCTCCGACGCGACTTCGGTAGCCGGCAGCGGCGAGTTGCGGCCCACGATGTAGCCCATGGTGAAAAACACGCCCAGCAGCACCACCACGATGAAGAACACGCTGAGCAACTGCTTGTTCCCCAGGATCAATTCAAATTCGCCGTCTTCGTTCTTGGGCATATCAGGCCGCGCCGTCCGTATCCGGACCGGCGAACTTTCGCAACGCTTTGCTTAAAGAAGACAGTATATCGAGCGGAAGAGGGAACACTACAGTGGTGTTCTTCTCCGACCCGATCTCCAGCAGCGTTTGCAGATACCGGAGCTGCATCGCCGCCGGCTCCTTGCCCAGCGTCTCGGCCGCTTTCTCCAGGTTTGCCGCCGCGGCCAGCTCGCCTTCGGCATGAATGATCTTGGCCCTTCGCTCGCGCTCCGCTTCGGCCTGCCGCGCGATCGCCCGGATCATCTGGTCCGGCAGGTCCACTTGCTTGACCTCCACCAGCGCGACCTTCACTCCCCACGGCCCGGTATGCTGATCGAGCGCGCTCTGCAGCTTCACGTTCAGCTTTTCGCGCTGGCTCAGCAGCTCGTCGAGCTCCACCTCGCCCAGCACGCTGCGCAGCGTGGTCTGCGAAAGCTGCGAGGTCGCGTACAGATAATTGGCCACCTCCAGCACCGCTTTGGCCGGATCCACGATGCGGAAATAGATGACCGCGTTCACCTTCACCGTCACGTTGTCGCGCGTGACCACGTCCTGCGGCGGCACCTCCATCGCCTCCACGCGCAGCGAGATCCGCACCATCCGGTCGATCGGCTTGAAGACCAGGATCACGCCCGGCCCTTTCGGTTTCGGCAGCAAGCGTCCCAGCCTGAAGATCACTCCGCGCTCGTACTCGGCCAGAATCTTGATGCTGGAAATCAGGTAAATGACAATGATCGCCGCGACGATCAACGGTAGCGACATGTCCGGCATATTTCCCTCCCTGAAGTCTTTCAATGTAGCGCAAAACGATATTGCACTCCTGCTATCTCAGGCGTTTCCCCGTATCGATTCTCAGGCTTCTCCCTTAAAGCGGCGGGACCTTTTGCCTATTGCACCCCTCCGAATGTGACCGTAGTTTGGTACGAGAGGTACAGGACCATGAGACCGCTGCTGCTAGCGCTCACGTTGGTTTTCGCCGGCATTGCCCTTGCCGGTAGTGATCCCGCCCCCCAAATGGATACGCTCTCCGCCAAAACCGCCAAGCCCGGCGACGTCCTGGAGATCTCCGGCGTCGGACTCAGCGGCCGCAACGTCGACGAGCTCTATCTCACCGACAACAAATTCGACATGCGCGTTAAGGTGCTGGAGCAGAAGGACACGCTCATCCGCTTCCGCGTGCCGCCCTTCGCCAAGCCGGGCCGCGTGCAGGTGCTGGTGCTCACCAAGGGCGACAATCCCAAGCTCCTGGAGCAGCCTCTGTACGTGGTGATCGAAGACGCGACGCCCGAAGTGACGCAGGTGAAAGCGCCCGCCGATCCGGCCCCAGCGCCCGCCCCGGCACCCAAAGCGGAATCGCACGAATCCAAGGATTCCGCCAAACAGGATAAGAACTAGACTTTCATCACCAGCGTCCGCCGCGCGAGCTTGTTCGGATCGACGCTCGCCGCGCGCGTAATCTTTCGCCCCGAGCTTTCAAAAGTCGTTACCTCCACGTCGACGCGCCCCGATTTCGGCAATCCGAAATGGACCGGCATCGCGCTCTGCGAACAATATCCGCTCCCGCTGTCGACGATTCGCCCGCCCCACACCTGGCGCGTTCCGGGCTTGTAAATCCGCACCTCCGCTCCCGGCTTGGTGTACCGCCCGTTCCGATCGTGCACCATAACCTGGATCGATCGCCGCGCCGCATCCGGCGCCATGACATTGCGATACAGCGAGTGCGTTCCACCCGGATTGTTATTGGCGATGGCCAGATCGAGCGTCCCGTCCCCATCGAAATCCGCCCACTGAATTCCGTGCGTCGCGCCATGTTCCAGCCGCGGCCCTTCGCTGAATCGCGCGCCGTCGTTGTGATACAGATAATCGCGCTCGTTGAGCGGCTTGTCGATATACGAAGACACGTACAGATCCACGCGCCCGTCGTTATCGTAATCGCCCCAATTTGAAGGCGTGGCGCGCTCGCCGCCCTCGACTCCCATTTCTTTGGCGACATTGGTAAATTTTCCCCCGCCGTCGTTGCGGAACAGAAAATTCGGACCATAACTCGCGACAAATAAATCCAGGCGCCCATCGTTGTTGTAATCGGCGACACTCGGCCCGTTGCTGCCGTAATTCGCCGCCCTTCCGAATGCATCCATCCCCAGCTCGTGCGCCACGTCCACGAATTTTCCGCCGCGATTTTCAAACAATCCGTTGAGCGTCCCGTCCTGGTTCGCGACGAACAGATCCAGCCGTCCGTCTTCGTTGAAATCGAACCATACGGCGCCCACGGTCTTGCGCGGATCGTCCGCGCCCATCTCCGATGCAACGTTCACGAACCGCCCGCCCTCGTTGTGAAACAGCATGTTTGGAGCATCGCGAAAAGCTATAAAGAGATCCACGCGCCCGTCGTTATCGAAATCGATCCAGGAAACCTGCCGCGTTTCGCCCATCGCATCCACGCCCATCTGGTGCGCGATGTCCACGTATTTTCCGGCGATTTTCTTGTACAGCTTGTTGCGCGCCTGCGACCGCCGTGTGAATCCAACGTACAGCTCAAGCGCGCCGTCCGCGTCGAAATCGCCCCACGCCGCCGCTCGCGTGTCGGTCAAATCAGCGAGGCCCATCTCCGCACCGATTTCTGAAAAAACGCCGCCATCGTTGCGATACAGGCGATTCGCGATGCCCGCCTTGAATCCGACGAACAGGTCCAGATCGCCGTCGTTGTCGAAATCGCCCCAGCAATTGGGCTGCGCGCCAGGCGTGGAGAACAGTTCCGGCTGCACGCGCACGAATCGCTGCCCGGACGGCTTCGCGAAAGCCGCCGAGGCCGACGCAAACAGGAAATCCCGCCGTCTCATGCCTTCATTTTGCTTTTCCGGAAGCGCTTCGTGCCGGCCCAATACAGGCTGATCTCATGCCCGTCCGGATCGTCCAGATACGCGTGGATCCATCCCCACGGCATGAGCTTCGGCTGCTGCCTGATCTTCACGCCGGCCGCTTCCAGTCGCTTGCAGAATTTTTCGAGCGCCCTCACTTCGAAATACAAGCGGATTCCATCCGCCGGCGGGATTTTTTTCCCCGGCTCGGGCATGTGCAGAGCGATCGACCCGGTTCCGGCCGGGGCGCGCAGCCGCGCGTACACCGTGCGGCCCTCCCACTCGAAGGTCTCGACGATCTTGAACCCCAGCAGTTCGGAGTAGAAGTGAACTCCCCGCGCGACGTCGCCCGTATAAATCATCGCGTGGTTGAAATCGATCGCAGGTTTCCCGCTACGTTTCGCCATCCCGCCAGCATCGCACAACAACCGGTTCCTTTGGTCGCGGCTCGCGGGAATAGAGCCGCGGCATTCATGCCGCGCGTTGGCCGTGAAGTTTCGACAGACTCCCGATGGCCTTCTAATGCGCTCCCGACGGCGCCCCCGAGGCTTTTTTCGGACGCCGCATGAACAACGCGAGCGGCGCCACCGCGAAGCATGCCATCGCGTAGATGAAAATCGTATCGACATACGCCAGCCACGCGGCCTGCGCCTGCAGCATCCCGTAAATCCGGCCGTAAGCCATCTGCCCCGCGGTGACTGCGTCGTAACCCGCGTTTATCAGCGATTGCGTGATCCCCGCAACGCTCGATTGAAACGCCGCCCCGAACGAACTCGTGTGCGAAGACAGAACATTCTGGTGAAATTGGGTGCGCCGCGCCAGGATGGTCTCCAGGCCGGCGATTCCGATGCTCCCGCCCATGTTGCGCGCTAGGTTGATCATCCCCGAAATGTGATTGTTCTTCTCCATCGGCACGCCGACGTAGGTCATGGTCTGGATGGGCACGAACAGAAACGCCACGCCGAACATCTGGTAGATGCGCATCATCACGATGGTGCGGATGTCCATGTCCGCAGTGATGTGGGTCATGTTCAACAGGCCGAAGCCCGCCACCGCGAATCCGAACACGATCATCCAGCGCGGGTCCAGCTTGCCCACCATCTTGCCCACGAACGGCAGCATAAGGATGATCACCACGGCGCCCGGCGACAGCACCCAGCCCGCCTGCTCCGCCGTGTATCCCATCAGCGTCTGCACCAGCTGCGGAAGCAGCACCGTGGCGCCGAACAGCGCCCCGCCCAGCATGAACATCATGATGCACGACACGGAGAAGTTGCGATTCCGGAACAGGTGAATATCAATCACCGGGTTTTCGTGATTGTATTCCCAGAAAATCGCCGCGATGATGCAGACGCTCGAAACCACCTGGAACCAGAAGATGAACGGCGAGGAGAACCAGTCCTCGCGCTGGCCCTTATCGAGCACCACCTGCGCCGCACCCACGCCCACTGCGATCAACCCCAGCCCGATATAGTCGACCTTGCCCGCTTTTCCTTTCAGCGCCTTCAGGTGCGGCGGATCTTCCACCAGCCGCGAAGTCAGCATCAGGGACACGATCGCCACCGGAACGTTGATGAAGAAAATCCAGCGCCAGTCGAAATTGTCAGTGATATAGCCGCCCAACGTGGGACCGATCGCCGGCGCCAGCACCACGGCCATGCCGTATATCGCGAACGCCATTCCGCGTTTGGCGGGCGGAAAGGTGTCGGCCAGGATCGCCTGCTCGCTCGGCGCCAATCCTCCTCCGCCCAAGCCTTGCAGCACGCGAAAGAACACCAGCATCGAAAGCGACGGCGCCAGTCCGCACAACAGCGAGCTCATCCCGAACAGCACCACGCACGTCATGTAGAAGCGCTTTCGTCCGAAGCGCGTCGCCAGCCACGCGCTGATCGGCAGGATCACCGCGTTGGCCACCAGATACGAACTCAGCACCCAGGTGCTCTCGTCCGTGCTCGCCGAAAGCGTCCCGGCGATGTGCGGCAGCGCCACGTTGGCGATGCTGGTGTCGAGCACCTCCATGAACGTCGCCATGGTCACCACCAGCGCGATCACCCACGGATTGTGCGACGGCTTCCACGTCTCCGCCGGCGGCGCAGCCGCCGTCAACGTCGTGCTCACTCGATCCTCACTTCCGGTTCCACCGACATCCCCGGCCGCAGCAGGTGATCCTCGTTCTGCCCGGGATCGAGCGCGATGCGCACCGGAATTCTCTGCACCACCTTCACGTAATTTCCCGTCGCGTTTTCCGGCGGCAGCAGGCTCATCCTGGCGCCGCTCGCCCCGGCGATGCGCAGCACCTTGCCCGTGTATTCGCGATCATAGGCGTCCACCTTGATGGTCACCCGCTGCCCCACTTTCATGTGGCGAAGCTGCGTCTCCTTGAAATCCGCCGTGACCCAGATGCCTTCGAGCGGAATGATGGCCATCAACTGCTGCCCCGGAGCCACGTTATTACCCACCTCCAGCGTTTTTCGCGCGATCACTCCGCTCACCGGCGCCACGACGGTCGTGTATTCCAGGTTCAGCTCCGCCTGCGCCACCGCCGCCTGCTGCTGCTCGACCCTGGCTTCGGCCGACTGCACCCGCGCTTCGGTGACCTTCACCTGCTGCGGACCCGTCATCGCCGCGGCCACGCTCGCGTCGGATTGTTCCACGCGCGCCCGCGCCTGCTCCACGGCCTTCTCCGCCGCCGAAATATTCTGCCGCGCCTCCATCACCTGCGCCTTCTGCGCATCCAGCGTCGCGCGCGCCGCATCCGCCTCGGCCGACGCCTGGTCGTACTGCTGCTTGGAAATTTCATCCTTGCTCACCAGCATTTCGTAGCGCTTCAGGTCGGCCGCAGCCTTGGAATAATTCGCTTCGGCGACGCGCACGTTCGCTTCCGCCGTCGCCAGGCGAGCCCTGGCGCCGCCCAACTGCTGCTCGGCTCCGCTCAGCGCCGCGACCGAGTCCGCCTTCCCGGACCGCGCTCCCGCGAGCGTGCTCGTCGTCGTCACCGACGTAATCGGCACGTCCGTGCGCGAGCTCTGGAGCGCCGCCACGGCGTCGGCCAGGTCCGCCTTGGCTCTTTCCACGGCGACCTGATAATCCTTGGGATCCAGCTTGAACAAAACGTCGCCGGCTTTGACGAGCTGCTCGTCCTCCACCGGAACTTCCATCGCGTGGCCGGAAACGCGTGCGCTGATCGCGTAGATCTCCCCGTCCACCTGTGCATCGTCGGTGCTTTCAAAACGCTGCGAGTTCTTCCAGTAAAGGTATGCGCCGCTCGCCACGCCGATCAGTACTATCGCCAGCAACACCCGCACCACGATCGTCTTGCCACTGGTTCGCGTTCGCGCGACCGCGTGGACTTCTTTATCGATCGCCATCTATCTGCCTCCCATGTACTGCCTCAAATTCGCCTGCGTCGCGCCCACCGCGCGCGCCAGCGACACTTTCGCCAGGTTGTGGTTATAAACGCTGGAAATCAGCCGCTGATTGGCGTCCGCCACCGACTCCTGCGCCTGCACCACTTCGATGTTGTCCCCCACGCCCGCCGAAAAGCGGTCGCGCGCCTGCGTAAGAGTTTGATTCGCCAGGCCTAAATTGTCCTGCGCCACCGTCACCTGGTCCGCCGCGGTGCGCAGATTCAGCAGCGCCGCGCGGATCTCGAAATCGATCTGGCCTTCCAGGTTCGCCAGCTCCGCCTGCCGCTCTTTCACCACCGCGTCGGCCTGCTCGATGTCGGAACGAATCTTCCCCGAATCGAAAATATTGAATTTGAGCGAACCGGTGACGCCGAAATTTCCGTGCGAACTGGCGAACGTCGTCCCCGTGTCCGCGTAATACGCCGCCACGCCGGCCGAGGGATAGCGCTCAGCGCGCGCCGCATCCCGCGCGGTTTCGGCTGCCTGCACCTGCATCTTCGCGCTTAGATAATCGCTGCGGCCCTCGAGCGCCTGCCGCAGCGCGTTCTCGGGCGAAATTCCCTCGAGCGCCTTATAGGGAATGTTCTCGCTCAACGTGAAAGCCTGTCCGATCGGCAGCCCGATCACCCGACCCAGCGCCAGCTTGTCGAGATCCAGTCCGTTCTGCTGGGCCAGCAGATTCTGCTGCTGCGTCTTCAGCTCCACTTGCGCCCGCAGCTCGTCGATTGCCGGCGAAACCCCCGCCACGTGCTGATCGTGCGCGCGCTGATACAGCGCCTGCGCGGTGTCCACCTGCGCCCGGGTGGCCTCCACCCGCGCCGCGTCCGCGATGATCAGCAGATACGCCGACGCCACCGCCTGCACCACCAGGTCGCGCGCATCCTGGACCGAAAGCTGCGCCGCTTTGCCGTTCTGGATCGCCGCCAGCCGGTTTTTCCACGCCGGCCAGTCGAATCCGGTCTGCGAAGCGGACACGCGCGCATCGTTATATCCGAACGGCCCGATCACCGTGGGAATCGCAAAACCTTTGATGCCCGTGAAACCCAGCGCGGCCAGGTCGATCTGCTCTTCCGTCGCCGAGACCTCGCCCTGAAAATTCGGCAGCAGATAAGAGAGCGCGCGGCGCTGCTCAGCGCGCGCCAGCTCGTTTCCCGTGCCCGCGACCAGCAGCCCGAGATTGGCTTTAAGCCCGCGGTCGATCGCCGCCTGCAACGACAGCGCAATCGAGGTGGGGATCGCCTGTCCCGTGGGAACGCTGGCTTGAAACTGGTCGGGCGGATTGAACGTCAGTCCTGGATTCTGGGGAATCGCCGCCGGTGCGGTGGAAGGAGACGGCGGCACCGCCGGCCCCTGCGCGTTCGCATAAAAACAGACTGCCCAAAGCAAAAACAAAAGTTTCATTTCGAACCGCCTGTGACCTGATTGACGACTTGCTGGTTCAACAGCCCCGCCGCAATAAACCTCGCGCCCTGCTCATACATCCGCCTGAGCAGCGCCTCGCCCGCGGCATCAATGAAAGTGACGCATCGGAGATCGACATGGATCGACCCGTCCGGATGCTGATTTTTCGCCGTCCCCCAGCACCGTTCCAGCTCGCCGACCCACCCCTCGGCCAGCCGCCCGCAAACCCTCAGCGTCAGCTCTCCACCCTCGTGGTCCAGTTGAGCCTTCATCATAGATGCGGAACTAAGCGCAATCGACGCTCCGAAATAAGCCTCTTGATATCAAATATCTGCATTGTCGTATGAACCGATATGTCGGCAATAGCTGATAATTCGTCATTGAAGCAGGACGAGGGAGAGATTACACTGAAACAGGAATCTGTTCAGCGTCTCTCGCGTTGCCGTGGACAGCGGCCCGGAGCAGCCCCTCCCGGAGGGCGTGATCACGTTTGCACCGGGGCGAAAGGAGCTCTACTATATGCGCCAGGATGCGAACCCTCCGACCATAGAGGGACTGGGGCTGTACAGCTTCAATTTTGAAACGCGCGCATCGCGGTTGATCGCACGACCTGGGTTCGGGCTGACACAAAAGAATGATCCGCAGCGGCAGCGCATCATGGTTATCGAGGGATTGCGCTGACGAGCTACGCGATTAAAGCACGGCCGGGCCGCCGCGCGATTCAGTCCTCGAGGCTCTGTTCGCAACGCACTAACGATTTGGGGAGAGCTGCTAGCCTTAGTGTGAGCGCCTTTGGCGAGACAGGCCTGAAACTCGTCCCGAAACTGCCGCGGGCAATCGGCAGTGGAGGCGTCTCCAAAGAACATCACGCCCCATCTGCGTCCGCGCCCACAACAACGCCGCGCAGCTCGGATTTACGCGAAGATCGGAGCAACCCGGGCGAGCACTTCTTGAATAATCTCCTCGGGGATGCTTTCAAGCCGGCGGCCATGGCGCGCCACAAGATCAAGTGCGCGAGGCTGATCGCAGCGAACGATCCCGGTGGTTACCGTCCCGGCGTCCGCCAGGGAGACCGCGAAACCGGCGGTCCGCGCGAACCTGCCGCCGCTGGTAATGGGAACCACGACCGGCACCTTCGTCACGCGATTGAACGCATCCGGAGACACAATCAGCACCGGCCGGCGCCCCTTCTGCTCGTGTCCCTCGGCGGGATCGAGCCCAACCAGCCAGATTTCCCCGCGTTTCATCAAATCAGCTCGCGCCCCGCCGGGCGGCCCGCAACCCATTCGCGGTCGCGCTTCGCACGGCGCCGCGTGGACTCCTCTGTGAGCAACTCCTTCAGCCGGTAGCGAGGCCTCGGTTCGACAATCAGCGCTCCCCGCCGCACGCCGACTCCCACCCTGGCGCCTGGCGCAAGATGCAGCAGATCGAGCAAGGCAGGAGGCACGGCGAGCATCACCGAGCCGCCGACTTTCCGCAGACTGGTCGTGTGCATAGTTATATTTTAATATAATCCGAAGGACTATCCGGCCATCCCCCGGGCGACCTTGATTCCCAGCTTCTCCATCCTCGATTGCAGCGTGCTGCGCTTCATGCCCAGCATCGCCGCCGCGCCTTTCGGGCCTCCGACGGTCCATTTTGAGGCGTCGAGCGCTTGAATGATGTGGCGGCGCTCGGCTTCCGACATCGTCACCACGCGGCCGTCGACCGGCGCCGCTTCGGCCAGTGCGTCTTTGGGAACCTGCAGACGCTTCCCCGCGGTCAGAATCACCGATCGCTCCAGCACGTTGCGCAGCTCGCGAATGTTGCCCGGCCAGGAGTAATTCACCAGCGCCGCCATCGACTCGGCCGGAATCGATTCAATCTCCTTGCGCATGCGCGTCGCGAACTCCTGCACGAAATAGCGGACCAGCGTGGCAATGTCTTCGCGGCGCTCGCGCAGCGGCGGAATGGTGATCGGAAAAACGTTGATGCGGTAATACAGGTCGGCCCGAAAGCGCTGCTCGGCGACCATCATTCGCAGATCGCGATTGGTGGCCGCGACCAGGCGGAAATCCGACTGAATCGTGTGCGAGCCGCCCAGCCGCTCGAAGCGCCCGTCCTGCAAAACGCGCAGCAGCTTGGGTTGCAACTCCAGCGGAAACTCGCCGATTTCGTCCAGAAACAGTGTTCCGCGATGCGCCAGCTCGAACCGCCCGATGCGCTGCGTGAGCGCTCCGGTGAACGCCCCTTTTTCGTGCCCCAGCAGCTCGCTTTCAAGCAGCGGCGCCGGAATCGCCGAGCAGTTCAGCTTGATGAACGTCCCCTGTTGCCGCCGGCTGTGCTGATGAATGGCGCGCGCGACAAGTTCCTTGCCCGTTCCGGTTTCACCCTGAATCAGGACCGTGGAATCGGTCGGCGCCGCGGTCTCGATTTGCTGCAACACGGCGCGAATCGGCGCGCTTCCGCCCACGATTTCGTCGAAGCGGTACTCGGCGCGGATCTCCTCTTCGAGATACACTTTCTCGTCTTCGATTTTCTTGCGCAACTCTCCGATCTGCTCGAAGGCGAGCGCGTTCTCGACCGCAATGGTCACTTGCCGCGCGATGTGATCCATCAACTCGCGGTCTTCGGGGCCGTAAGCGTCGAGCGAGCAGGACGAAAACCCGAGCGATCCCAAAAGTTTTTCGCGGCGTGCCAGCGGCGCCCAATAGCCGCTCAAGATGCGAATGCGCTCCAGGCGCTCCATCACGTCGCGGCGAAAGCGGGTTTCGGCGCGCAGGTCGGGAACGTACAGCCCCTTTCCGGTGGCGATCAGAATTTCGGTGGGCGTGCCTTCAAGCTGGAGGTCGCTGCGAAGCGGGACGCCCACGTCCTCGGGCCCTGCGATCGCCTCGAGCCAGCCCACACGTTTGCTTTGGTCGTAGCGGACCAGGGCCAGGTAATCGAAGTTGATCACCGGTTGCAGCGAGGACCACAGGGTCCGCAGCAGCGAATCGTAGTCGCGGCAGGCGAGGAACGCTTCGGAGGTCTCGAGCAGGGCGCGGTATTTCAGGTTGCCGGCGTCGGCGGGCACGTTACTGTTCCCATTTTACGAAATGAAACGTGTGCGGCCTCGCGTGCGCCTATAGTCTTTCGCGCTCATGCAACTGTTAGAATAGCCGGAGATTCTTTTCGCCCATTCATCTCCATGAGGAAAAAGTGAAGTCCACCATTTCGAGCGGCATCGTTTGCCTTGTGTTCTTTTCCCTGTCAAGCTTCGGTCAACAAACCTCCGCGGATCAGGCTCCCACACAGCAGCAACCGCCGCCGGCGCAGCAGCCGCCGCCGACCTCGGTGCCCGGAACGCCGTCCACTCCCAAGCCCCAGGTCGAACTTCCTCCGACCGTCCCCAGGCAGACGCCCACTCCGCCACAGGAGCGCGACACGGGAGGGGACGCGTTCTCGATCGAGGTCGCCTACTGGATCACCACGTCGCCGCCGACGATGTGGGGCGGAGCGGCCGATACCACCTTTCTCGACGGCAATCTCCGCTTCAATGGCGACCGGCGCTATTCGCTGGTCGGCGTGCTGACCATTCCCACGGGTCATGAGAACAGCCTGGAGTTCACTTACTTCCGCAATCAGGGCGCCGGCAACCAGTTCCTGGGAGTCAACACGGATTACTTCGGCAGTCCTTTTTTTGCCGGCGACCAGTTAGCCACCAACTACACCACGCAAAGTGCCAAGCTCAGTTGGAATTACCTGACCTGGCCGTATCCCTCCAATGGCGCCAAGCTCCGCATCAAGACTCTGTGGGAGGTCCAGTTTGTCAACATCAGCGCGGGCTTCAACGCTCCCAATGATCTCGATACATCGCCCGGAACGGGATCGCAGTTCCTGGTTCTGCCGAGCCTGGGCCTGGGCGTCGAGTATCATCCCGCCAAGCACCTGCGGCTGGAGATGAAAGCGTCCGGTTTTACCATTCCCCACCACGCCGATGTGTGGGATGCGCAGGCGTCCGCGGTGCTGCGCTTCGGGCGAATGGAATATTTTCTGAGCTACAAAGCCTACCACTTCAAGACGTCGCCGCAGGGCTCGCAGTACTTCTCGGACGACCTGTTCGGTCCCTACATCGGCGTGCGCTACATGTTCAAATAGCTCGCTGGACCAATCGCGCTACAGCCCCGCCTCGCGCGCGGAGACCTTTGCGATGCTCGACCAATCCCATTCGGCCTGGCCGTGGGCGATCGCGGAGACCAGGCGGTCATGGAGCAGGCTGGCGATGGGCATGGGCGACGCGCACTCCTCCGCGGCGGCGAGCGCGAGTTTCACGTCCTTGAGCCCCAGCTTCAGCGCGAATCCGGCCGGCTGAAATTTTCCGGCGGCAATGGCGCCACCATAGTTTTCGTAGACCGGAGAAGCGAACAGCGTGTTGACGATTTCAACAAACCGATGCGGGCTGATCCCGGCCTTGGCGAGCGTCGCGTTGGCTTCGCCGAAAGTTTCAAGCATGCTCGCGATCATGAAGTTGCCGCACAGCTTTATCATGTTCGCCTGCCAGGGCTGCTCGCCGGCGATGTAGGTGATGCGCCCGATCGCGTCGAACGCCGGGCGCATGCGCTCGATCGTGTCGCTCGCGCCCGCCGCCACCACGATCAGCTTCTTCGCTTCCGCGGCTTCCGGACGGCCGAAAACCGGAACGCTCAAGTAGCGCTGTTTGCGCGCGGCGTGCTCGGAAGCGAGTCGCCGGGCGAGCGCCGCGCTGATGGTGCTGTGCGAAACGTGAACGCAATCCGGACGGAGCGCTGAAGCGATCCCGTTTTCACCGAAGACCGTCTGCTCCACCGCGTGGTCGTCGGCGAGCATGGTCATCGCCGCATCCGCGTCGCGGCACGCGTCGGCGGGCGAATCGGCCACGCGTGCGCCGGAAATCGCCTGCGCCTTGGAGCGCGTCCGGTTGTACACCGAAACATCGAATCCGGCGCGCCGCAGATTCTGCGCCATGCCAGACCCCATTTTTCCCAGTCCGATAAAAGCGATCTTCATGTCTTCAGAGTATCGCCGATCGCAGCAGAGTCCACGCTTTTTCCCAGCCGGGAACGCGCACGCGATGCGACAGGACGTCGTAGCTGCTCGAAACAATGCGGTCGAGCAGGCGCGAGTAAATCGCAATCAGCGCGCGCAGCGATGAGCGGCTGGCAGGGTCGATCAAATTGATCAGCGGCGCCGATTCCTGGTAATACTTCCGCGCGCGCCGCGCTTCAAACTCGAGCAGGTCGCGAAACGCCTTCCGCGGCTCGAAATTCGCGGCCGAAACGCCGAATTTAGTGAAATCCTCAGCCGGAATATACACGCGCCCTTTTTCGAAATCCTCGCGCACATCGCGCAGAATGTTGGTGAGCTGGAACGCGATCCCGCACTTTTCCGCGAGTTCCAGCGCGCGCGGATCGGAAAAGCCGAAGATGTGAATGATGGTGAGCCCCACTACGCTGGCCACGCGGTAGCAGTACCCATACAGTTCGTCGAATGTTTCGATCACCCGCGGCAGGAGATCGGAGCTGACGCCGTCGATCATCTCGAAGAAATATTGGTGCGGAATTTTGTAGCGCCCGACCGCATCGGTGAAAGCGGGCCACAAAGGATGGTCCGGTGCGCTGCCGGCGAGCGCGCGCTCCAGGTCTTCGCGCCAGCGCGCGATGGCCGCGGCGCGATCGCCGATTCCGTCGGCATCGCTTAGATCATCGCAGTAGCGCATGAACGCGTAAATCGCGCACATGGCGCGGCGCTTGGGTTTCTTCAGCAACAGAAAGGAATAATAAAAATTTTTTGCCTGTGACCGCGCGACGCGTTCCGCCCACGCGTAAGACTGGTCGACTGTCATGCCGCGCGGGAGAAGGCTCTGCGCCCGATCGCGCCGACCAGCAGCGCCACGCGCTCCATCTTGGAGATCGCGGGCCGCGCGGCGAGCACGTCATAATTGCGCTGCTCGATCTTTTCCAGCACCTTCATCCCGCCCCGGCTGAACAGTTCGAGATCGATGGCCAGCCGCCGGTCCACCCGGTCGATCAGCGGCAGCCCCTGGAGGAACAACTCACGCGCGACTTCGACCGCTTCCTTCATCGCCGCGCGGAAATTTTGGTCCGGGCGGCGCGCGGCGATCGCCTCCACCGAGCTCCCGTGCTTTTCGAGCAGATCGAGCGGAAGATACACGCGGTCCTTGGCCCAATCCACGGTCACGTCCTGCCAGAAATTCGCGAGCTGTAGCGCGGTGCAGGTCGCATCCGACAATTCGTAGCGCTCCGCGTCGCGGTATCCACACAGGCCCAGCACCAGGCGCCCGACCGGATTGGCCGAATAGCGGCAGTAGCTGAAGAGTTCGTCGAAGCTGCGATAGCGCGTGATGGTCTGGTCCTGCTCGAAAGCTTTGATGAGATCGTCGAAAGTTTTCTCCGGCAGCTCGTAGCGTTCGGCCGTACCGCGCAGCGCGACAAATACGGGATGCGATGCAACGCCTGAGTACATTTTTCGCAATTCGCCGCGCCACCAAGCGAGCAGGCGCAGCGATTCGCGCGTGTCTGAGATTTCGTCGCCTAAATCGTCAGCCCAGCGGCAAAAAGCGTAGACATTATAGAAATCCTGGTGCAGCCGTTTGGGCAATAAAAAACTGACCACGTGGAAATTTTCGTAATGATGCGTCGCGAGCCAGCGCGTGTAGGCGAGCGATTCGTCAAGTGTCCAGGATCGTTCGAGCTGCTCCTTGGATTCGAGGAAAGCGGCCGGGGCGAGAAACACGGCTAGGGAATGATCGCGGTCTTCAGATGCCCGTTGTGGCTCATGAGGTGCTGCATCACTTCCAGCAGATTGGCCAGCGGCTCGACGCGATTCACCATGTCCTTGGCCGTGATGTAGCCGCGCGAAACCACGTCGAGCGCCTTGCGCACCAGGTCCGGCGTGTGATGGAAGCTCGCCTTACAGGTCAGCTCGGAGTAGTGCAGCAGGTTGGTGTCGAGCTTGATTTCGGTGCCGCTGGGACAGCCTCCGAAAAAGTTGACCACACCCCCCCGGCGCAGCAGGCTGATCGCGAGTTGCCACACCTCCGGCAACCCCACGGCTTCGATCACCACGTCCGCGCCGTGCCCGCCGGTCATGGCGCGCACCGGACCGAGCACGTCCGAGCCATCGCGATTCTCCACCACCTCGTCGGCGCCCAAACTGCGGGCGCGGTCGAGCTGCGTCTGCCGGCGTCCAATGGCGATCACGCGCGAGTGGTACACGGCCTTCGCGAGCTTCACGAACATCATGCCGATGGGCCCCAGCCCGATGATCGCGATGGTGTCGCCGGGGCGCAGGCCGCTTTCCTCCAAACCGCGCAGCACGCACGCCAGCGGTTCGATCAGCGCGGCGTCCTGATAGGTCACGTGCGCGGGGACTTCATACAGGTTCTTTTTGACGATGCGCTCCGGAATGCGGATGTACTCGGCGTAGGCGCCATTGTTGAACAGCAGATCGTCGCACAGGTTTTCCTGGTCGTGGCGGCAGAAATAGCACTCCCCGCAGGGCGCCGAATTGGCCGCGACCACGCGCTGCCCGACACGGAATCCGCGGACATTTTTCCCCATGGCGACGACATCGCCGGCGAGCTCGTGCCCGAACAGCGCCGGCGGCTGGATCATCCGCGCGTGGTATCCGCGCTGGAACACCTTCACGTCGGTGCCGCAGGTGAGCGCCGCGCGCACCCGCACCAGCACGTCGCCGGGACCGATCCGCGGCACGTCGACCCGTTCGATTTGCAGCTGCTCCTTGCCGTACAAAACGGCAGCCGTCATCTGCGAAGTCACTTGAATCAGCTCACCTCTCCGGGGTTAACTACTATCTTCAACGATCCTTCCGCGGGATGCAACGCAAGCCGGATGCCTTCGTGAATCCGGCTGAGCGGAAAACGGTGCGAAATCAGTTGCTCCACCGGAAGGGCGCCCGAAAAGACCAGCCCGGCGGATTCCTTCTGCAAATCGATGGAAGCACTGTAGGCGCCGCACAGTGTGCGTTCGCCCATGCAAATATCGGCGCCGGACACCTCGATGCGCTCCTGGTGCGAGGTCTGCGCGAACAGCAGAATGCGCGCGCCGGGCCGCGTGCACGCGACCGCCTGCTCGACAATCCCTTTCGCCGACGCCGCGACGATCACCAGGTCCGCGCCGCGCCCTCCCGTCATCGCGCGAACCGTTTCGTCCAAGCTCGGGTCATGCGGTTCGAAGGCCTCGGTCGCGCCGAATTTGCGCGCCAGCGCGCGGCGCTGCGCCATTGCATCGGTGGCGACAATGCGCGCGCCCGTGCGCGCCACGATCATGGTGAAAATCAGCCCGATGGGACCCTGACCGAGGATCACCACCATGTCTTCCCGCTGCGGGTCGACCTGCTTGACGCCCTTGAGACACGTGTTGACTGGCTCGACGAAGCAGGCCTGGTCGAAGCTCACGCCTTCCGGAATCTTTTCGACGCCTTTTTCGACGATCCAGTCCATTACGCGCACATATTCAGAAAATCCGCCGCCCGCCGGCTCGAATCCCGCGGTCACCCCCACTTTTTTATACACCGGGCATTGCGCATACAGCTTGCGGCGGCAATAAAAACATTCGCCGCACGGGATGTGATGAAACACGATCACGCGGTCACCCGCGCGATACCTTGTTACATTTTCGCCCACCGCGGCGACCACCCCAGCGGTCTCATGTCCATAGATGCGCGGCGGCGCCAGGAGATTGTACTCAATTTTCTTGAGATCGGTATGGCAAATACCGCAGGTCCCGACGCGAATCAGGATTTCGCCGCGCCCGATTTCGGGAACGGGAACGGATTCCACCTCGACCATGCTCGCGCCGCGGTACACGGCCGCCTTCATGGTGGTGACGGCGGGCGTTTCGGCGATGACGCTACAATCGGCTGTTGACAAAAAACTCTCCTAACGATTCGGCCGCGATGCGGCAATTTCGTTCCAGCCGCAATAATCCCGGAATCACGCGAAATGGTTTCGAAATCGCCGCTAACGCGATCCGTACCGGCGAAAAACGCCCGCGCGAGTCGCGGTAAAGGTTGAAATCCAGGGGTAAGTCCTCAGTGGCGACGTCGGAAACGGCCCGAACCGATCGGAACGGCACGCCCCACTCCTCCGCTTTCCGCTTCACCGCAGCCGATTCCATGTCGACCGCCGCGGCCCCGGTTTTCTCCCGCAGCGCCGCCTTCTCCGCCGCCGTTACGGCGACACGGTCCGAACACACAATTCCATGCTGGACAATGTCGCCCACGCACAGGGCCGGATCGAGGGCGCCGCAAAAACCGGTGCTGACGATTCCGTTCACTTCGATCGGGATTTCCAATGCTGCCTCGACAAGGGCGCCTCCGGGGCCGTTGGCGATCATAAACCAGCGGCGATCGGCGAACCCGCATTCGCAAGCGAAATCCACCGGCAAGCGCAATTTCGAAAATCGGCCCACTCGCTTTAAAATCCCATCCAATTCCCGCCGCTCAGCGGCGATCAGCAGCCACGTATCCATTCGACTGGAACCACTCCACCGCGCGAGCGAGCGCGACCTCGGCCATACCCGGCGCAAATCCCAATTCTCGCGCGGCTTTTTCGTGGCTCACCCACATTTTCTTTTTCGACATCCGCACGCCATCAAGGGGCGCCAGCGGCTCCTTACCGGTGATGCCCGCCCAGGCCGTCGAAACCGCGCCGTAGGCATACGCGACCGCATAAGGCACACGCAGCTTCGGCGCCGGCCGGCCTAGAATCCGCGCCAGCTTCGAAAAAATCTGTTCGAGCGTCAGGTTCTCCGAACCCAGAATGTAGCGCTCCCCTCTCCGCCCGCGCTCGAGCGCGAGCAAATGACCTTGGGCCACGTCGCGGACGTCCACGACGTTCAAGCCCGTATCCACAAATCCCGGCATCGCGCCGCGCGCGAAATCGACGATCATCTTTCCAGTCGGCGTGGGCTTGAAATCGTGATCGCCCACCGGCGCGGTCGGATTCACCGCGACCACGTCCAGGCCGCCCGCCGCGAACTCCCGCGCGACCTGTTCGGCCTGGAACTTCGACCGTTTGTACGGTCCCGCCATGTCCTTGATCGAGACCGGCGTGGTCTCATCACCGATTCCGCCGGCCGGAATTCCGATGCAGCCGACGGTGCTCGTGTAAATCACACGATTGAGTCCGGCGCGCTCGGCTGCCGCCAGCAGGTTCCGGGTCCCCTCCACATTTGAGCGGAACATCGCTTGGGAATCGCGAGTCCACAATCGGTAATCCGCGGCGACGTGGAACGCCACGCCGCATCCCTCCACTGCGCGCGCCAGCGATTCCGGGTCAACCAGATCGCCGCGTACAACCTCGATCCCCTCCAGTTCCCGAATCCGCATCGGATCGCGGGCCAGCGCCCGCACGCGATCCCCGCGGTCCAGAAGCTTCCGCGCAACGTGCCACCCGACGAAACCCGTAGCCCCCGTAACGAGCGTGGGTTTCATTCGCCTTCATTCGAGCTCGACCGCTTCCTTATGGTCGCGGCTCCGTTGCGCGCCAGCAGAGCCGCGCGCGTTCGCAAGCGGATAAACGCCGGCATGCTTTTAGCTCAACAGCCAGCTCAGCGACTTGAATGGATCGCTGAACTTCGAATTGATCCCGTAGGCGGCCGACGGCTCGTATCCGCAGTGCACCATGCAGTCCTGGCAGCGCGGATCGTTGCCCGTCCCGTAGTTTTCCCAGGGGACCTTGGTCATCAGGTCTTCAAACGTCTGATAATGCCCGTCGGTGATCAGGTAGCACGGACCCTTCCAGCCCTTCACGTTGTACGTGGGATTACCCCAAGCCGTGCAGGGCAGTTCACGCTCGCCCTTCAGGAACTCGAGGAACATCGGTGTCTGGCGAATCGGATATTTCTTCGCGAGCCGCTCGATATCGCCGAATTTCACGCTGATATCGTCGCGTGTCATGAAAATTTCGCGATCGTTGACCGCCGAATATCCATACGCCGGCGAAATCGAGTGGCCGTCCACGCCAAACTGCTCCAGGTACTCGAAAAGCTCCCAGATCTCGTTCATGTCGGTCTCTTTGTAGACCGTGGTATTGGAAAAAACCTTGAATCCGCGGGCTTTGGCCGCCTGGATCCCTTCGATCGCTTCTTTAAAAACGCCCGGCCGTTCGACCGCCAGGTCGTGATTCTTTTCCATGCCGTCCAGGTGGACGTTGAAAACCAAGCCCGGGTGCGGCGTGAATTCCTTCAGCTTTTTCGGCAGGAACATGCCGTTGGTGCAAAGCTGAATGTACTTGCCGCGACCGAGAATCGCCGTCACCAGCGGTCCGATTTCGGGATACAGCAGCGGCTCGCCTCCGCAGATGGAGACCATCGGCGCGTTGCATTCATCAACCGCTTTTAAACACTGTTCGAGAGTCAGCCGCTCGCGGATGGTCGATTCGTATTCGCGAATCCGCCCGCAGCCGGTGCAGGTGAGATTGCAGGCGTGCAGCGGCTCGAGCATCATCACCAGTGGGAAACGCTTGTGGATCATGGGATGCGGTTTTCGCTCGCCGCGACCCTCTTTAAGAAAAGACGGAATCTGCGCGTGCACGATCTTGAACGGATTCCTGGAATCGTCGGCCGGAGCAAGATTCTTTTGCCACTCCGGCTTGGGCCGGATTTTGTTTTTCGCGATATAGGCCGCCATGTCGGCAACCTGGCTTAACGGCACCCTCATCTGCGGTTTGCTCCGTTCTTCGTTTTCAGGTACGTGGACAGCGCGAGCACCGGAAACGAATGTCGATAGTAGTGATATTTCAAATAAAACACGCGTGGGAAACCGGTGCCGGTGGAGAGATGCTCATCCCATCCGCCGTCGGCGCGCTGCGTGTCGATTAAATACTCGATACCCTTCAGCAAACTGTTGCTGGTGGTGTCGCCGCCGGCGAGCAGCCCCAGAATGGCCCACGCGGTCTGCGAAGGAGTGCTCCGCGCCGCGACGAACGTGTTGCGATCGTAGCTTTCGCAGCTCTCGCCCCAACCGCCATCGGCGTTCTGAATCGATCTCAGCCATTCACCCGCGCGCAGAATATAAGCTTCGCGGTCGCTTTCGCCCGCGGCTTGCAGTCCGCGCAGCGCCAGGAAGGATCCATAAATGTAATCGACGCCCCAGCGTCCGTACCAGCTTCCGTCGGCCTCCTGGGCACGCTTCAGATATGCGACACCGCGCCGGATCGCCGGATGATCCTTGTTCACGCCTGAAGCGATCAGACCCTCCATCACGCGCCCGGTGATATCCGGACAGGTCGGGTCGAGCATTGCATTGTGATCGGCGAATGGCACCGAGCTCAAAAATTGCCAGTTGTTATCGACGTCGAAGGCGGCCCATCCGCCGTCCTTCGATTGCATGGCAAGCAGCCACTCGACTGCACGTTTTACGCAAGAATCGTGGCCGGAAGAAGCGCGCGCATGGGCGAGCGCCAGCAAAACCTGGCCGGTGTCGTCGATATCCGGATAAAACTCGTTGGCGAATTCGAAATACCACCCCGATGGCGAGACGGTGGGCCGCTTCACCGCCCAGTCGCCCTTGCGCCGGACTTCCTTGGTCAGCAGCCAGTCCGCCGCACGGCGCAGCGATTCGTCCGGCGCGTAGCCCGATTCGCCCAACGCGTACACCGCGATCGCGGTGTCCCAGACCACGGAAAAACACGGCTGGAAATAGAATCCGCGCTCGTCGTCCACCAGCAGATTGAAGAATTGTTTTTCGGCTTCCTTGACGTCGGGATGATCGCGCGGATAGCCGAGCAGATCGAGCGCCATGATCACGTACATCATCGGCGGATAGATCGCCGCGACGCCGTCGCTGTAACGCGTGCGCTCGAGCATCCACTGCTCGGCCTTGCGGATGGCCTTGGTGCGCACGCCGCGCCACATTCGTTTTTCCCAGAATTTCAGGAATTTATCGGCTTTGAGGAAAAAATTGCGCCAACTGAAAAATCCTTCGTTGTTGGGAAACTCGAAGGGAACTCCCGGCTGGATGAGTTCGTTCAGAGTAAACCCGGCCGGCACTGGACGCCGCGGATTCATGGCGTGTACGATCGCCAGCGGAATCACGATGGCCCGCGTCCACGAAGACATCTCGTAGATCAGGTTCCCCAGCAGCATGCCCTCCGGCGGCACCGCGGGGGTGTGCTCCCGGGGATACAGACCGAACAGGCTCAGGTTGATCTTGACGTAGGAATTGGCGCGCTGCAATCCGCCGTGCGCCAGGATCAGTTCACGCGCACGGGCAAGGCGCGGATCGTCCTCCGCCAACCCGGCGAGCTTGAGCGCTGTGTATGCCTTCACCGTAGCGCTCAGATCCGACGGACCCTGGGCGTAGATATTGAATCCGCCGTCGGGCAACTGCCGCGCCAGAATCGCGCGAACGGCTTTGTCGATCAGCGGCCGCGTGGGAGGGTTCCATACGCCGTTTTGCGGCGGATGGCGCCACAACTCTAATAAAACGAAATCGGATTCGAGCGTCGAATCGGCGGTCAGGTCGGCCCACCAGTAGCCCTGCGGCCGCTGCAAGCCGAGCATGTAATCCACGGCCCGCCGCGTCGCCTGCGCGCAGCCCGCGGTCAACGCGTCCGCCACCTGTAGGATGGGACTCATACGCGCGAAGCTGTTTGCAGGTTAACCGTCCGTGCCAGTTCCGAAGGAAGATTGAAGCGCACGTCCTCCTCCTTGATCTCCATTTCCTCGAGCTGATCGAATCCCCGCGCCCGCAGCGAATCGATCAATTCGGCCACCAGGTTCTCCGGCGCCGAGGCTCCCGCGGTCACAGCCACTGTTTCCACGCCGTCCAGCCAGCAATCCTGCACCTCGCCCAGATCGTCGATGAGATACGCCGGAACGCCCATATTCTGGCAGACTTCCACCAGCCGCCGCGAATTGGAGCTGTTCTGCGACCCCACCACCAGCAGAGTCTGGCACAGCGGCACCACCGCTTTCACCGCAAGCTGACGATTTTCAGTCGCATAGCAGATATCCTGCGCCTTGGGACCCTGAATCGCCGGAAAGCGGATCTTGAGCCGCGCCACGATGTCCTTGGTTTCATCCAGGCTGAGCGTAGTCTGCGTAATATAGGAGACGCGCTCGGGATCTTTCACTTCGAGCCGGTCGACGTCGTCTTCCGTCGATACCAGTACGGTCGAATCCGGCGCCTCGCCGAGCGTTCCGATCACTTCGTCGTGGTCTTTGTGCCCGATCAGGACGATCGTATAGCCTTTTTTGGCGAACTGGACGGCTTCCAGGTGGACCTTGGTCACCAGCGGGCAGGTGGCGTCGATCACGTGCAGTTTTCGCTCCCGCGCCTGTGTCCGAACGGCAGGGGAAACCCCGTGGGCGCTGAAAATTACCCGTGCGCCTTCGGGAACCTCGTCCAGCTCCTCGATAAAGATCGCCCCAGCGCGGCGCAGCTCTTCGACCACGTGCCGGTTGTGGACGATCTCCTTGCGCACGTAGATCGGCGCCCCATACAGGTCCAGCGCGATCTTGACGACGTCGATGGCGCGCACCACGCCCGCGCAAAACCCTCGCGGCGTCAATAGGATAATCTTCCTGCCCATAGGGAACTCACATTATAACAATACGGTTCATACCTGAGGAAGGTTGCGTCTTCTCCGGACCCCGCGTCATCTTTAACCCATGCCCCGCATTCCCACAATCGAAGCCTCGGACGCCAACCTCTTCATAAGGTTCGTCTATTGGATGACGAAACGTCACGTCGGGCGCGTAATTGTTCCCGTAAAAGTTACGGCCCACCACCCCCAGGTGCTCCGGGCCATGGGTGAAATGGAGCAGGCTCAACAAAAATTTCACTCTATCCTTGAGACGCTGAAGGAGCTGGCGAGTATCAAGGCAGCGATGCTCGTCGGCTGCCCGTTTTGAATCGACATCGGATCTGCCGTGGGCAGAAAATCCGGCCTGAGCGAGGCGAAACTGCGCGCGCTGAGCGATTTCGAATCCTCGCCCGAGCTGACCGAGGTCGAAAAGCTGGTCTTACGTTATTCGATGCAAATGACGGTTACACCAGTGGAAATAGACGACGATTTGTTCGCGGAGCTGCGCAAACATTTCGATGATAAGCAGCTCGTCGAGCTCACGTCGGCGATCGCCTGGGAGAATTACCGCGCCCGGTACAATCACGCACTGGGCATCGAGGCGGAGGGATTTTCGAAAAATCGCTACTGCCCGCTGCCGGAATCTCCCCGGCGGACGCCGGTTACTTAAAACATAGAACCGTCAGTTACTGCGCCGGTGCGTAGTAGCCAAGCCTCCAGTGCGCCTTGAGCGTCGGAATGCTCGAGGGCTGCGTTACCTTCACCTCGACCTTGCGATACTTTCCGTCCTTGGCCTGATTTTTCGGCGTGTATGCGAGCACGTATTGATTACGAAGCTCGATGCCGATCCTTGATGCCACGCTCGGCAGGTCGTTGGGATCGGACGCGGTGAAGGCGCGGCCTCCGGTCTGCTCGGCGAGCTCGGAGAGCAGGCGCGGCCCGGAAATTTCTTCGCCGCTCAAGCCCGGAAACAAGACCGGCTCGAACACGCCCATCGCGTAGACCTGAACGTCGGCTTCGCGCACCAGCGACTGGATCTGTTTCGCCGAGTACTGGCTGTTGTTGTCGCCGCCGTCGGATACGATGAGGATGGCCTTGCGCGTGTTGGTCGCCTTTTTCATCTCGTGCAGCGCCATCTCGGCCGCGTCGAGCAGCGCGGTCAGACCGCCCGGCTGGACATTGGCGAGCCTGGTCTGGATGTCGCTGATGTCGTGCGTGAAGCCGGAGACCAGCTCGGGATGATCGCCGAACTGGATCAGAAACGCCTCGTCCGATGGGTTCATGGTCTGGAGGAACTGGGCCGCGGCCTTGCGCGAGGTGCGCATCTTGTCGTCCATGCTGCCGCTCGCGTCGAACAGGAGGCCGATCGAAAGCGGCGCGTCCTCGCCCGAAAAATGAGTGATGGATTGTTCAACGCCGTCCTCGAAAATGTGAAAATCCTGTTTTCGAAGGCCCAGGACGAAACGATTGGACGGGTCGGTGACCGTCACGGGGATGAGCACCAGCGTCGTCTCGACGTTGAAACGGGGAGTGCCGGCATCCTCGCGGGCGGCGCTGGAGCCTGGCGGATTAGTCTGGCCGGCCGCGATCGCGCCGAATACGATGCTTAAGACCGCGAACCAGCGGATGACGCGAAGCCGCAAGGGGACAACTCCAAGCGCAAGTGTATCAGATCAGGCGTCGTGAGACTTGCGGCGCGCGCTCCTGACGATCTCGGTGAAGCGGCGGGCCAGCTCCTCGATCCAGTCGCACTGGCGCCGCGCGACGGCCTCGGGAGGAACCAGCTCGCGTCCGATCCCCACCGCGACAGCGCCGGCATGGATAAAATCGCCGGCGTTCTGCTGAGTCACTCCGCCGGCGGCGATGAGCGGGATGGCGGGGAACGGCGATTTGAGCGTGCGTATGTAGCTGGGCCCTCCCAAGGCAGAGCAGGGAAAAATCTTGACGAAATCGGCCCCCGCGTTGGCTGCGTTCATGACCTCGGTGGGCGTCAGCGCGCCGGGGAAAACCACGACATCTCGCTTCACTGCGAAATCGACCACGGCCAGATCCAGACCCGGACTGGTGAGGAAGCTCGCTCCATGATCCAGGCAGGCGCGCGCCGTCTCGACGTCGAGGATGCTGCCCGCGCCCACCACCAGCTCCGGATCGCGCGCCAGCTCCGCAATCAGATCCATGGCGCCGGGAATGGTCATGGTGATTTCCACAAGGGGGATGCCGCTGTGGTGCACGGCCTCCACCGCGAAATGCGCGTCCTGCTTCGACACGAAGCGGATGGCGGGAATAATGCCAACTTTCTCAATGCGGCTCCGAACGGATTCTTTGTTCATCGGCGGATCAGCGGCCCGAGACCGTTGTGGAGGGCTGCGGCGGAACGATCGCTTTGAGGATCACGATATCGCCATAACCGACACGCAGATTCAATTTGTGCGCGTTTCCGGACCCTTCGGCTACCAGGCGATGCCCGAAAGGCCACGGTTGGACGGTCTTGGTTCCAGGGTAATCGGATTCGATGCTGCCCAGATCGCTTTTCGCTTGGATCGCGTAGGTCTCGGATGGAGGCAGGCGCAGGAGAATCTCGCCTTCCTCCAGCCGGGCGTCGATATCCGCGGTTAAATTGTCTACGCTCACGTTGCCGAGCGAATGCTCGTCGATCAAGCGCGTGTCGCGCGGGACCTTGATGCGATAGGCCAGGTCAAAACTGTTTTCGCCCCTCAAAAAGCCCGGCAGGGGAAAACGGTGATGCGGATAATGCGTGGTGATCATCAGCTCATTGCCGTGCCGCTCGGTGGAAATTTCCACCTGCTCCAGCCGGTGCATCCATTGGTCGCGCTGCGCGCCGGAGTAATCGCTGCGGCTGGAGCGGACCGTGGTGATCTCGATCCGGGGCCGGTCCCATCCCTCGACCGTCAGCGTGCCGGTGGAATTTTTGAGATGAAGCGTGCCCCCGGCGGGGAAATCCATTTGCTCCGTTTTCGTGATCTGCACCTTGCCCGCGTAGGGATTGGTGTGGGATTCGTCGGCGCCCATCATCATGATGGAGAGCGGCACGCAACTCAGCAAGATCAGCGGTTTCATGAGCCTGTTTCGATGGTAGGCGCGAGAGGAATCGAACCTCCAACCCTCGGTTCCGAAGACCGATGCTCTATCCGTTGAGCTACGCGCCCGTGCTTTTCATTATCGCGCACTCGAGATTGCGGAAAACGGCTTCGCGGCACGAATCGTGGCGCGCGCAAGAGTTGCTGACAACGCGAAAACCGCTCGGGCGCTGCCGAGCCGCGCGCGTCAGCAGGCAGTGCCACACTTTAAATGCGTCGCAATGGCGAGCTTCGATATGATCGGCGTAGATGAGCTCGCCCAGCGATCTCGAGATCGAAGTCAAGATTCCCTATGCCGATGGCGCCGAAGCGGCGCGCCGGCTGATCGAATCGCGCGGGCTGGTGGTGAAGGCGCCGCGCAGCTTCGAAGCCAACACTCTGTTCGATCGCGAATCGCGCGAGTTGCGCCACGCCGGCCAGCTCTTGCGGCTGAGGCGCGTGGGAAATCTCTCTCGCGTCACTTATAAAGGACCGGCGCTCGGCGGGCGCTACAAATCGCGCGAGGAGATCGAGTTCGACGTTTCCAATCCCGACCGTTTCGCCCAGGTACTCGAGCGGCTCGGGTACTCTCCCGGATTGCGCTACGAGAAATTTCGCACCACCTTCGCCGTGCCCGGCGAGCCGGGTGAGGTTACGCTCGACGAAACTCCCATCGGCGTGTTCCTGGAGCTCGAAGGCGATCCCGAGTGGATCGACCGCACAGCCGCGCGTTTGGGGTTCTCCGCCGCGGAGTACGTGACCAGGAGCTACGCAGTTCTATACGAGCAGTACCGGGCGAAGCATCCGGACGCTCCCGAAAACATGATCTTCGATTCCGCCGGTTCGTAGCACCTGTGGAAAATGATCTTAGTACCGCGAAGATCTATTGTCACGATGATGGTCCGGTGTTATTCTTCCGATAGATCAGAGGAAGCAAACGGACGCCGCAGAACCGTGAATGCTCACTCAGAAAGGATGTCGTAAAGGCGAACTATGATCGAGCTCATCGCAACCAGCGTCATTACGGCAACCTCGCTGCTGCTGTTCGGGTATTGGTTCCGGTACACGTGCGTGCTGATTCTGAGCGCTCGCACGACGCGGGATTACGCGGGCGCGGTGGCCGCGGCGAATCAACTCAGTTTCCCCGAAATTCAGTCCGTCCTGCGCGAGCACGCCGCCGCAAATCTGGACAGCCTGAAAATGTCGCTCGACCGCGACTACGCGGTGCTCACGTATCTTCTGAAACACGCCGCCAGTTCCTCGAGCGCTGAAGACATCGTGGAGAAGCGCATGCTGAACGTGCACTACCGTCTGATGCGTGCATGGTACGGCGCCACGCGCAACCTGGCGCCCTCGGTCGCCTACCGCGCTCTCGAAGAGATGACCTCGGTGGTCGCACACTTCGCCAACACGATGGGCGCGCAGGCCGCAGCGGCATAGAGCCATTTCAAAGATTCCCTAAACCAGACCAACGCGCGGTATCACTGCCGCGCCTCAAGCGAGCCAGCGTTGAGGCGCGACCTTCAGTGTCTGTGTGAAAAAGGGGACAGCCCGCTCTGTCCACTCCGTCCGTACTCGGCGACTCAACAGCTTGCGTCTGGGGACAGCTCAGAGGCTGTCCCGCGCTTCCACATTATACCTTCGAGCGCGTCGAAGGCGACTACGCGCGCTCGCTCCACATTCGCCTGCATCGCCGCGGTCATCTGTGGCAAGGCCGCTTCCGCTCCGCGCCCCTGGACGAAAAACATTTCTGGGCGGCAATGATTTATATCGAACGGAATCCCGTCCGAGCCCGCCTGGCCGATACCGCCGAGCAATGGCGTTGGTCGAGTGCGCGAGCGCGGCTCGAGGATCGTCCCGGCACGCTCCTGGACCTTACCCATTGGCGCGCGCGATACACGCCGGAACAATGGCGTCAATCGCTTACACTCGGATTCGAGGACAGCGCGGTGCTCGAACGCATCCGCGAGTGCACGCGCTTAGGCCGTCCCGCGGCCGAGGAGCTATTCCTCTCACGACTCGGAGATAAGCTCGGCCGCAATCTGCTTCCTCGCAAGCCAGGAAGACCAAGAAAGCCAGTCGCTTCCGAGCAGGTCGCCTCGGACCACGCGGCTCGCGCCAACTCGGCGTAATTGGAAACGCTATGGACGCCCCGATTTCGCCCGCCCGATTTCCCCCGCTCTCGACTCGGAGATAAGCTTGGCCGCAATCTGCTTCCTCGCAAGCCAGGAAGACCAAGAAAGCCAGTCGCTTCCGAGCGGGTCGCCTCGGACCACACGGCTCGCGCCAACTCGCGTAATTGGAAACGCTATGGACGCCCCGAATTTCCGACAGAATTTCCGACAGGAATTTCCCGCCGCCGAATTTCCCGCCGCTCGGTGAGGCAGGCTGCGCCGCCGTTATTGTTTCACTGGAAATTGCCGCAGGATACTTCTCATCTGCTCCAGAGTGTGGCCGAGATACGACTGGTCACTGTCAAAGGAAAACGCCATTCTTCCAGATGGGTTCGCACGAGGATGCGCTTCGCCGCTGATGCGGACTTTGCCTCTGTCGAGGAATTCGATGTTCAGCATCAGATCAGTTTCTAAATTCTCAAAAGAAACTGTTCCGCTCAAATTCTCAAGTCCGGCTGAAAGCCGTCGATACAACTCCACGAGTTCATACGTTCCAATCGAGATGGAAAAACTCCCCGCAAAGCTTCCCGCTGTCACCGAAACGGATGCGGTTAGCCAATTGGCATCGTGAAAATCGGGCGCTCCAGAACGCTCATAGCTGTCCACCTCAATGACCACACGACCGCCTTCGCCCGAAAGCACGATACTATTTTCTGATGGTGCCGATACCGAACTGAAGAGCATAAAAATCCTAGTTATTTTGCGTCAGAGAAACCGTCAGAGAAACTCGGGGCGTCCATAGCGTTTCCTATTTTACGTCGTAGGCCCAGCCGGGGAGACGGAGCGCGTGCGTGCAGTCACTCCGCCCGCGACTGAGATAGCATTCTTATTATGTTCAAGCTCGCCGCCGCGCTCCTGGTCGCCTCCTGCTCCTTCGCCGCGGATTTTCCGCAGCCCGCCGAGGGCGATTTCACTATCCACAATTTCAAGTTCCACGACGGCGAAACGCTCGCCGATCTTCACCTGCATTACTACACGATCGGCGAAAACAAAGATAACGCCGTCCTCATCATGCACGGCACCGGCGGCAACGGACGCAACTTTCTGTCGCAGCAGTTCGGCGGCGAGCTGTTCGGCGCCGGCCAGCCGATCGATGCGTCCAAATATTTCATCATCTTGCCGGACGCGATCGGCCATGGAAAATCCTCCAAGCCGAGCGATGGAATGCGCGCGCACTTCCCGCATTACTGCTATCACGACATGGTCACGGCCGATTATCGCCTGCTCACCGAACAGCTTGGAATCAAACATTTGCGGCTCGTCATGGGGACCTCCATGGGCGCCATGCACACCTGGCTCTGGGGCGAAATGTATCCTGATTTCATGGATTCGCTGATGCCGCTGGCGAGCGCTCCGGTCGAGATCGCCGGCCGCAATCGCCTGCTGCGCGACATGATCATGCATGCCATCACCTCCGACCCGGATTATCACGACGGCAACTACGACCACCCCATCCACGGCCTCGAAGCCGCGCAGTACGGCCTGACCGTGATGACGTCGAGTCCTCTGCAAATGCAAAAGCAGTGGCCCACGCGCGAGAAAGCCGACGCGGGTTTCGACCGGCTGATGAAATCGGCCATGGAAAAAGACGCCAACGACATGCTGTACCAGTTCGCCTCCTCCACCGACTACAATCCCGAACCCGATCTCGTCAAGATCAAGGCGCGGCTGATCGCGGTGAATTCGGCCGACGACGAAGTCAATCCGCCGGAGCTGGGCATTATGGAGCGCTCGATCGGCAAGGTGAAGCACGGCCGCTACGTCCTGATCCCCACGAGCGACCAGACCCGCGGCCACGGGACGCACTCGGTGGCGAAGCTGTGGAAACAGTACGTGGTCGAGCTGCTTCAGGCCCCATAATCCGGATTCAGTCATGGGCCTTATTTTCGGGGGCGAAATGACGTATCCGGCCCCGATTCTACGCAATGTGTATACAGAAAAACAGCTTGAATATGACAATGGCGGCATTGTATACTGCACCTGCTCGTCGTAATTTCTTTTGGAAGGGGATTCCGACGCTATGATTCGTTGGAAGGGTTTGTTTTTCATTGCGGTTGTGGCAGGCGCGACGGTCCTGGCGCAGGACAAGGCGGCCATTCAGAAGCAGCTCGAGTCGACCTACGCGCTGACGCAGGCCACCGCGGACCGGACCGATATCGTCACCGCGGGTTCCATTCTGGTGCTTCAAAAGAGTAATCTTCTGATGACCGACGCGACCAAGTCGGATGTCAATCAGAACAAGTACCAGGAAGGGAAGATCACCCAGAACGCGATCGGCAAAACCACACGGTTCCTGAGCCATATTCCGGGCGCGGGCGCTCCGCAGTCGGGCGCGACGCGCACCTTCGTCAAGGGCGAAAAAATGTGGGTCACCAAGATCGAGGTCAAGGACAATTCGGTGGTCTTCGAGCTGTTCACGGATCAGATCGGGGATTACCGGTATCGCGCGCTGCTGACGTTTTTCGGCAAAGGTTCGCTGCCGCCCGCCGACCAGGTGGTGAAGACGGTCGCGGAGGTTTTCACGGTCCAGCCGCAGGACTCAGGTACGAACGCCCAGTCGGCTCAGCCCGCGGCTCCCGCAGCCGCGGCCGAACCTCCCGCTGCTGCTCCAGCGCCGATTCCACCGCCACCGCCGCCGGCCGATGCGGCGCCGCCGCCCATTCCGCCTCCGCCTCCGCCATCGGATCAGCCGGCAGCGCCGCCCAAGTCGATTTCGCTAGGCCAAACCGTGGATGAAGTGGTCGCGGCCTTCGGACAGCCGGAAAAAAAGGCGCAGTTGGGGAGCAAACAGATTTTCTATTACAAAGACCTGAAAGTGACGTTCGTGAACGGAAAGGTGAGCGACGTTCAGTAATTTTCGGGCGTATTGAATCGGGACGATTTCTGGGGGAGTTATGAATCTGCTTAAGACTGTCCTCGTGGCAGCGCTGGTGTTGGGTGTTGCCTACGCACAGAAAAAGGAAGCGCCGTCGAAACCGGCGGCCAAACCGGCGGCAAAACCGGCCGGGCCGTCCAGATCCGGCGCGGCTTCAAAAGGACCGACCACTGCCGGACGCGGTCCGACGACCGCGGGGCGCGGACCTACAACCGCCGGTCGAGGTCCGACGACCGCGGGTCGCGGAGCCACCACCGCCGGTCGCGGAGCGTCACCGGCGCGTGGACCGGCGGGTGCGCGTGGACCGGCGGGACGGGCGGCGGCCGGGGGACGGCCGGGGGCCGGGGGACGGGTTCCGGCGGGGAGTCACGTCACGCGGACGGCGAGCGGACGCGAAGTGGTTCGGCGACGCGACGGAAGGCCGGCCGATATCCACGGCAGGAACGGGATGGCGATCCATCACGGTCTCGACGGCCGGCGTCACGTGTCGGTGGAACGCGCCGACCATTCGCGCGTCTACGCCGACCGCCGCGGGCACGGATACGTCCAGCATCCTTACATGTATCACGGCCACGAATTCGCGCATCGCACCTATTATCGCGACGGCCGCGCCTATGACCGCTTCTACCGACGTTATCCCTATCACGGCGTCTACGTCGAAGGCTACGCGCCGGCGGTCTACTACGCGCCGGCATACTACGGATGGGTTTACAACCCGTGGCCGCGTCCCATCGCGTTCGGCTTCGGCTTCGCCGCGGCACCCTGGTATGGGTATTACGGATTCTACTTTACGCCTTACCCGGTGTACGCGAGCGCGTCGCTGTGGTTGACCGATTACATCATCTCGCAGCAGCTCGCGGCGGCGTACGCGGCGCAACAGGCTGCGGCGGCTCAGGCTGCCGCGGCGTCCGCGGGACCTCCTCCCGGCGCGGTCGCGCTGACTCCGGATGTGAAGGACGCCATCGCGGCCGAGGTGCAGAAGCAGATCGCGCTTGAAAATCAGGAAGCGCAGCAGACCGCCCGGGGCCAGGACATCGATCCGTCGTCGAGCGGCATCGGGCGCGAGCTGAGCGATGGCCAGCGCCACGTTTTCGTGGCCGGGCGCGACCTCGACGTGACCGATTCGACCGGCGCCGAATGCGCGCTCAGTGAAGGCGATGCCTTGCAGCTCACCGGTCCGCCCGCCGCGGATGCGACCGCGGCCAACCTGGTCATCCTGGCGAGCAAGGGCGGTCAGGAATGCCGCAAGGGCGCCACGGTGGCCGTGAGTTTCGAAGATCTGCAAGACATGCAGAACAGCATGCGGGAGACGATCGACCAGGGCATGGCCGATTTGCAGTCCAAGCAGGGGCAGGGTGGTCTTCCGGCCGCACCCGCGTCGGCACAAGCGGCTCCGGTGAAGGCCGATTTCGCGCAGCAGGCCCCTCCGCCGGATCCCGACGTCGCCAACCAGGTGAATCAGCAACTGGCGCAGGCCGACCAGGAAGAAACGCAGGCGCTGGCTGAAGCGCCGGCGGGTGGGGCAGCGGATTCCGCGGCGGCGGCTCCGGCAGCCGCGCCGGCGCAAACCAAGACCATTGCACTGGGTCAGAGCATCGACGAAGTGACGGGGATGCTGGGTCAGCCCAAGAGCATTGTCGATCTGGGAGCCAAGAAGATCTACGTCTATCCCGATATGAAGGTCACCTTCAACAACGGCAAGGTGGTCGACGTTCAGTAAGCCGTCGCTCAAAAAACAAAAACGGCCGGGACGCCATTTCACGTCCCGGCCGTTTCTTTTTACGCGCGCACCTGAAGGCTCAGGCGACTTGCTGCGGTCGCGGACGAGCCAGCATCGCGTTCATCTGGTCCTTGAGCCGCAGCTTCTGCTTCTTGAGCCGGACTTCTTCCATCTGCTCTTCCGCGTTCAGATGGCCTTTGGCTTCGAGCTCCTCCAGTTCTTTATGCAACTGGCTGTGCTGCGCGGCCAGCGCTCGGAATTCCTCGCTGGTCGCCATCAGGTGCGCCTTGATTTCTTCTTGATGATTCTCCATCAACGGATCTCCTTGATAGGTGGAACTCCGCCGAGTCGGTTGGTTTGAATTGAAATGGCTCGGTGGGTAATCGTGAGTGCACTCATTCGTTCCGGGCAGCCGGTCACCGACGGCCGACTGCTGCACCATGACAATATCATGAAAGAAACCTCATGACAATAGCCGTTTCGGGGGGATCAGTATAATAGTACTCTCTGCGTCCGACGGGACGGAAACCGGCTGATTTGTAAAGATTTATCGCGGCCAGATTGGATTCGCGGACCTCGAGAAAACAGGCGCCTTTTGACGTTGCGAGCTGGTTTTGGATGAGCGCCCGGCCGACTCCGCGCCGCCTGAACGCCGAATCGACCGCGATATACAGGATCTCCCGCTCGCCGGGCCCCGTCTCGCGGGCGGCCAGGAACCCGGCGAGCAGACCATCCAGTTCGGCAATCCGGCAGTCGAAAGCAAGGAGATCCTCCGCGCGCCAGGAGGATTTTCCCAAAATTCGCCCGATATCGTCGAGGTCGCGCGGTTCGGCGGAGCGAATGGTCATGAGCCTGATCAAGCTGAGCAGAGTCTGTCAGAACCCCGGCCCTGACGGGCAGGGCTGTCCGATGCGATTGATCCCCAGCCCCGGCCGTGAGCCGGGGGTTAGATGCGCTTTAGACACAAGCGTTAGTAACTTCATCAATCCACCACGCTCCTCGACAAAATCCATACGCCGAATAGCGGCATCCACGACATTCCCAGGCACACGGTATTGAAACCGTAGTGATCCACCACCATCCCGATCGCCGGCGAAAGGATCGTCTGCATCACGCCATAGGCAAAAGTCAGGGCGGCGACACCAAAGGCCGCGCGCGATGGGCCGAACATGTCGATGGGCAGGGCATAGAGATTGGTGGTGATGCTGACGGCCCAGAAGGCGCTGATGCTGATGGCCGCCGCGGCGAGCGTGGTGCCCGGCATCAGCGGAATCACCGCGGTCGCGACGAGCGTGGCTGCCGCGCAGATCCAGCACAGCCGCATTCTCGTGGCCAGCACCCGCGCGCCTCCGCGAATCCAACGGAACGCGATCCAGCCGCCGAAAAATCCGCCGAGCATCGAAAAAATCTGCGGGATCCACGCGAATCTGCGATTGGCTTCCTCCTGCGTCAGATGCCACTGCTCGACGAAATACAGCGTGGTCCAGTTGGTCCACAGCGTGTACAGGCACATCATGAAGATCGTGGCGATCACCAATACCCACAAGCGGCGGTCGCGCAGCAGATCGGAGAAGCGCGCTCCCGATTCGGATTTGGAGAGCGTCCGCGCCGGGATCCGCCGCGAGGTCAGCAGCCACAGCGGCACCCAGATCAACCCCAGCGCGCCGCAGATCAGGAATGACGATCGCCATCCATACACGGTCGCGACGGCGGCGACCACCAGCGGCGCGGCGGTCAATCCGATGCTGATCCCCACCTGGTTAAATGCCGTGCCCAGCGCGAGCTCGCGCGGCTCCAGGTACATCGCGTTGGCTTTCCCGAAGCAGGGAATCCCCGCCGCTTCCGCGACGCCCAACAGTGTGCGGCTGGCCAGCAGTCCGCGAAAGCTGTGCGTCAACCCCGTCGCCGCGCCCGCGGCCGACCACACCAGCACGGCGATGCTCACGCCCGCGTCGAGCCCCACGCGGTCGATGAACCATCCCGCCACGGGCGCCACCAGCGCATAGACGATCGAGAACACGCTAACGATCTGCCCGTATTCGTGATTGGTAATGTGAAATTCGCCGCGCAGCGACGGCGCGACCGCAGCCAGAAGCTGCCGGTCGAGATAATTGAGCGCGGAGGAGAAAAGAAAAATAGTAATGGCCGCCCATCGCCACATAGCGGGGCGCAGCGGAACTTTCCGCATTACGGAAATTCCACCATCGCGATCTCGCCCACGGTGTCGGTCTTCACGTCAGTTTTGACATTGTAAATGACGCGGATTTGACGCGGCGCGCGCTGCGCTCCGCACACGAACTTCGCCGGCTCGCCGCCCGCAACCTGAAGGCTGTTCATGTCGCGGATCAGCAGGCGAATCACTCCACCGCCGTCGATATCGATGGTCAGCCGCATGGGACCGCCGCTGAGGCAATCGACGCGCGCCAGTTTCCCCGATAGCTTTTGGCCCTCCGGCTCGCCCCACCACGCCAGCGGTTTTTCGCCGGCCTTCAGTCCGCCGGCCTGCTTGGCAGCAGCGTCCTCGGCCGCGTGGACCTCGGCTGCGGCGGCGTTCTTGATCCGTTCGAGCTCGGCGGCCTGCTCCGCGGCGATGCGCTTGCGCTCGGCTGCCTCCCACTCGGCGCGCCTGTCTTCGACGCCGATGCGGTTTTTTCGAATGCGCTCGCGCTCGGCTTCGGTGGGAGCTTCGCTGATCGCCGACGCCCACGATTTTTCGGCATCCGCGTACTGATGCGCCAGCATCTGCGCTTCGGCGAGCTCCTGCCAGTATTCCGTGTTGCGCGGCTCCAGCCTGGTCGCGGTTTTCAGATCCTTGATCCGCGCCTCGTCGGTGGGTTCGAGGTCCGCCAATCGAAAATACGGCTCGGCCCACTTGGGATTGGCCTTAATGGCGAGTTCGATCTCATCGCGCGTACGCCCCTCGATCAGAGCGCGCGCGCTATCCGGCGGAAAATTCTTGCCATCGGCGGCGATCTCCGCGACCAATTCATCCACCTGCTCCTTGGTTGCCGGCTTTTCGATGAAATCCCGGTTGGGATTGATGGCTTCGGCCGAAACCTGCGCGGCTTCGAATTTGCCGGCGTGAACGTAGGCGTCGACAATTTCGTTGAGCTTCGCCACGCTCAATCCGTAGGCGTTGCGCGCGGCCAGAACCTCATCGCCGACGCCCTGCAAATTGTTGAGGTACACGCGAAACTTGCCGCTGTATTCGGGCGAGGTCACCAGCATTTGGACTTTGGCCCAAGCCCGCAGGCGCGCCGGCGGCAGCCCATCCGGCATCGCGCCGATCGACACGATAGTCCCCTTCGCCTTGATGGTCGAGAAGAGATCGCACAATCCGGTCTCGATCGCTTCGGGCATGCGATCCGCGTTATCGTCAATCAGCATGCGCGTGACCGCGCGCAACAGGTCCTGTGGGAGCGGCGTATCTGCGGTCCAGGCGGTGAGCACCGCCGACCCGCCTTCGACAAACGGATTTCCCGGCGCGTGCGGCGCGAACGCCTTCGTATTGGGGAACAATATGAAGTCGACGGGCCAGGTTGTATCGAGCGAGCCCTCGTGCGGCCCGCCGACACCCAGGGTGTCCAAGCCGAGCACCTGGCCGAGCGCGTGGCGCAACTGTTCCAGCTCATTCAGCCGGTCGCGCGCGGCCTTATCGCCGGCATCGCTGAAAAGGTGGAATGGCCCGACGCGATACTCGACCCATTTTTGCGCCAGCGCGGGCGAACCGGCCAGCAGAATCGCGCAAACAACCCGATACATCTCTTTCTATGATGTCATTTCCCCATCGGTGGGCGAGCCAGCCAGTCGAGCGGCATGTCGCCGATCGGCGCTCCCGCCGGCGACGGCGGCGCAGGCAGTGGACGCTCGACCTCCGCGGGACGCTCCAGGAAGCGCTTGATATCGGCGGCGAGTAGTTGATGCTGTGCCTGCTCGGCCTCGCTGGTTGCGGGCTCGGCTTTCAGACGATTCGCGAGCTTGGTCAGCTTGAGCGCCGCGATCGCACGCACCTGCGCGTTTTGATCGGCGTTCGCCAGCCACATCACGCGATCCACCAGCACGCGCTCCTCGGCGCGGCGCACTTCGGACTCGTACGAATTCGCCACCGGCGCGTCGAAGATCGCCTTGGTCAGCCGGTCGATCACTTCTTCAAGCCCCGGCAGCGACGGATCTACGGCGTGCTGTGCCACCATCCTCGCCGCGCGATCCAACTCCAGCACGAAACCGATGGTTACGTCGGAAGCGACCGTCGCCGGACTCAGCGGATCGAATCCGTCGCCAGTGGTGCGCGGAAAAAGTTCGCGATGGCGGCCGTAGCCCGGCGGGCGCGGCGGAATCGCGTCGAGCACCTGCTTGGGCACGGTCAGCTCGCTCGGTTTCAAAGTCGCGGCGAGCGAGTCGAGCGCCTTGCGTTGATCTGCGGCCGGTTCCCATTTAGTCGGCGTGCGATGATCGCCGCGGATTCCGTAGATATAATCGATGCCCGCCACCATCGACGCGGCGGATTCGACCGAATAGCGGTGATACATGAAAATCGGAACCAGCGGCTCTTCGATCGTCGCCATGGGAGCGCCGTTGCGAATCGAGTGCTCGCCCAGTTTGTTCAGCGCGGCGCGGCGGATTTTCATCATGTGATTCAGCTCGTCCGCCTGGTTGACGCCGTTCGACCACTGGTCGACCTTGGGATGCGCTTCCAGATCCTGATTGGTGAGGTAAATGAGATCTTTGCTCCACGCCTCGTCGAGAATCCGCGTGAGCGCGGCTTTTTCATCGCCCCGCGGAAGCGCGCGATATCCGTAATTGATCGCGACCTTGTCCCATTCGCCGATGTGCTGAGGATAGGCGTGCGAAATGTCGATGGAGCCATCCGGTTTCAGATCCTCCTGCGGGTGCGGATAATCCATCACCGAGATCCATCCCTGCTTGCTGTCGTAATAATTGTGACCCAGGCCCAGCGTGTGGCCGGTTTCGTGCGCCGAAAGCTGGCGAATGCGCGCGAGCGCGGTCTGATACAAAATTTCCGGATGCTCGTCTCCGGTCAAATAGGGCGAAAGCAGGCCTTCGAAAATCAGATAATCCTGCCGGTCGCGCAGTGAGCCGAGCGTGACCGTGGCCTTGATGATTTCGCCCGTGCGCGGATCGGTCACGGTCGCGCCGCTCGACCAGCCGCGCGTCGAGCGGTGCACCCAGTTGATCATGTTGTAGCGGATGTCCATGGGATCGGCGTCGGGCGGCAGCGCGGCGACGTGGAACGCGTTCTTGAAACCGGCGGCTTCAAACGCCTGGTTCCACCAGCTCGCGCCCTCGATCAGCGCTTTCTGCACATCCGCCGGAGCGCCGGAATCGACCCAATATTCGATGGGCTTCACCGCCTCACTCATTTCCGCGCCGGGATCTTTTTTCTCCAGGCGATGACGGCGAATGTAGTGTTTCACCATCGGCTCGCCGATCGGGACGCTGTAATCGACGTAAGTGATGCCGCCGTATCCGGCGCGCGGATCGTCTTCGCGCGGCTTGAAATTTCCGTCGGGCAGCTCCACCAGCGAATAGTGCTCGCGCAGGGTGACGGCTTCGGCGTTGGGGGTCACGCTCGCGACCGAACCGGAAAACATTCCGCCGCCGAATCCTCCGCCGCCGCGCCCACCGCGTCCTCCGCCGTTCTCGGTGAAAATCGCCGGCGGCCCTTGTTGCGGACCTCCTCCACCACCGCCGCGCCCGCCCGCCGCTTCGTTTGAGAAGGTCAGCGTGACCTCGATTTCCGTGTTTTTTGGAAAATCCTTGGTGCGCGGCATGTACACCGCGCTGCGCGTTTTATCGACGCGATAATTTCCCGGACGCAGCGCGCCCCCGGCGCCGTGCCCGTCGCGCACCACGAAATCGGTCGCGTCCACCAGTACGCGTCCGTCGCTTTCGGCCGCGATGGTGAATCCATACAGCACCGATTTCGCGAAAGAGTCCTCCACGCTGCGGCGCTCGGCTGCATTGTCGCTCGAGGAGCGGAAAACTTCCTGCGGCTGGACCAGGAAAATTTTTGGCCCGTAGCGTTCGAATTTCACAATCCGGCCGCCGCCTTCCTGCCCGCGGTCAAGGCCGATGTCGTTCGACCCCAGCCCCGCGGCCAGTCCGTCGGCAAGCAGAAATTCCTGCTCGAAACGGGTGATTTCCAGGAATAGCGACCCGGTGCGCGCGTCCCAGTACAGGGGGAAAAAGCCGTCTAGCTTGCGCATGGTCGCGGTGCGCTCCTCAATTGAAGGAATGCGCGCCGGAAGTTGCGCGTTGCCTCCGCCGCGGCCTTGCGCATGGATGATCGGCGCGGCGCACAGAATCGCCGCCAACAGGATCGAGGATCGTAGCATGAGAATCGTCTCCAGGCGTTCATTTTATACGGTCAATCTGAAGATATTGAAAAGCCGGATCCGAACCCGCGCCGACCAGCCCTGCCCGTTAGGGCGGGGGTCGATCTTCATCCGCAGGGAGGGCCGTGGCTAGGCATGCTACGCTGTTCTGAAGTCAAGGAGATCCCTGGAATGTTCAAGTATTTGCTCGGTTTTTTGCTGGCCGCGTCGGTGTTCGCGCAGAACAGCGTTGCGCCCGAAAAAGAAGCCGCCATGAAAGCCGATATCGCGGGCGAAATCGATCAGATGAAAAAGCAGGCGCAGGTGATGGTCGACAGCGTGTTCAGCTTCGGCGAGCTCGGATTCCAGGAGTTCGAAACTACGCGCTATCTGAGCGGCATTCTCGAGAAAAACGGCTTCAAGGTCGAACACAATTACGCCGGCATTCCCACTGCGTGGGTCGCGTCGTGGGGAGAAGGCAAGCCGGTGATCTCACTCGGCTCGGATATCGACGATATTCCGCAGGCCTCGCAGAAACCCGGAGTCGCGTATCACGATCCGATCATCGAAGGCGCGCCAGGCCATGGCGAAGGTCACAATTCGGGCGTGCCGCTCAACATCATCGCCGCGCTCGCCGTGAAGCACGTGATGGAGCGCGAGCACCTTAAAGGCACCATCCGCCTGTGGCCCGGCGTCGCCGAGGAACTGGTCGGAACCAAGGCGTATTACGTGCGCGCGGGGATGTTCAAGGACGTCGACATCGTGCTGTTCTGCCACGTCGCCAACAATCTCGGCGTTTCCTACGGACCCAGCGGGCAGAACGGGCTGGTGTCCATCGAGTATTCCTTCAAAGGCGAAAGCGCGCACGCGGCGGGCGCTCCATGGCGCGGACGCAGCGCGCTCGATGCCGCCGAGCTGATGAGCATGGGCTACGAATTCCGCCGCGAGCATCTGCGCCTGGCCACGCGCGTCCACTACGTGATCACCAATGGCGGCGATCAGCCCAATGTCGTTCCGCCCAACGCGGCCATCTGGTTTTATTTCCGCGAAGCCGATTATCCGCACATCATGAATCTGTGGCACATCGGCGACAACATGGCCAAAGGCGCGACTCTGATGACCGACACCGAATACAGCGAGCGCCTGCTTGGCAGCGCGTGGCCGGGATATTTCAACAAGCCGATCGCCGAGGACATGTACGCGAATATGAAAAAGGTCGGGCTGCCGCAGTGGTCGGATGACGATCAGAAGCTGGCGCGCGCCTTCCAGGCCGAGTTGAAACAGCCGGTTCGCGGGCTGGCTACGAAGATTCCCGAATTGCGGGCGCCGCGCGCGCAGGCGGAGAACGACAATACCGGCGAGGAAGGGCAGCAACAGCCGATGGGCGGCGGCTCGGACGACATCGGCGACGTTTCCTGGAACGTCCCCACGGTCACGCTGCGTTTCCCGTCCAATATTCCCGGCGGTCCGGGCCACAACTGGGCTAATGCGATTTCGATGGCGACGCCCATCGCGCATAAAGGCGTGATCGCCGGCGCGAAGGTTCAGGCCATGACCATGATCGACATCCTCACGCATCCCGAGCTGGTGAAATCCGCGTGGGACTATTTCAACAATGTCCAGACCAAGGACATGAGATACACCAGCTTCCTGCGTCCCGACGATAAGCCGGCGATCTGGCTCAACCAGAAGACCATGGAAACTTATCGCGACCGCATGAAGCAGTTCTATTACAATCCCGACAAGTACGACACGTACCTGGAACAGCTCGGGATCAAATATCCGACGGTGCTGGAGAGCTCGAACTGAAGTTTCGGCCCCCACGAAAGATCCGGCCTTAGAATGAATCCATGCGGAGGCTGATCGAGGCTCTGCGGCCTACGTTTCGCTACTGGATGCAGACCGAGGTGCACGTGTACGCCTTCTCGGTGGCCGCCAACGTGCTGCTTTCGTTTTACCCCTTCCTGATCGTGATGATGTCCGTGTCGCAGCGCGTCTTCGGACGGGATTCGACCATTGCCGCGATCCAGCTCGCGCTGCGCGATTATTTCCCGGATTCCTTCACCAGCTTTCTTTACACCAAAGGCAAACACGAGAATTTGCCGGTGCAGCCGGTGGAGGTCGCTTCACTGATCCTGCTGCTGTTCACCGCCAACGGAATTTTCGAGCCGCTCGAAGTCGCGCTGAACCGCGCGTGGGGAATCGCGAAGAATCGCAGCTTTTTTCGGAACCAGGTGGTGAGCCTCGGATTGATTTTCGTTTGCGGCGCGCTGGCGCTCGCGTCAATGCTGCTGACCGAGCTCAACCGCGCGTCACTGAAAGGATTCGCGGCCGATTTCGTTCCGGCGCTGTTTTTCAAGATGGCCGCGGTTCCGATGGCGGTGCTGATTCTGTTT
>DATJVN010000033.1:0-17344 GCA_035501755.1 Bryobacteraceae bacterium | reverse complement strand
CACGATGATACTGGTGAGCGCGGCGCAAACGCTGCCGAGCCTTTCGTATGGACGCGAGGCGGTGCGCTGGGTGAACACGAGTCATCCGGTCGCCTGGAACGAGCCGGTGCCGTATTCGGTGCACGATGAGTTCAGCATCAGCCCGGAGTCGACGCTCGGAATTTTTTTGAACGGGCTGTATACGCACTCCAATCCGTTTGTAGGCATCGTGGTGCTGGCGCTGGCGATTTTGGGGGTTGCGCTGGCTTGGAGAGAAGCGCCGGTGCGGCAGCTTGCGGCGGTCGCGCTGGGCGCCCTGGTTTTTTCGTTCGCGGGCGCGACGATTCTAAACGGAATCATATATGCGCTGGTCCCGTTCGCCGAGAAGGCGCGGAATCCGGCGATGGCGGTGGTGATTTTCGATCTGGGAGCAAGCGTGCTCGCCGCGTTCGGCGCGGATTTTCTGCTGGAGAACGCGCAATCCGCGTGGATCCGTCGCGTGATGCTGGGCTGCGGCGCGGTCGCGGCGGCGATCTGGATTTTCGAGGCTGTCGTTTCGGCGTTTCACACAACGGTGAGCGTGGCCGCGGGGCAGATCGCGATGACGGGGTTCGCCGGGTTGCTGTTGATTGTCCTGCTGTATGCGCTGCGAACCGGCGCGATCGAGGCGCGCGGAGTGCGCGTGATGCTGGTGGGGCTGGTGATGCTCGAGATCGGGTCGCTGGCGGAATCGAATCTGATCAATCGCGACCTGGGGTTGCGATTCTGGAATGTGCTCACGCGCGACGCCGATATCGCGGCGTTCCTCAAGAGCCGTCCGGGAGTGTATCGCACCGATTTCAACCGAGACGACGTTCCCTACAATTTCGGCGACTGGTACGGGGTCGAGGCGTTCATGGGTTACGTCGCTTCCGGTCCGCGCGCGTTCGTCGGGGTGCAGGGCTACCCTCGCGCGCGCGATCTGTTCGGGGTGAAGTATTACGTCGCGCGCCAGGCGCCGCGGCCGGGGCTCGCCGAGGTTTTCGCGGGCGCCTCCGGGATCAAAGTGTTCGAGAGCGCGACGGCGATGCCGAGGGTCTGGGCGGTGCATGAAACTTTCCCCATCGGCAATCTGGAGGAACTCGGTCCGCACCTGAATCATCCGTCGCTCGATTTCGGGCGGATGGTTTTGCTGATGGGCGCGATGCCCAGCCTGGAGAATTGTTCGGGCGACCAGGTGCGGCTGGCGCGGCATGAGGCGCAGCACGTCGCGATCGACGCGGAGATGAACTGCCGCGGCATGCTGATCCTGGCGGATGGATATTCGAAGGACTGGGTGGCGACGGTCGACGGAAAGGCGGCGCGAATGTATGCGGCGTATGGGGCGGCGCGCGGCGTCGTGGTGGAGCGCGGGCGGCATCGCATTGAAATGGATTATCGGCCGGTGAGTTTTTACGTGGGCCTGGGGCTGACGGCGGCGACGTTGCTGGCGGTGGTTCTGGCGTGGTTGTTTTTTTGGAGAGGCGGCCGCATCGAGACGCGGCCGTGAATCGCGCGTTAGCGAGCCGGCGGCGATGCTGCTTCTGCCAGGAAGGGGAGGCGTGCGGCGCCGTACAGTCCGGCCTCTCCGCCTAGCGTCGCGCGCTCGATTCGGGTGGGCGCGTTGCGGTAGGTGAAGCTGCGTCGGCGGACCTCCTCGATCATCGCGGGCGCGAAAAATTCCCAGGCGGGCAGCGGTCCGCCGCTCAGCAGGTAGAGCGGGAAATTGAAAATGTTGATGAGCGTCGCCAGCGCGATTCCCAGCGCTTCGCCCATGCTGCGAAAAATCGCTTTGGCGCGCTCGTCGCCGGCGACCGCGGCCTTAAAAACCTCTTCCGAGCTGAGATCGTGCCCCAAGCCGACCAGCCGCGCCATGGCCGAAATCGCGGTGGCCGAGGCGTGCTTTTCGAGGCACCCTGTATTTCCGCAGCCGCAGGGATTGCCGTTGGGGACCACGGTGATGTGGCCGATCTCGCCCGCCATGCCTACGCTGCCGCGCAGAATACGGCCGCCGGAGATGATTCCACCGCCGACGCCGGTGCCGAGCGTGAGCAGCACCAGGTCGTCCACGGCTCGGCCGGCGCCCATCCATTTTTCGCCCAGCGCGGCCGCGTTGGCGTCGTTTTCGAGAGTCACCTTGGCCTTGAGGCGGCGCTCGATTTCGTCGCGGACGGGGTAGTTGTTGAACTCAGGAAGGTTGTTGGAGCCGACGATGTAGCCCTTGTCCATCAAAATGAAGCCGGGGAGTCCTACGCCCACGCCGGCGAGATCGTGCTGGCCCAGGCGCGCGCGGAGGGTCTCGATCGAGAGCACCATATCGTCGATCACCGCGTCGCGGCCGGCCTGGAGATGCGTGGCGCCGGCGATCTTGTCGAGCATTTTTCCGGAATCGTCGATGGCCGCGGCGCGCAGGTTGGTGCCGCCCATGTCGACGCCGAGGGAGTATTGACCCATGCGCTGGCATGATACCACCCCCGGAAACGCGGAAATGAGCGGAAATGTAACCGGAGATTCACGCCGAACGGTGGTAGATGATTGAAACACAGAAAGTCAGAAATGTTTTAACGCGACTTTCACGGGCTAACGATCCTTTGCTCATCGTCGGCCGTTAAGCTGCAAACGATATGCGATCACGACGCGAACTCTTTTGCCAGGTATTGCGCGCGCTGGCGGGCTTCGTGCTTGCCGGCGCGCGCGGTGACGCGGTTACGGTTCCCGAGGTCGACCGGCTGGGCGCAACCCCCTCCGCCTGGGATTCGATCCGCACGCGCGCCTATCGCGCGGACGTGGTGGTGGCCCTGCTGGGGGTTCCGATTTTTTCGCGGCGGGGGGTCGGCTCCGCCGCGGCTTCGGTCCGCGAATGTCGCGTCGCCGTGGGCAGAACCACGGCGTTGTCCTTCGCCGGGGGCGCTGATCGGGCGCGGACGCACGGGCTCAACTACGCCGGCTCGACCGAGGAGGTCGCGGTCGAAAACGCGTCGCGTCTGGAGACCGCGGCCCTGTTCGGATTCGTTACGGCGGCGCACTCGGAAGAGTCCTTCGAGGAAGCCCGCAAACGGGTGCTCGACGCCGATGAATCCGAGCACGGGACGTTTACGGTGGTCGACGAACTGCACTCGCCGTCGCGCATTTGCGTGCGCAAAGCGAACGTCGGCGGATCGATTTTCTCGTGCGCCAAACTGGGCGGCCTGAGGAGCGCGATCCGCGAGCGGATGCGGAACGCCGACGCGGCCCAGAAGGAATACGCGGGGCCCCCGGATCGCGCGTTGCCGACGTTTCTGTATGCGACGCTGGGCGCGATCCGGTCCGAAGCGCGCCAGTGCTCGGTTGTATACGCGCACAACGGCAAGACGTATGAATTGACCTGCGAAAAATCTGCGGCGCAGGGTCAGACGCTGATCGCTGGAAAAATCCGCGAGATCGAAACCAAGCGCCGCAGCAGCTTCCGGCTGTGGCTGGACCCGGGATGTGACCTGCCGGCGCGAATTGAGTTTTCGCCCCGATCGTACCTGCGCATCACGCTGGAGCAGGATTCCGCGATCGCGGCCGAGGAGGCTCTGTGACACGCACCCATTTGTATCTGCACTGGCGCGACCGCAACGTGGCGCGCCGTTTCCGCCGCGCGGTGTCGCTGCACAGTCACACGCTGTATTCGCGGGAGAGCCTGGCGTTCATCCCGCGCTACACTTCGAAGGTTCCGCTTCTGGGCGAAGCGATCCGCCGCCACCAGCGGCGCTACAGGGAGCGCACCGGCCGGGAACTGGATTTCAGCCGCGCCTTCTTGCGTCCGCCGCTGGCGCCGCGCGAAGCGCTCGAACTGGAGCGCGCGCAGATCGAAAATGTTCTGGACCTCGACCCGCTGGTCTCGTTGAGCGACCACGACGACATCCAGGCGGGGGCGCTGCTGGCGGTGCTCAATCGCGACGCGCCGATTTCGGTCGAATGGACGGTACCGTTCGGGCCGTCGTTCTTCCACATCGGCATCCACAATCTTCCGGCGGCGCGAGCGCAGGCGACCATGCGCGAACTCCAAGAGGTGACCGCGGCGCCCACGCGTGAGCGGATTTCGCAGACGCTTGCCGCGGTCCACGAATTTCCCGGCGCGCTGGTGGTATGGAATCACCCGGCGTGGGATGAAGCGCGCATCGGGTCGATCGAGCACGCGCAGCTTCTGGGGCAGTTCCTGGAGCGCTTCGGCGAATGGATTCACGCGCTAGAGCTCAACGGATTGCGGCCGTGGCGCGAGAACCGGCTCGTGATCCGCGTCGCCGGGCGATCCGGGCATCCGCTGATTTCGGGCGGCGACCGGCACGGCACTGAACCGAATGCGAATCTCAACCTGACCAACGCGCAAAATTTCGCCGAGTTCGCCGAGGAGATCCGCCGCGACCGCCACAGCGACGTTCTCTTCATGCCGCAGTATCGCGAGCCGCTGCGGCTGCGCATGATCGAGACCATGCACGCGATCCTGCGCGACTATCCCGAGTTCCCCGCGGGGCGGCGCTACTGGCGCGATCGCGTGTTCTACACGAGCGAGGACGGATCGGTGCAGCCGTTATCGGCGGCGTGGCGCGGCGAGGGTCCCTGGATCGTGCAGGCGTTCGTGGCATTCATCCGCGCCAGCCGCATTCCGCAATTGCGCGGCGCGCTGAGGCTGGCGCTGGCCGACGCGCCGGAGATCGCGCCATGAATCCGCCGCGGGTCGCGTTTTTCACCGATTCGTTCCATGAAGTGAACGGAGTAGCGCACACCAGCCGCAACTTCGACGCGTTCGCGCGCAAGCGCGGGCTGCCGTTCCTGAACGTGCACGCGGGCCGGGCGACACGGCTTGAATGCGATGGTCCAGTATGGACGCTGGAGCTGAAGCGCAGCGGGGTGGGGATTCCGCTCGAGCACGACATGTCTTTCGACCTGCTGTTTGCGCGCTACCGCGGGCTGATCACCTGGCATTTGAAAAAATTCGGCGCGGAGCTGGTTCACGTCACCGGTCCCAGCGACATAGGAATGCTGGGGGTGATTCTGGCGCATCAGCTCAGGCTCCCGCTGATCGCTTCCTGGCACACCAATGTTCACGAGTTTGGCGGGCGCCGGCTGATGAAGCTGATGGCGAAATTTCCGCGGAAGCTCGCGCGCGGCGTGGCCGGATTCGTGGAGCGCGACATCATTCTGGCGCTCACTCTGCGCTATTATCAGCTCGCGCGCGTGCTGCTCGCGCCCAATCTGGAGCTGGTGGAGATGCTGCGCGCGCGCACCGGAAAACCGTCGTTCCTGATGCAGCGCGGGGTGGACGCGGTGTGGTTCGCGCCGGAAAAGCGCGACCGCGCGGACGACATCCTGACGATCGGGTTCGTGGGGCGGCTTTCGCCTGAAAAAAACGTCCGCTTTCTTCGCGAGGTGGGGCATGCGCTCGATCGCGCGGGCATCACCAAGTTTCGCATTTCGATTGTCGGCGAGGGAGGCGAGCGGCCCTGGCTGAAGCAGAATGTTCCGCAGGCCGAGCTCGAAGGAATGCTGTTTGGCGAAAATCTGGCGCGCGCTTACGCCAACCTGGACATTTTCGCGTTTCCCTCGCACACCGATACGTTCGGGAACGTAGTGATGGAGGCGCTGGCTTCCGGCGTGCCAGTGGTGGTCACCACGGGCGGAGGACCGAAATACCTGGTCAACAGCGGCGAAACCGGATTTGTCGCCGAGAACGACTCGGCGTTTCTCGACGCGGTGGTGAAGCTGGCGAAGGATCGCGAGCTGCGCGAGAACCTCGGAAATCGCGCGCGCCAATACGCGCTGTGCCGGCATTGGAGCCGGATCTTCGAGCAGGTCTACGACGCTTACGGATATTGCTTGCGCGCCCGGCGTCCGATCCCGCTGCGGCGAGCGCTGTTCGCGTGAACGCGGGCATTGAGCCGCTCGCTGAGGCGAGGCGGTTGGTCTCAGCATTTCCGCGGGCCAGCGGCAACGCGCGGCATGACTGCCGCGCCTCATCAAACCCGCCCTGGCCCGGGGCGCGACAGTCACGAAGCGCGTTGGCCGGTTTCAGAGAATCGTTGAGAATGCTTTAGCCGCCAGCCGTGATGCTGCGGCTTGTGGTCCGCAGGAGCGCGACGAACGGCGCGGCGAGAAATCCGCCCAGCAGGCGCGGGACGCGGCGCAGATCCTCGGCAATGCTCGCTCCGCCATGGCCGACGACCAGCACTCCTTTGCGCATCGCGTACAGGTTGAACAGGGTCGAGAGCACCGTGAAGCACACGGAAGCGATCACGCTGGTGATGATCCGCGGCGTGCCGCGCAGCACGTGAATGGTGAGCTCGATCGAATGTGAGATCAGCGGCACGATGACCACAGCGATCAGTCCCGCGGCCCAGGCGGGTTGCACTTCGCGAAATCCCTGGGTGATGGCGCCATAGAAGCCCGCGGAAATTGCGCGATACACGAACTCGGCGAGCATCGCCCCGGTGGCCGCGCGCCATCCCGCCGCCAGATTCGCGCACAGGAACACCAGCGCGCGAAAGGTGGAGCTGAACAGCGACGACTTCCAGTTCCAGCGTGCGACCAGCATCTCGAGAGGATGGCTGGCTAAATTTCCAAGAGCGGTGGAAACCGTCATGCCTCAGTAAACTCGATCACGATGACAATGGAATGGCGCGCGTTCTTCAAAGCGCCAAAAAAACGGCCGGGATGAAACGGAAGCCTGCGCGAATCGCAACCGGATCGTCAAAATCGCAGGGGCTCAGGAGTGGACGCGCGCGAATTTCTCCCAGGCCTCGGCCCCGCCCTCGAGAGGGCGCACGCGGGTGATGCCGTGGGATCTGAGCAGTAGCGCCGCACGGGCGCTCGAGGCTTCGTTGGGTCAACTGCAAACGAGAACGATTTCGCGGTTGCGCGGCAGTTGCCCCAGCTGCGCGGCCAGATCCGCGGGCGACAGGCGCATGGCGCCGGGAATCAGTGCCGGTTCATCTACCAGCCCGTTGCGCAGGTCGATCATCAGCAGATCTTCGCCCGCGTGGAGCCGATGTTGCAACTGGGCGGGCGTAATGCGGTCCACTCGCAATTTGTGGAGGAACCATCGCCTCTGCCCGTATTTCCAGCCGATCCACAGCGCGAATGCGGCGATCACGAAAAGCACGATGTTGCTGCTTGCCCGCGAGGCGGAGACTGCGATGGTTTTTAGCTGTTGGCTGAAAAGCCAGCCGATCTGGAAAATCACGCCGCACCAGATTAAGGTGCCGGCGACGTCGTAAAGCGCGAAGCGGGCGTATCGGACGCGGGAGGCGCCTGCCAGCGGGGCGGCCACCGTGTTCAATCCGGGAATGAATTTCGAAATGAGCAGCGAACCCAGCCCGTATCGCAAGAAGACGTTCTCGGTCTGGCGCACGCAGGAATCGGGCTCGAGGGAAACCCGGCAAAACAGCCCAAGGACCTGGCGGCCGCGGCGGCGTCCGAGTTCGAACCAGACCGTGTCGGCAATCAGGGCGGCCAGGAGGCAGCACGCAATGGCGGGAACAGGGCTCAGCCGGCCGGCGCGGATCAGGGCTCCGGCCGCGAGCAGGAGCGGGAATGAGGGCAGCGGAATCGCGATCTGCTCGCTCAGAACCCAGAAAAACAGCAGGGCATAGCCGTGCCGTTCGACGAACGACAGCACAGCGCCGACATCCAGGTTTTCGAGCATTCGCGCGCGTCCCCCAACGAGACTTCCATCATAGCGAGCGTCACACCGGTTTTCTCAGGTCGTGGCCGGTCATCTCCTTGGGCTGCTCAACGTGCAGCATGGCCAGAATGGTCGGCGCGATGTCCTGGAGCGATCCGTCCGCGCGCAGCGGACGCTTGTCCTCATCCACGATGATGAGCGGCACCGGGTTGGTGGTGTGGTACGTGTGCGGTCCCTTGGTCACGGGATCGATCATGGTCTCCGCGTTGCCGTGGTCGGCGGTGATGATCCACTGCCCGCCCTTCCGGCGAATCGCGTCATAGATCCTGCCGAGGCCCTTGTCGACCACCTCGACGGCGCGCACCGTCGGTTCGAACTTGCCCGAATGCCCCACCATGTCCGCGTTGGCGTAATTCATGACGATCACGTCGAAATTGCCGCCTTCGATCGCCCGCACCACCGCGTCCGTGATCCCTTCCGCGCTCATCTCAGGTTTCAGATCGTAGGTGGCGACCTTGGGCGACGGAATCAGCTCGCGCTCCTCGCCCGGATACGGCTTCTCGTTTCCGCCGTTAAAAAAATAGGTCACGTGCGCGTACTTTTCCGTTTCCGCGACGCGCAGGTTTTTCCAGTTGTGCTGCGCCATCACGTTGGCCAGAATGTTGTCTGGATGCTCGCGCGGCAGCACGAAGGGGACCGAAAACGTTTTGTCGTATTCGGTCATGGTGGTGAAATGCAGTTTGAGATCGGATTGGGAAAGCGTCTGGGTCATCTCGCGGCCGCGGTCGGCGCGGAAGTTGAAAAAAATGCACGAATCTTCGGGGCGAATGCGGCATACGGGCTGATCGCGCTCATCGACGATGACGACCGGCTCGATGAACTCGTCGGTGACGCCGCGCTCGTAGGATCGTTTCACCGCCGCCACCGGATCAGTGGCTTTTTCGCCGGCGCCGTCCACCATCGCGGTGCGCGCGCGCTCGATGCGGTCCCAGCGCTTGTCGCGGTCCATGGCGTAGTAGCGCCCGGCGACAGTCGCGATGCGGCCGATACCGAGGCCGCGCATCTCCTTTTCGAGCGCCTGGAGAAATTCCGCTCCGCTTTCGGGAGGCGTGTCGCGTCCATCCATGAAGCAGTGCACGCAAACGTCGCTCAAGCCTTCGCGTTTCGCCATCTCGAGCAGAGCGTAAAGATGGGTATTCATCGAATGCACGCCACCGTCGCTCACCAGGCCCATGAGGTGCAGGCGGTGACCGCGCGCGGCGTGCATGGCGTCGAGCAGCACCGGGTTGCGGAAAAATTCTCCCGAGGAAATCATCAGGTCGATGCGCGTCACGTCCATGTGGATTACGCGGCCAGAGCCGATGTTGAGATGCCCAACCTCGCTGTTGCCCATCTGGCCCTCCGGTAGCCCGACGAAGGGACCTGAAGTTTGAATCAGCGTGTTGGGATAATCGCGCAGCAGACGATCGTAATTGGGTTTGTGCGCGGCCGCAATCGCGTTCCCTTTGGTCGCGGGCGAATAGCCCCAGCCGTCCAGGATCGTCAGCACCAGCGGACGGCCACGCATCATGGTTTAAGCGCCTTTCTTCCGGCAAAGCGCGCGTTCGACCCCAGTTCTTCCTCGATCCGCAAAAGCTGGTTGTACTTGGCGATGCGATCGGTGCGGCTCAGCGAGCCGGTCTTGATCTGCCCCGCGCGCGTGCCGACCGCGAAATCCGCGATGAACGGGTCCTCGGTTTCACCGGAGCGGTGAGAGATCACCGTCGTGTATCCGGCGCGCGCCGCCATCTCCATGGTCTCCAAAGTCTCGGTTACACTGCCGATCTGGTTGAGCTTGATCAGAATCGAATTGGCGATCCCGCGCTCGATTCCTTTGGCGAACAGCTCCGTGTTGGTGACGAAAATGTCGTCGCCGACGAGTTGAACCTTTCCGCCGAGCCGCCGCGTCAGCAGCTCCCAGCCGTCCCAATCGAACTCCGCCATCCCGTCTTCGAGTGAAATGATCGGGTACTGGCGCAACCAGTCTTCCCAGAAATCGATCATCTGTTCGGAAGTGCGCTGGCTCTTATCCGATTTCTTGAAGACGTAGCGCTTGGAATCGCGATCGTAAAATTCGCTCGCAGCCGGATCGAGCGCGATTCCGATCTCGTCGCCGGGCTGATAGCCGGCCTGCGTGATGGCTTCGAGCACCACTTCGATGGCTTCCTGGTTCGATTTCAGATTCGGCGCAAACCCACCTTCGTCGCCGACCGCGGTCGAGTATCCGCGCTTTTTCAAAACTTTCTTGAGCGTGTGAAAAACCTCCGCGCCCCACCTTAGCGCCTCGGAAAATTTTGGGGCGCCGTAAGGAATGATCATGAATTCCTGCGGGTCCACGCTGTTGTCGGCGTGCGCGCCGCCATTGAGAATGTTCATCATCGGCACCGGCAAAAGGTTCGCGGCCACGCCGCCCAGGTATCGATACAGCGGCATTTGATTGGACGCGGCAGCGGCGCGCGCTACGGCCATCGACACGGATAAAATCGCGTTGGCGCCCAATTTGGATTTGTTGCCGGTCCCGTCGAGCTCGATCATCAAACGGTCGATGGCGATCTGCTCGGACGCATTCATGCCGCAAACCTGCGGCGCGATGGTTTTGTTGACATTTTCGACAGCGTTGCGCGTTCCCTTGCCCTGGTAGCGCGCGTTGTCGCCGTCGCGAAGCTCGACGGCTTCGTGTTCACCCGTGGACGCGCCCGATGGCACGGCGCCGCGTCCGAAGGAACCGTCGGAAAGATGAACGTCGGCCTCGACGGTCGGATTTCCGCGTGAATCCAGAATCTCGCGTGCGGTGATTTGTGTGATCTCCATGCGTCTTCAGAGTATGATGCGCGCGCACCGCGCGGCAAGACCTGAGAAGTTTCCCCCGCTCGACACACTATCTTCTATGAGGCTATATGATTGAAAGGAGAAGATTCGATGGCCGATGAGCGCCAATTCGTGACAAAGGCGGAGCTGCGGGAAGAGCTGAAGTTGTTCAAAGCCGAGCTCAAAGCCGAGCTCAAAGCCGAGTTCAAAGCCGAGTGGACGGCCGACCTTGCTGCGACCGAGCAGCGCCTTGAGGGGAGGATGGACACCTTGGAGCAGCGCATGATCGATACCGTTCGCGAGATGCTCCACGACACCGAAACCCGCCTCCTCAAAGCCTTCTATGGGTGGGCCGACGGCGCCAATCAGCATTTCAAGCAGATCGACTCCAACGAAGCCTCGCTCAACACGCGCGTCACTTCTCTTGAAAACCGGTTGTTCGAAGTGGAAAAACGTCTCCTGAATCAGCCGCCGGCCGCGTAATTCAGCGCGCCGGTTCCAGCATGATCCTCTCCTCCGTCGCAGCTTCCACCGCTCGCCTTGAAAACGGCATGGGATGATATCTTCCCGCGATCCAATCGTGCAAAAGATCGCGATAATGTTTGCTCTCCGGATCGCCCGATTCGCCCGGCGCATTGGTCATCATCGACTGGTCCCAGTTGGAAAGATCCAGGATCTCGCGAAAGGTCGCGCCGCTCGCTCCCAGCCTGCCGCCCGCGGCGTCCACAGTGTCGGCGTCGCCAGGCCGCAAAGTCGCGGGCAAGTTGAGCTCTTCCCGGTTCAGAGGATGCAGCCAGTGCATGGTGTGCGCGACGCTCCAGCGCCAGGCATCGGGATTCGGAATGCGTTTGTGCAGGTCCGCCAGCGCGCGGTCGAGCGAGCGGGTGAGCGCTCGTGGATTGGGCTTCTGCTCGAGCGCCGTCAGGACCATCTCCAGGTTCAGCGGTCCGCGCCACTCCGGAAAAACTTCGGGCGATAAATACGTAAGCCACATTTCGAAAACCATCGCCGCGCGCGAATCGGGTGTGAGCCGCGCGTCCCACTTCAGAAATTCGTCGACGATCGCCTGGTTCCCCGCCGGAGGCGATCGCCGCACGATCGCTTGCAGCCGGCGCGCGGGCAGGCTCACCACGTCGTACTGCATTCGCTCGAAATCGGCGACTGAAAATTTCTTCGGCTCGCTGAGCATTTCGCGGACTCTCTCCACTCGAAACGGATCCGCCCATTCGTACGCGATCTGCTTGCCGTATCCCGGCGGCAGAATGTTGTTGTTGGACGTCGCGAGGAAGTGCCGCGCGGGATTGTAGACCTGCGGCATTTCGGAAATTGGAACAAATCCGTTCCACTCGTATTCGCCGCCGTCGCCAGGCACCGGCAGTAATCCCGTCCAATTTTTTCGAATTGGATTCAATCCCGCCGCGACCCAGCCAATATTCCCGGATCGATCCGCGTAAACCATGTTTTCCGACGGCACTTTGAAGCGCGCTAGCGCAGTCAGAAATTCGCTCCAGTTTTTCGCGCGAGCGAGCGAAATTCCCGCCAGATATCCCGCTCCGCCCGGCTCGGCGCCCACCCATTTGAGTGTGTACGCCAGATGGCGAGGCCGATCCTCATAAATGATGGGACCGTGTTGCGTGTAGCGCAGCTCGACCGTCGCGGCCTGCGTGCCCTTCACCGGGATCTGCTGCCGCTCGATCTCCACCGGCTTCCAGGCCTTCCTGTACAGATATTGATCCGGGTTCGACGGATTGAGCTTCTCGACGTACAAATCTTCCTGATCCGTTCCGACGACAGTCAGCCCGAATCCGATGGCGCCGTTGTGTCCCAGCGCGATTCCCGGCAGCGCCGGCTCGCCCGCACCGATCGCATCCCATCCAGGCGCCACCAGGTGCACGGTCCTGCGCAAGCTCGGCAGCGTGATGGCGCGATGCGGATCGTTGGCGAGCAAAGGTTTTCCGGTCGCGCTCATGCTCCCGTCGATCACCCAATTGTTCGATCCGGAAAATTTCGCTTCATCGAGCACGCCGCGATAACCGGCAAGAATCTGCTCCGTGATCGCGCGGAGATCGACGCCCGGCGGCGGGATCAGGTGCACGAAGGGATTGGGCGGCTCGTATTTTTCCACCGTGTTCGCGCCGAAAGCGGAGATTTCCTCGGACAGCTCGACCTCACGCGTCAGATTGCCCATCATCCCCAGGCCGGCGACGCGCGAAACCACGTCTTCGGGACTCCACAGCCCCGGATCATAACCCGCAATGCGAAACTCAATCGGCCGTGACTTGAGCGATTTGATATACGCGTTGATCCCGTTGACGAACGCGGTTACGATTTCGCGCGCATCGGGCGCGTAACTCGACCACTCCCTGGCCCAGTCGCCGCGAAAACGAACCAGCCGCGCCACGCGGTCGCGCGCGATCGCCGAGGGACCCAGCACCTCGGCCAGTTTTCCCGTTCCCGCGCGCCGCCACAGATCGATCTGAAACAGCCGGTCCTTCGCGGCCATCCATCCCTGCGCGAAGAACAGGTCGCCGGTGTTGTGCGCGTAGATGTGCGGAACGCCCCAGCGGTCGCGCAGGATCTCCACCGGCTGGTGCAGCCCGGCGACCCGTTCGGCGCGCACCGGCAGGATCGCCATCAGCACACACAGCATTCCGCGCACCCGACCAATATAACGCGCGGTGATTTATGCTCGAATCATGGCCTTCGCCCGCTTGCTCAATGTCCGCCAGAACTTCCCCGATCGCCGCGTCCGCGATATTCCCACGGCCATTTCGCAGGAGCTGGCCTCGGCCGGCTTCGGCGCGAATCTCCGGCCCGGGGCGCGCATCGCCATCGGCGTGGGGAGCCGCGGCATCGCCAATCTTCCCAGCATCGTGCGCTCGGTGGTCGAATTCTGGAAGTCGCGCGGTTTCGATCCGTTTATTTTTCCCGCCATGGGCAGCCACGGCGCCGCGACGGCCGAGGGCCAGGCCGACGTGCTCGCGCATTTTGGAATTCGGGAATCGGCCATGGGCTGCCCCGTTATCAGCGCGCTCGACGTTGTACCGCTCGGCGCCACAGCCGACGGAATCGAGACGTTCATGGATGAAAAGGCGCATTCCTCCGGCGGCGTTTTCCTGGTCAATCGCGTCAAGTGGCACACCGATTTCGCCGGAAAGATCGAGAGCGGACTGTTCAAAATGATGGCCATCGGTCTGGGGAAATTCGCCGGCGCGCAACGCTATCACAACTACGGCTACCGGCTCGGCCTGGAACACGTGATCCGCACCGTGGGGCGTCAGATGCTCAAGAGCGGAAAAATTCTGGGCGGTCTCGCGATTTTAGAGGATGCCAATCACCATACCGCGCAGCTCACCGCCGTCCGTGTCGAGGAGATGGAGCGCAAGGAAGAAGAGCTGCTCGCGCTGGCGAAATCCTGGATGGGCCGCATTCCTTTTCCGTTGAATTTGCTGATTGTGGATGAAATCGGCAAGAATTTTTCCGGCGCCGGCATGGACACCAAGGTGGTGAATCGCGGCGTCAACGGCGAATATAATCCGTGGGACACGGCTCCCAAGATCGACCGAATCTTTCTGCGAGGCCTGAGCGAGCACAGCTACGGCAACGGCGTCGGCCTGGGCATGGCCGACGTGATCAATGACCGCCTGCTTGCCACGATCGACTGGAATCCGACGCGCATCAATTCGCTCACTGCGTCCACTCCCGCGGCCATCCGCACGCCGGTCCACTATCCCAGCGATCGTGAGTGCCTGGAAAAATTCTGGCCGACGGCCGGCGTGCAGCGCCAGGAAGACGTCACCATCGGCTGGATCGCCAACTCGCTGGAGCTCGGCGTACTGCGGCTGACCGAAAACCTGCGCCCTCAAGTTCAGGCGAACCCCAAGCTGGAGATCGTCGGCGGCGCCGAGCCGTTCGATTTCGATTCTTCGGGCAATCTCGCCCCGCTGCTCGCTGCCACCGCGGCTCATTAGGGTATCCTGACGAGGCGATGCGACTTGCCCTGGTCGGCCACGGATTCATGGGGCGCACGCATCTGGCCTCCTTCGCATCCATTCCTGGAATTGAGCCCGTTCACGTCCATCTGACCGATCTCGACCGCGTCCTCGCTGATCCTGAGATCGACGCCGTCGACCTGTGCATCCCTACCGACCTTCACGCCGCGGCCGCGATTGTCGCGCTACGCGCCGGAAAGCACGTGCTGGTGGAAAAACCCATGGCGCTCGATGCCGCTTCCTGCAATCGGATGATGGACGAAGCCGCGCGACGGGGGCGCATCCTGATGGTTGCGCACGTACTGCGTTTTTCTCCCGCCTACACGGATCTTGAATGCGCGCTGGCGAAGGAAACCGTCCGATCCGCGGCATTCCGGCGGCGCTGCTCGCCTCCCGACTGGGCGCCCTGGTTTCGCGATCCTGCCCGCAGCGGCGGCGGACCGTTCGACCTGCTCATTCACGACACCGACATGGCCCTGCATCTGTTCGGGTCGCCCGAATCCATCTCGGCCACCGGCATCGGCGATCTCCTCAGCGCGCGCTTGTTCTATGCAAAAGGCGTGTGCGTTGAAATCTCCGGCGGATGGTATCCCGGCGAGATTCCGTTTTCGATGGACTACACGGTTGTGACCCGGCGCGCAACGTTCGAGTATAATTCGCGTCTCGCGCCCTTTTTTGTGGATGGCTACGCCGCCGAAATCGCCTATTTCGCCGAATGCGTGCGCGAATCGAAGCCGCCCGAGCGCTGCCCGCCGGCCAAATCCGCGTGCGCGGTCCGGCTGATGCTCGCGCTGATCGCCGCACGGGAGCGGAACGGAGAGAAAATTCCGTGGATATCGGAGTAATGTTCTGGGCCGGCCGCGACGATCTCGCCGAGATCCGGTCCATGGTGGATTGCGGACAGTTGGGCCTCGGCCCGGATCTCGATCTGGACGCGGCCTTCATGGCGCAATGGAAGAGCGTGCTCGCCATGCAGCATTTTCGCCTCGCTACGGTGGTTTGCTCGTTTCACGGCGAAAGCTACGCCGACATTCCCGCCGTCGAGGCGAGCGTCGGCTTCATTCCGCACGCGACGCGAACCGCGCGCGAGCGCCGCGCCTTCGAGGTTAGTGATTTCGCCGCCGCGCTCGGCGTCGCTTCGATCGCCTGCCACGCCGGCTTCATTCCCGACGATCGCACGGATCCCGATTACATCGCGGTCCGCGACGTCGTCCGCCGCGTGTGCGATCATGCCGCGTCCCATGGCCAGAATTTCGCGCTTGAAACCGGCCAGGAACCCGCCGAAGTGCTGCTGCGCTTCCTGGAGGACGCGGGCCGCGGAAATCTGAAGATCAATTTCGATCCCGCCAACATGATTCTGTACGGCTCGGGCGATCCCATCGCGGCGTTTGAAGCGCTCGCGCCCTACGTCGTCTCGGTGCACGCCAAGGATGGCGATCCGCCGCCCGCCGCTTTCCCCGGTCAGCTCGGAATCGAGCGGCCACTGGGCCAGGGATCGGTCGGCATTCCGCGCTTCATCGAAGCGTTGCGGCACGCGGGATACAACGGCGGGGTGAACGTCGAGCGCGAAATCGAAGACCAGCGGCAGCGCATGGTGGAGATCCGCGCCGCAGTCGAGTGGCTGCGTACCTTGATTTGAGTCCGACACGAGCGGGTCGCCTGAAGCCCGAAAAACCGCTCGCGGACGCGCGCGCCTCGAAATGGCACATCCCGCTCGGGCAGTCGAGACGGGCACGCAGCTTTATCGTCGTCCCGCTTTCACGAATTCCCGTCAGCCGGCTTCGTGGGTTAGGAAAGGGCGGCCGGCGGTCCGCCGTCAAGCTTATCCATGCGGTCCCTCAGCACTTCCTGTTCCACATCAAGCGCCCGGATCGCCGCCGAGTGGGCCCGCAAACGGGTATCGACCGGCGAAGCCCATTGATGAAACGCCGTTAAAAGCTTCGTCTCCACAGCTTCCAGTTGCTCCGTTATCCAGCGCTTGTCTTCGTCGGTCAGGGCCATGCTGTCTCGATTATAGTGCTTCGGCGGGAGGAGTTCTCAACACCATAGAGACGGCATCCATGTTGGGTGCAGTCGGGTTTTTCACGACGATTGCGTTGACTCTTCCGGCCACAGATGACGATTCGCGCACGCTCTACACGAGCCGGACTTCAAATAACGCTCGAAAGTCGCGGCTTGGTGGCGCGTTGTAAAGGCCACGTAGGTCCGCAGGGTCCAGGGCGGAAATTCAGATGTGTGCGGCACTGCACCCGCGTTGTGTTTGGACAACCGTGCTTTAATGTCGTCGGTCATACCGACGTAGCGTTGGGCGGGAGAAGATTCGCTTTGAAGCAGGTAGACGTAGTATGTTCGGGCCTCGAAAGCCCTCCTTCGCTCTTCGAGCTACCGGCGGGCAGCCTTCCCCGACCCTCCGGCTTGCCGGCCGGAGCCTTGGCGAAGGCTGGTGGAGGCGGCGGGAGTTGAACCCGCGTCCGAGAAAGTCCACCGCAGAAAGACTACGTGCGTTTCCGGTTCGGTAATTTTGGTCCGCTCCGTCAGACACCGGCAAGAAAGAAGCGGCTTAGCTCGATTGATCTCGGGTTTACGCTCCGAACAGAAGCTTTCACCCTATCCTGCAAGATGACGCCCTCAGGCCCGGTGCAGGCCCTCGAACCCAGGGCGGCTACCTAAAGATTAGGCAGCGTATGCAAACTGCTGATTGGCAGTTGTTGTTTTCCGATCGTTTTACGGGAGCTCGGAACCCGGCACGACTTCCCACGACGGATGCAATCCCGTCGAATCCGTTGCGCCCCCTTTCCACTTCATTTTAACATTCAAGCAGGGAGTCCATCAGGCGCCGCTAAAATCGCGGCCAGGCAACGAT
>DATJVN010000032.1:0-24689 GCA_035501755.1 Bryobacteraceae bacterium | reverse complement strand
GCTCCTGCTCCCTTGCCGGTCTACCGCTTGCGCTGGCCCTTGACCATCTTCTTCACTTTGCGCTTCTGCGATCCGCGTGCGACATCCGCGGCTCGCTTGGCGAGCGGCGGGCGCTTGGCTCGCGCAACGCGCTTCAGCTTCTTGCGTTCGGCTTTGTCTTTGACGTGTTTTGTGTTCATTCGACCCCGATTTTAATCAATGTGAATCCCTGCGTACTTCGCCACCAGCTTCTTCAATCCATGACCCGGAAAACTCACGGTCAGCTTCGTGTCTTCGCCCGAGCCTTCCAGGCGCAGGACCGTGCCGCGGCCGTACTTGGCGTGCTCGATGGTCGAGCCAGGTCCCACTTTTTTCTTCTTCACCGGAGCCCCCGCAGCCGGTTTCGCCGCCGGTGCCGCCGGCTTGGGTCCGGACGCCGGTGTGGATAATCCCTGCGGCGGCGGCATTCCTCGCTCGGCGAAAAACTGGCGGATGTTCTCCACCGAGTTGTAAGTCTTCCCAGTATAGAGGTTCCGGCGCGCAGCGTCGCGGACCTCCCAGCGTTCGGCGTATAAATCCACGTGTCCCTGATCGCCGCGCACCCGATCCACCAGCGCCCCCGGCACTTCCTTCAAAAATCGCGATGGAATCGACTGCTCGGGCTGAGCGCCGCCGTAGCGCCGCCGGAATCGCGCCCAACTCAGGTACAGCTTGCTTTCCGCCCGCGTCATCCCGACGTAACACAAGCGCCGTTCCTCCTCCATCGCCGATTCCGAATCGAGCGAGCGGCTGTGCGGGAACAGTCCCTCTTCCAGGCCCGCGATGAACACCACCGGGAATTCGAGCCCCTTGGCATTGTGCATCGTCAGCATCGAGATCTGCGCGCGCTCATCGGCTGCATCCGCATCGGAAACCAGCGCCGCGTGATCCAGAAAATCGCGGATGCCTTCGCCGCGCTCGGCTGCATCGACTGCGGCGTTTAAGAGTTCGTCCAGGTTCGCCAGGCGCGCGATCGACTCTTCGGTTCTCTCCTCTTCGAGCATTTTCTTATACCCGGTCTGGCTCAAAACCGCCGCGAGCGTATCGAACGCCGGCCGCGTTTCTATATCCGCGGCCAATTCCTTCATCATGCGATGAAACACCGTGAGCGCGGCCTCCGCGCGACCGGGAAATGCGTGCTGCTCGAGCATCTCTTCCAGCGCCGACCACAGCGACTGGTGCTGCGTCAGCGCATGCTGCTCGATCTGCTCCACCGTGGTCCGCCCGATTCCGCGAGCCGGCGTGTTGATGATGCGCAGCAAACTGACCGAGTCGCTGGGACTCACCAGCGCCTTCAAATAGGCCAGCGCGTCTTTGATTTCAGCGCGTTGATAAAAACTAAAACCGCCGACTACAACATATTTCCGCCCGTACCTTCTGAGGGCCTCTTCAATCTGCCGCGACTGTGCATTGGTGCGATACAGCACCGCGACGCGCTCGCCCGGATTGCGCGCCAGGCGGTTCTCGATCGTATCGGCGATGTACAGCGCCTCGTTTTCCGCGTCGGGTGCTTCGTACAGCGAGAGCTTTTCGCCCGCTCCCGATTCCGTCCACAGCGATTTCCCGATGCGCTCGGTGTTGTGCGCCACCACGGCGTTGGCCGCTTCCAGAATATTCTTGGTCGAGCGGTAGTTCTGCTCCAGGCGAATAATCGTCGCGCCGGCAAAATCGCGCTCGAAATCCAGAATGTTGCGGATGTTCGCTCCGCGCCAGCCATAAATGGACTGATCCTCGTCGCCGACCACGCAGATGTTCCGCCGCTGCTCGGTCAGAAGCCGCATCAGCTCGTACTGGCTGCGATTGGTGTCCTGATATTCGTCCACCATCACGAATTCGTAGCGCCGGTTCAGGCGCTCGCGCGTGGGCGCGTCGTGCGTGAGCAGACGAACCGCTTCAAGCAGCAGATCGTCGAAATCGAGCGCGTTCGATTCGCGCAGCTTGGCCTCGTATTTTTCATACACCACCGCCAGCCGCTCGATCGTCGGATCGGTCGCCGCGCGGGCCAGGTCGTCCGGCGTCTGCTTGCGGCTCTTGGCGTGGCTGATGCGCGACAGCGCGGCGCGATGCTGCATGAATTTTTCGTCCAGCCCGAGCTGCTTGTACACGGATTTTATAATGGCGAGCTGGTCGTCCTCGTCGTAGATGTTGAACCGCGTGGTGAACCCCGGGCGCAGCGTGGCGAGCGGCGCTCCTTCCCGCCGCAGCAGGCGGACGCAGAAAGAATGGAACGTGGAAACGGTCGGCGATTCGCCGGCAATGCCTCCGGTGAGGGCGCGCACTCGGTCGCGCATCTCTCCGGCGGCTTTATTGGTAAAGGTGACGGCGAGAATCGCCCAGCCAGGCACCCGATGGGCCGACATCAGGTGGGCGATTCGATGCGTGATCACCCGGGTCTTGCCGCTTCCCGCCCCGGCGAGCAGCAGGACCGGTCCTTCAATGTGCTGAACCGCCTCGCGCTGACGCGGGTTCAGCCCTTCAAAAAAATCCATGGAAACCACTATTTTACCAGTCGGGGGGCGGGCAGCGAGCACACGGGAAAAATAAGGTAAAAATGGGGGATCTACCCCCGTTCGTGGGTATTGTTGTGGCTGTTACACGTACTGTAGAACTAAGAATGCTCCCGAAGAGTACCCCCGAGACGCCTGCTGCCATCCAGGCTCGTCTTACCCACCTCAGGAACAGGAAAAGGGTTTTGGATGAATTGATTCGCTGCCTGGAGCAGTACCGCATCTACCAGCTCCCGCTTGAGCCGCCGGGGCGCAAGCCGGCCAAGCCGTGGATGGCGGGCCGCGACGGACGGCTGGCTGGCGCCGCCTAGGTTCCGTTTCAGGGCTCACGCCACTTGTTCAAAACTTCCTCGCCTGGGGTTGCCTGTTGTAACCTGACAGTGAACGGGTGCGCCTTTCCTATTGGATAGATTGGATGTGGAGAGCAGCTGGCCGCTGCGCGGAAGAAGCGGGTGGCCATGCTGGTTGACTTCGAACTCATTGAACGGGCTCGGAGCGGCGACGATGGCGCGTTCAACCAGGTGGTGCAGGCGTACCGGAAGCGGATTCTGGGAACCATCGCCCGCCTGATCGGACGGCCGGAAGATGTGGAGGATGTGGGGCAGGAAGTTTTTTTACGGCTCTACTATTCTCTGGATCAGTTGCGCACGTCCGAGGTCTTTGAGCCGTGGCTCTACCGGCTGACGGTGAACGCGGCTTACGATTACCTCAGGCGGCAGCGGCGCCGGCAGGAGAGCCGGATGTCGGATTTGAGCGAGCAGCAGGTCATGCTGGCGGACGCGGCCGCGGGCGGTAAGCGCAGCGAGGAAGAGCAGCGCCGCACCAAGATCCGGGAACGGGTCGAGGCTTTGTTGGGGAAGGTTAGCGAAGAAGACCGTATATTATTGATGCTGAAGGAAGTGGAAGGGCTGTCTCTCAAGGAGCTCGAAAAGATTTATCGGGTGAATGAGAACGCTCTTAAGGTAAGATTATTTCGAGCCCGGCAGCGCGTGCTGAAGGCTTTCGAAGCCGAAGGCGATGCGTGAGCCGCTGTAAGGTAAGAGACGGCGCAGGTGCAAAAATGAACCGCATGCCTGAAGACGAAAACAACGCGAAACTGGACGCAATCTTCGCCGAATATCGCGCGGCAACGCCCGACCTGGAGCCGGGCGCGGATTTCATGCCCGGGCTGTGGCGGCGCATCGAGGCGCGGCGCTCGGCCAATCTGTGGATCTTTCGCAGGCTCGCGCAGGTTTGCGTGGGCGCGACGCTCGCGCTGGCGCTGCTGATGGGCGCCGTGCTGATCCCGCGTATGGAACGCGCTCCCGCCTACACCAGCAGCTACGTCGACGAGCTCGCAGCAGACCACCCCAACACCTACGTCGACGTCTTTACCGGTGATATTAAATGAAGTTTTCGCGGGCCGCGATCGCGCTGTATGTCGGCCTGATCTTCGCGAGCGGCATCGTGCTGGGCGTCTACGGCCAGCGACTCTATACGGTATCGCAGGACGCCAGTAAGCCCGGGCCACGGCCCAATCCCGAGGTCATCCGCAAAAGAATCGAGGATATGTATACGGACCGCCTGCATCTGAGCGCGGACCAGGTGCAGAAGTTGAACGCGATCATGGATGAGACCCGCCAGCGAGTCGATGAGGTCCGGCGCGGCAACCGCGCCTCGTTTCAGAAGATTCACGAAGAGCAGGATGCCAAAATCCGCAACATGCTCACGCCCGACCAGCAGTTCGAATTCGACAAGATCAGGAAGGAACGCGAGGAGCGCCGCAAGCAGGCCGGCCGCGGAATCACCGTCACCCGCTAACCCGCGACCGGCTGCTTCTTCTTGGCCGCCGCGGCTTCCCTCACCTTCTGGTATTTCTTCTGAAAACGGTCGACGCGGCCTTCGGTGTCGATCAGTTTCTGACGTCCGGTAAAGAAGGGGTGGCAGTTGGAGCAGATTTCCACACGGATGTCACCCTTGTGAGCTGAGCCTGTGCGGAAGGTGTGTCCGCACGCGCAGATGACGTTGACCTCTTCGTAGGCGGGATGGATTCCGGCTTTCATGGTTTTCTCTCGTGGGAAACCTCAGTGTAGCACACTTGAAAAACCAGACGAAAAAACCCCGCCCAGTCTCAACCGACGGGCGGGGTTTCTCGGTTTTTCAGATCAGACTCAGTGATCCCGCGTGAGCGCGAGCCGACCTCCTCAACAGGAAGAGCAGGAAGTGCGTCTCGTCACTGAAACGAAACCTGAACGTTAGAGCGTCGACTTTAAGAGTCGGCCACCTCACGCGTGTTTTGAGTGCAGTCTTTACTACCAGGTATCATTCGACTGGACCACCTCCTTTCTCAGTGATGCCACCATCATACGGCGCATCCGGAGTGGTGTCAAATAGTTTTTAGAACATTTTGTGATGACCGCGTTTCACTGGCTCAGCGTGTAGTTTACGTCCACCGTCGTGATGACTTCGACGGGATTGCCGTTGAGCAGCGTGGGCCGGTAGGTCCACTGGCTCACCGCGTCCATCGCGCTCTGCACGAGAATGGGGTCTCCGCTGAGCACCTCGATATTTTCGACGGTTCCATCCTTGCCGATGGTCACGCTGAGGCGCACCACGCCCTGAATCCGCGCGGCCTTGGCGTCGGGCGGATAGAGGGGTTGCACCTTGTGGACGATATTCGCCTGCTGGACATTTCCGCCTACGCGTATGCGCTGCGGAGCGCCCACCGAGCCGGCGCCCGCAGCCGCCGTGGCGAGATTCAAGCGCAGCATGGCTTCGTGATTCCCTCCGGTCGAAAGGTGACCGGTAAAGTGCTCGTCCACCTGCTTTGCCGCGGCGAGAATATCGGACATGCTTTCGGCCGTCACCTGGTCGCCTTCATGCACCGGCAGCGCGTCGCGCACTTTTTGCGCAAGCTCCGGAGGCGCGCCCATAATCGTGATCGACTTGAGGGTCGCAGGTCCCGTGGAAGCATAGCTGCCAGCGATGCCGCCCCTCACGCCGCCGCCGACACCACCGTTGACACCACCATTTACTCCGCCGCTGACGCCTCCGGCCGGCGCAGAGCCGAACTCGATGGTGACCCGCACCGTCGCCGGGGGAGTGGGATCGGTCGCATAGTGCCACTGCAACACGCTCTCTAAGGACGTGCGGCGCAAATCGCTCGGACCGGAAACCGCCCGCGCGTCGCTCACCTCGCCTTTCGCATTGAGTGTTGCCTCGATTGCGACCGTTCCAGCGGCGGTAACGCCGTTCGGACGGAACACCGGGGCGCGATGCAGCAGTGGCGCGCCTGCGTCCACCGTGATTCCCGGATCGTCGGCGACCGCCGCGCCGGCGATCGTCTGCGCGGGGCTGTGCAGCGGAAACAGAAAAACGGCCAGCCGTGCCGCGACCAGCGCCGCGCCGGCGACGGTCGTGAAACTGGCGAGAATGCGGGCTTTGGACATGCGTTTCTCCTTCAAAATCGCGGCCACTCGCGTGGCAAGATGGCGTTTGGTCAAAAACAATGTCGCCGGAGCCAGATCCGGCTGAAATTTCTGCTCGGCGACCGCGACCAGCGCGTCGAGATAACGCTCCCGGTCGCGCGTCAGGTGAATCACTTCGAGATCCACCACCTGTTCGCGCGCAAGCTGAATTTTCCCTATCGCGAACCAGACGGCGGGATGGAACCAGAACAGCGCGCGTAATAATTCTTCGGCGATCACGAACAGCCAGTCGCGCCGCTCCACGTGGATCAGCTCGTGGCAGGCGATGGCTTCCTGAATTGCGGGCGCCATCGAAAGGAAACGCGCGGGCAGAACGACATTGGCGCGGAGCCAGCCAAAGGTGACCGGTCCGGAAACGCTTTCAGAAACGTACCAGTTGACGTGCGCGCGCTCAAATGGCACCGGCGGATTCTCCAGCCGCCGCGCGGCCAACCGGTGACGTCGCAGGTTTACGAGGCCCGAGCCGATCCAGACCAGTCGCGCCAGCGCTCCGGCGGCCGCGATCCACAAAAAATATTCGGCGCGCCATTCGAAATGGAATCCCGCGGGCGGGCCGCCTGGAACCGTCACCGCGCCAGTGGATATGGTGACGCCGTCCGCGCTCGCCGCCATCTTCGACCACGGCTGGATCGCCGGCAGCAGCACGGCCAGAATCAGCACTCCCTGCCAGAAGATCAGACGGGCGCGCGGATTCCGGCTGAGCGCGAGCCCGGCCGCCGCGGCCATCGTCACCAGTACGGCAATCTGCGCCATCCATGCAAGAAAATTAGACGGATTCATCGCTCACTTCCTCGCCGCTTTGATCGATTTCCGGATTTCGTCGAGATCCTGCTCGGTTAGACACCGGTCCTCCACCAGGTGGACCAGCAGCGGCTCGGCGGAGCCGTTGAAAACGCGGTTGACGAATTCCCTCACCATGGATCGAATTACCTGTTTCTGGGGCTGCGCGGGCTGATACACGTACGCCTTTTCGCCCTGCTGTTTGTTGAGATAACCTTTCTGCTCCAGGATGTTCATCATGGTCATCACCGTGGTATAGGCGATCTTGCGGCGCTCGAGCAGCGTTTCATACACCTGCCGGACCGTCGCCGTTTGCAGCTTCCAGATGACCTTCATGATTTCGAGCTCCTGCTCGGTGAGCGTGGGCTTAGCGGGGCGCATACTAAATAATTAGTACGAATCGGGCCGGATGTCAACAGGAAAAAATTTAGCCGGGAATAAACGTGAATGAACGTAAATGTCCCATTCACGTTTATTCACGTGCATTCACGGCCAAAATCCATTCCGCTACACGATCCGCAATGCGACCATCTTCGGGGTACAAATCCGAGATCACCGCAACCGAATCAGCGCCGGCGATCATCACGGCCGCCACGTTGGCGCGCGTAATTCCGCCGATCGCCACCAGCGGGCGCGACGTGATCGTGCGCAGGCGCGCCAGTTCCTGAAGTCCGAGCACGGGATCGGGATTTTCCTTCGATCTTGTGCCGAAAACCGGGCCGATCGCGAAGTAATCCGCAGGTTCCTGCATGGCCGCGCGAAGCTGAGCTTCATTGTGAGTGGAGTAGCCGATGAACCCGTGCGGCAGAACACGGCGCGCCAGCGAGGGCGTGAGATCCTCCTGGCCCAGATGGAGGCCCGCGCCCAGGAGCGCCGCTATATCGGCGCGGTCGTTGACGATGAACCGCGCGCCGGCGCGCCGGCAAAGTTCCGCGATCCGTTCGCAATCGACAAAAACTTCGCGCGAAAAAAAATCCTTGTGGCGGAATTGCAGGATCTTCGCGCCGGCATCCAGAATTTCGCGCGCCGTGTCGACCACGGCGAGGCCGCGGCGGCGCAGCAGGCCCGTGTCGAGAATGGGATAGAACCGTGGAAGCATCGAAGTTCATATCATAGAGTGTCATGAACTACGAACAGATCCTTTATGAAGCGCGCGACCGGGTTGCGACCATCACCTTGAACCGGCCGGATAAGCTGAACGCGTGGACGCGGCAGATGGAGGAAGAAGTTTCTTCTGCGCTGCGCGTGGCGGCGGCGGACGACGGAGTTCGAGTGATTATTCTGACCGGCGCGGGCAAAGGATTCTGCGCGGGCGCGGACATGTCGCTGCTTCAGACCATTTCGCAGGCGTCGGCGCCGAACGCAGGGCGTTTCCTGGTGGACAACGAAATCGCCGGCGACGCGCGCCCGGATTTTCGAAAGAAACACGCGTGGCTGCTGTCAATTCCCAAGCCGATCATCGCGGCGATCAATGGGGCCTCGGTGGGGCTCGGGTTCATTCTGCCGCTGTACTGCGATTTCCGCTTCGCGTCGGAAAGCGCGAAATTTTCGGTGATTTTTTCGAAGCGCGGCCTGGTGGCCGAGTACGGCCTGGCGTGGATCCTGCCGCGGCTGGTGGGCGTGCCGAATGCGATCGAGCTGATGTTCACCTCGAAAATGGTGGACGCTCAAGACGCGCTGCGGATCGGGCTGGTGAGCCGCGTCTTTCCGGAAGAAAATTTTCTTGGGAGCGTGCAGTCGTTCGCGCGGGAGCTGGCGACAACCGTTTCACCCCGGTCATTGCGCGTGATGAAGCGGCAGATTTACACGGGCCTCATGCAGAGCTTGGGCGAAGCCTACGACGACGCAGTGGAGGAGATGCGTGGGAGTTTCGGAACCGAGGATTTCCGCGAAGGCGTCGCGCACTTCATCGAAAAGCGCGCGGCGGCGTTTACGGGGCGTTAATTCATGATCACAGCCCTCACCAAGGATGAACTGATTGCCACCCTTCGCAATGAGGTTCGGGTTTTGCTGCATCTTTTGGGCAAGATCGAGCCGCGGATGCTCGATTACCGGCCGACACGGACGCAGCGCAGCATGCTGGAGCTGGTTCAGTACATGGCCATCATGGGGCCGGCACAGGTTCGCGTGATCAAGGGCGGAGTTTTCAATCGCGATGTTCTCAGCTCGACGTGGAAGCCGGCGGAGGAATCCGCCGCGGCAATGACGTTCCAACAAGCTGTGCTTGCGATCGCAGCGCAGGGCGATCTATACGCCCGCGAGCTCGGGTCGTGGACGGATGAGGATTTCAGGGCAGACGTGGATATGTTCGGGAACCGAACCACGCGAGGCGCGCTGGTTGTCGACCTGGTGGTCTGCGGCCACGCCGCGTATCGCACCCAACTGTTCTGCTATCTCAAATCGTGCGGACGCGATGAGCTGAACACGATGAATCTTTGGGCTGGTATGGACGGGCCCGCCTAAACACGCTCGATGATCGTTCCCGTCGCCATTCCAAAGCCGATGCACATCGATTGCAGGCCGTAGCGGCCGCCCGTGCGCTCGAGAATGTTCACCAGCTTGGTCATCAGCACCGCTCCCGTTCCGCCGAGCGGATGGCCGTGGGCGATCGCGCCGCCCTGCATGTTCAGCCGCTCCATGGGAGGGTGAATGTCGCGCGCCCAGACCAGGGGAACGCTGGCGAAGGCTTCGTTGATCTCGAACGCGGCAATCTCATCGACTTTCAGTCCGGCCATTTTGAGCGCCTTTTGCGTGGCCGGAATCGGGCCGGTGAGCATCAGCTCGGGATCGCTGCCGACCACCGTCCGCGCCACGATCCGCGCGCGCGGCTTCAGGCCGAGCTGTTTCACTTTGCTCTCGCTCGCGAGCAGCACTGCGCCGGCGCCGTCTGAAATCTGGCTGGAGTTCGCCGCCGTGATCACGCCGTCGGGACGGAATACGGGTTTCAGAGCGCGCATTCTGGAGAGATCGGGATTAGGCCTGACGCCTTCGTCGGATTCGAGCCCATTGAGTGGGAAGATTTCGCCGCGAGTCCAGCCGTTGCGCTGTGCCGCAGCGGCGCGGCAGTGGCTTTGCGCGGCGAATTCGTCCAATTCTTCACGTTTCACGCCCCATTTTTCGGCGATCATTTCGGCGGAGATCCCCTGGTGCAGAAGCTGGCAGGGGAAATCGGCGCGAAACTCTTCGGTGAGCGCGCCATCCGAGCCCATGGGCACGCGGCTCATCGACTCGACGCCGCAGCCGATGGTCATCTCCATATCGCCCGCCGCGATCGCCTGCGCGGCGAAGTGAATCGCCTGCTGGCCCGATCCGCAGAAGCGATTGAGCTGCAACGCCGGGACTTCCTGCGGAAAACGCGCTTTCAGGCCCGCAAGGCGGCCGATATTCGTCCCTTGTTCGCCATGGGCGGTAACGCATCCGGCGACGATATCTTCCACTTCGCCCTTCTCTACGCCAGCTTTTTCGACCAGCGCGTTGAGCGTCCGGGCGAGCAGATCCACCGGGTGGATCGAGTGCAGCGCCCCGTCTTCTTTACCGCGTCCGATGGGCGTTCGGACGGCGTCAATGATGTATACGTCTCGCATAAACCTTTCCATTGTAGACTTGATTGACACTCCCCGTTTCCCCCCTTATCATGAAATGTTGTTCACACTCACAAAGAGCATTCAAGCTCGTCTTGAGTAATTTCTATGATTAAAGTCGAAGGGCTGACCAAGCGATACGCCCGTAAGGTCGCGGTCGACAATATTTCCTTTGAAGTCGAAAAAGGACAGATTGTCGGCTTCCTGGGTCCCAACGGAGCCGGGAAAACCACGACCATGCGTGTTCTCACCTGCTTCCTGCCGCCTACTTCGGGTTCCGCTCAAGTGGCCGGATTTGATGTTTTAGAGCACCCGATGGAGGTTAAGAAGCGCATCGGCTATCTTCCGGAAACGCCGCCGCTGTACCCGGAGATGGAGGTCCACGAATATCTCGAATTCGTGGGCCGCATCAAAGGCGTGCCGTCCAGCGACCTTTCGAAGCGCGTCGGCGAAGTCTCGGAGAAATGCGCCATCTTCGACGTGAGCAAAAGCCTCATCGGCAAGCTCTCCAAAGGCTACCGGCAGCGCGTGGGCCTGGCGCAGGCGATCATTCACAATCCCGACGTGCTGGTCCTCGACGAGCCTACCGCGGGTCTCGATCCGCACCAGATCATCGAGACGCGTGACCTGATCAAAGGGCTGGCGGCGCGCGGCGAGCACACCATTATTCTTTCGACGCACATCCTGCCCGAAGTCGAGCAGACCTGCGAGAGGGTCATCATTATCAATCGCGGCAAGCTGGTCGCGACCGATACGGTGGAGAACCTCACCAGCCGGCTGCGCGGCGCCGAGACGGTCGCGGTGGAGATCGTGGCTGACGGCGGGCTCGATCCGGCGAAGGTGCAGTCGCGCCTGGAACAGGTGGCGGGTGTGAGCCGCGTGCTTCCTAAGGAGCACAAGGATTCGAAGCTCCACTTCATGGTCGAAAGCCTGGAGGGCCGGCACATCCGGCCGGGCCTGGCGAAGACCGTGGTCGACGCGGGCTGGAATCTGAACGAACTGCACGGGGTTGGACTGAGCCTCGAAGAGATCTTCCTGCAACTGACCTCGTCGCCCGAGGACGCACGCCAGGAAGCCGCCATCGCGGCGGGCGCCGGCGAACCCGACGCGGCCGCCGAGACCGTGGGAGAAAAGAAATGAACACGCTCACCATCGCGCGCAAGGAGCTTAACAGCTATTTCCGTTCCCCGATCGCTTACGGCGTAATGGCGTTTTTCGCGCTGATCGCCGGATACTTTTTCTACGCGAGCGTTCTGTACTTCGTCCGCCGCGGGATTGAAAGCTCCATGATGGGGCAATCCTTCCCCATGGACATGAACGAGTTCGTGATTCGCCCGTTCTTTTCGAACGTCGGCGTGATCGCGCTGTTCCTGATTCCCATGATCACCATGCGGCTCTTTGCCGAGGAGAAACGCACGGGCACGATCGAACTTCTGCTCACCTCGCCTTTGCACGACATGGAGACGATCCTGGGCAAATGGCTGGGAGCGATGGCGCTGTACGCGGCCATGCTGGTGATCTCGGGACTCAGCATGGCGCTGCTGTTTGCCTACGGGAAACCCGACTGGAAGCCTATCCTGATCGGATATCTGGGCCTGCTGCTGCAAGGTGGCGCGCTACTGGCGATCGGGACGTTCATCTCCAACTGCACCAAGAACCAGATCGTGGCGGGTGTCGCTGGATTCGCGGTGTGTTTGATGCTGTGGATTCTGAACTGGGTATCGGAGTTCGACGCGTCGGCGCCGTACAAGGTGCTTTCCTATATCGCTGTAACCAGCCACTTCGATTCGTTCTCGAAAGGCGTGCTGGACAGCCGGGATGTCGTCTACTATTTATCGGTGATCTTCATCGGGCTATTTTTGACCGCGCGGTCAATGGAGTCGATCCGATGGAGAGCGTAATGTTTCGGCTCGCTCACGCGCGCGGCTCCGCTGGTTTCGCGCAAACCCCAGCCGAGCCGCGACTGTCAGGGAGGCCTCAAATTAAATGAACAACCAATGGATCAAGGCCCGCCAAACCAAATTTTGGGCTTACACAACCTTATATGTCGCGATCATCGTCGCGGTGGTGGGCGGCGTCAACTTTCTCGCCGACCGCTACAACAAGAGCCTCGACCTGACCACCAACAAGCAGTTCACGCTCTCCGAGCAGACCATCAAGATCGCCAAGAACCTGAAGGCCCCGGTGACCATCACGTATTGGGACCAGCCGACGAAATTTCAGGCGGCGAAGGACCTGCTCGATCGCTACCAGAATCTCTCGCCGGAGATCAACGTCCAGTACATGGACACGGATAAAAAGCGCACGCAGGCGATCGCCGCGGGCGTGAAGACGCTGGGCACCATTTTCGTCAACGTCGGCAACAAGCAGGAAGAGGCGAAGTCGCTGACCGAAGAGGACGTGACCGGCGCGATGGTTCGCGCGCTCAAGGGCGGACAGCGGACCGTGTGCTTTTTGATCGGCGCGGGAGAGCACTCGGCTGACGACGCGGATCGCGACGGGTACTCCGCCATCAAGGACGCGCTCGACAAGAACAATTACAAGACCGAGACGGTGAAGATGCTGCCGACTCCGCAGATTCCGGCGGATTGCACCATCGCCATCGTCGGCGGCCCGGTGCATGATTATCTTCAGCCCGAAGTCGACGCGATCAAGAACTTCGTCGAAAACGGCGGGCGCGCGCTGATCATGCTGGATCCTCCGCTGAAGTTCCCCAAAATGGAGATCTCCGAAAACCAGGCGTTCATGAGTGTTCTGGAAAGCTGGGGTGTGACGCCGGAGAAGGATCTGGTGCTCGACACCAGCGGCGTGGGACAGCTTTTCGGGCTGGGCCCGGAATTTCCGCTGGTGACCAGCTACGAATCGCACGCGATCGTGCGTGATTTAAAGGATACGCCCACGGGTTTCCCCATTGCGCGCTCGCTTGAAGTCAAGAACGGCGATAAGACTTCGGTCGACAAGCTGTTCGAGACGACCGAGAACAGCTTCGCCACGATGAATCTCAGCTCGCCTGAGATCAAGCCGGGTAAGGATGATAAGAAGGGTCCGCTGGTGCTGGGCGCAGCGGGAACCTACAAGACCGGCAAGGAAAACGGCGACGGACGCTTCGTCGTGGTCGGCTCCTCGCGCTGGGTCACCAACGGATTTCTGAGGTTCAACGGCAATCGCGACCTGTTCCTCAACATGATCAACTGGCTCTCTTCGGACGAGGACCTCATTTCGATCCGGCCCAAGGAGCCGACCGACAATCGTCTGAACCTGACCGCGCGGCAGATGAGCGTGGTCGAATACACCAGCGTATTCATGATTCCGCTGCTGATCGTGGTCGCCGGAGTCGGGGTCTGGTGGAAACGGAGGTAGGAAAGTGAGTCCCGCACGCCTGCTGATCGCCGCAGTGCTTCTGGGCGGCCTTGCGATCGGTGTATGGTTCTCCAATAAATCGGAGGCGGCGAAGGCCAAAGAACCGCCGAAGGACGCCGCTCCGAAGATTCTGGCGCTGACCGAAGCCGATATTTCCGGCATCGACATTCAGAAAAAGGACGGCACCGACACCGTCCTCAAGAAGGACAACGGGAAGTGGGCGATCACCGCGCCCAAACCGCTCGGCGCCGATCAACCATCGGTGGACACGCTCACCAGCGCGGTGACGAACTTGACCGCGGATCGCATGGTGGACGACCACCCCACCGATCTGGCGTCGTATGGTCTTCAGCCGCCGCTTGAAAAAGTCACCTTCACGATGAAAGACGGCAAGACTCACGAGCTGCTGATCGGGGACGACACGCCCACCGGCAGCGACGTTTACGCGATGGTCGCGGGCGACCCGAAGCTTTACACCATGTCGAGCTTCAACAAAACCAGCCTCGACAAATCGACCAAGGATCTCCGCGACAAGCGCCTGATGAACTTCGATCAGGACAAAGTCAGCCGCGTGGTGCTGACCGCGAAGAAGCAGACCCTCGAATTCGGGCGCATCAATCAAAACGAGTGGCAGATTCTGAAACCCAAGCCGATGCGCGCGGACGGATTTCAGGTGGACGACCTGGTCCGCAAACTCGCCGGCGCGAACATGGATCCCGCGGTTTCGGATGAAGACGCCAAGAAAGCCGCGGCTGCGTACGCTTCCGGAACTCCCGTCGCCACGGCGCAGGTGACCGATCCAGCCGGGACGCAGACGCTCGAGGTGCGTAAGAACAAGGACGATTATTACGCCAAGTCGAGCGTGGTCGAAGGCATTTACAAGGTGCCCAAGGACCTGGGCGAAGGCGTCGATAAATCGCTCGACGATTTCCGCAACAAAAAGCTGTTCGATTTCGGCTTCAACGATCCCAACAAGATCGAATTTACGGACGGGGGCAAGACCGCGACTTACGAGAAATCCGGCGACAAGTGGGTTTCCGGCGGAAAGCCGGTGGATTCGACCAGCGTGCAGAACCTGATCGATAAGCTGCGCGATTTTTCGGCAACCAAGTTCGTCGATTCCGGATTCACCACACCGGCGATCGAAGTGACCGTCGTTTCGAATGACGGTAAGCGAACCGAGAAAGTCCAGATCGCGCAGGCGGGCGATCATTACATCGCGCGGCGCGAAGGCGAGCCGTCGCTGTACGAAATCGACGCGCAGCCGGTCAAGGATCTGCGCGAAGCCGCGTCGGGCGTGAAGCCAGCGGCGCCGGAAACACCGAAAAAATAGTGGATCGCGACCATGTAGTCTGGAAATGCGTGGCACAGGCTTTAGAGGTTGCTGAAAAAGGGGACAGACCGCTCTGTCCACTGCGACCGCTCCTCGCCGGTTCATCGCTTTGCGTCTGGGGACAGCGTAGTCTGTCCCCTTTTTCATCGACCACTTCAGCCTGTGGACAAATCCCGTGCCCGCCGGCCTACTGACGGATCTTTATCAGCTCACCATGGCCGCCGGCTACTTCGAAGCCGGCAAGGTGAAGGAGCGCGCCACTTTCGAGCTTTTCGTCCGCAAGCTTCCGCAGCATCGCAATTTCGTTCTCGCCGCCGGACTGGAGCAGGCTGTCGATTACCTGTTGAACCTGCGCTTCACCTCGGGCGACATCGATTATCTGCGTGCGCTGCCGCAGTTCGCGCACACCAGCGCCAAATTTTTCGACATGCTCGCAACGCTGCGCTTCACCGGCGACCTGTTCGCCGTCCCCGAAGGGACGCCGCTATTTGCGGGCGAGCCGTTCCTCACGCTCCGGGCGCCGATCATTGAAGCGCAGATTCCGGAAACGTACCTTCTTTCGACCATCGGGTTTCAATCCATGATCGCGACCAAGGCCGCGAGGAACGTGAAGGCCGCGCTGGGTCGTGGAGTCGTCGAATTCGGCACGCGGCGTGCGCATTCGCCGGAAGCGGGGGTGCTCGCCGGACGCGCAGCTTACATCGGCGGCTGCGAGGGAACCAGCAATACGGAAACCGGCAAACTTTTTGGCGTTCCGGTTTTCGGGACGTGCGCGCATTCCTGGGTGATGAGCTTCACGCATGAGCGCGAGGCTTTCGCGCAGCTTCAAAAATTGCTGGGCGAAAGCACGGTCTATCTGATCGACACCTATGACACGCTCGAAGGCGCGCGCCGGGCGGTGGAACTCGGCCGCCCGGTCTGGGGCGTGCGCCTGGATAGCGGCAATCCGGTGGAACTGGCGCCCGCGGTTCGCAAAATTCTCGACGATGGCGGCTTGGGCGATGCGAAGATCATGATCACCGGCGATCTGAACGAGTACAAGATTCACGAGTTGGTGGCCGCACAGGCGCCCATCGATTCTTTCGGAGTGGGAACGGAGCTGGCGACGTCGGGTGACGCGCCCTCGCTCGGGGTCGTTTATAAGCTGGTGGAGCTCGAACGCGGGTCCGAGCGCCGCTACACGCTGAAATTGAGCGAGGACAAAGCCACGCTGCCGGGGACCAAGCAGATTTTCCGCTATGCCGATCACGACCTGCTGGCGCGCTCCAAGGAGTGTCCCTCGTGCCCGCCGGGATCGGCGCCGTCGGAGGCGCTGCTGCGCCCGGTGATCCTCAACGGCGAATTGATCGAGCCCCTGCCCTCCGCGACCGAGGCGCGCGTGCATGCGGCTGAGTGCCTGGCGCGCCTGCCCGCGCCGTGCCACAGCCTGTTCGAGGTCGACCGCTGCTGGCGCGTCGAAATCAGCTCCGAGCTGCAGTGCCTGGCCGAAAGGGTGCGCAGCGGGGTCGCGCAATGAACACGGTCTTTTTCGACATCGACACGCAGATCGATTTCGTGTTCCCCGCCGGCGCTCTGTACGCTCCCGGCGCCGAAAAAATCCTGGCGAACGTCGCGGCGCTGAATCATCGAGCGCCCGTCGTTATCTCCACCATGGACGCGCATGGGGAAGATGATCCCGAATTTCGTGAGTGGCCGCACCACTGCGTTGCCGGCTGCCTCAGCCAGCGCAAGCCGCACGCGACTTTGCTCGAAAAGCCAGTGATCGTTCCCAATCGAGCGTGCGATTTTTCCATCGGCGGCGCGCGCCAGATCATTGTTGAGAAGCAGGCGCTCGATTGCTTCACGAATCGTCACCTCGAAAGCATTCTGCAAGTTCTCCGCGCCGATCGGTACGTCGTTTACGGCGTCGTGACCGAAATCTGCGTGAGGCTCACAGCGTTCGGGCTGCTGAAGACGGGCCGTCCGGTGGAGCTGGTCACCGACGCGGTTTGCAGCCTGGACGAAGGAGCCGCGGCGCGGGTGCTCGCCGAATTTCAGACCGCCGGGGGCCGGTTGACCACTGCGGCTTTGGTTTGAACCGCCGCGTTCGCTGGATTCTGGTTGCCGTCGTGGTGCTGGCCGCAGGCGGCGGCGCAATCGTTGCAGAGCACGCGCACAAGCCAAAGCCGCGCGAATCAGACGAGTTTAATCTAGGCGCTCCCGAAAGCGAAGTTCAACGGGAAACCTTCAGAACACGCCCCGGACTTTAAGAGCTTCGTCAATGATGGAGAGCAGCTGCTCGCGGGTGATCGCGATTTTTTCGCCGGGCTCCGGCATATCCTCGGCCGTAAGCGGGGCGCCCGGCTCGGCGACGTTGTGCGACTTGACGCGATAGCGCGGGCGCGAATCGAATAGCTTCTGCACCTCGACGCGCGGCAGCGCCTTGGCGCCACCGAGCAGTTCGGCCACCAGCAGGATGCGCGCGTAGTGCTCCACGATCTCCATACGCGAGAGCGCCTGGAACACGTCTTCGCCATAGCTCACGGCTCCGTGATTTTCGAGCAGGATCGCGTCGTATTTGGGAATGTAGGGGCGCATTCCCTGGCTCAGCGCGGGCGTGCCGGGCAAGCCGTACTCGGCCAGCGGAACGGATCCGAGCGAGATGACAACTTCGGGCAGCAACGCCACATTCAGCGCGCGTCCGGCGGCGGCAAAACCGGTGGCGACGGGCGGATGCGCATGCACCACCGCGTGCACATCCGGCCGAAGATTGTAAATGGTGAGATGCATGCCCATCTCGGAGGTGCGCTCGCGTTCGCCGCATAGCTTGGCGCCTTCAAGATTGCACAGGATCAGATCCTCCGGTTGAAGAATCCCTTTGGATACGCCGGTGGGTGTGGCCAGGATGCGATTGTCCTCCAGCCGGACGGAGATGTTGCCGTCGTTAGCCGCGACCCATCCCTTGCCGCAGACCGACTGGCCGACCTTGACGATGTCCTCGCGTAACTGCTGCTCGCTGCGCACGGTGCGCTCTTGATTGTAGCAACGTTTGACGGCGTTCAGCACGTTGCGCGCTGGCCGCTACTGCCGCTCGCTTTCGGCTTCCTCTTCTTCGGCTGCCCGGGGACCCTCGGCCAGCGCTTCGGCGATCACTCGGCGAGCCTCGGCGGCCCGCAGCCGGGGCACCTGAACGTGTTCCGGCAGATTGGGAAAACGGGCGTCGCCGACCAGCACCGCCGGAATTCCGGCCGCGTCCAGCAATCCCTTCACGGTCATCGCTTCCGAGTCCGTCGAGGTTCCCGCAGTCGCGCGGAACACCGTCACCGTATCCAGATCGTGCGATGCATCCGGACTGGCGACTTCATCCTCGAGCGGATGCGTGGCGATGAGCGCGTCGGCGCGCGCGCCGTCGTCCGCGGAAACGCACACCTCCCAGGCGCCTTGCGGCACGCCGGGGGCCGAATCGTCCAACAGCTTGGCAGGGATTCCAGCGTCGCTCAACAGCTGCGCGACCGCGGCCGCGTCCTCCTGTGCGCTCGTATCGGCCGATCGAAACACGGTTACCAAATCCACGTCTTTAAGATACCAGCAGGCGGCAGGTGATTCGGGACGCCACAAACAAAGCTACACTGGAGGTATGGAAGCGAAAGGCAATTTCGTCTGGTTCATTGCCGGCGCGGCGATCGGGGCCACCATCGCGCTGCTGTACGCGCCGCAATCCGGCCGTGATACACGCCGGGTGATCAAGAAGAAAACACGCGAGGCGCGCGAAGCCATCTCCGAACAGGGAGGCGACCTGTGGGAGAAAGGCCGCGAGCTGTATGAAAAGGGTTTGCGCGTGGCCGACGACGCCGCCGAGATGATCGAGCGCGGCCGCCGGCTGGTCGAAGGCTGAAGACTCGATTTTTCACATTTCAGAGGCAGTACACTCCATGACTCCCGTCCTGTCGCGGCCGCTCGCCGCTTTTAAAAATGAAGCTGTGCTCGATTTTTCCGGCGCGGAGAATATCGCCGCCGCGAAATCCGCCCTACAGAAGGTGCGCGCGGAATTCGGCCGTGAATATCGGCCGTGGATCGCCGGAGCGTATCAGGAAACCGGCGACATTTTGAACAGCGTCAACCCGGCGAAGCCGTCGGAGATCGTCGGCCGGCATCATCGCGCCACGCGCGCGCTCGCCGAGCGCGCTATCGAGGACGGCTACGCGTATTTTCCCGAATATAGCCGCACACCGGCCGAAAAGCGCATCGAAATGGCGGTCCGCGTGGCCGCAATTCTGCGCGAGCGCAAGCTGGAGTTCGACGCGTGGCTGGTGTCCGAGGCGGGGAAGACGTGGCCGGAAGCCGACGCCGACGTGAGCGAAGCCATCGATTTCTGCGAATACTACGCGCGCCAGATGCCGCGTTTCGCCGCGCCTCCGCCGGTGGAGCAAATGCCGGGCGAGCGCGACGAGATGATCTACCTTCCGCTCGGCGCGGGCGTGATCATTCCGCCGTGGAATTTTCCGCTGGCGATCATGACCGGCATGAGCGTCGCTGCGCTGGTCACCGGCAATACCATCGTGATTAAACCGTCGAGCGAGACGCCGACCATCGCGGCGAAATTCGCCGAAGTGTTGCTCGCGGCGGGATTCCCGCCGCGCAGCTTCTCTCTGTGCACCGGCAGCGGCTCGGCGGTCGGCGACGTTCTGGTGGAACATCCCAGGACGCGCTTCGTTTCCTTCACTGGATCGCGCGACGTTGGGCTGCGCATCAATGAGCTGGCTGCAAAGCCGCGCAAGGGGCAGATCTGGATCAAGCGCGTGGTGGCGGAAATGGGCGGCAAGGACGCAATCATTGTCGATCGCGAGGCCGACCTCGACAGCGCGGTCGCTGGCGTGGTGCAGTCGGCGTACGGGTATCAGGGGCAGAAGTGCTCGGCGTGCTCGCGCGCGATCGTGGATGAAGCCGTGTACGATGAATTCTTAAAAAAGCTGAAAACCAAGGTCGCCGGCGTGACCGTCGGGGCGCCGGAAAATACGGACAATTATATGGGTCCGGTGATCAGCGCGGGCGCGCAGAAGACCATCCTCGATTACATCGAGGTCGGCAAAAAGGAAGGCAGGCTGATTGCGGGAGGCGCGAAGGCTCCTGGCGATGGATATTTCATTCAGCCCACCGTCATCGCGGACGTCGATTCGAAAGCGCGCGTTTTCCAGGAGGAGATTTTCGGACCGGTGCTGGCCGTCACCAAGGCGCGCAGCTTCGAGCACGCTCTCGAGCTCGCCAACGACACCGAATACGGACTCACCGGCGCGGTGTATTCGAACAATCCCGAAAAGATCCGCAAGGCTCGGCGGGAATTCTTCGTGGGCAATCTGTACATCAACCGGAAGTGCACGGGCGCCATGGTCGGGGCGCATCCTTTCGGTGGATTCAATATGTCGGGCACCGACTCCAAGGCGGGCGGTCCCGATTATTTGTTACAATTCCTGCAGCCGAAGTCGATCGCTGAAAAAGTGAGCTGATTGCGGTGCAGCATTAAGGAGGCGCCGACCTCCCAAAAAACTCTCACCCGTTCAAGGAAAATAAGAGGATCCCAATGAAAAAGATTCTGGTCGTGTTGTTGAGCGTTTCCGCAATGTCTTTCGCCGGGGCGGCGGAAGGAAAAGCGGTGTACACGTCGAAGTGCCAGATGTGCCACGGGCCGGACGGCGTGCCCAAGGAATCGATGGCCAAGGCGATGGGGCTGAAGCCGCTTTCCGGATCAACCGCCGACGTGAAGGAGGTCGTCACCAAGGGGAAGGGCAAGATGAAGCCCATCGCCGGGTTGAGCGAAAAGCAGGTTGACGACGTCGCGGCTTACGTCCAGTCGCTCAGGAAATAATCACTTCACCGCACGTCGAGCAGCGCCATCACGGCGAATCCCGTGGCGGCGTCCTGCATGAAGCGGATCTGCATCGATCCAGGTTCGTATTTTTTGTTGAAGGAAAGCGCTTCCCACGCGCCGGTTTGCGGATTCTGGTGCGAACCGAGCCAGGCGAGCCCCTTTTCCAGGTGCGCATCGAACCGTGACACGTCGGCGCGTTCCAGAACAAAAGTCGTGAACGCCGTGGCGTACGCGTTCGACCCCGGCTGCGGCGGGGCGGTGGGATGACTCTTGAACCGTCCGAGCGAAGCGGCGGTCCAGCCGCCGTCGGGCTGCTGCGCGCGGTATGCATCCTTAAGAATCCCGCTCCGGACCGATTTCGGAAGCAAATCCTTCATCAGCGACGACGCCCATAGCGCCATCAGGCGGTTCTGAAGCGGCTGCTGATGCAGTCCGTCGCGCAGATATTTCTGAAGCGCGGCGACATTGGCGACGAACCGCGAATCGTTCTCGCGAGTTGCCGCGATCGCGGCCAGCGCCGCGCCGAAATATTCCGACTCGGGCGTCTCCCACGGATCCAGATCCGCGCTGTTCCACGCCCAGGCGCCGTTGGGGGTCTGGAGCTTCCACATCCGCTCGAAGGCTTCCGGCGAATCCGGTAGAAACAGCGCCGCGAAGATCGCTTCCACGCCGGTTTCCTGTTCTGCGAACACGCCCTTCGCGGTGGGATACATTTGCGCCGGACTGGTGCTCCCGACGCGCGAACTCAGCGTGGCCAGCAAGCCGGTCTCATACCGCGTCGGCCCGTTCTCGTCGAGCGCCCGCCGCAGCGCCGGCCGCGCCATCAGGTAGGTCATGTTGGTGTGGCAGGAAACGCAGGGATGCGCGTTCTGATTGGCGTGCGGCCACGCAAACCACTCTTTCTCGCGCGAATCGAGATAATCCGCGGCCAGGCGCGGATTCCAGTCTGCGGCGAACAGCGGCGCAATCAGCAGAGTGAGCAGCATAACCGCTCGCTTCATACGATCAGTCTATCCGACATTCAACCGGAGTATGATCGACCTGAGGAGATCGCCATGCTCTTGCGCCGATTTTTGCCGCTTCTGGCAGCGATTCTGCCACTCGCCGCCAGCTCGGTCCGGATTTATCAAACCAACAGCGCCGGCGACGCCGTGGACGTGATCGATCCCGCCACCAATAAGGTGGTGATGCAGGTGAAAAACATCGAGGTGCCACATGGTGTCACGTTTTCACCCGACGGAACCCGCGCCTACATCAGTTGCGAGGCCGAAAAGACGTTGTGGGCCGTCGATGCCAAGACCGGGAAGCTGATCGCGAAGGCTCCGCTAAGCGGCCATCCCAATAATGTCTCGATCTCCAAAGATGGACGGCGCGTGTTCGTCGCGATCGTCACACAGCCGGGAGCAGTGGACGTGATCGACACCGCGTCGATGAAGAACATCAAATCCATCCCCACCAAGGGCGGCGTGCACAACACCTACGTCACGCCCGACGGAAAATTCGTGATCGCCGGATCGATTATCGGGCGAAACATGACAGTGATCGATCCCCAGACGCTCGAAATTCTGTGGGAGAAGAAGTTTGATCTGGGCGTTCGGCCGATCGCGTTTGAAAAGGCCGCCGACGGATCGACCCGGCGGCTGTTCGTGCAGCTTTCCGGCTTCGACGGATTCGCGGTGGTGGATTTCAGGACGCACGAGGAGGTCGCGCGCATCAAGAATCCCGGCGAGCCCTCCGGTGGACACGCCGAAGGCGGTGCGCCTTCGCACGGAATCGCGGTTGCGCCGGACGGGAAAACATTGTGGGTGGACAGCTCGCCGGCGAATGCCGTCTTCATTTACTCGCTGCCCGATCTGAAGGTGGAAGGCTATGTGAAAACCGGCGAGGTTCCCGACTGGGTCACCTTCACGCCGGACGGCGCAAGGATTTACATCGCCAATTCCGGCTCGAACTCGGTCTCCGCGATCGACACGCGGACGCGCAAGGAGATCGCGCGCATTCCCGTGGGCGAAGTCCCCAAGCGCAATGGGACGGTGGTCACGCCATAGTCATTTCCCGTCGATCTCATTTCCCTTCGATCCACGCTAGGATCGCTTTGTACTCCGGGGTGTCTTTAGATGCGAACTGATGGCCTCCGCCGTGAAACACGTCGCCGCCCGCGTCCGGCGCGAGCGGGTGTTTCAAGAGCTTGCTCTCCCCGGGGTCGCCGGGCTTCACCAGCCGCGACACGACCTCGAAATTCCTGCGCGACTGCGCTTCTGTCCAGGTCGAGGCTCCCGGCGAAAGAGGTTGCAGCTTGAAGGCGGTGGCCGCGTCCACGTGACACGCCACGCAGCGCGCATGCCCGGGCCGTTTCTTGAGGAAGATCGGCTCGACACGCGTCCTGTAGACGTCGAAGTCGAGCGTCTGCGCGGCCGCCAGGCTCGCCAGAACCATTCCGGCCGCGATCCTTAAAATCGGCATCGCCGCCGATGATATCAGAAAATCCGAATGCAAGACGCTAGAATAATTCGCATGGCCAAGCCACAGCCCGTTACCCATCCCTACGTTTCGCCGTGGATCAACGAAGAGGTCCAGCTGTTCCGGAAAAACGTCCGGCGGTTCATTCAGGAAGAATTCGTACCGCACGAAGCGCGCTGGCGCGAACAGCATCGCGTGGATCGCGAAGCGTGGACCAAGGCCGGCGAGGTCGGCATTCTGCTCACCGACGTTCCGGAGGAGTTCGGCGGAGGCGGTGGCAATTATTGCCATGAAGCCGTGGTCACCGAAGAGCTGTGCTATGGCGGCGTGCATTTCGGCCACGGCGTGCACAGTATCGCCGCGCATTACATTCTCGATTACGGCACCGAGGAGCAGAAGCGCGCGTGGCTTCCGCGCATGGCCGCGGGCGAGCTGATCGGCTCCATCGCCATGACCGAACCGGTCGCCGGCTCGGATTTGCAAAGTATTCAGACCAACGCGAAGCGGCAGGGCGAATGCCTGGTGATCAACGGATCGAAAACGTTCATCACCAACGGCTGGCATACGAACCTGATCGTGCTGGCGGTCAAAACGGCCGAAGCGGGCGCGGGCGCGAAGGGAATTTCGCTGGTGGTGGTCGAAACGGATGGCCTAAGCGGATATCGCGTGGGACGGACGCTGGAAAAGGTCGGCCAGCACGGACAGGACACCTGTGAGCTGTTTTTCGACGATGTCCGCGTGCCCGCGCGCAACCTTCTGGGCGGCGAAGAAGGCCGCGGATTCTATCAGATGATGGAGCAGCTTCCTTACGAGCGCATGGGCGTCTCCGTCGGCGCGACTGCGACCACCGAGCAGGCCGTCGCCATCACCACCAAGCATTGCAAGGAGCGCAAGGCGTTCGGAAAAGCGCTGATCGAGTTTCAGAACACGCGCTTCAAGCTGGCCGAATGCAAGGCGCAGGCGCACATCATGCGCGTGTTCCTGGACAACTGCATTGAGCGGCTGAACGCCGGAAAACTCGACGCGCCTACCGCGGCGATGGCCAAGTATTGGCTCACCGAACGCGAATGCGCCATCATTGATGAGTGCGTGCAGTTGCACGGCGGCTATGGCTACATGATGGAATACCCCATCACGCGCATGTGGGCCGACAGCCGCGTGCAGCGGATCTACGCGGGTACCAACGAGATCATGAAAGAGCTGATCGCGCGCTCGCTGTGAACGCGGCCCTCAGCGATGGCGACGCTCGCCCGGATCGCCGATAGGCGACTTGCATCCCTGCGTCTGGCTCGTGTACTGGATATCCGAAATTTTCCAGCCCGCGTCCGTCTTAAGCAG
>DATJVN010000031.1:0-11287 GCA_035501755.1 Bryobacteraceae bacterium | reverse complement strand
GCCAGCAGATCAGCCGCCTTTACGTAGCTCTCGCGGACCTGTGCGGTCGCGCCGAGCATCATATAGCAATCGCCGATATCGCGCCAGGGAACGTCGCTCCTGGGGCGGAGATCGCGGGCTTTCGAGTAAGCATCGAGCGCGGCCCGGTAGTCGCCCTTTTCAAAGGCGATATCTCCAAGACCGAAATATGCCTGCGCATTCGGGGCCCGCTTGAGGCTTTGCTCGAATGCTTCCACCGCCTGGCCGTTGCGGTGAAGGTTCATGTACATGGTTCCCAGGCTCGCCAACGGAAGTGCGACATGGGGCGCGACGGCGGCTGCCTGGGCGTACGATTCGGCGGCTTTATCGTACTCGCCGGTGCGCGAGAACACAAAGCCGAGCTCGTTGTATGCGGGCCAGTAATTAGGGCGCTCTTTGAGGATCTCGCGATAAACTTCGGCCGCCTGAAGGGGCTGGCCAAGATCGCGCAGCGCGAGCGCTTTGTAATAGAGCACCTGGGGATTACCCGGGTCCAACTGGAGCGCTTTGGCAAAGCCCTGCATGGCGGCCTCGGTGCGTCCGGAGTATGCATCGGCCAGTGCACGGCTGAGGAAGGCTTGGGCGGAATCGGGATTGTAGAGTACCGCGAGATCGGCGTTATGGGCGGCCAAATCCAGTAACGCTTTGTCTTGGGCAGTCTGGTAACGCTGCGCGAAAGCGATGGCCAGGCGGGCGTAGCCGAGCGAAAAATGGGGATCGGATTCGAGCGCCTTCTGGTAGTTCTCGATCGCGGAATCGAGGCCGGTGTAGTTGGGCTGAGCGGCGAAATCCTCGGCGACGGTGAAATATTTGAAAGCCGCAAGGGAGAGATGCGCCAGTTCATCCTTATCGTTAAGCGGCCGCGGGCGGGCGGGCAGGTCGAGGATATCGGCGGTGGCGAGAGCGGCTTTCTCCCGCAGGTCACCGACGGCTTCCGCTCGGATCGTAATTTCCTGGCTGCGCAGGACGCGGCCGGAGGCAGCATCGAGAACCTGGAGGAGAAGAATATATTCCGAATGCGTGGCTTGCAGGGATGCCGCCAGGACGAGGTTCGCGCCTAAACCTGGCAGGGCTTCGGATGGTTTGGAGATGGGCGCTTGCCGCGTGACATCGGATGAGGAAATGATAAGCAGGTCCTTCACGGCGGATTCGTCGCGGGCGAGGCTGGCGCCCACGGCGTCGAGAACGCTATTGAGAATGGGGCGCTGGGCTGCATCCTGAGTGGGCGGCCAGGCGAGCAGGGCGACGAATCGCCGGGCAGGCAACGGGTGGAGGAGCGAGCGGACCGGCGCGCGCACCCACCACGCTCCCGCAGCGAGGGCAACAACGGCTGCAACGGCGGCGATTACCGAGCGGCGTGACGAGCTACCCGGAACGCGAGTGCGGCGGGAAGCAGAGCTCCGCTGCGCGAGAAGCTCGAGAGCCTCACCCGCGGATTGAAAACGCCGCGCCGGGTCGTGATGGAGACAGCCGAGGATCACTTTGTCCCAGGCGGGCGGCAGGTTCTCTACGACCGCGCTGGGAGGAGTGTAGGAGTTGGATGCGGTTTGGTACTCCGGTTTCGCTCCAGTGAGCAGTTCATGCAGGACAATGCCGAAGGAGAAAACGTCGCTTGCGGGAGTCGCCGGGCGCCCTTGCAGGATTTCGGGAGCGATGTATCCGAGTGTGCCGTGGACCCGGCCGGTTTGAGCGAGCGTCGCGTCGTCGGCGTATGCTCGGGACAGTCCAAAATCGGTGATCAAAACGCGAGCATCGGCGCCGGTTTGTTCGAGCATGATGTTGGCGGGCTTGAAATCGCGGTGGATGACTCCGGCGCGGTGCGCCGCGTCGAGTCCCGCGGCCATGTGCCGGGCGATGGCGAGTGCGGAATCGGCGGGAAATGGGCCGCTGCGGTGCAGACGGATCTGGAGCGATTCGCCGCGGACCAGCTTCATGGTGAGAATCGTCAGGGGTCCGCGCGGGCCTTCGAGATGAAACAGGTCGTAGGTGGGACAGACGTTGGGGTGCTGAACTTCGCGGGCGAGAAGCACTTCGCGCTCGAAGCGGAGGCGCATCGCGGGATCGGAAGCGAGTTCCGGGCGGATGGTTTTGAGCGCGCAGTGCTTGTTTTGAAGATGGAGATCGACGGCTTCAAAGACCTCGCCCATGCCGCCGCGCGCCAGGAACTGGACAATGCGAAAGCGGCCGGCGATCACCTCGTTGGGATAGAGCTGCCGGAGCGCGGAGTTATCGTCGGCCGCGGGGGGCGGCATGGAGACAGTCCGATCGGATGAGGGATCCCGGAGCCCTGAATCCGCGCCCATTTGACAGATCAGATTATCACATCGAATTCTCGGGAAACGCCTATGGGCCTGCTCCACCCGCAATCATGAAAGTCCGGCCAACGCGCCGCATAAGCCGCGCCCCATCAATCCGGGTATGTTGAGGCGTGGCATTCATGCGCGCGTTGGTCCGGTTCGTACAACTTGAGCGCGGACTCTATTTCCCTATCGCGCGATAACGTAACCGTGAAATCCCGGCGATTTCTGTTGTTTCCAGCGCCGCTTAGGTGATTCTAAGTACATGGAAAGGAGCGAGCCGATGCCCGGCTTTATTACCGCGCGGTTGCGGAATGCGTCCCCAGTCCAATATTTTCTTGCTGCGTGCCTTTTCCTGAATTTCCCGCCCGTCCACGCGCAAAATTTCACGAGCTTTACCACGTGGCAGATTCCTGTTTCCGGCAGCGGCCCGCGCGATGTCGCGCCGGTGGGCGCGGCCGCGACGTATTTCACTGAGCTCAATTCGAGCAAAATCGGTTATCTGGATATGAATGCCAACCTGCTCACCGAATGGACGCTCCCCTCCGGCGCCTATCCGCGCGGGCTCTCCGCCGAAGGACAGAAGGTCGCGTTCGCCGAGGGGAACTCGTATGCCGGCGGCCTGACCGGCCTCGGAAGAATCGCGGTTCTCGATTCCGCTACGGGCGTTCTGACGGAATGGAGCATCCCGCGGATCACGCAGTCCATTCCGGAACCGCTTCAGGTGAGCATGCTCGGCCAGTTCGTTTTTTTTACGGATTCGAGTCAGGGCGCGATCGGGATGCTCGATACCTCGACAGATGTAATGACTCAATGGCTGTTGCCGGGCGCTCCGGTGAGACGCGCTCCGGACGGAATCGCCGCCACTCTCAACCAATCGCAAATCGAAGTCTGGATCGCAGATGAACAGGCGCAAAAATCAGCCTGCTCATTCCGGCGGCGAACACCTTCGCGGAGTGGTCCGTCCCCAATCTCAACAGCTCTCAGACGCTCGACCATCTCCAGGTCGCAAACGGCGTGGTCGCGTTTCAGGATTCCACGCTCAACCTGATCGGGACGCTCATTCCGTCGGTCAACGCGATTCGGGAATGGAGAATCCCGGAGGCGTCCGCAGGGCCGCTGTACGTCGCGTGGGTCTCGCCCGGCGTCGTGGCGTTTTCGGAATATTCGACCGGCAGAATCGGCGTTGTGAACCTTGCAGCCGCTCCGGCAGTTCAGGCCGGGATCGCGCCGCGGCGCGCCGGCGCGCCGCCTGTGGTACAGGCCGTCGCCCCCGAAATCTCCGTGCTTGTGCCGGCCCTAATGGCGATCAGCCCGGAGATCACCGGCGCAAGCAGAATCGTCAGAGGCGCCTTTGCCGAGTACCCGATCCCGACCGCATCGAGCGAGCCCGCCGGAGTGGCCGCGAGCAATGGCGGCGTCGTTTTTGCCGAATTTAGCGACGCAGGGAACCGGATCGGCCGCCTGCGCTGATTACGTGCTTTTTCACGGTGCGGCGATCGAGCTGAAGGCGGCGCGCGGCCTCTTCGAAACTGCCGGTGAGCCGGTAGACGTGTGCGGCGTAGTGTGCCAGCACTTCATTGGCGGTCGCCTCGCCGGCCTGGTACCGCGATCGAAATGTATCGCGGCGTGGTTGGGAGTTGACGGGCTGGTAGGATCGGCGAATGATCACGTTCCGGACGCATTGCTCCAGTTCCCGATAATTTCCGGGCCAGGAATAACCGGCCGGGAGATGCGTGGACATCCATGCTTCCACTTCGGGCAGGCACTGCGAAGCCTCGCTGCCGACGGTGCGGAGGGTCATGTAGTGCACCAGTTCATGCAGGACGCCCGGCGAATCGCGAATCTGTTCTGACAGCGATGGCGTCCGAATCAGATCGGCACACAGCCGGTAATAGAGATCCTCGCGAAAGCGTTGCGCCCGGATCTCGGCCGGCAGATCGCGATTGGTGGCTGCGATCAGTTTGCCGCGAAAATCGCGTGCGGCGGTATCGCCGACCGGCGAAAATTTGCGCGTTTCGATCACCCGCAGCAGCTTGACCTGCAGCGCCAGGTCCATTTCACCGAGCTCATCCAGGAACACGGATCCCGAAGGCGGGCAGGATTCGAGCCAGCCCTTGCGGTCGCCCACGGCTCCGGTGAACGATCCGCGGCGGTGGCCGAAAAGCTCCGATTCAATCAGAGTGGGTGACAGCGCCGCGACGTTGATGGGCAGGAAGGACTCGGCCGTGGTGTCGGCGAATTCCCGGCGCGCCGCATCGAAGGGGACGTATCGCGAACCGGCGATGGCGCGGGCGATCAGTTCCTTGCCCGTCCCCGAGGGTCCGGTGATCAGAGTCGGAAAATCGCCCATCCTGCGATACAGCATCCGGCGATAGCGCCGCATGTCGTGGGTGAAGATCGACTGCCAGATGCTGGCGCGCAGTTGAGCGGCCGGCATGGAGTTGCCGATGATGTTGTTGTAAATGAGATTGAAGGCGCGCTGGATCTGGCGAAAACAGGCGAACACGTGCGCCGGATCGAGCTCGATCTGCGCCTGTTTGCCGGGAACGCGGCACAGCCGGTTCCAATCGGCCAGGAACTCGCGATAGAAGCCGTAGTTGCGGCCGGCTGTGACGAACGCTTGGTAATAACGCTGGTACAGCAGGCTGTGGACGGATTCTTCATAAGCCGTCAACTCGCCGGGCGCTACCTCGCCCGCGGAACCGAGCTTTTCGCGCGCCGTTTCGATGCTGCCGGGAAGCTTCTCATGGAGACGGACCACGTTGGGCCGCGAGCGATCGGGTTCGCTGACCGAGACGCTCCAGATCGGGCCTTCGGTGACAAACTCGCCGCCCAGAGCGGCACGTTCCAGTTCGACCCGTTCGGGGAGAAACGGATTGCAGTAGCCCAGGTTGGCAACACATTGAAGAAACCTGAGTTCGCTTGTTTAAAGACGGCCATACATAAAATGTACAACATGTACATTTGTCGCCAGGATCGCGCGCACGCCGTTCTGGCCGATCGTTTATAAGGGCTTGAAAAACAATGCTTGCTCCGCGAGGGCGATTCGGACTGCCAAGTGCCCATCAAACATGCGAAGTTCGGGATCGCGAAATCGAGCGAAAGGCGGATTAAAATGTCCAGCCCAGATCAAGACCGGATGGATGCGCTCTCTGAGGCGATGGTCAGGCTCATCCGGCGCATGGATGACGTGGAGGGCCGGATCGCCCGGCTGGAGGGCGCGAAGGGGGCGCCGACGAGCGCGATTCCGGCGAGTCAGCCATTGCCCGTTCCTCAATCAAGACCTGCGGTTCCGCCGCCATTGCCGGTTTCGCGTGCGCAGCAGTTACCACCGCCGTTGCCTGCGCCCGCGCCGCAGCTGCCGGGTGAAATGACCGGTCAGACGCAGCTTGAAACGCGCATCGGGCTGACGTGGGTGAATCGGATTGGCGTTGTCACCCTCATCATCGGCGTCGCGTTTTTTTTCAAGTATGCCATCGACAATCAATGGATCGGGGAAACGGGACGCGTTGTTCTGGGCATCCTCGCCGGCCTCGCGGCTCTCGGGGTTGGCGACGTTTTGTGGCGGCGCGATCAAAAAATCTACGCGCAGGGTCTATCCGGTCTGGGAATCAGCATCCTGTACTTATCGTTTTATGCGACCTTCGGCTATTACCATCTGTTGCCGCAGGCCGCGGCGTTCGGGCTGATGACGATGGTGACTGCCGTGACCGGAGCGCTCGCGCTGCGTTACGCGGCAAGCGCGATCGCAGTTTTGGGGATGCTCGGCGGCTATTTGACGCCGCTTCTGCTGAGCACCGGTCACGATGCGCCTTGGTTCTTTTTCGGTTATCTCTTACTGATCGACATCGGAGGCGTCGCGCTGGCCAGGGTGCGCCGATGGCTGGGTCTCGACGCGATGGCATTTGTCGCCACCGCACTTCTGTACCTCAGTTGGTACGGCGCCTGGTTCAACCCGCAAAAAGCCGTGGTTGCGACTGTGGCCACGCTCGCGTTCTACGCTCTTTTCGCGACGGTCGAGTGGGAATGGATCTTTTACGCGACCCAGGCTTTGGCCGCGCTCGCGTTGACCGCGATCTGGCCCGAGGCCGTGCCGTATCTCGCATTGAGCCTTGCCTTCGCCGCCGCCGGGCTCTCGATTTCGAGCGCGACGCGCAAGACCGGGGCAGCGATCGTATCTCTCGCTGCGTTCTGGTGCGGCTACGCGATCTGGATGAGTCACAACCACGCAGGCGTTCGCGCCGAAGTTGTGTTTGTGTTTTTGAGCGCGCAATTCCTTATCAATCTCCTGTGGCTGGCGTTTGAAGGACTGGTGCGGCGGACCGATCTTGAAGCCGCTCACCTGGCGATTCTCGCCGCCAATGGGCCGGCGTATTTCGGATTCAGTTACTTTCTGCTGAAGCCGCATTACGGGCCCTGGCTGGGACTCTTTGCCGTCGCCGTTGGCGTTTTGCATTCGGCGCTCGGGTTCAACTTATGGAGAGCCCGCCGCGAATCGAACGGCGACATGCGCGCGGTTGAGCTGGCAGGCGGCCTCGCGCTTGCGTTTTTGACGTTGGCCGTGCCGATTCAGTTCACCGGTTTCAGCATCACTCTCGCCTGGGCGATCGAGGCGGCGGCTCTGGTGTGGATCGGATGCCGCCTGGATCATGACCTGGTCCTCGCCGGAGCGGTCGCGATTTACCTGCTGGTTTTGCTGCGTCTGTGCGCCTTCGACGCCTGGATCGAACAGCCGCACCCCGTAATCTGGAATACCCGGTTCATCACGTTTGCGTTTTCCGCCGCGAGCCTGTGGCTGAGCGCATGGTGGGCGAAACGATTTCAGGCGCCGGCGGCGGCCGCATACATCACCGGGCACCTGATCCTGCTGATCGCCGCTCTGGCGGAGCTCAATGATTGGGCCGCGGTGTGGGTGCTGCCGGCCAGACAAGCGAGCGTGACCGCCATGGGTATTTCCATCCTCATGGCGTTGTACGCGGTGATGCTCGTGGGAATCGGCGTGGCGCGCGCAAGCGTTCTGAATCGGATTCTGGGCCTTGGGCTCATGGGAATGGTCATTGCGAAGGTTTACCTGTTTGACGTCTGGGAGGCGAGCCATCTGTTTCGCACCGCCGCGTTCGTTTCGCTCGGCGTGCTGCTGCTGCTCACTTCGTATTTGTACTCGCGCTTCCGTGATGCGATCGAGGGCTGGTGGAGAAATGAAGAAGCTCGCAAGTAGGTTGCTCGGGCCGCGAGGCGCGGTTGTGATGCGCGACGGATGCTCAGGTCAGGTTCTTCGGAGATCAAAGGAACGCGCGGCCTGAAGGCCGCGCCTCAATCGGCCGAAGTGCGATCGCCAGAGCCGGTGTAAAAATACATCTTTCTACGCTGCCGTGACCGGCAGGGTTTGGCGTTGCATTGCAAAATCAACCGAATCAGCAAACCGGCCGGTTACGGCGGGGGAGGCCGCGTTTCACGTCAGATCGCGGGTTGCCGAGCGAGCGGACGGTCTAGGCGTATTCCCAGCGCCTCGCGAGCCGGCGGGCGATCGCAAACAGCGCAATCGCCACTGCCATCAGCACCAGCACCTGCGGCCACAGATGCGACACCGGCTCATCGCGCCAGAAAACTTTGGTGAACCCGTCGATGGCCCACGCGTTGATGGTCGCCAGGCCCGCCTTCTGCATATTCTCCGGCATCAGGTAGCGAGGGAACATGCTGCCGCCGATCGCCGACATCACCAGCACCAGTAAAGTGGAGAGCGCGCCCAATTGCGCGCGCGTGCTCGAAACGCTGGCCAGCAAAATTCCGAACGCGGCCACTGCGATCGACGTGGTCACGCCCATCACCACGAACCCCGGAATGTGCGGCCAGAAATCCAGCTTGAAAGCCGCCCATCCCCACACAAACATCAGCACGAGCTGCGAAAACGCAAGCAGCGTGTTGTACGTCAGCTTTCCCAGGAGCAGGCGCGTCATCGTCACGCGCGAACTGAGTACGCGATCGAGGGTCCCGCTTTCCGCCTCATCGAGCAGCGATCCCGCCGCACCCGTTGAGGTGAACAGCAGAAACATCACCCCGATCGCCGCGGCGTAAAACGACACCATGGGATTGTTCTTGTTTTCCCCGACCACCGATCGCGTGTTCACCGCGATGATGCCTCCATCGCCTTCACGCGAAATCGTGCCGTTCTGTTCCCGGGTGCGAAGCGCGCTCAGACCGCGATCGATCCGTTCGCGTTGTTCCGGCGTCAGCCCGGCGAAGCGATCGAAGTACTTCGAGCCCTCCTCCGCCATCAAGTCGGGCATCGAAGTCATCGCGACTTTTTGCAGCAGCCCCGCGACCATCTGCGGCGCGACCATGTCGCTCTGATCTTCGAGCATCTGGATACGCGACCGCTCCGCGCCCGGACCGAAGGCAATTGGATTATCGCCGAATCCGTGAGGGATGATCAGCGCCACCGGAGCGATTCCCGATTTGACCGCCGCTTGCGCGCTCGCCGCCGTGTACTCGGGCTGTTGCACTCCGCGCGCCGCGTCGGGCCGCGTTTTCACGTTGAGAGAACCTTCCTGCTTGAATCCCTCGATCAGCCGCTGGGACCCGCGGCTGTGATCTTCATCCACCAAAATCACGGCGACCTTCGGCGTGGTGTCGCGGCGCCCGCCAAAAATGACGGCGAAAATGCTGAAGAATACCACCGGGACCACGAAGGCCAGCGCCAGCGCGCCCCGATCGCGGCGCAGCGAAACCATTGCCGTGCGGACGATTGCCGAAATCAATCGCGCAGCTCCCTTCCCGTTAATTGCAGAAAAACCGATTCGAGATTGGGTTTGCGCAGCGCGACATCGGCAACATCCAGACCCGCCTGCACCGCTGCGTCAAGCAGCGCGCCGATGGCCGAAGGATGGTCAATGGAAAATTGCGCCTCGCCGTCGACCGCCTGGCCGCCATGGTCGGCCACCCACCCCGCGATCAGATCAGGCGCGCCGGAGAAATGGGCGATCACCTCGCTGCGCGACCCGAACGCGTTCCTCACCAGCTCAGCGTTGGTTCCTTCCGCGATGATTTTGCCGTGATCGATGATCGCGATCCGGTCGCATAGCCGCTCGGCTTCCTCCATGTAGTGGGTCGTGTAGATGATGGAAACGCCTTCGCCTCGCAGTTGCTCGATCATCTCGAAGATATGGTTGCGCGATTGGGGATCGACGCCCACGGTCGGCTCGTCCATCAACATCAGCTTCGGCTGATGGATCAGCCCCGCGGCCATGTTGAGCCGGCGCTTCATTCCTCCCGAAAGATTCTTGACCAGATCGCCCGCGCGATCGGAAAGCATGGCCCATTCCAGGCACTGCGCCACATTGCGCGCGAGCTTCGCGCCTCCCAACCCGTGATACCTTCCGAAGGATTCGAGATTTTCGCGACAGGTCAGCCGCGGATAAAGCGCCAGTTCCTGCGGAATCCATCCGAGCGAGTCGCGCGCGGGATCCGATCCGGCCGGCGCACCAAGAATCGAGATGCTTCCAGAATCCGGAATCACGCGCCCGACGATACTTCGAATCAATGTGCTTTTGCCCGCGCCATTCGGCCCCAGCAACCCGAGACATTCGCCGCCCTGCACCTCAAGCGTGACGCCGTCCACTGCGGTCATCCGGCCGAACCGCTTCACCAGTGCTTCCACGTGCAGGGGGAGCAACGCCGCTTTCTCCTAGCTTTCCAGGATATCGATTAGCGCAAGCAAGTGTCCGCGGCGTGCTTTGCGCGCATCGCATGACGTGTCGCCGGAGACCAACGCGCAGGATCCGCTTGCTTTCCGCCGAGGCTCTACTGGCTGCATGGCTGCCGGCGCCGAGCGCTGCCCGGATCGATCCTGTGCAGGCGCTGCGCCCGGAGTAAGACAGCATTCACGCGGCCTGGACTTCCTTTCCTGCGGAGGGGGGCGCGACCGGATTGTGCCAGCCATCCGGCGGCAGGATCTGTTGTTCCACCTGGGCGGGTCCCCAGGTGCCGGGTTCGTACTCGTAAACCGGAGTGCTCGCCTTCAGCACCGGATCGACGATTCGCCAGGCTTCTTCCACGTAGTCCTCGCGGGCGAACAGCGTGGCGTCGCCGATCATGGCGTCGCGCAACAGGCGCTCATAAGCGTCCATCTCGTCGGGCATCGGCTGCTCGGTTGAGAGCATTTCGCTGGGCTCGCCGCGCATCTCCTCGCACGGTGACTTGACCATCATGCCGAGCGCCATAGTCACGTCGGGACTGATGCGAAAACGGAAATGATTGGGCACGGGAGAAGACGGAAATAACGCCGGCGGCCGGCGCAGCCGGATCAGCGCTTCGGTACAGGTCAGCGGCAAACGTTTACCGGCACGAATGAAAATCGGGACGCCTTGCCAGCGCCAGGAATCGATATGGAGCCGCACGGCCGCGAAAGTTTCCGTTTTGGAGTCCGCCGCGACGCCGGGCTCCGAGCAGTATCCGCGAAACTGCCCGCGCACCACGTCGCGCTCCGCCAGCGGTTCCATCGCCTTCAGGATCTTGACTTTTTCATCGCGCACCGATTCGCTGCCGGTGCGGATCGGCGGTTCCATCATCAGGTTGGTCAGAATCTGAAAGAGATGATTCTGGATCACATCGCGGATCGCGCCGGTACGATCATAAAATGCGCCGCGCCCGTCGACGCCGAAATTTTCGGCCATGGTGAGCTGGATGCCCTGGACGTGCGTGCGGTTCCAGAACGGCTCCAGAAAGGAATTGGCGAAACGCGTGTACACCAGGCTGTGGACCGGACGCTTGCCGAGATAATGATCGATGCGGAAGATGTTTTCCTCATCGAAGATGCGCAGCAGAATGGCGTTCAGGGCGCGCGCCGAAGCGCGATCCGAGCCGAAGGGCTTTTCGATTATCACGCGCGCGCCGTTGGCAGAGCCCGATTTCCCCAGTTGCTCCACCACCGTGGCGAAGAGCGCGGGCGGAATCGCCAGGTAGTGCGCCGG
>DATJVN010000030.1:0-14078 GCA_035501755.1 Bryobacteraceae bacterium | reverse complement strand
AAGCGCTGGACCGCGTCCGCAAAAAAGGTCGCTTGGCCGCGGAAAACCGCCGGCTTAGAATAGGGAATTGCCTGTCAGCCGTAAAAGGAAACCCAAGGCTCGTCCGGTTGCTGAAAAAGCCGGCAGAGTGAGCCGACCCTTTTTCAGCATTACGGATTCTGAGCTAACCCGCATCCGCATCGTCACCACGCGAATTCTATGGGTATTATCCGGCGCGGCCCTGGTCGTTTTCTGTGCGATCCGGGCACCGCATTTCAAGCTGCAGCCGCTGGATGCGCCGGGCACCCTGCATCCCATTTTGCTCCAGTGGCTTTCGCCGCTGATTGACATTCACAACAAAGCGTCACATGAAGCCGTGATGTATTGGGAGCATTGGTGCTACAGCGCACTGTGCGTTACCTTCGCTCTCGCGTTTCTGAATCACTTTTTCGCACGAAGCGCGTCCCTGTCCGGGCTGCTGATTGTCCGCATGCTGCGCTCTCCAGCGCTCTTTTTCCTGAGCGTGGCGGTGTGCCTGTTCCTGTTCCGCGCTCCTCTACTTCTCGGCGGAGCTTCCAATGTGGATGAAAGCGAATTTACCGCTTCCGCCACCAAGCTTTTCGTCGATCCCGTCTACTTTCGGGCGGTGGACTGCAATACCAGCGGTCCCCTGAATATCTATATCCTGATGCTTCCCGCATTGGTGGGACTGTCGCCGGACTACGCTTCCAGCCGCGTTATCGCGCTGGGGATTATTTTCGCGAGTTTTTATTTTCTGTATCGCGGGTTTCGGTTGTTAGCCGGCGAGGACCTCGCAAGAATCGCGATTCTCGCTGCGCTGGTATTTTTTTCTACCGTTTCCTACGGGGATTTTGTGCATTATAGCTCGGAGCATCTCGCGATACTGCTTACGGCAGGTTCCGTCTTTGCCTGCATTCGTCTTTTCCCTAGACCCGAGACATGGAGGTCCTCTCTTATTGGCATCGGCTTTCTGACGTCGGCTGCCTTTTTCGCGAAAATGCAATCCGTTCCGATCATTGCTTCGGTGGCGGTGGTCGCGACCGCATTTGTCTATTGGTCGCGCGCCGCAGACCGTTTCTGGAAGCCCGTCGTATTTCTTGCCATTGGGCTTGTTCCACTGCCACTCTTAACGCTTGCGGTTTGCGCTGCCACCGGAACATTCGAGAATTTTTGGATTTCCTACATACTTGCGAACTGGCGATACGCTCGCCATGGCGCGAATTTTTTCTCGTCTGTTCCCGGCCTCGCAAGTTTTATCGGCGAAACCGCGGAGTTCCCATGGCTCATCGTGGCCGCGCTAACCCTCCTCGCAGCCGCACTGCTGCGGAATGTATTCGTGAACGCACGAACTGGAATTCGAATCGGATCCCTTTTGATCCTTTCGATGTTCGCTGTCGGGGCGGCGATGTATGTTCGCGCAGGTACCGGCCAGAAAGCTCACCCAGCAGCGTGTGCTTTCTTGTTTTGGACGGCCGCCGCCGCGATTGCCTTGCACGCCTCAGCAGCATTCATGAAAGGAAAACTTATCGGCTGGCTTGGGTTGTTATCCGGCGCAGTTTTGGCCGGGAGCATTGCCTCGCTTTACGGGTCGCACCAAACTCTCCCTCATTACCTCATTCTGCTGGTGATGCCTGTGTGCACTGCTCTCGGCTGGCTGCTGTTTTCCTCGGCGTCCAAATCTACGCCGCGACTATGGTCGCCGCCCACGTGGTTCGCTATTTTTTTTATGGCTGTTTTCGGGGCCGTCTCCATCTGGGCTCAGCCGCATCTCGAATACAACTACAGGGCCGCGGAGGAAAGAAATGGCGCTCCTGAAGGCGCTATGATTCGGACTCTTACGACTCAGAACAGCAGTATCGCGGTGTGGGGGTGGCATCCCAAAACCTACCTGGATGCAGGTCGCGTCCAGGCTACCCGCGATACGAATATGTCCCGATTCTTCTGGTACGGGAAGGACCTGAACGATTTTTATCGCGCGCGATTTCTGCGCGACCTGGAGCGCTCCAAGCCGGAACTTTTTGTGGATGCCATCGACGTCTCCTGCTGCTATATCAACGATCGAAAAACGCAGGGCTTTGAGGCGATCCCAGAAATCAATTCGTACATTCATGCCCATTACGTGCAGGTAGCCAAGGAATACGGGGAGCAGTTCTATCTTCGTCGCGATCTCGTGAACCCCGGTAGATAAATCCAGCGTTTCCCCGTCAGCCCTACGTGCCGAAAGATCTTTTACAGGCGCGCATCGGCTCCTTCCATAGCGGGCGTACGCAAGGAGTTAATGAAAGTTCGAATCATCGATTACGTCCTGCAAAACAATGTGCACCGTCCCGAATTCAGTGGGGACGTCGCGGCGTCTTTCGTTCCCCGTGACCACGCCCCGGCTTCGAAGAAGTTCGTCGCGCTCCGGCGTCGGGTCTTCGGTGAAGCTCACATGGATGAGGGTGGTCTGTTTGTCCATCTGGGATGCGAGGCCCTTGGCTGCGTCCGATCTCAGCGCCTTGGTGAAATCGAAGTAGCCGCCGATGTACATCGCGTATTCCGAGGTAAACAGATTGAACGGTTTGAGACTTCCGCCGCCGGGAGCTGGACGGTCCGGCTCGTCTTTTTCAAACCACAGCCGCGCGGTCCGCTGAGGATCGAGCGAGGAGTCGATCGCGCGCTCCAGTCTCAGCAGGACGTCGAACGTGGTGGCATTCTCTTTGGACCAGACATACGCCAACTTCCCGTCATAGGCCGGACCGAAAAACATCCCCACGAAAACCAGACAACACCATACGGCGCGGGCAGCCAGACCCGGACGGGAGAAAGCGGCCATCAACGCCGCCGTCGCCAGCGCCAGCAACAGCATGCTCCACCAGAACTCCGCGTTCGAGAGGTGGAACGGAACTCGATTTTCCCAGATAAACGGCAGGGACGCGCCAAACACTGCAACGATCACCCACGCGGCTGCCGCGCGCGAGCGCGCTCCCTCTGTGTCTCGAACAGACGACAGATACTCGCCGATGAGCATGCCTTCGAACGCGAAAAGCACGGTCACCATGTACGACGAGTGATAGTGCACCCGCAGGCCGACGTTATGCAATCCAAACTCGAAAATGCAATACAGAATGCAGGTCACCAGCAGACACAAATAAGTTTCGATGTAAGCCGGCCGCGGGAGGCGCCGCCGCAGCCACAGCACGGCGCCCAGAAACAGGAGCAACAGCGGCGGAAACAGCCGAAAGGCGACCGGAATCCAGGCATACCCCCGGCCCCACATGTTGGCCAGATAATCGGGGTGCGTTCGCGTGTAGAGAATCTGGTCGATCTGCGCCTGGAAAAACAGAAGACGACGCACCAAAATCCTTCCGGCAATCGCAAACACGAGCGTCACCGCCGTCCCGCCCAGGAAAACCTGCCAAGCCTGGCGGGCCAGCGCGCGGATCGACGCTTTATTGCGCCACAGCGGAATCGCTGCGATGCCGATCAGGACCGGGAGCGCCGCCAGATTGGTATAGCCGGAAAGCGCGAGGCCGGCGCCTCCCAAAACACCGTTCGGCACGCGGCCACGTGAAGGGCGCAGGAACGCGGCCGCCGCCAGCAACGCATACGCGATCGAAGGGCCATCCGGATAGTCCCAGCACACGCTCGTAAGGAAGTAGGGATTGGTCAGCAAGGCGATCGTGGCGAGCGTCGCCGGGAGTTTTCCGTAGTGCCACATCACCATGTGATACAAAGCGCTGGCGCTCACCGCGAGCACCAGCGACTTGAGAATCAGGCTTGCGGCGTCCGGGCTGGCGATCTGATAGATCAGAGCGGCGGGTAAATCCCACGGCAGCCTCGACGCGTAATAGGTGTAGCTGTAGTGATCGAAGACATATCGAAAATGCGTGAAAATGCCCGTGTATATCCACGGATCGATGTAGCCCGGGGGCGCCGAATATACATAGGGGCCGAATCGCAGAAAAAGCAGTGAAGTGCCGAAAAAGAAAAGGAAAATCCAGGGCCACGCCGGAAATTCCCATCCGCGGATGCGCACTCCAGGCGGATGTTCCATTTGGAATTTCGTCACACCCGGCAATTCGGCCTCGGCGTGTCCGCGCGAATTTCAGGCTCGATTCGGAATCGCATGCTGCTGTGCGTTTTCGAATCGTCGATCATAACACAGTCGGCTTGCGCCTCTAGTGTTGGTCGTCGCCGCCGGTCTTACTCGTCAGCGGCGCGCCCAGAATTTCGCCCGAAACCACCAGTTCCACGCGACGGTTCTGCTTGCGTCCCGCGGCCGTGGCGTTATCCGCCACGGGATTGTCTTTCCCGAATCCCTGCGCGGTGATGTTTGGCGGAGCGATTCCCTCGCTGATGAAATAATTGCGCACCGCATCGGCGCGATATTGCGACAATTTCATGTTGTAATCGTCGCTGCCGGTGCTGTCCGTGTAGCCCTCCACCGCGATTTTCAATCCCGGGTGGCTCAAAATAATTCCCGAAACCTTAGCGAGTTTTTCCCGCGCCTCCGGCTTCAGAGTGTACTTGTTCACATCAAACAGCACGTCCTGCATGTTGACGATCAACCCCCGCGCGGTATCGCGCGTTTGCAGAATGTCGTTGAACTGCTGCAAAAGCTGCGCGCGAAGCTGCGCCTGGTCCTGTTCGGCCTTGAGCCGCCGCGCTTCGGCGTCCGCCGCGAGCGCTTTTTCCTTTTCGGCCAGCGCGGCAAGCTGCTGCTGCTGCTCGACCGCGGCCTGGCGGGCCGCTTCCGCTTCACGCTTGGCCTGTTCGGCCGCCGCGCGCTCCTGATCGGCTAACTGAGCGGCCGCGAGCGCTTCCGCCTTCGCTTTATCCGCATTCGCGCGATCGATTTCCGCCTGCTCTCGCGCCGCTTCCGCGAGCGCGCGCTGATGCGCTTCCTCGGCGGCCTTCGCGTTAGCCGCGTTTTCGCGATCGAGCGCGGCCTGGCGCTCGTGATTCTCAGCCTCGATGCGTTCCGCGCGCAGCGCGATCACGCGCGAATCCTCCGCCCGCACGCACGCCTCGCGAGCCATCGTGATCACCGGCTTCTGCCCGGGCTTCTGCGCCTGGTATCGCAGCGACTGGTTCAGCGCCTGGTCGGCTTTCTCAAAGCTGTCCGGCGCATATTTATCCGCGCCGGCGACACGCGCAAGCTGCACCGCATTTTCCGCCTCATACAGCTCGAACGGATCCTTCTTGCTGGGGCGGATCGCCGTAAATCCGGCCGCGTGGCCCTGCGCGGTGTACATCCCGCGCGGCAAAAGCTCATAGCGCGCGTTGATCGATTCGATCACCCCGCGTGTATCCGGCCGCACGATATTTTCAAGCACCACCACGTCGCTCGGCTGGGTCACGGCGTAATACGGCTCCGCGGTCACGATCATTCCGAAGGTCTGGATGTCGCTGGTCGTGTCGATTTTGCTCGACGATCCGTTGCCCCAGTCGCTCAAGGTAAGCTCTCCCAGGTTCACCGGCCGTCCATCGGGCGAGATCGCCCACAGAACGTATGTAAGATATTCCGGTCCGAAACTGGAAGGCGGAGGAAGATTTTTCACTTCCGCGGAGACGCGAATCACGCCGCGCTCGCTTTCGACCTTCGCGTGCCCTTTACCGTCAGGATCGAGGGGCGTGCCGCGAAAATCGATATCCGTCGATCCGCCACGATGCAGATAGTTGACCGCCTGCGTCGTCCGTGCCACCACCTCAACGCGAAAAATCGGAGTTCCGCCGGTGACCTGCTCGGGAGCCGGCTGGGTTTGCGACGTCGGATTAGGAACTTGTGCGCTGAGCCCGAACGCCGTTAGAAGGGTGAAAAGAATCCGGCATGCCATATCCGCGTAACATGCACGTCCTTCGCCACGCGAAACCGTTCGCATGTTGTTGATGTCACGTTGCAGTGCTGGCGGTAAAAAGTACCTCCCAGACACATCATGCCAGCCATTCGGTAGTCACTCCCACCAGCATCCGGCCAAGCAGCGAGGCCGCGTCACGCTCCACGCTCTCCAGGATCTGCGATGCGTGCGACTGCTCGGCCGAAACGGTGGCCACGGCGATCACGCTGCGCTGCCAGGTGTCCTGATAATCGATTTCGGCGACCGACACGTTGAACCGCGCCCGCAGCCGGTCCTTCAGGCTTTTGACGAAATGGCGCTTGTCCTTGAGCGAATGCGATTCGTCCAGCCGCAGCTCAAGGATCATGACTCCGATGGCAGGCACTTTAGAATGGCCGCAAATGAACGCAAATCAACGCGAATGAGAATTTGCGTTCATGCGCGTTCATTCGCGGCTAAATCTTAAACTAAAGCTTCCGTGGCGACGCGCTCGGTGGCGAAGGCTTCGATGATGTCGCCGGGCTTGACGTCGTTGAAATTGGCGATCGAGATTCCGCACTCGAACCCGGATTTCACTTCGCTCGCGTCATTCTTGAAGCGCTTCAGACCCAGCACCTTTCCGGTATGGACCACCACGTTGTCGCGCAGCAGCCGCACTTCGCTGTCGCGCGTGATCGAGCCGTCCTGCACCATGCAGCCGGCCACCGTGCCGACCTTGCTGATGCGGAACACCTCGCGCACCTGCGCGCGCCCCCTGTACACTTCCTTGAACACCGGCTCGAGCATTCCGGTCATCGCGCGCTTGATTTCGTCGGCGAGCTCGTAGATGATCGTGTGCAGCCGGATGTCCACTTTTTCCTGCTCGGCGACCGCCTGCGCGGTGCGCTCCGGCCGGACGTTGAAGCCCACGATGATCGCGTTCGAGGCCGACGCGAGCAGCACGTCGGTCTCGGTGATCGCTCCCACGCCGGAGTGCAGAACGCGTATCTTGACCTTGTCGGTGGAAAGTTTTTGCAGCGTGTCCGTGAGCACTTCGGCCGTTCCGCCGACATCGGTTTTCAAGATAATGTTCAGCTCCTTGGTTTCGCCTTCCTTGAGCTGATCGTGAAGCTGATCGAGCGTGATGCGGTTGGTTTTCGACATCGCCATCTCGCGCGCCTTGCTTTCGCGATAGATGACAATCTGCTTGGCTTTCGCTGTGTCCGTGACCACCTGGAACGTGTCGCCGACTTCGGGCAGCGACTCGAGACCCAGCACTTCGGCGGGCATCGATGGCGCAACTTCGCGCACCGGCTGCCCGCGATCGTCGAACATCGCGCGCACGCGTCCGAAAACCGAGCCGCAAATGAAATAATCGCCCACGCGCAGCGTTCCGTTGCGCACCAGCACAGTGGCCACCGGTCCGCGCCCGCGGTCGAGCTGCGCCTCGAGCACCGTACCGGTTGCGGGACGAGCGGGATTCGCTTTCAAATCCTGCAAATCCGCTACCAGCAGGATCATCTCGAGCAGCAGATCGAGATTGGTGTGAGCCTTGGCCGAGACGGGCACCATCACGGTGTCGCCGCCCCAGTCTTCCGCCAGCAGGTTGCGGTCGGCAAGCTGCTGCTTGATGCGCTCCGGCTGCGCGTCCGGCTTGTCGATCTTGTTGATCGCGACGATGATGGGAACCTTGGCGGCCTTGGCATGGTCGATCGCTTCGAGCGTCTGCGGCATCACGCCGTCGTCCGCCGCGACCACCAGAACAACGATATCGGTGACCTTGGCGCCGCGCGCTCGCATACGCGTGAACGCCTCGTGGCCGGGCGTGTCGATGAATACGATCTTGCGGCCGTTCTTCTCGATGTGATACGCGCCGATATGCTGCGTGATCCCGCCCGCTTCCGACGCCGCCACGTTCGCCGACCGGATCGCGTCGAGCAGCGAGGTCTTTCCGTGATCGACGTGGCCCATGATGGTGACCACCGGCGGACGCTTTTCCCGATCCTGCTCGACTTCGGTCTGCTCGATTTCCTGCCGTGTCTCCTGTTCGTAGCTGACCTTGTTGGTGGACGCGCCGAAATCGCGCGCCAGCTCCTCGGCCAGCTTCACGTCGAGCGTCTGGTTGATGGTCGCCAGAATCTTTTTCTCCATCAGCCGTTTTACAACCAGGGTTGCTTTGATACCGAGTTTTTCCGAAAGCTCGCGCACCGTGATGCCCTCGGCGATGGTGATCTCGCGATCGATAGGCGGCGGCTCGAACGCCTCGGTGCGTCGCGCCACCGGCCGTATACGTCCCTCTTCCTGATCGACGTCGCGGCGGCGATCGCGCGCGCCCGGCTTGGTCGCGTGGCGGCGTCCGGCTTCGGTGGGAAGCGTCGCCGGCTCGGCGCGAAGCGGAGATGTGGGATGCGGACCCATCGGACGGCTGCGGCCGCCGGGCCGGGGCGCGCCGCCGGGACCTTGCCCCGGTCCGCGCGCAAGCGGCTGTCCGGGACGAACCGGACCTCGGTAAATCGGCTGCCCGGGCACCGGACTTCCCGGGCGTCCGCTCGGCATTCCAGGCCGCGGAGCAGCGGGTACTCCAGGCGCGGCGGGCGGCCGTGTCAGGCGCGCGACCATGTCGGGCCGGGGAGGAACCACGGGCCGCGCGGCGGGCTGACCTGCAAGATTCGGTTTTGCCGGCGGACGCAACGGTCCGCCTCCGCCAACCGGGCCAGGCGCCGGAGCACCCGGAGCGGGCGGACGCGCAGCGGGGCGCTGCGGGATATTGATCGCGGCTGGACCAGGCGCCGGACGGGGCGCGCCCGGAATCGCCACTGCGGGAGGCGCTTTTGGAGCCTCGCCCAAACTGGCGGGCAACGGCTGGCGTGGACCCGTGAGGATCTGCCCCGGCTTGGGAGACGGCAGCGGACGCGCCGGAATCGGTGTTCCACGCGCGATCGGAGCCGCCGGAGACGGTGTAATCTGAGTCGCCGGGGGCTGTTGGGCCGCAAGCGCGGGAGTTTGAACTGGCATCGGTGACACGGGATGCGCCGGGCCCGTATGCCCGGCAAGCGGCGGACGAAGAGGATGCACCGGGCGCGGAACCGGCGGCGCCTCAACTGTTTCTTTGGGCGCTTCAGCACTCCGCTCCGGTCTTGCCGCTTCCGGTCGCGGGGCGGGCTGCGTCGTAACGTGTTCGGAGGGTTCCGCTTCGAACGTTTCGGCGCGCGCGGTCTCTTCTGCTGCGGGTTCCGCTTCACGCGCCGCCACGGCGCCCGCTCCGTTCTCGCCCACCAGGCGGCGGCGCACTTCGAGCGCGACATCCTCGTCGATGGAACTGGAGTGCGTCTTCTTTTCCGAAACCCCCAGCTCGGGTAAAAGCTCCAGGATCACGTTGGGTTTGACTTCCAGCTCGCGGGCCAACTCGTTAATGCGAATTTTGCTCATACGGTCGCGCTCTGGCGCACTCTAGGCGACAGAGCAGTTATGATTCGCCTCTCCGCCATCCGGATTCAGACCAAAGGATCAGCCCAGATGCTCGCTATTTTCCATCGTAACAGATCCGCTCTCGGGCGCTTGTTCGGCCGCGGCCTCAAGCGTGTGCTCACCATCGCCGGATTCCGCCGTTTCCGCCTGCGCCTCGGCCGCAGGCTCGGCTGCCGCCGGCGCTTCAGCCGGCGCCGATTCGAACTGGCCGTAGTAGGCGTTCACCGCGAGCTGGATCCTCTCCACCATCTCCGCCCCGATGCCGATCTCGTCGAGCTGCTCGGGCGTCATCGATCCCAGCCGCTCCACGGTGGTCACCCCGGCGGTCATCAGCTTCTCCACCACTTCCTCGGGCACGCCATGATCCGCCAGCACCGAAACCGGCGCGCCCGGCACCACCAGCGCCGCCATCTGCGACTCCACTTCCTGCCGTTTTTCTTCCTCGCTCTTGATATCGATCCGCCATCCGAGCAGCTTCGCCGCCAGCCGCACGTTCTGCCCCTTTTTTCCGATGGCGAGCGAAAGCTGCGTGTCGTCCACGATCACTTCCATGTGCTTTCCCGACGCATCGAGGATGGTCACGCGCGAAATTTTCGCGGGACTCAGCGCGTGCGTCGCAAACACCACCGGATCTTCGTTGTATTCGATGATGTCGATCTTCTCGCCGCGCAGCTCGCGGATGATCGACTGCACGCGCATGCCCTTCATGCCCACGCAGGCGCCCACGCTGTCCACGTCGCGGTCGCGGCTGGATACGGCGATCTTGGTCCGCTCGCCCGCCTCGCGCGCGCAACCCTTGATCACCACCGTGTTGTCGTAGATTTCCGGGACCTCCTGCTCGAACAGGCGCATCACCAGCTCCGGCGCGGCGCGCGACACGATCACGCCCGCGTTCTTTCCGGCCTTTTCCACGCTCTTGATCACGCAGCGGATGCGGTCGCCCACGCTGAAGCTTTCAAGTTTCGATTGCTCCTTTTTGGGCAGCCGCGCTTCGGTCTTTCCGAGATCGGCCACCAGATCCTGGCCCTCGATCCGCTTGATGATGCAGGTCACCAGCTCGCCCACGCGGCCCGAGTACTCCGAATAAATGTTCTCCCGCTCGGCTTCGCGAACTTTTTGCAGAATCACCTGCTTGGCGGTTTGCGCCGAGATGCGTCCCAGCACATCGGTCGGCTTGGCGAAGCGGATTTCAGCGCCGATTTCAGCATCCGGCTTGATCTCCCGTGCCGCTTCGAGCGAAATTTCCTTGTCCGGATCGGCAACGGTTTCGACCGCGTGGCGCACGCCGTAAATCTGGATCGCGCCTGTCTGTTCGTCGAAATCCGCGACTAAATCTTCAGTGGTGTGGAAATGCTTGCGCGCTGCTACCAGCATCGCGTCTTTGACCGCATCGAGAATGATCTTGGGGTCGATCCCCTTTTCCTTGCTAAGGATCTCGATGGACTGATATATCGTTCCCAGGCTCATATAAAAGGTCTTTTCCGTGTTTTCGGGATTACCACTCGAACTTGAGGTTCGCCCTTTCGACCTGTTCGAGCGGAAAGCGCACGCTGTGCCCAGGCGATGGCTCGAGCGTAATGATTCCTTCCGTGTAGCTCTTGAGCACACCGGCCCAATGGCGCTGGTTTTCCACCGGCGCCCGCAGAACCACTTTCACTTTCTTCCCGGTGAAACGCTCGAAGTCGCGCGGCCTGGTGAGCTTGCGCTCCAGGCCCGGCGAGCTGACTTCCAGGGTATAACTCGAGCCGGGCACCACATCCTCGACGTCAAGGATGGTCCCCACGTTCTCCGAAATGAATTCGCAATCGGCGTGGCTGACGCCTTCGGGTTTGTCGATAAAAATGCGCAGAACCCGAGCGTGCCCGCCGCCGAGCAGCTCCACGCCGGCAATTTCGATGCCCGCACCGGAACCGACCCGTTCGGCGATCTCCTGTACTTTCTGTGTGATCGCGCTGCGGTCCGCCATCTTCTCCTACTTAGGTTCGAATCCAATAAAAAAGTGGGCTTTCGCCCACTTCCTAGGTCCGACACCTGATCCGATTATACACCTTCGGCGCGAACATTTCGCTGCGCGGCAAGTGACGCGGGAGATTTAACGCAACAAATCCTCGAGCTGAACGCGAGCGTCGGTCTGCGCGTCACGATATTTCACGATTACCGGGGTGTATAGCGAGACGCCCCACTCTTTGCCGCGGCCGCGCGCGACCGCGCGAGAGCCCGCCACCACCACCGCGCCTTCGGGGATCACCAGCGGCTCGTCTCCCGCCGGAGAGTGAATTTCGCCGCGCGCGATGTCGTACACCGGGGTCGATCGCGTGAGAACCACTCCGCTCGCCAGCACGGCGCGCGTTTTCACCACCGTCCCTTCGTACACGCCGCAATTTCCCCCGACCATCACTTCGTCTTCAATGATCACCGGCAGCGCGCCCACCGGCTCCAGGACGCCGCCAATCTGCGCGGCCGCCGAAATGTGGCAATTTCGCCCGACTTGCGCGCAGCTTCCCACCAGCGCGTGCGAATCGATCATAGTGCCGTCGCCCACCCAGCTTCCGGTGTTGATGAACATCGGCGGCATGCACGTCACGCCTTTGCCGACGTAGCACCCGTCGCGTATGCTCGACCCTCCCGGCACGATGCGCACGCCGCTCGCGAGACCGATGCGTTTCACCGGCCAGGTCGCCTTGTCGAACCAGGGCTGGCGCGCGCGATCGATCGACATATCGATGACCGAGCCCATGCGGAACCCGATCAGCACGCCTTTCTTGACCCATTCATTCACGCGCCACCCGCTGGGCGTAGAACGATCCGGTTCGGCCGCGCGCGCGCGGCCTTCATTCAGCGCAGTCTTGAAGCGCGCGAACAGCGCGAAATCATTTTCGCAATAGACGGAGGGTTTTTCGGCGAACAACCGCTCGATTTCAGCCTGCATGCGCCCCTTGCAGGAGTCCGCAGCCTTCAAGCACGGCTTCGATCTTCGCCGCGTTTGCGCTCGACGGCGGGCACAGGGGCAGGCGCCATACCGGTTCGCACAGCCCCATCATCGCCATCGCCGCTTTCACCGGAATCGGATTGGATTCGACAAAATTCACTTCCATCAGCGGCAGCCATTTTCTCTGCAACGCGCGGGCTTTTGTGAAATCGCCGGCGAGAGCCGCCTGCGCGAGCGCGGTCATTTCGCCCGGAATTTCGTTGGAAACCACCGAGACGATTCCGCGTCCGCCCAGCGCAATCAGCGGCAGCGTGATCGAATCGTCGCCGCTCAGGACCGTGAAGCGCTCGGGAACTTCGTGCATCACGCGCGCCATTTGCCCGATGTTGCCGGAAGCTTCCTTTACGCCCACGATGTTTTCGATTTCCGCCAGGCGCTTGAGCGTCGCGGGCTCGACGTTCACGCCCGTGCGGCCCTGCACGCTATAGACGACCATGGGTAGCGGAACCGCGGACGCGAGCGCCTTGTAGTGCTGATACAAACCCTCCTGCGTGGGCTTGTTGTAGTACGGAGTGACCGAGAGAATCCCATCCACGCCGACGTGGCGCAGTTCGTTGGCGAGTTCGATGACTTCCTTGGTGTTATATCCGCCCGCGCCGCCGAGCACAGGGACTTTTCCGCGCGCCTCCTCGACCGTGATCTCGATCACGCGCAGGTGCTCCTGCCGCGTGAGCGTGGGGCTTTCGCCCGTGGTGCCGCAGGGAACCAGAAAATTGATGCCGGCTTCGATCTGCCGCCGCACCAGGCGGCGCATCGCGGCTTCATCGAGCGTCTGATCCTTGCGGAAAGGAGTGACTAACGCGGTCCCGCATCCTTCAAACATAATCACCTCTCGAATAAGATATCGCTGAAAGAGTGAACGCCCGTCTTGCCGATGATCCACCCGGCGGCCTGGAGCGCGCCGCGCGCGAATCCCTCCCGGCTGCGAGCGGTGTGGCGCAGCGTGATGGTGTCGGCGGCCGAATCGAAACCGATCTCATGCGTGCCGGGGTGCGCGCCCGCACGGTTAGAGCTCACATCAATGGGCCGCGCGAAGCCGCCGGCTTTCATCTCCTCGACCAGCTTCACGAGTGTCCCCGACGGCGCGTCTTTTTTGGTGTGATGATGAATTTCCCACGCCCAGGCGCCGTATTGCGGCTCGTCGGCGAGCATGCGCGCAGCCTCGCGCACCAGACGCGAAAATACGTTCACGCCGACCGAGAAATTAGGGCTCCACACGACGGCGACGTTGTGTCGAGTGGCCGACGCGCGGACGCGCTCCATATCCTTCAGCCATCCGGTGGTCCCGATGACGATGGGAACGCCGAGCGCCGCGATTTTTTCGACATTCGCGGCCACCGCCTCCGGCATGGTGAATTCGATGGCGACGTCTGCGCCGCGCACCGCGCTCGAATCATCGTTCACATCGACGCGGGCGTGGATGGAAAAATCGTGTTCCGGCGCGAGCGACTCGATCAGCCGGCCCATTTTTCCGTATCCGACGATGGCCAGTTTTTTCATTCGAATGCCGCTGGATCCGGGTTGGAAAAAAACTCCTTGTGCAGCGATTCTACCGCTTGTTCGAGGTCCGCCGCCGCGACCACGAAACTGATGTTCAGCAGCGACGCGCCCTGGGAAATCATTCTGACATTAATCTGCGGAATCGCACCGAACACGCGCGCGGCCACGCCCGGCGAAGCGCGGATGTGATCGCCCACCAGGCAGACGATGGCCTGGTCTTCTTCCACCGTCACCTGCGCGAATTTCTCCAGCTCGGCGCGGATCGCGTCGAGCGCGCGCGTGTTGTCGATGGTGAGCGAAACGCTCACCTCCGAGGTCGCCAG
>DATJVN010000029.1:0-36046 GCA_035501755.1 Bryobacteraceae bacterium | reverse complement strand
AATTATGTGATCGGCGCCGTCATTTTTCTGGTGCTGATCGCGATTCAGTACGTCGTGATCAATCACGGGGCGGTGCGCATCTCGGAAGTGACCGCGCGCTTCACGCTGGATGCCCTGCCCGGCAAGCAGATGTCCATCGATTCCGACCTGAACGCCGGCTTGATCGATGAAGCCGAAGCCCGCGCGCGCCGCAAAAATCTTGCCGCTGAAGCCGAATTCTACGGCGCCATGGACGGCGCCTCCCGCTTCACCCAGCGCGACGCCGTCGCCAGCATTCTGATCACCGCGATCAACATCATCGCCGGCTTCCTGATCGGTGTTTTCCAAAACGGGATGGAGCTCAAACGCGCCCTCGCCACCTACACCGTGCTCACCATCGGAGACGGACTGGTCACCGTCATCCCCTCGCTGATGGTTTCCATTTCCGGCGGCCTCATTATCACGCGTACCAGTTCGGAGGGCAAGGTTGGCGCCGATGTCCGCAAACAGGTCTTCAGCAATCCTCAGCCGCTGATGCTTTCCGGCGCGATTCTCATCGTCATGGCTGTGTTCCCGGGATTACCTACCGTTCCGTTCTTACTCCTCGGCGGCGGCGTGGGATATTTCGGCTGGCGACTCCGCCAGAAAATTGCCATCACGACATCCGCTGACGCCGCCGCACCCGCGCCCGCCAAAGAAAATCTCGAAGCTCTGCTCAAAGTGGAACCCCTCGCCATCGAAGTCGGCCTGGGGCTTGTGAAACTGGTCGAAGGCGCGCAAAACTCTCCGCTGCTGCGCCGCATTGCCGCCATCCGCAAACAAATGGCCTCGGACCTCGGCTACATGGTCCCCGCCGTCCGCGTCACCGACAATCTTCAGCTCAAAGCCAACGAATACGTGGTGCTGCTGAAAGGCGCCGAAATCGGCCGTTTCGAGCTGCCCGGCGGCCGCGAGCTTGCGATTCACCCCGGCCCTTCCACCACGCCCGCGCAGCTCGAGGGAATCCAGACGCGCGAACCGGCCTTCGGAATCCCCGCCGTCTGGATTCCGTCCGAAGCCGCCGAGACCGCGCGCTCCCAAGGCTACACCGTAGTCGATGGCGTCAGCGTCCTCGGCACGCATCTTTCCGAATTGATACGACGTCACGCTCATGAACTCTTATCCCGCCAGGACACCAAGAATATTCTGGATCGCGTCGCGGAAGACAACCCCAAAGTCATCGAAGATTTGGTTCCGAAATTGCTTCCCATGGCGATCGTGCAGAAGGTTTTCCAGAATTTATTGCGCGAGCGGGTTTCGATTCGGGATTCCGTCACCATTCTGGAAGCACTCGGTGAAGCCGCGGCGATGACCAAGAATCCCATCCTGCTTACCGAATACGTCCGGCAAGCCATCCGCCGCCTGGTGGTCAAGCCGTATCTGAATCCTTCCGGCGACCTGCCCGCGTTCTTCGTCGACCCGCAGATCGAGCGCACCATCGAATCCGCCATCGAGCACACCGAAAACAACAGTCACATCAACCTTCCTCCCCAGCGGATCCGTGAAATTCTGGATCGCGTTTCGCGCGCCGTGGGGTCGGCTGACGCGGTCATGGCAGTCGTCACCAGCTCCTCGGCGCGCTATTTTCTGCGGCAGATGATCGAGGGATCGCTGCCCAATCTGTCCATTGTTTCGCATAACGAAATCCCGTCCGGCGTTCGCGTCGTCTCGGCAGGACTGATCCAATGAAACTCAAAAGCTATTTTTCGGGAACCGTCGAAGCCGCCGTCGAGCTGGCCCGCAAGGAGCTCGGCGAGGACGCCCTGTTGATGAACGCGCGTCCCGCCACGCCGGAAACCCGCCATCTGGGCGCCTACGAAGTCGTCTTCAGCGCGCCGGAAAACTCCGCGGCGAGCGCCACGCTGCCTGCTCCAGACCGGCTTTCGCAGGACGTCGCCGATATGCGCCGCGAAATCGAGCGTCTGGCCAAATGCCTGGGCGGCGCGCGCCTGTTCTCGCGCACAGCCGATCCGTCGCAGCCCGAAATCTATTCGCGCCTGATCGCCAATGAGCTCGATGGCCTGCTGGCCCAGTCGGTCGCGCAGGGCGCGCCGCTCGAATCGTTGTTCGAAGTCGATCCCACGCTCGGCCGCCCTGGCGCGCAGCGCGCCGTCATCGCCCTAGTGGGACCTCCCGGCGCTGGCAAAACCACTACGCTCGTGAAACTCGCCGCGCGCTACGGACTCGCCTGCCGCAAGCCCGCGCAAATCATCACCGCCGACGTCTTTCGCATCGCCGCGGCCGACCAGCTTCGTTCGCTCGCCGACATTCTGGGCATCGGCTGCGACGTGGTCGAAACGCCCGTCGCCCTCGCGCAGGCCCTCGAACAGCATCGCTCCAAGGAAATGGTTTTCATCGACACGCCCGGCCTGGCCCGCAATGAAATGCAGGACGGCGCTGATCTCGCCCGCCTCCTCGCCGCGCATCCCGAAATCGATACGCATCTGGTGCTTCCCGCATCCATCAAACCCGAGGACATGGCCCGCACCGCCGCGCGCTACTCCATTTTCAAGCCGGCAAAACTCCTGTTTACGCGTATCGACGAGACCGAGCGCTTCGGCGCGCTGATCAACCAGGCCGCGCGCTCCGAGCTGCCCATCTCCTTCCTGGCTTCCGGCCAGCAGATACCCGACGACCTGGAGCCGGCCACCAAGGAAAAAATTGCCGCGCTCGTCCTCGGCGCTCCATCGTCCGAGCTCGAATCGTCCGTCGAGCGCATCGCCGGAGCTGCCGCCTGAGGATTTCCTAATGAAAGAGGCCACCCAAATGTTAGCAACGCCCGCGCGCACCACCGCGGCCTACTCCCGCACCGAGCTCGACCCGGAGGAGCGCGAGCAGCTCATCCTCGAACATCTCCCGCAGGTCCGTCTCATCGCCCGCCGCATTCACGACCGGCTTCCGGAAAGCGTCAGCCTCGACGATCTCATCTCCACCGGCGTGGTCGGCCTGATCGCCGCCATCGACCGCTTCGATCCTTCGCAGAACGTCAAGCTCAAAACATACGCAGAGTACAAAATCCGCGGCGCCATTCTCGACAGCCTGCGCGGACTCGACTGGGCGCCGCGCCAGCAGCGCAGGCGCGCCAAGCAGATCGAAGCCGCCATTTCCTCGGCCGAGCAGCGCCTCCATCGCACTCCCACCGAAGAAGAGATCGCCACCGAGCTCGGCCAGACCATCGACGAATATCACGCCTGGCTGGTCGACTCCCGCGGTCTCCAGCTTGGGAGTCTCGAAAGCGCCTCCAATCCCGAGGACGACAATCGCAACCTGCTCAAGTTCCTCTCCGACGACGAAGAAGCCTGGCCCTCCCGCATCGTCGAGCGCCAGGAGCTTCAGCGCCTGCTCGCCGAAGCCATCGAGAAAATGCCGGATATCGAAAAGACCGTGCTCAGCCTGTACTACCACGAGGAGCTGACCCTGCGCGAGATCTCCAAAATCGTCAACCTGCATGAGTCGCGCATCTCGCAACTGAAAACCCAGGCCATCCTGCGCCTGCGCTCCTACATGGAGAAGCGCTGGCCCGCCACGCGAGGCCGCTGATGCCCTCCGGCGTCCATACCGGGCTCGCCGGCGAGATCGCCACCGCGCTCGCCGCCGCGTTCGAAGGCCTCACCGGTGAGCGTCCGCGCATCGAGCCGCATGAGCTCGACGCCGAGCCGTCCGCCGCGCCCGCCTTGCGCTGGCGCCAAAATTTTTCGGGGCTTGCCGGCTGCATCTGGATGCACTGCACCGATTCCGACTGGCACGCCGCCGGAGCGGCCCTGGTCGCCGCGGCCGGCATCGAGGAAACCGATCCCGAAAAAATCAAGCCCGAGTTCCTCGAAGTCCTGCGCCAGGCGCTCTCCGCCGCCGCTTCCGCGATGACGGCGAAACTCGGCAAAGAAATCGTCTGTGAGGCCGGCGAAGAATCAGCCGCGCCCGCTCCCAACGCGGTCTGGTCCGCGCTCGAAGTTCACTCCGGAGCCTGGTCCGCGACCATCGCCGCCGGAATCGACGCGCAGCTCGCCGCGGCTTTCGAAACCGCCCCACCGCCCGGCGAAGATCCCGCGCCGAAATCCAAAACTTTCGATCTCCTGCTCGACGTCGAGCTGCCCGTCAGCGTCTCCTTCGGCCGCGCCCAGGTCGCGCTCAAAGACGTGTTGAAGCTCACCACCGGCTCGGTGGTCGATCTCAATCGCGACATCGCCGACCCGGTGGAGGTGATCGTGAACAACTGTGTCATCGCGCGCGGCGAAGTGGTTGTCGTCGGCGGAAATTTCGGCGTGCGCATTCAGCAGGTCATCAGCCGCCAGGAACGCTTGAGGACGCTTAAATGATCCACACCCAGACGGTCCCCATCCTGATTCTTTGCGCTCTGGACGGCGTGGGCTTCGCCGCCACGCTGGCCCTGTTCTGGAGCGTCAAAAGCGAGATCCAGTCCCAGGCGCTCAAAAACCGCAGGCGCATGGAGCAGCTCGCCCGCGTCGTGCAGCAGGCCCCCGGGCCGCCCGAACCCGTGTGTGTCCCAGCTCCCGCGCGGAGCGGACTCAACATCAGCAAGCGCGTGCAAGCCATGCGCATGTTCCGCCGCAACGAAGATGTTTCCACAATCGCCGCAGCCGTAGGCATCACCCGCCGCGAAGTCGAGCTATTGATTCGAGTCCACCAGGCCCGCCCACAGATCTAGACTTTTTCGCGTTTCTACAGCGTGCGCTCGGCCGGCTTGCGTTCTGGATTTTCAACCTTGATCGCTCCGTTGCCCCCCGCGCCTTCGCTCCCGACGCCGCGGGCCGGGACACATAAGCGGAGCCGCGCGCGTCAGCAAGCGGTCTCGACGAGTTAAACAACTCGCGGGGACAGTCCACTGTCAGCGAGCAAGAGGGCGCCGATGCAAAAAATCTATCCGCGTGAATCCACGCGCATCCGCGGCCATCACCACTGCGGCCGATTGGTATCGTCCACCGTCACGTTCACCGTCATCTCTTTGTGATCCCGCTCGATGGTTAGCGGAACCTGCCGCCCGCGCGACGCCCTGATGCGGCTCGATAGATCCGCCGGCGTCGCCACGTTGCCGCCGTCCACGCGCGTGATCACGTCCCCCGCCTTGATCCCCGCCGTCTCGCCCACCGATCCCTTCCCCACTGACCGCACCAGCACGCCTTCCTTCACTCCGAAGTACTGCGCGAGCTGCCCTTCGAGCGCCTCCACCTCGATCCCCAGCGCCGTGCTGCGCCACGTCATGAAACTGCGCGGAATGTCCGGCATGCGCATCTCGAACGGCGTCGTCAGCGTGGGGCCTCCCGGAAATTGCATGGTCACCTGCGGCCCCCGCGACCCGGTCTTCAATGTCAGCGTCTGCGGCGCCCCATTGCGAACGATGTCCAGCTTCACGTCGCGACCTACCGGCGTCTCGCGCACCAGCCTCTGAAACTCCTCCATGCCTTCCACGCGCTGCCCGTTGTACTCCACGATCGCGTCGCCGACCTTCAGCCCGCCACCCTCGGCCGGACTGCCCGGCACCACCCGCGTCACCTCCACTCCGTAGTCGCCCGGCAGCTTCAGCGACTGCGCGCGCTGTGAATCGATCTCCTCCACCATCACTCCGAGGTAACTTCCCGGCACGCGCGCGCCCATGCCGCTGCCGCCTGGCGCCGCGGGTTGCCTCCACGGCCCCGGGTTGCCCTGCGCCAGCAGCGAAACCGTTCCCGCCATTCCCAAAACAAAAATTACCGCTTTCATAAATTTCAACCTGCTATTTCAACTTCCTGACGTAAATAATCCCGCCCCCCGTGTCGATCGTCACCAGCGGCCCCCCTCCGTTGATCGTTCCTTCATACACCAGTTGCGGCCGCACGAACTTGAACGTCTTCGGCCGCAGCTCCGAAAAATCGGAAACGATGCGCGCGTTGGCCGCCGCCTCGTTGCGCGCCACCAGCGACAGCGCCAGATTCGACGGAATCATCACCGTGATGTCGCCCGAACCCGCCACCAGCGACGCGTCCTCGATCCGCGCACCCGACATCAGCTCCGCCACAATGCTTCCCATCGATGTTTCCAGCTTCAGCGGACCCGACAGCGTCTTCACGCGAATCGTCCCCGCCGCCGTCTGGCACCGCACTCCCCGTGACGACCCCACCTGGATCGCCCCGCCGCGTGTATCCGCCAGCACCACTCCACCCGCCTGCCCGATCTCGATCAGTCCCTGCCCGGTGTGCGCCTCCACGCTCGACCCCGCGTGGTCCACCTGAATGTTGCCGCCCTCGGTCGCGAGCGTCATGGGCCCCGCGGCCTGGTGCACCTGAATTTCTCCACCCGCCGTCTGGCAATTCGCATCCTGGCCCGCGTCGTCGATGATGATCGATCCCGCCGCCGAAACGCAGCGCACCGCGCCGCCCACCTTGCCGATGTGAATCTCGCCGCCGCCCGTGTTGCCTTCCACGAACCCGCGGATGCGGTCGCAGCGGATCTGCCCCGCGGTGGTATCCGCATGGACGTTCGAATCCAAATCGTAGGCCTCCACGTCGCCCAGCTGCGTGCTCACGGTCAGCGCCGGAATCGCGCGCGGAACGGTCACTTCCACCTGCGTCAGCACATTATTGCCGGCCGCCGGCGCGACCACCAGAGTCGTGACCCTCCCGCGAAAGTCAGCCTTCACCAGGCTGCTGCGCAGAATCATGTGCGCGTCTCTTTCCGTGCGCGCCCGCACCCGCTCGATCAGCCGGTATTGTACCTGGTCGACCTGCGCGCCGCGAATCACCACATTGCCGCGCGTCACCACGTTGAGCGGCTGCGCGGCCGATGCCGCGATGGTCCCGTTCTCCGTGCGCACCCACCACGCCCCCTGATGCGCCATCTGCACGTCCTGCGCGAGGAATGTGCTCACCACCGCGATTGGCGCAAGGAACATCATCAATATGTCTCAATCGACGCGTTCATCGCTTCGAGCACCCTGCGGCACCGTTCCCGCACGTAGCTCAACTGCTCGCCCTGCTGCATCACTTCCTGCAGCGTTCCGACCATGTCCCGGTCGAACGCCCGATTCTGACCCACCAGCAGATCGATCGCCTGCGTCCGCAGCCCGCGATTAGCATCGCTCAACAGCACGTACTTCAGCGCGCCGCGCACCTCCGGATCCTGCCCGAACGCCTTCAATCCGTCCATGGCCTTCATCCGCACGCCGTCGTTCGGATCGTGCTCCAGCGCGAACACCAGCGCTTCGCGAATCTCGGCCGATTGCGCCCGCTCGTCCAGAATCTCCAGCGTCTCCGCGCGCAGCCCCGCGTCGCCGGGATCTTTCGCCGCCGCGAGCAGCAGCGCTCGAATGGGCGCTTCGTCCAGCCTTCCCGATACGATCCGCTGCCGCGTTTCGTCCACCACCATCTGCACCCGCCCGTCCGGCTCACGCTCCACGTAGCGCACGTGCCCCGGCAGCGCCAGCCCAGCCGAAATCCATCCCTGCACGTCGCCTCCTGCCGGGATCATCCGCGCCGCCGCGAATCCCACCGCTACCAGTGTCAGCGCGCCCACGGGCCGCAGAAATCCGCCCGACGGCCGTATCGCGATCGCGTCCACCAGCTTGTCCCACCAGTTCGGCGCCATCGGCCGAGGCTCATCCGCGAGCCGCGCCTCCAGCTCCTCGCGGCACTCCCGCACCAGCGACGGCGATGGCGTGATCTCCACCCGATCGAGCGAGGCGTGCAGCGCCCGCTCGCGCTCCAGCGCCTTCCGGCAATCCACGCAGGAATCCAGGTGCGATTCCACCCGCTCTTCGTCATCGAAACTCAATTCGCCATACAGCAGCAGCGCCAGCCGCGCCCGCATGCTTTCGCATTCCGTCATAGAAAATCTCCCAACGCCGCCCGCATTTTCTGCGTCGCCCTGAACAGGCAGTTTTTGGCGGCTTCCTCCGTCGTTCCCAGCACCTCGCCGATGCGCCGCAACCGTAATCCCTGATAATGCCGCAGCTCGAAGACCATCCGCTCGCGCGGCGTCAGCTCGCCCAGCACCTGTTTGATCCGCGACCGCACCTGCCCGCTGAACAGGTGTCTCTGCGGATCGCCCTCCACCCGTTGCTCCATCACCGATTCCATCCGGTCTAGCGGACCCTCCGCCGTCGCCAGCACCGTCGCCTCCTCCCGCCGCACCTTGCGCTTCCTCAGGTGATCCAGACACAGATTCGTCACGATCCGGTACAGCCATGTATGAAAACTGCAATCGAAGCGGAACGAGTTCAGATTGCGATACACCCTCAGGAACGCTTCCTGATAAACATCGTGCGCGTCCTCGGGCGACCGCAGCAGGTTCAGCGCCAACCGGAGCACACTCTGGTCATAAGCGCGCACAAGCTGCTCGAAAGCGGCGTGATCCCCCGCCTGCGCAGCCCGTATGAGCGCCGTCTCATCCACGTGCAGGCTCTTTACTTGCACTGCGGCGGCTCCGGTGTTCCTGCTCAAGTATTAAGGACGAATCGACCCGAAAAATGTAACGACCGCTTCAGCTTCCTAAACCGATTCCAGCTCGATCTTCTTTTGCGCCGCGTCGATGCTCGTAATCCGAAAGCTAAGAATCTGCCCCGCGCGAGCCCCTTCCGCTGCCGCCTGCGCCCCGCCGCCCGATTTCCACTTCGCCGCGAGCATCGCCCCCAGCGCCGAAACGTCCGTCTTGCCTGCACTTACCGTTTCTTCCCGCTTCTCGACGGCCATCTTCGCCTGCGCGAAAACCCCTTCGCCCAACTCCACCTTCGCGCGATTGCCCGAAACCTCCACAATCCGCCCGCTCACCGTGTCGCCGGCCTTGTGCTCCGCAATGTACTCGTCGATGCTGGTCGGCTCGAGCTGCTTGATCCCCAGCCTCAGCCGCCGCCGCTCTTTATCCGCCTCGAGCACCTGCGCCTTCACCTTTTCACCGACCTTCAGCACGTCGCTCGGATGATTTAATCGCTTCTCGCGACTGATATCGCCGATGTGAATCATCCCCTCGATCCCGCTGCCCAGGTCTACAAACGCCCCAAATTTCGCGAGTGAAGTTACCGGCCCCTCCACCACCGACCCCACCGGGTACTTCTTCAGCGCTTCTTCCCAGGGATCGCCCAGCGCCTGCTTCAGTCCCAGCGCGATGCGTTTCTCCGCCGGGTTCACCCCCAGCACCACCACTTCGACCATCTCGCCCGGCTTTACGATGTCCGCCGCCTTCACGTTTTTCCGCGTCCACGACATCTCGGAAACGTGAATCAATCCCTCCACGCCCGGCTCCAGCTCGACGAACGCGCCGAAATCCGCCACGCGCGAAACTTTTCCGGTCACCCGCGCGCCCGTCTGAAACCGCTCCGCCGCCTGCATCCACGGGTCCGGCGCGAGCTGCTTCAGCCCCAGCGCGATCTTACGCGTCTCGCGATTGATCTTCAGAACCTTGACTTCGATCTCCTGCCCCGCGCTCACCATCTCGCTCGGCTTCACGCCGCGGGAATACGACATATCCGAAACGTGCAGCAGCCCGTCCACGCCCCCCAGGTCGATGAACGCCCCGAAATCCATCACGCTGCGCACCGTCCCGCGCACCACCGCGCCTTCTTCCAGCCTGTCGAAAGCTTCCTGCTTCGCCTGCTTTTCGCGCTCCTCGAGCACAGTCCTGCGATCCACCACCACGTCTTCGCTCGCCGTATCGAGCTTGGTAATGCGGCACTCGATCTCCTGGCCGACCATCTTCTCCAGCTCCGCCTGATCCCGCGCCCCGCTCCGCGATGCCGGCATGAACGCACGCACTCCGACGTCCAGCCGCAGCCCGCCCTTGACGATCTCTGTCACCGTCCCCGAAATCGTGCGTTTGTTGGCGAACGCCGCTTCGAGGCCGCTCCAGTCGCGCGGCGTCTCGACCTTGATGGTCGAGAGCGTGTAATTCCCCTCCTGGTCGCGCCCGCGAATCGATACCAGCAGCCGGTCGCCCACTTTCAGCTTTCCATCCACCGGAAGCACGCCCTCCATCTTCCGCCCGATATCGACAAACACCGCGTCCGCCGTCACCGAAACCACGGTCCCCTCCAGGCTACCCTCGCTGCCGTGGTGCGATTGCTCGAATTCAGACAGAATCTCGCCGAAGGAGGTGTCGTCGGCCGCGTCTGGGACGTTAAGTTTGGATGGATTCATTGAGGAAAAAACCGCGTGTGCTTTTATTGTGACACAACCAAATCGACCTCGATTTCTCCCAGTTTCAACCACATCCATACTCGCCACAACTTCCCGCTCCCCACTCCCCACTACCATCAAGTCAGAAAGGTTGGCGCACTCATCGGCCTCCAGCCTTACCGAGTGGCGATTAAGTTCTCGAGACACTGTCGTCGCAACGTCATATCCTTAGCATGCTTGTAGGATGACGATGGACGAGCGCCTGATGCGAGAAGTTCGGGCGAGCAGTCGCACGTGATTGTGGCGATGCCGTGCCGTTGCGGCCAATTGACGGCCCCAGTCGATGGGGGTATTAGCGTCGGCAGGGCCGGCCCAATTTTATTTTTGAAGAAAGGAAACTGATTCCTGGATCCAGGTTCCTGGAGCCTGAACGTTTTATTGAACGGGAAAACTGCCCGAATAACGCGCCTACGCGATCTTTCCCTCTGCCCGAGCCACGTCGTCGGCGTGTTCGATCCCCAGCAGCCTGCGCCCGCGCACCGCCAGCTCGAAACGATCCTTTACGCCCGTTTTCTCGAAGATGTGCATCAAGTGAACCTTCACCGTCCCCGGCGTGATCGCAAGCGCCCCGGCGATCTCCTTGTTCTTCAGCCCGGCGCACACATGGTGCACGATCTCTTTCTCTCTCGGCGTCAGCCGCGGCGTCGTGCGCCGCTCCAGCGTGTCCATTCCTTCGCTTGAAAGCGAGCTTTCGATCCACACATTCCCGCGCCCCACTGAGCGGATGCACTCGAGCACCTGCGCAACCGGCAGCGTCTTTTTGAGAATCCCGCGCGCCCCCAGCTGCAGCGCCCGAAAACAGTCGATCTCCGCCAGGTCGTTCACCCACAGCACCGGCTGGCACCGCACCGACGTGCTCTTTACGTCGGAAATGAACTGGAATACCATCTTCAGCCCCGCCGCCTGGTCCACCAGCAGGACCTCCGGATTGCGCTCGCGCACCGCTTCGAGCGTTTCGGTCAGCGTGGCCGCCGTCCCCGCGAAATGTAAGTCCTCGCAGACGGAGAGCACTCGCACCAGCCCCTCCACCACGATCGGCTGCGATTCACAGGCGAATACCGTGAGACGATTCAATCTTTTCCTCAGTACTCTTAATAAGATCGACCGTCCCGATCAGGGGTGTAGGTACTAAGTATCTATTTAGCAGACATAGAACGGCATATCTTTTTATGTACCCGACCGCTCAAAGAGATACGACCCCGACCCGATCTCGACCACAATCCAATCTCCCCGCTCGCGCGCGCTTGCGCCCTCGGCCGGCTGCCCGTTTTTCCACACCGTTTTTCCGCTTTCCGTCACTGTGACGCCCTCCAGCCGCGATTCCGGGATCCACACCTCGGCGGTGCTCGCCACCGGAATCGTCACTTCCATCCGCAGCGCATCCCCCGATCTCGACCAGCTCGATGACACCGTCCCGCGGATCGTCTCAAGCGTCCCCGACGCCCATTTCAAATCGCCCACCACCTGCGGCTGAATGCGAATCCGCCGATATCCCGGCTGCTTCGCGTCGAAATTGATCCCCGCCAGCGCCTCGTAAAACCACGCCCCGATGCTCCCGAACATGGGATGATTGTGCGAATTCATCGAATCGCCCGTTTTTTCCTGCCACAACTCCCACAACGTCGTCGCGCCGTGTTCCACCATGTAGCCCCAACTCGGATAGCTGGTCTCGACCGCCAGTTCATAAGCGAGCTCCGCATTTCCCGTGCGGGTCAGCAGCGGCAACAGGTATTTGGTCCCGATAATTCCCGTCGAAAGATGCGTGTCGTGCTCATACACGATGTTGTCGGTCAGCCGATCCAGTGTCGGCGATCCCCGCGGCGCCACTCCCGCGGCCAGCGCCAGAATATCCGAGGTCTGCGATCCATTGCCGTACGTCCCGTTCTCTTTATCGAAAAAACGCGCCTGAAACGCGGCCTTGATCTGACCGGCGAGTTCGCGATATTGACCCGCCTGGTCTTTTTTCTCAAGCACCTCAGCCGCGCGCGCGGTGATATCCGCCGAAACGTAATAGTAAAAGGTCGAAACCAGCGGACCGGGCGTCCGCGTGATTGGCACCCAGTCCCCGTACTTGAAAAAATCCACCGTGCCGTCGTGCGCGCGCGTGGTCAGGAAATCAGTCCAGCGGCGGATACCGTCGAAATTTTCTTCGAGCGCGCGACGATCCCCGTAGCGCTCGTACATGTACCACGCGATCAGCGGAAATGCGCTACCCCACGCCGGATCGGCCGGCCCCCGCGCAAACCGCGCGCGCGGCACCGTGTCCGGGACGCTCCCATCATCCGACTGGCTGTCGCGAATGTCGCGCAGAAAATTGTTGTAAAACGCCGCCATATCGAAATTCAGCATGGCGGTTTCCGAATACAGGTGAGCATCGGCCATCCAGCCCATGCGCTCATCGCGCTGGTTGCAGTCGGTGGGAATGCTTTCGAGATTCGACTCGATCCCCCACAGAATGTTGTGCTGAATCTGGTTCAGAATCGTCTTCGACGCCGAAAATCCGCCGATCGGCTGCACGTCGGAGTGCACCACGCGCGCTAACAGCGTATCCTGCTCGGGCGTTCCCGGAAATCCGCTGAGCTCGACGTAGCGGAATCCGTGATAAGTGAAGCGGGGCTCATAAAGTTCCTCGCCGGAGCCTTTCAAGATATACACGTCCGTGGCGCGCGCCCCCCGCAGATTTTCAACATTGAGATTCCCGTCGTCATACAGCACTTCCGCATGACGCAGCTTCACCCGATCGCCCGCCGGCCCGCGCACCTTCAGCCGCACCCATCCCGAAAAATTCTGACCGAAATCGAATACCCACATACCCGGCTTGGGACTGGTGATCTTCACCGGCATGATGCTCCCGGTCACACGAATGGGCGGCATCATCTCGGAAGACAGAACGCCCGTGGGAGCATCATCGAGGCTCGCCGGCTCCCATCCGGCGTCGTTGAACCCCGCGCGATCCCAGCCCGGCGTCTCTTTGCGCGCGTCGTAGGTTTCCCCGTTGTAAATGCTGTCGGAAAGAATCGGTCCCGCCGCCGATTTCCACGTCGCGTCGCTCGCAATCGTCACGCGCCCGCCGCCGGCCATCTCCACTTCGATCTGCACAATCGCCGCCCGCGATCGGAACCATCCTTCACCCAGCATCACGCTCACCGCGTTCGGCCCGGCGTTCAGCATGCCGGTCACATCGTAAGTGGAATACAAAATGCGTTTCGAATAGACCGTATAGGGCGAATCGAGCACGCGATCGCCAACTTTGCGCCCATTGATACGCAGTTCGTAATATCCGATGCCCGCGACAAACGCCCGCGCGCGCACCGGTTTCGAATCCAGCGAAAATTCCTTGCGCAGCTCGTTCGCGCCGCGAATCCAGTGCGCCTTCCAATCAGAAGCGGAAAGGCCAGTGTCGAAATGCGCCTGTGCCCACGGGCTCGGATGATCGGCCTGATCCCACCAGCGCACGCGCCAATCGTAGGACCGGTTGGATTCGAGCGCCTTGCCCGCATACTCGACCTGCGCCGTGTCATCGGAAGATTGTTTGCCGCTGTCCCACACCGTCGCGCCGCCGCTCGAGACGACAATCTGAAAAGCAGACTGTTTGGCGCCGCGCTCGGAATCCTCGGGAACAAAGGAAAACCGCGGCCGCGCCACATCGACGCCCAGCGGATCGCGCAAATACTCGACGCGCAGATCGGAAGGAGCAAGCTGCGCGGCCACCGGAAACGCACAGGCGAAGACGAAAATCCAGTGCTTCATGAATGTGATGGTAAATCTTCACGCTCGCCGATGCCACGCGTTCCTCTTTGCTCGCAGAAAAGTGCTTCCTGGTCTGTCTGTGTGAAAAAGGGGACAGCCTACTCTCCCCAGACGCGAGCTGTCCCACCGGCGACAAACGGACTAGACACGTGGCCGGGGTGAAATGCCAGAACGGATATGAAGGCGGATTTCAGGCGTTCGGCGCCGACCTTTCCTGATGCCCCGATTGTTAAAATCAAGACGGCGAATCATGCTTACCAGCACAACCACGACAGCGGACGCCGGCGCACTCCCCACCAGGCTCGGGCGCGAAGAGCTGATCCGCGCATTTCGGCTCATGTATCTCTCGCGACGTATCGATGATCGCGAGATTCTTCTCAAACGTCAGAACAAGATCTTTTTCCAGATCAGCGGCGCCGGACATGAAGCCATCAGCGCGGCAGCCGGATATGCGCTGCGGGCCGCGCACGACTGGTTCTACCTTTATTACCGCGACCGCGCCTGCGCGCTGGCGCTCGGCGTCACCACCGAGGAGATGCTGGAACAATCGGTGGGCGCGGCGGCCGACCCGGCGTCGGGCGGCCGGCAGATGCCTTCGCATTGGGGATCGAAGCGGCTGAATATCGTCAGCACTTCGTCGCCGACCGGCACACAGTTCCTGCAAGCCGTCGGGTGCGCTGACGCAAATCGGCGCCTGGAGCCCGATTCCGACGCGATCACGCTGGTTACAAGCGGCGATGGCGCCACCAGCGAGGGTGAATTCTGGGAAGCGCTCAACATCGCGTGCCTGGAAAAGCTCGCCATCATTTTTCTGGTGGAAGATAATGGCTACGCGATCTCGGTTCCGGTCGAATGCCAAACCGCCGGCGGCGACATTTCGAAGCTCGTCTCCGGATTCCCGAACTTAAAAATTTTCCGCTGCAACGGAACCGATTTCGTCGAATCCTACGAAACCATGTCCGATGCCGTCGCATACTGCCGCGCCAATCGCACGCCGGTCCTGGTGCACGCCACCTGCATCCGTCCGTATTCCCACTCGCTTTCCGATGACGAAAAGCTGTACAAAACCAAGGCCGAGCGCGAGGCCGAAGCGGCGCGCGATCACATCGTGAAATATCCCGAGTGGCTCATCTCGGAAGGCCTTCTGGACCGCCACGGCATCGAGCTGATTACGCACGAGGTTGACCTGGAGGTCGGCGGTGCCACTGAGCGCGTGCTCAAGGCCGCGCCGCCCGAAAAAGGCTCCGCGCTGCGGAATTTGTACTCGGAAGACGTCGATCCAACATCGGACGAATTCGCGGCCGAGCCGAGATTTTCGGGCGATCCGCGCACCATGGTCGACGAAATCAATCTCACGCTGCACGAGGAGATGCGGCGCAACGAAAAAATCGTCGTGTTCGGCGAAGACGTCGCCGACGCCAGCCGCGCCGCCAATCTTTCCGAGGTCAAAGGCAAAGGTGGCGTGTTCAAGGCGACGCACGGATTGCAGATCGTCTTCGGCTCGGACCGCGCGTTCAATACGCCGCTCGCCGAAGCCGGAATCGTCGGCCGCGCCATCGGCATGGCCACTCGCGGCATGAAGCCGATTCCCGAGATCCAGTTTTTCGATTACATCTGGCCCGCGATGATGCAGATTCGCGATGAGCTCGCCACCATGCGCTGGCGCTCCAACGGGACGTTTTCATCGCCGGTGGTGGTGCGCGTGGCGATCGGCGGATACCTGAACGGCGGCGCGATTTATCACAGCCAGTGCGGCGAAAGCATTTTCACGCACATTCCCGGATTGCGCGTGGCGTTCCCCTCGAACGCGCTCGACGCCTGCGGCCTGCTGCGCACGGCGATCCGCTGCGACGATCCGGTGATGTTCCTGGAGCACAAGCGCCTGTACCGCGAGCCCTACAACCGCTCGCCGCATCCTGGCCCGGACTTCACCATTCCGTTCGGAAGAGCGTCGATCGTGAAGCCCGGCGCCAATCTGACCATCGTGACCTATGGCGCGCTGGTGCAGAAATCGATGCAGGCCGCGGTGCAGATCGAGCAGCGGCGCAAAGGAGTGACCGTCGAGGTGATCGATTTGCGAACGCTCGCGCCGTACGATTGGGAAGCGATTCGAAGGTCGGTTGAAAAAACCAGCCGCGTGATCATCGCGCATGAGGACGTGCTGAGCTTCGGATTCGGCGCCGAGATCGCAGCGCGGCTTGCGAATGAAATGTTCACGTCGCTCGACGCGCCGGTGGGACGCGTGGCGGCGCTCGACACCTGGGTCGGGTATCATCCGCAGTTGGAAAACGAAATTCTGCCGCAGGTGGAAAACATCGCGGCGGAAGCCGACCGCATTTTGTCGTTTTAATCGAGCCAACGCGCCGATACTTCGAGCGTCATATGAATATGCGCCTGCTCGATACCATCCTTCAGGACGCCCGCTACGCACTCCGCGTTCTGGTGCAGAATCCCGGGTTCGGGGCGGTCGCGATTCTCTCGCTCGCGCTGGGCATCGGCGCGAACACCGCGATTTTTTCGCTGATCGACACGCTGCTTCTGAGGTCGCTGCCAGTGCGGGACCCGCAACAGCTGGTCACGTTCGCTCGCGATCCGGACGACCCGACCGTCAGCCTCGACTATCCCGACTATCTCTACATCCGCGATCACAACCGCTCGTTTTCAGGCGTCGCCGCGTATGGGGGGACCGGCGAAACGGCGTTTTCAGTGCTTGATGAGGGCGCAAACGCGATCCCGGAGCTGGTGGTTCCCGAACTGGTCTCCGGAAATTTCTTCGACCTGCTCGGCGTGATTCCCGCCGCGGGACGCGTGCTTCGGCCCGACGACAATCTCAAGGAAGACGGACATCCGCAAGTCGTTCTCGACTACGATTTCTGGCTGCGGCGATTTGCCGGCGATCCGCACGCGGTGGGCAAGAAGATCACGCTGAACGGATCGCCGTTCACCGTCGTGGGAGTCGCACGCGCGGGATTCATCGGACCGGAAGTGGGCGTGCATCCCGACGTCTACGCGCCCATCATGATGCTGCGGGAAATCTCGCGCAGTACGGGCGAATGGAACACGCGGCATTACTGGTGGCTGCGGACGCTCTGCCGCCTGAAGCCTGGCGCGACGCGCGTGGCCGCGATTCCGGAGATGGACACGCTGTGGCACCAGATCCTTCAGAACGACCCGGAGCGCAAACCCGTTCCCGCCTATGACAAGGATTATCAGAAGCGTAATCGCGCGACGCTCATCGCGGCGAGCGGCGGATATTCGTTTCTGCGCAACCAGGTAGAACAGCCGCTCACGGTGTTGATGATCGTGGTCGCGCTGGTGCTGCTGATCGCCTGCGCCAATGTCGCCAATCTGCTTCTGGCGCGGGCCGCGGCGCGGCAGCGCGAAATCGCGATCCGGCTTGCAGTCGGAGCAGGGCGAGCGCGGCTGGTGCGCCAGCTTGTTCTTGAAACGATTGTGGTCGCGATGGCGGGAGGAATCGTCGGGGCGGGGTTCGCGTGGTGGGGAGTGCGTGTGCTGGTCGGATTGATGCCGCAGCGCGTGGTTTCCGTCGAGCTCAACCTCGCGCCTGACTGGCGATTGCTCGCGTTCTCCTTCGGCATCTGTCTTGCCGTCGGGCTGGTGTGCGGAATCCTGCCCGCGCTTCAAGCCACGCGTCCGAATCTGACCGTGGCTCTCAAAAGCGAATCCGCGGCGGGAAGCCGCGTCCGCTTCGACCTGCGCCGCGCGCTGGTAGTGGCGCAGGTGGCGATTTCGCTTCTGCTGCTGATCGGCGCGGGGCTGTTCGTGCGCAGCTTGCAGAATCTGAAATCGCTCGATGCCGGATTCGTCCGCGAGCGCGTCCTGCTGGTGGATGTGAATCCCACCTCGATGGGTTACAAAGGCCAGCGCACGCGCGAATTTTACGACGGGCTGCTCGCCCGCACGCGCGCGCTTCCGGCAGTGCGCGTTGCATCGATTGCCAGAATTACGCCGCTCGAGGGGTCGCGGTGGAACACCGGTATCAGCTTCGAAGGCTACCAGCGCAAGCCCGACGAAGAGCCCTGGGTCGATTTCAACTCGGTCAGCCCCGGATATTTCGAGACGCTGGGGATTCCGCTGATCGCGGGCCGCGATTTTCGTGATCAAGACAATCCTGCGGTGAGTGCGGACGAGCCGCGCGGGCTGCCGCAGGATGAGAAGCTCGGGCCGCCGAAGCTGGTCGCGATCATCAATGAGGCCGCTGCCAACAAATATTTTGCGCACCAGAACCCCATCGGAAAACATTTCACGCGCGACGACAAGTTCGACATGGCGAAAGCGTTTGAAATTATCGGCGTGGTGAAAAACGCGAACTATTTCAACCTGCGCGAGCCGGTCGAGCCGATGATCTATCTTCCGGCCTGGCGCCTGGGCGCCTACTACAACACGCTGTGCGTCCGCACCACGGGCGATCCCGAGGGCGTCGAGTCGGCGATCCGGCGCGAGGTGTCGGCGATCGACCCGTCGGTTCCCGTCCTGCACGCGTTCTCGCTGGAGAGCCAGTTCGACGACAACATTTCGCAGGAGCGGACGGTCACTTCGCTGTGCGGATTTTTCGGCGCGCTGGCGGTGCTGCTCGCTGCGATTGGATTGTACGGAGTGATGGCGCATGCGGTGACGCGGCGCTATCGCGAAATCGGAATCCGCATGGCGCTCGGCGCGGAACGGACCAGCGTCCTGTGGCTGGTGCTGCGCGAAACGCTGTGGATGATCGCCATCGGCGCGGCGATCGGACTTCCCGTGGCCTTCGCCACCACGCGCCTGGTGCGCAGCTTCCTGTTCGGTCTGACGCCGCAGGACCCGCTGTCGATCGGGCTCGCTACCATTGCGCTGGCGATGGTGACGGGTCTCGCGGGTTTCATCCCCGCGCGCCGCGCCACGCGGGTCGATCCCATGGTCGCTCTCCGATATGAGTAGCTTCCGCTACCTTCGCGTAGCTGCGACCGCTCTCCGGACATTCCGCTTTGTGGATGGAGCGAGTGTTCGTGGTAACCTATCCCCCATGAGATTGCTCACCTTCGCCGCCGTTACCGCGGCGTGCCTGATGGGCCAGACCGCTGCTCCCAACGCGAGCGGCATTTCGATCGGCCACGTTCACCTGATCGTTGGGGATGTCGATGCGCAGCGCAAGCTGTTCGTAGACGTGCTGGGGGGCGAGGTGAAGCACGCCGGTCCGCTCGAAATGTGGAAATTTCCGGGCGCATTCGTCATCATTCAGAAGGCGCGCGTCGCGCCCACGGAAGGCTCCGACGGCTCGACCGTGAATCACTTCGGATTCCTGGTGAAGAGCTACGCGGACACGAAGGCCAAGCTCACCGCGGCCGGTGTGAAGGTGCATGCCGACCATCCCGACAACAAGCAGTTCACGGCCGAATTTCCCGAAAAAATCCTGGTCGAGTTCACCCAGGATTCCAGCCTCGACGTGCCCATCAAGTTCCATCACATCCACATCGCGGCCACCGACCAGGAGGGTCTGCGCGACTGGTACGTGAAGACGTTCGGCGGCGAATCGGGCAAGCGCGGCGTTTTCCCGGCGGCGAAATTCCCCGGCGGCGAGGTGGATTTCATGAAGGCCCAGTCCGCTCCCGCGCCCACCAAGGGCCGCACGCTCGACCATATCGGGTTCGAGGTGAAAAACCTGAAGGAATTCTGCGACAAGCTCGAAGGCGAAGGCGTCACCTTCGATATGAAGTATCGCGAGATGCCGATGCTGAACGGTTTGAAGATCGCATTTGTGCTCGATCCCTCCGGCACGCGTATCGAGTTGACCGAAGGACTGGCTTCTTATTAGCTGGAAACAGTAATCCATCCGCGGCGGTCCAATATAGGGGAGGCGCCAAATGCATCTACGTGCGGCTTTGGTTTTGTGGATCGCGCCGTCGCTCGTGATTGCGGGAAACTGGACCGGCGCGCTGGTGGATGCGAAATGCTACGCCGCCGAGCAGCGCAATAAGAGCCCTACCAACACCGATAGCGACGTAAATACCGACAAGGACGCCGAAGTCCATTACTGCCGCGCCAACGCGAAGACCAGGGATTTTGCGGTGGTCGATTTCGACGGCTTCCCTCACGCGCTGGACGCGGCGGGAAACGGCAAAGCGGCCGAATTCGTGCGCGCCCACCCCAGCAAGTCAGGCTACCGGGTCGAGGTGATGGGAGAGAAGAGCGGGGCAGGCATTCAGGTGACGTCCATCCGCCCGGTGACCGCGAATCACTAACAGCCGTGCGACTCTACGTGCGCGCGATAGCGGTCGATCATGTCCGCTTTCCGTTCGCGGGCGGTAATCCTCGGCAGGCAACGCGACTACTTCGCCATTGTGAATCGCCATCGGTTCGCCCATCGCGTGCTGGACGCTGGCCAAGAGAGCGATTTTCTGCGGGCACTCCGATTTCGAGGTAGTCTGAGTCAACGGTCAATTATAACTTCGATCGCGTTTTTTCTCGCGCAGGGCGCGCTTACATCTTGTAGCGGCCGAGATCCTCGTCGTTGAGATTCTCGAGCCAGCGGCGCAGCTCTTCATTGCTGCCGACCTCGGAGACCGCGTTCGCGGTTTTCGAAGTTTTGAGCACTGTTTCTGCGACGTAAATGGGGCAATCCAGGCGCAGAGCGATCGCCAACGCGTCACTGGGGCGCGAATCCACCGAGATCAACTCGCCATTGCGCTCCAGCCAGATGATCGCGTAAAACGTGTCTTCCTTGAGATCGCTGACCACCACTTTTTTAACGCCCGCGTCCAGGCCGAACAGCAGATTGCGGATCAGGTCGTGCGTCATGGGGCGCGGTGTGGCGACTTTCTCGATCTCCAGCGCGATGGCGTTGGCTTCGTAGATGCCCACCCAGATCGGCAGAATCGCGTTGCCGTTCACGTCCTTGAGAACCACGATGGGCATGTTTGTGACCGGGTCCATCAACAGCCCGCGGATTTTCATTTCAACTTCCATTCCATCCTCCCGGCACGACTTGCCCGTTCCTCAGTTTACACGCTCCCCCGCGAGAGAATTAGGCCCGGCCCGCGTCACTCGTACTGGAACGTAATAGCCCGTCAGTTCCTCGCTCGAGCCCACGCTCAAAAAATTCAAGGTCTTATTCTGCGACGTGCGCCCGATCCACTGTCCCGTGGCCTTATTGAATCCCTCCACCAGACATTCTTCCACCATTCCCAAGTAGCCGGCGTTGCGGCGGATCTGGATGGCGCGCTGGCGCTCCTGCAAAATCGAAAGGCGCCGCCCTTTTTCCTCTTCCGGAATCTGGTCGCCCAGAGCGAGCGCGGGCGTGTTGGGACGGCGCGAGTATTTGAAGCTGAAGATGGAATCGTACTCGACCTCATCGAGCAGCGCGAGCGTCGCGTCGAAATCCGCCTCGGTCTCGCCCGGAAATCCGACGATGATATCGGTGGTGATGGCGATGGGCCGGCGCGCGCCCTTCATCCATTCAATCCGGCGCATGTATTCCTCGCGCGTGTACAGGCGCTGCATGGCTTCGAGCACGCGTGTCGAGCCGGACTGCACCGGCAGATGCACGTGGTTGCACAGCGCCGGATTTTCCTCGATCGCCTCGACGATCGCGCGCACGAAATCGCGCGGATGCGACGTCGTAAAGCGCACGCGGCGGATTCCGGGAGTGCGTCCGACATTGGCGAGCAGCGTCGAAAAATCCCAACCCGCAGGCGAGGGATCGCGATAACTGTTCACGTTCTGGCCGAGCAGTTGAATTTCGGTATAGCCGGCCGCGGCGAGCCTGCGCGCTTCCTCGATTACCGACGCGCTGGTGCGGCTGCGCTCCGGCCCCCGCGTGAATGGGACCACGCAATACGCGCAGGACTTGTCGCAGCCTTCGATGATGGTGATATAGGCGCGATGTGGATTGTCGCGGCGTGTCAGCGGGGTTTCGAAGGTATCTTCGGTGTCGAGGCTGAGGCCGGTGACGCGGCGATTGCCGGTTTCAAGCTGAACCAGGAGTTCGGGCAATTGGTTGTAGCTCGCCGATCCGCACACCATGCTCACGTGCGGCGCTTTTTCGAAAATCTTGTGGCCTTCCTGCTGCGCGACGCATCCCAGCACGGCGAAGGTTTTCCCCCGGCCGTCTTTTTTAAACTGCTGGAGCCGTGAAAAAACCTTCTGTTCGGCCTTGTCGCGAATGCTGCATGTGTTATACAGCACCAGCTCGGCCTCTTCGGGTGTCGCAACCTGCGCATAGCCCTGACCGAGGAGCGTTCCGATCACCTTTTCCGAATCGTGAACGTTCATCTGGCAGCCGAACGTCTCGATATAGAAGGTCTTCACTTCACCTCATTGTAACCCGCGCGACGGAGGAGATGGCCGCGAATCAACACGAATGGACGCAAATTGAATTCGCGTTTATAGGCGTTCATTCGCGGCTAGGAAGCAGACGGAACCGCGACCTTCAATCGCCCCGCCACCGCGCTCAGCTCGTTCCAGATTCCCCGCGCGATAGGGATACCGTCGCGGAGGCGCGCTTCTTCGCTGCGCCATTCCGGATCGCCGGCGATCAGGACCTCGTCGTAACCGGCGGCCGGGCGCGACGATTTGATTGTGTCGTGGACGAACTGCATGCGTTTGGAGAATGCCTCGAGCGGCATGAAGCGCGCGGCATCGATCGCCAGGAACATCTGGCTCGCGCCCATGGGAATATTCTGCACGCGGATGCCGCCGACATTGGTGAGCATCGCTCCGCCGGAAAGCACGGCGCACAGAATCTCGACCATCACCGCGAGCCCGCTTCCTTTATATCCGCCGAGCGGCATGGGCAAACCCTGGAGCGCGGTCTGCGGATCGGTGGTGGGATTGCCCTCGGCATCCATCGCCCATCCCGGGGGAATCGATTTTTCGCCGCTGAGCACGGCTTTGAAGACGCGATTGAGCGCCACCGTGGTGGTGGCCATATCCAGCAGAAATGTTTTGGGGCCGGGCACCGCCATGCAGATCGGATTGGTGCCGAGCATCTTGTCGCGGCCCTGCCAGGGCGCCACCAGCGCGGTCGCGTTGCACATCACGATGCCGATCAAACCCTCCCGCGCCAGCTTCTGCGCCCACCACGCCGCGGCGCCGAAATGCGTCGAGTTGCGCGCGACCACCATCCCGATTCCGTGATCCTTCGCCAGGCGAATGGCGTGGTCGCAGCAGGTGTCGGAGATGAGCTGGCCGATGCCGTTGTCGCCATCGTACAGCATGCACGCGCCGCTTTCGCGGACGATGTGCCCGGCGCGGCGTACGTCGACGTTGCCCGCCGCGATCTGCTCGGTGTACCAGATCAGAAGCTGAACGCCGTGCGAATCGACGCCGCGAAGGTTGGCGGCGACCAGAGTTTCGGCGACCAGCCTCGCAGTGATCGCGGGAACGCCGGCGCCCTCCAGGATCGCGCGCGCGAAAGCCGTGAGCGCGGCGGCGCGGATGACAATGAATTCGTCGTGCAAGCCACAAGAGTAGCACCGCGCGGCGGCGGTGCGGATTACAATAGACGCCCGGACGCTTTCGCTAAACCGTAACCATGCTCGAAGCGTGTCAGTATGAATCAACATGTCGAGCTTCGTATCCGATCTGCGCTACGCCCTGCGCCTCCTGCGCCAGGCGCCTGGATTCACGCTGGTTGCTCTGTGCGCCCTGGCGCTGGGCATCGGAGCAAACAGCGCCATCTTCTCGACGCTGAGCGCCGTGATCCTCCGGCCGCTTCCCTACGCCGATCCCGATCGCCTCGTCATGGTTTTCGAGGACGCCAGTTCCATTGGCTTCGCGCATAACACCCCCGCACCGGCCAATTTCTTCGATTGGCGTGATCAGAATCACGTCTTCACCGATATGGCCGCCGCTCGCAATCGCACCCGCGCCCTGACCGGCGACGGCTCCGCCGAACAGCTCGGCGGCTACGCCGTGACGTCCGATTTTTTTTCGGTGCTGGGCGCCAGTCCGATCATCGGACGCACCTTCACCGAAGCCGAGGATCGCGACGATGCCCGGGTCGCCCTCATCAGCTATTCGCTGTGGCAGCGCCGCTACGCCGCCGCGGCCGACATCACTTTGCGATCCATTCTGCTCGACGGCGCGAATTACCAGGTGATCGGCGTGCTGCCCCGTGATTTCGTGTATCGCGACCGCCGGCGCGATTTCTTCATTCCGATTCACGCGACTCCCGAATTCCGCGCCACGCGCAACAGCCATTTCCTGAGTGTCATCGCGCGCCTGAAACCCGGCGCGACGATGCAACAAGCTTCCAGCGACATGCTCGCGATCGCGAACCACTTGAAGCAGATGTATCCCAATGAGAACCGCTACACCGGCGCGGTGGTGGTTCCCATGAAGGAGGATTTGCTCGGCCAGACCCGTACCGCCTTAATCATCCTGATGTGCGCCGCGGGCTGCGTTTTGTTGATCGCCTGCGCTAACCTCGCCAGTCTTCTGCTCGCCCGCGCCGTCGCGCGCAAACGTGAACTCGCGGTGCGCGCCGCTCTGGGCGCCCGCCGCAGCCGGCTCATCCGCCAGTTGATTACCGAAGGCGCGCTGCTCTCGCTCGCGGGCGGCGCGTTGGGACTCGCGCTCTCGCTCGGCGGCATGCGCATTCTGGAGCGCTTGATTCCCAGCGGTCTGCCCGCCACGGTCGAGCCTCGCATCGATCTGCAGTTGCTCCTGTTCACCCTGGCTTTATCGCTCGTCACGGGAGTCCTGTTCAGCATCGTCCCTGCGTTTCAAGCCGCGCGGGCTAGTGTCAATGACGCTTTGAAGCAAGGCGGGCGATCCGGCGCGGACGTGAGCAGCCGCGCCACTCGCGACGCGCTGGTGGTTTTGGAAGTCGCCGCCGCGCTCGTGCTGCTCACCGGGGCGGGCCTGATGATCGAAACCATGGCGAAGCTGCGCGGCGTCGATCTCGGTTTTCGCTCCGATCATTTGCTCACTCTGCGCACAGCGCTCGGCCCGAAATATAACGACAATGCGGCGGCTCTCGAATATCAACGGCGCGTGCTCGAACAAGTTTCGTCACTCCCGGGCGCTCAAGCCGCTTCCTTCGCGTCCACGCTGCCGTTTCAAAGCATCGGGAACACACAGGGGTACCGTGTGGAAGGGGTGGCGCCGGATCCGTCCTTTTCGCCCGATGCCCTGTATCGCTCCGGCTCCTGGAATTATCTTGAAACGCTCGGAGTGAAGCTGCGCGAAGGCCGCCTGTTCGACGGCAGCGAGACGGCGAACTCTCCGCTGGTGCTCATCATCAACGAAACCTTCGCGCGCCACTTCTGGCCGCACGAATCCGCCATCGGACATCGCATCTCGACGGATTTTCCCAATCCGAAATGGAGAACGATCATCGGTGTCGTTGCCGATGTGCAGGAGCGCGGGTACGACGTCTGGATGAAGCCGGGCGTGTATTTCCCCACTGCGCAGGAGCCCTGGGGAACGCGCAATGCCGATTTCCTGGTAGTGCGCGCTTGGGGCGATCCGGCCACGCTCCTCTCGGCTATCCGTCGCATCGTTGCTTCTATTGATCCCGATGTGCCGGTTTCGAATGTCCAGACGATGGATGATCTGATCGACGCGACGATCTCCAATCGCCAGCAGCAGATGTCGCTGCTCAGCGCGTTCGCCGCTCTCGCGCTGCTGCTCGCTTGCATCGGATTGTACGGCGTGCTGGCCTACACGGTCACACAGCGCAGCCGTGAAATCGGATTGCGCATGGCGCTTGGCGCCAGTTCCTGGAACGTCACCGGACTGGTGGTTCGACATGGGCTGACGCTCACTGCGAGCGGTCTCGCACTGGGACTCGCGGGCTCCTGGGCCTCGACGCGCGCCATCAAGACAGCGCTCTACGGCGTTAGCGCGACGGATCCCAAGACTTTCCTCGCCGTCGCCGCGCTGCTGATCCTGGTCGCTCTGGCGGCTTGCCTGATTCCCGCACGCCGCGCCGCGCAGCTCGATCCGATCGTCGTGCTGCGCGAAGAGTAAATTGCCCCTCGGCTCTTTTCGGTAGCCCTGGCGGCCGGTGTGCCACAATAGCTTCGCCGTCCATGCTTGTTTGCCCCGTCCGCGGCTGCGGCCTTCCGTTGATGCGCACCGGCCGCCGTGTTGCCTGCCAGCGGGACCATTCTTTTGACGTGGCGCGCAGCGGTTATATCAATCTTTTGCAGCCGCAGGATCGCCGCTCCAAGAATCCTGGCGACTCCGCCAGAGTCGTCGCCGCGCGGCGCCGCCTGCATGAGCGCGGCGTTACGAGTCCGCTTCTCGATGGGATCGCCGGATTTCTTTCGCCCGATTCGCGGGACGCCGTTCTCGACGCCGGATGCGGCGACGGTTTTTATCTTGGCGCGTTGCAACAACGCTCGGGCTTTTCGGGACATGGCGTTGACATCTCGGTATCCGCGGTAAACGCGGCGGCGAAGCGCTACCCGCTGTGCGAGTGGATCGTCGCCAACGCGGACCGCTTCATTCCGTACGCGTCCGGTGCGTTCTCGATGGTCCTGTCCATCACGGGCCGCATGAATGCCGCTGAGTTCCGGCGCGTGATGCGCGAAGACGGTAAACTCCTGGTTGGCGTACCGGCGCCAGACGACCTGAAGGAACTTCGCAGCCGCAGCCAGCAGGAGGGGCGCGACCGGACGCCCACCACGATCGAAATATTTGCGCCGCACTTCAGGCTGATCGAGCGCCGCCGTGCGACCACTGTGGCCGATCTGGATGCCGCGGCCGTGCAGGATGTTCTGCACTCGATTTACCGCCCGTTTCGCCGCGAGGCCGTTCAGGCGATGCGCGTCACCTTCAGTCTCGATCTTCTGCTGTTCGCTTTATGAAGAGTCATCCCGTCGCGTCGACCTGACGCCGCTCCCACGGGCGACGAGCGCGAACTCCCTTATTGGCCCGATTTCCGCTGCCGGGCGCCTTTGATTGCGCCTGCGATCAGATTGTGCGCCGCCTTGAGCGACACACCGGTCTCATCGTTGTCGCCGAACGGCGTGGAAGCGACACCGAACGCGGCCACTTTTTGGTATCGCGACATCTCCGCGATGGCTGCAGCCAGTTCAGCGCTGGTCGGACCATTGTTCACGCGCAAGTGATGACCGGGCACTTCAGCCGGATCAAGCACGTCCATGTCCACATGGATGTAGATGACGTCCGTAATTTCCGAAAGCCGATCCATCGCCCGCCGCAGTTTATCGGATCGCGTGCGAATATCCTGTACCGAAAGCTGCTCGATTTCAGAGCGGTCGAGCAGATCCTGTTCTAAAGGATCGGTGTCCCGCACGCCGCCTTCGACGATATAGCGTGGCGGCAGCGCCGGATCGAGCCCTGCTTTGAGGCGCATCCTGGTGAGCGCCGTTCCCGACGCGATCGCCACCGGCATGCCGCCCAGCATTCCGCTCAGCGTGGTCTCCGGCGTGTTGTAATCTGCGTGGGCGTCGAAGTACACCATGCCGACGCGCAGCGGCTTCGGCGATGAACCGGAGTGTTGCAGTCCCGCAAGCATGCCCCATGACGAACTGCAATTCGCCAGCAGTCCCACCGGGAAATAGCCGTCGCGGCGATCCTGCGCGACGATCTTAGCCAGGTCGCCATTGGCCAGCGCGAGCCGATTCCATTCTCCGTAAGCTTTTTGCTCGGCGCCCATCAAAGAAACGGTTTCGGTGGGTTTCAATGCGCAGCCCAGTCCTTCGAGTTGCATGTGAAGATCGCCCGATTCCACGTAGTCCGGTCCCGCGGATTTTTCAGCGGTGTTGCGTTCGCCGACATAGGGCATCTTGATCACCGCCACATTTAACCGAGTCTGCGCACAGGCAACCAGCGGCAGCAAAAACAAAACAGCTTTCATAAAGATATCGATGAGGTGATTTTCCTCTACTCTCAAGGACAATGCAAATGCGTGGGAACAATCGTGGCCAGTCCGCTGCCGAATCGACCGGGACACCAAAGACCCCGTCCATCGACGGGCATGGACGGCTACGTCAGCAAGACCGTGAGCGTGAAGGACTTGCTGGCCGCGGTTGACGACGTGTCAGGGCCAGGAAGCCTTCTGGCCGGCAACTAGACTCAAATCCATTCCGCTCAGGCTGTCGCCCGGCGCGTTTGAGATTGGTCTTGGCTGATGGCTCGAAGGGTGCGGATCACGTCGTCATTAAACGTGTCATTGGTCCGGTTCAGAAGATCATTCACCGTCAGGGCGCCGAGCAGATGGCCGGAGCCGTCCACCACGAGTAAACGCTGCGCATTCTCGTTGGCCATTGCGGTCAGTGTGCGGCGCAGATCATCGTCTGGAGAACAACAGGCCACATGACGCTGCATGATCTCGCCAACGGTCATATCGGAGGCTCTTCGGTTTTGCGTGCCGAGCGCGATAAACAGATCGCGATCCGTCACAATCCCCACTACATTCCCGCCGTTCTCCACGATCGGGAGATAGCTGGTATTGTTCGTCCACATCACCTCGGCGGCCGCCGCCGCGTTGGTTTCGGGGGAGCAACTGGAAATATTCGTTGTCATGACTTCGTGAACTTGCATGGTCTTTCCTTCCCGCGTTTTCTTCGTTCGTCCAGTGGTGCCTGCCATGTCGATTTCAGCCGCTGATCACAATTACAAGATCGGGCGAGACTCTTCCCGTCACCCTTCACTTGATAATGGACGTCGCGATCTTTCTAATCGAAAATATCAGGCCGGTTCCGATAGCACCATTCGGGAATTTCCGGATAGTACACTCCCGTGGTCGATCAACTATTGTTTCCACCAGCCGGCGACGGTTTCCGGGGGCATTTTGGCCAGAACGTGCTCGGCCATCTCCTTTAACCGGTCCGCGCTCGACACCGGACCGCTGTAGCAATGGCCCTTGGCGGCTCCGTAGACGAACAAACCTTCGTAGTGCGGGCTCTCGGTATTTTTCATCCAGGCCTGCAACTTGCGCGTGCCGTTATTCAGGAAGAAATTGTCGGCGTCGCCAACGTAAACGCGAACTTTGTCCTCGAGTTTGGGACCCAGGGTCGACCAATTCTGTTCGAGATGGTAGCGGAGATCGTAATGCTCCTTCCAATATTGCGCGACACGGGAGTTCATCTCGCCGGTTTTCTTGTCCCAGAGCGGATCGAAAAATCCGTCCTCGCCAAGAGGCCCGAAAACGGCGGACCAGATATCGAGCTGCTCGCCGGAGCGGCCGTGGGTGCCGTTGACCAGCTCAAAGCGGTTGCGTTCCTCCGAAGTTTGGCGGATCTGGCCGTTGATTTCGCGGCTGTTGATGGTGGGAACTTTGCGCCACTCGAATTCCTTGTAAAAGGCGCTTTTGTCGTGATAAATATCGACGCCTTCCACGTCTGAAAAGTCCACCGAGTCGGGGCAATAGGACCAGGTCCCGCCGAAGAAATCGGGATGGAAAATCTGGAGCGCCAGCGATTCCCAGCCTCCCGTGGATCCGCCGGAAAGCAGGCGCGCCCAGGGCTGGCGGATGACGCGGAAGCGCTTTTCGATCTCGGGGATCAGCTCCTGCATAAAAGCGTCGCCGTAGGGGCCGACGTTGACGGAGTTGACGGCGTAGGAATCGTCAAAATACGGATTGGGGTGCTGCATGGTGACCACGATCATGCGCGGAAAATCATCACGCATCCATTGGGCCTCGAAATCCTTGTCGGTATCGAAGCGCAGCGGGGCGGCGAGGGAGAAATGGCCCTGCTCGTATAGGACAGGATAGGAAATATTCGTTTTCTCATAATCGCGCGGCAGCAGGACCGTGGCGCCGAGGTAAATGGGACGGCCCCAGAAGCGCGTCAGGATTTGGCTCTCAATCTTGAAGCGTTTGACGAGGGCGGTGTCGGCGGGCACCTGGACCGGCGGAATCACCTGGTCGCAGACGAGCTGGATGCGGTAGCCTTTGGTCGCGTCCACAGTCATCTTCCGCGGCGCACTATAGAGGTTTCCAGGCGAGCGGTTCCAATGCTGGCCCTCCCATCGATCATCGTGCATCCAGACGACATGACCGTCGGAGCGGTGAAATTCGGTGTACACGTTGATAAAGCCCTGGACCCAATATTCGCCCGGCGGGATTTCGGAAAGGCTTGCGACGGGGGTGCCCAAGTCGGTCTGGTCGATGACGGCGTTCTGTCCCGGCGCGAGCTTTTCCACGTCGCGTCCGAAGAAGGGAATGCCGACGCGTCCGACTTGAATCCGCGGCTCGCGATCATTGGTGCGCGAGATCATGACATAGATCCGCCCGGTGATCGGCCCGGCGTTGGCGGAAGCGGGATAGGAAATTTCGAATCGCGTATCGCCGGCGAAGGCGACGGGAACGAGAGCGAGCCAAAGCAGGATTCTCATTGCTGCCATTATAGTTTGCTGAATACTCGCCCCAAGGGATTCATGTCTTACGCAGCCACTTGGCTTTTATCGCGCAGGCGGTCATTGCTTCCCAGGGTGCATCTGCGAATGTTCCATTTCTCTATAATGTTGCTTGAAATTACCTGTTTGGTTGCTGGCGCGCAATGGGTCCATTAGGCCGACAAATTCATGGCAAAAAGAACGTCAAAGCCCAGACGTAAGGCGCCGCTCAAGGAAATCGCTGCTACACCGGATAACCGACATCAACCTGAAGTTGCAGGTTCCTGATCTGGAGCGCCTTCTCGAGGACGTTATCCAGAGCCTTACCCCGAAGACCATGACCGTTCAAGATGTGAGCGGCCGGGAGTATTCTCTCCGTATTCGTCCCTATCGCACCGAGGACAACAAAATCGATGGCGCTGTCATCGTGCTCCTGGATATGAATTCGAAAGGACACGAAGCACCTTTGGCTCAAGCAACGGAAATGGGATCCGCCTAACTGGCCGCAAGCCCGCCAAAATTAAAATCGCGAGTCGCGTGCGTGGGCTTGATTGCGCGCTCTTGCGATTCGCGCCTCATCTCGCGCGCCGAAAAGCCGACCGGCGCGGTGCAAACGATGGTCCCTTCCCATCAGGTCGGGATTCCTCTGGCGCCGTCTCCGGGTGTATAACAGAGCGATGGACTTGCCTTCGAACGGCCGCGCTGAAGGACGTACGGCATGAAACGCACAGGTTTGTTGCTGGCGATAACAGCTATGACAGCGGGTCTGGCCGCCGCCCAGGAAAAAGGCTATCCCATCACGCTGATCCCTCCCGGGAAAGGGCCTTACAGCTTCCCGTCCGGATACCAGATTCCCTGGGATAAGATCCAGATGCTGGTCACAGCCAAGCTCGCGCCGAACATTTATATCTTGCACGGCTCCGAAGGCCTCGATCCCGCACATCCTGACGGAGCCGGGGGCAGAATCGCGGTGCTCTTCGGATCCGACGGCGTCCTGATGGTCGATACCGGCTACCGTCAGGTAGCTGAAAAGACGCTGAAGACCATCCGGTCATTCAGCGACGCGCCCATCCGGATCGTGGTCAACTCGCACGTTCACCCGGACCACACCGGCGGCAACGCGTTCTTTGCCAAACAAGGCGCGCAGATTTATTCGCAGGAGAATCTGCGCGAAGAAATGCTCCATCCGCCCGGCCGTGCGAACGCCGCACCGGATTCCGCTGCCGTCCCCGTAGTGACCTACGCTTACACCACGCCTGGATCTCCCGCGCTCACCATCCGCATGGACGGAGAAATCGTCGATTTCATTCCCATGATGCCTTCGCACACCGCCGGCGACACCATCGTTCGTTTTCGCAATGCCAATGCGATCTACATCGAGGATTTCTATCGCAACTTCGGCTATCCGTTTGCCGACCAGGCTAACGGCGGTTCGATCCGCGGCATGCTCGAGGCGATCGACCTTTTCGGTAAGATCGCCGATCCCGACACGACACTCGTCCCGGGCCACGGCACGCTGATAAAGAAGAAGGATCTGGAGAGTTATCGCGCCATGCTGATCGACATTCTGGCCAAGGTGCAGAAATTGCGCGAGAACGGCGACTCCCTGAGCCAGGTTCTCGCGGCCAATCTTACCGCGCCTTATGATGCGACTACGGAAGGTGACACCAAGCAGAGCAAGGATCGCTTCATCACCGAAGTCTACGACGAGATCGGAGATTTTCCACCCGTTATCGGCGGAAAGCGTCAGATGCCGAGGCGTTGAAGTTTGCGCCGTTGGAGACGCGCAGCTACCGGAGCCACACGCATCATCGGTGTCCACCTGCGAGTACTCCGGCTGTGCGCTAATCACGGCGAATGACGCTGGTTACGTCGAACGACTGGAAAGATGCAGCGCTGCAGCCGCTGGTTTGAATGCAGCGGGCACGGTACGCGGAATGCGGTGTCAATCTGCGACGTTGAGGCGCTTCGATTTTGGGGGCGGCTTGTAGATTTCAGGCGCGAATGTCTGGTCTGCGATCGGCGGCCGTATGTAGTTTCTTCGATCCGCGGGGGGAAGCGTGATCGGTTCGGGGGTAAGGTCTGCGTAGGGGATCATCGAGAGCAGATGACTGATGACATTGCGCCTCGCACACTTCTTGTTGTCCGCATTCACTACATACCATGGAGCCTGCTTGATGTCGGTGTGGGCGAACATTTCATCTTTCGCCCGTGAGTAGTCGACCCATCGGCGCCGCGATTCAAGGTCCATAGGACTGAGCTTCCAATGAATGCCCGAGCATACCAGCATTCTCTCGAATTGTGGACAGGTGTGCAGGAATTCCATGTATTCGGCTTCGGTGCAAAAGCCCATCACGTGCTCGACACCGGCGCGGTTGTACCAACTTCGGTCGAAAAACACAATTTCGCCGGCACCCGAAAGATGAGCCACATAACGTTGAAAATACCACTGAGATTTTTCGCGTTCCGTGGGGGCCGTCAGCGCAACCACGCGGCAGGTCCGCGGATTCAGGCATTCTGTAATCCGCTTGATGGCGCCGCCTTTGCCAGCCGCGTCGCGGCCTTCAAATACCACAACAACACGCAATCCCTTGTGGCGGACCCACTGCTGGAACTTAACCAACTCTATTTGGAGGTGGCGGAGTTCCTTCTTATAACCGAAGTCCACGCCCAGACGCAACGACTTCACCGGTGCTGGCCCGTTGAGAGCCCCCGATTCATTCAGTGCCGCTCCCAATGTCGCGATATCCCGGAGCGTCTGTTCTTTTTCATGGAAGTTTTTAGCCATCCGAAAGCCCGGAGCGGAAAAACACCTGTCGCTAATTCATATCGCTTCGAAACGGCCCATTCTTAACTGTTTTCGGCGTTCGATGGACCTGCTTAGGTGAGGCTGGTGAATTCGCCGCCAGGGACCGATGAAGGGCCTGGCCGCAAGCCGTGGACCCGGTGGCCGCGTGTTCCTTCATGGTTTCCTCAGGGAATCGTGACGCACCGCTGGTCAGAAGAAACGGTGGTCGACCGGCCGGGGTCGACCATTAGAACCTGGCCAGGGACCGGAAGTCGGCGGGGAAACGACGGCTCTCAGGTAGCGCGCCTAGGACGGGCACAATCCCAACCACCTGCGCGTAGCTGGGATTTTTCGCAGCACGAGAAGCTCGATGATTCTGACAGCAACGATCGAGGTGCAGAGGAGTGGAAGATAGATGCAAAACGCGGCAACCACGAGCATGAAGCTCAAGGCGAGCGGCTTTTCCGGCGCCAGGTAGCCGGGTGCCCCGAGAACTCTTTCCGGCCGGCGGCGCCACCACAGGATCAGCGCGCTGACACTCAGCGTCATCAGGCAAATCGCCGTGAAAAGCCCAAGAAGCTGATTCGCCAGTCCGAAGAGTTGCCCTTCGTGCGCGGCGACACCTGTCTCGACCCACCGGTCGATCCATTGCTGCTGGGGGAAATCTTCGCGCCGGACGATCGTGCCTGAGGAATCAAGTTGAAGGCTGGTTCGCAGCGTCCGATTCTGAGCGTCGGACGTGACGGTCCACAATCCGCCCGGCGCGAGTGGCGGCGCAATCTTCACCGGCCAGGCAACATGCAGCGGAGTTACCGCCGCGACGATCCGATCGATTCCGGCATACTGCACGCTTCCTTCGCTATCCGGCATTCCCGGCATGTTCATCGGATTTCGAGCGATGCGCGCCGCTACTTCCTCCGCCGATCCTGACGTCCAATCCGGGTTCCCCGAGGTGTGCGTCAGAGAGCGGACCGCGGCGAGGTATTTTCCCCAGTTGCTCGCCCAGGGAAGGCCGGTCAGCAGCACAAAAAGCGCTAGCGCGGACACCCATACTCCCGTCATGGCATGAAGATCGCGCCAGAAAATTCGCCGGCCGTGCAGAAACCGTGGATACAGAATCCCGCCGAGCTTTTTCGCTTCTCGCGGCCACCATAGAAACAGGCCCGTCGCGATCATCACGATCGCCCAGGAAGCAGCGAGCTCGACGATCATCGATCCGCGGTCGCCCATCAGCAATTCGCCATGCAGATGGAAAATGACGGTCATGGGACGTGAATTTTCGTTGATTACATAGAAGACGTGCGTAGTCTGCGGATGCACGTAGACGCGATATTCGTCCGCGCCACGCCCGACGATGATCTGGACCGCGGATTGCAGCGTTGTGGGGAGCTGGTAGAAATGCAAGTTTGATCCGGGAACGACCGCAAGAGCCGCGTGAACCTGGGCTTCCGCGCTCGCCCGCGGGCCGGAAATCTGAAGATGATCGTAGGGTCGATCGAGCCAGGCTTCAATCTGCGGCCGGAACAGGTAAATCGCGCCCGTGGTGGAGAGCCATAGGATGAACGGAATCGCGATGATGCCCGCGTAGAAGTGCCAGCGCCAAATCGTCCGATAACCCGGCCAACTTCTTTCCACGTCAATACCGCACCTGAAATTCCATCATCGCGTTAATTGGCGAGCCCGGGAAAATGTCCAGCGGCGTGTTGCCTGAAACGTAATAAAGACGGTTCGTCAGATTTTGAATGTTGACCGCGATGCGGTAGCGCTTCTGGTCGTTATGTGAAGGCCCGAAAACGTAGCTGACCGTCGCATCCACGCGGCCGTACCCAGGCAGCAGGACGTCGTCCGAGGGATCGACGTAGCGATAGCTGCGCGCTTCAACGCCGCCGCCGAAGCTCAACCCCTGAAACGAGCCGTGTTGAATTTCGTAGACCGTCCAGAGGCTGCCGCTATGGTGCGGAGCGTTCTGCAAAGTATTGCCAACGGGATAAATCGGGTCGGAGACAATCGTGGCTTCGTTGAAAGCATACGCGAACGTCACATTCCACCCTGGCAGGATGCGTCCGGACGTGTCGAACTCGACGCCCTTCGACTCCACCTCTCCGAGTTGAATTGATGCCAGAGGATTGCCCGGGTTGGTGATCAACAGGTTCGAGGAGCGAATGCGATAAAGAGCCAAAGACGATGTCAGCCGGCCGTGAAGCTCCGAGGTGCGCGCGCCGACTTCGTATTGCGTGCCTTTTTCCGGTACGAACGGCTGGCCGTTCGGGCCGAACTGCGCCGCGAGGGTCGGGCTGAAGCTGCGGCTCCAGCTCGCGTACAATGAGAGCGCCTCAAGCACCTGATAAGTGACCCCGATTCGGGGCAGCGCCGAGACGTTGCTCTGGCGGTTGTGCGTATCGTAATCGAGCTCGTCATAATCTTGCGTGAAACCCTCGAACCGCACTCCGGCAAGCACCTTTAGTTTCGGCAGCAGCGAGATCTGATCCTGAATGTAGCCGCCATGCGTCATCAACCGCGTGGTTCCACTGATCGGGAAGTAGTCCGCGAAGTTGGGATTGAAAAAATAGGTCTCGAGCGCTGCCGAACTTGGCGTGGTTTGGCTGAAGGGGACCGGATTGTAGAGATTGATCGGCGGCGCATCACTGAAGACTCCACGCTGGACTACCGATGTAAAGCCGTATTCGAATCCCACGAGAAAATTGTGCTCGATGTGGCCCGTCTTGAATCTGCCGGTGAGATCGGTTTGCCAGTCGTACAGCCGCAGCGGATAAGCGGTGTCTTCGGAGTATCGAAACAGGGTCTGATTGTCAGACTCGAGGTAACCGAGACTGGTGTCGAGGTAATTCCAGTCCGTAAGCGTGGCGCGAAAGCGGCTGCGCACCACCCATCGCGAGTTGAGATTATGCGCGACGTCCGCGCTTCCAAGTTCGTTCTGGAGATGGGAGTACTGCCACGGCTCGCCATAATAGTTGCCGATCGGCACCGGCGCCGGTCGATCGCCCAGCGCGGGAATGCCGTA
>DATJVN010000028.1:0-55814 GCA_035501755.1 Bryobacteraceae bacterium | reverse complement strand
GACGCGGCACGTACGAGTGCGTGCGCCACTCACAGGCGAATATGTCCACCGGACCGGAGCGGTCCGTCCCCTTTTTCAACAACCTTCTTAGAGCGTGCGCTACCCTGGACGTATGCGCTCGCTCCTGGGGGTGATGCTGTGCGCCGCATCCGCTTACGCGCAGTTCTCCGCCGAAGAAAAACAACTTGACATCGCTTCTTTTGAAAAAGTCTGGACCACTATCCGCGACAAGCACTGGGAAAAAAATCCCGGCGGCCTCGACTGGAACGCGATTCACCGCGAGTTTCTCCCCAAAATCGAGCAGGCCCGGTCGGCCGATGAAGCCCGCGACATCATGCGCCAGATGCTCGCTCGCCTGAAGGAGACCCACTTCGCAATTTTCCCCGCGAGCGTGTATAGCGATGTCGATGTCGAATCCGCCGGCGACGGATCGCCCGGAATCGATGTGCGCGTGCTCGAAAAGCAGGCCGTGGTCACGGGCATCGATCCCGGCTCGGGCGCCGAAAAGGCTGGCGTCAAGCCGGGCTGGGTGATCCGGAGCGTGGCGGGAAAAGATCTGGCTCCGGCCATCGAAAAGCTCACCGCCGATCCCGCGATCCGCGAAATTACGCTCGAGCGCGCCATTTCCGCGCGGCTTTCCGGCCCGGTCGGCGGAAAGCTGCACGTCGTGTTTCTGGACGGCGCCAACCAGTCGCGCGCGCTCGATCTGGCGCTCGGCGAACCGCGCGGCAATCCCTCGAAATTCGGCAATCTTCCCACCGAATACGTCTGGACCGAATCGAAGAAGCTGGGAAATACCGGTTATTTTCGTTTCAACCTGTTCCTGGATCTGCTGCGCGTGATGTCCGGATTCTCCGACGCCGTTGAAAGCTGCCAGCACTGCGACGGCCTGATCATCGATCTGCGTGGGAATCCGGGGGGAATCGGCGGAATGGCCATGGGGATGGCCGGATTTCTGGTGGCGAAACCCAACCAGCGGCTGGGCACCATGTACATGCGCGACACCACGCTCAACTTCGTCATCAATCCGCGCGCGGGAGTTTTTACCGGCCCCGTCGCCATCCTGGTGGACGGCTCTTCCGCGTCGACTTCGGAGATCTTCGCCGGAGGATTGAAGGACTTGGGCCGCGCGCGCATCTTCGGAACCAAGACCGCCGCGGCTGCGTTACCTTCTGTGATCGAAAAACTGCCCGATGGCGACGGATTCCAGTACGCGATCGCCAATTATATTTCGGAAGGCGGAAAAGCGCTGGAGGGCAACGGCGTCACGCCGGACGTGGAGGTCGGGCTGACGCGGGAAGCGCTGCTGGCCGGGCATGACCCGGTGGTGGACGCTGCGTTAGATTGGATTCAGAAGCAGAGGACCAACCGATGATTCGAAAACTTGCGTGGATTGCGGTAATCGCGGCCGGCGGAGCGTGGGCGGCGCAGCAGGTCGAAACGCCCGCACCCAAACCCCCCGCGGCCAAAAGCGAAGACCTGCCCAAAGCCGACACGATTCTCGACCATTTCATCGAGGTGACCGGCGGAAAGGCAGCTTACGAGGCGCGCAAAGGCGAAATCACCACCGGGACGTTCGAGATGGCCGCGCAGGGACTCAAGGGCCCGATGACAGCGTACGCCGCGCCGCCCGACAAGAGTTATTCGGTGATGAAGCTGGAGGGCATCGGCGACATCCAGCAGGGCACCGAAAACGGGATTGCGTGGGACAACAATCCCATGCTCGGGCCTCGTGTGAAAACTGGCGACGAGAAAGCCGAAGCGCTGCGCGAGGCCGCCTTCAACGGGCAGGTGGACTGGCGCTCGCTCTACGACAAGGCCGAAACCGTCGGTGTGGACACGATCGACGGCGAGGAGTGTTATAAGGTTGTGCTCACGCCCGCGGTGGGAAAGCCGGTCACTACCTGGTTTCAGAAGAAATCGGGACTCGCCGTCAAGCGCGCGACGACCGCTGTCACCGCGATGGGCGAGGTGCCGGTCGAGGTGATCCTGTCCGATTACAAGAATCTCGGCGGCGTTCTCCAGCCCACCAAAATGGTGCAGAAGGCCGCGGGACAGGAGGTCATCATCAGCATCGCTTCGGTGAAAACCGAAGAAATTCCCGCGGATAAGTTCGACCCTCCCGCCGAGGTCAAGGCCAAGCTCAAGCAGTAAATGTATCTAGAAATCGTGCGGCGGGTCGGCCGAGCGATAGAACCGCACGCGGCAGCTCCGGCAGCGGAACGGCCAGCGGCCGAAGATCCGCGCCAGGACCGCGAATAGTCCTTCGCTTTTGGAACGGCGCACGTCGACAGACCCGCATTTGGGGCACATGACGCGCTTGGGATCGCGAACTGCTGCACCGCGCATAGCGATTTACAACAGAAGCTTAACACGAAGCTGGAAATTTTTCTGGAACCAGTTTATAAATGAAGAGGGAGAGTTCCAAGATGCTCGAGCGCAGTGCGCGGAGAATCGCTTACGTCGCCGTTTTTGTTCTCATTGGCGCGTACGGCCTGGTGGCTTTGAAAGGGCCGCAGGGCATTCCCGCGCTGCTGGCCAAACATCGCGAAATCCGCCGGCTCCAGGAGCAAAATGCCACGCTCGCCCTTGAAAATGAACGCCGCCGGGAGCGCATCGAGCGGCTGAAAGACAGCCCCAGCGAGCAGGACATGGAAATTCGCAAGCAGTTGAAACTGCAAAAGCCGGGCGAGACCACGTTTATCCTGCCGGACTCTCCCAAAGACGCCGCCAAGACGCCCGATCCGCAGTAAAAAATCAGTGGACTCAAAGTCACAGGCTGAAGTGTGCCACAAACCAGAATCCGCAGCTTACAGCCACCGTTGGCACAGTCTTCAGCCTATGAGCGAATCTTTCAGCGGCTCCTAGAACGCAAACCGGGCCGCCACCTGCAAACGCCGCGCCTGCGTGCCGTCCGGGAAACCGCCGTCGCTGGTCCCGAATCCGAAAGCCGTCGGCGTGTACGTCAGCACGCCCTTCGCTTCTGTGTAAGCCTGCGACGCCAGCGCTGTCGGCGACCAGTTGTTGGCGATGTTGAACGCCTCGAACATCAGGCTGAGCCGCATGCTCTCACGCGGCAGCGGGATGTTCTTGGTCAGCCGGAAACTCTCCTGCTGCACCCACGGCGTGTATAGGGTGTTCACCGGCAGGAAGGGAACGCGGAAGTTCCCGTTGAAGCCGTTCAGAGCGTCGGCGCTGTACAGCATCCCGCTCACCGGCGTATCGTTCATGTGGATGGTCTCGCTGCCCGAAGGCGATCCGCTCATGATCGTGGTGATGCTTGAAAGCTGCCAGTTGTTCACCAGGTATTTCGCGACGAACCCACCCGAGTGCATCGGATTCGGCGCCCACACGAAGGTGTACGCCAGACGCTGGCGCTGATCGAGCGAGCCGCTGCCCTTATCGAACCCGTAAAGGCCGTTGTAGGTCCACAGCGAATCGCTGAATCCGAAAATCGCGTTGGTGGCCGCGCCTTGCCCGTCGTCGATCTCGTGCGACCAGGTATAGGACGCCGAAGACTGGAACCCGTGCGAGAAGCGCTTTTCCCAGTTCAGCACCAGGCCGTCGTACCAACTGTTGACGCCGTTGGTCTGTTCGTAGATCGCATTGAAATTCTTGTTGGGCCGCGCGCCGGTGTAAACTCCGGTGGTGTAGGTCCCTACCTGTTGTCCCGAAGCGTTGTCGATGATATAGGTGAACGGCGCGCCAAGGGCGGGCGCGTTGATATCCGTCGTGCCCCACAGATTCACGCCGCGGCTGAAGATTCCCGACACCGTGAACACCATGTCTTTGGAAAGCTGCCGCTCGATTGCAACCGTCGCCTGCTCGGAATACGGCGTCTTCAGGTTGGGCGCCATCACATCCAGCGTGGACGCGCCCTGCGTGATCGAGGTCAGCGGAGACGAAAGGACGTTCGGAAACACCGGACCCTGGGCGATCAGCGCGGCATTGCTCAAACTATCGGACACCTGGTACATTCCGTTGCCGGTGTAAACGTCGTCCAGGATGCCCGTCACCTGGCGCGCGAAGAAGGTGCCCAGCCCGCCGCGGATCACCGTTTTGTCGTTCAGCCGGTACGCCACGCCCAGGCGCGGCGAAAGATCCAGCGTGCCGGATGGCAGCGAAGCTCCCGTCTGCGGGAACAGCGGATTCGCCTGCGGCGGCGGAGGCATGAACGTGTACTCGTATCGTGCGCCGAAAGTCACCGTGAGCCGGTCGGTGGCCCGCCACTGATCCATGAGGTAAATCCCGATATCTTTGAGCGAGTAATCCACAATCGGGTTGCCGAACGTTTGCGAGAACCCCGAGTAATCGTGCGCGCCGGTGGTATTGCCCGAATAATCCTGCGCAAACGAGGTCACCGTCGAGTAGGTATAGGACCCGTACCGGTTGCTCAGATAATTCACGTCGTCGGTGACATGCTCGAAGGTTACGCCGAATTTGATCATGTGCTTGCCCCTGGCCCAGCTCACGTCGTCGGCGAATTCGTTGCGCAGCTCGAGCGGCTCGACCCGCGGCAGATAAGTCGCCGGCCCAAGCTGCACGCCCGCCACCGAAACGTCCAGGTAGCCGAGCCCGCTGCCCAGTTCCGCCTGGTCGAAACCATCCGACTGGCGGTCAGTGTCGAGGCCGTAGCGGAACGAGTTCACCCAGTTTCCATTCGGCACGAACGTCCACGTCGCCTTGCCGTTGCGCACCGTCACCGCGTCGTCGCCGTTGCCGGTGATTCCGGCGCCTGTGGTCGAGGAGAGGCCCGTCTGGATCCCGTTCGGCGAGAACCAGCGCAGGAAGTTGAAGCTCGCGCTGAAAGTGTTCTTGTCGTTCAGGTGATAATCCATGCGCCCGAAATACAAGTCGTTCGAGGCCGTTCGCGGAATCTGGCCGTAAAAGCGCGGAAGCAGCGAGTTGATCGCGTTGCACTGTGCCGGCGTCGCGGGCGCCCCGCACCCGATCCACTGCTCGGTGGCCACATTCAGAAAACCGACCTTGACTTGGCTGTCGGAGAAGGGAAAGTTGCGCCGCGTAATGTCGCTGCTCAGGAAGAAGAACAGCTTGTTCTTGACGATAGGACCGCCCACCGTTCCGCCCGTCTGAATGCGATGTTCGGTGGGAACGAAATTGGAATAGGGATCGTGCGCGTCGAATCCGGTGCTGCGCAGAAAGTAGAAGGCGCCGCCGTGGAACTCATTGGTGCCGCTCTTGGTCACCGTGTTCACCACGCCGCCCATCGCGCGGCCATATTCGGCCGAGAAATTCGTCGAAACCGCCTGAAATTCCTGCACGGCATCGGCCGAAATCTGAGATGCAATGCGCGTTCGTCCGGCATTCTCATCGTAAAAGGCTTCGGTATTATCATTTCCGTCGAGCAGGAATTCGTTGTTGCCCGCCACGCCGCGGAAAGTCAGCAGGCCGAATGTTGCGTCGGCATGCACGCCCGGCGTGTCCAGCACAAACTGGTCGACGCGCCTTCCATTGATGGGCAGATTCATGATGTCGTTGGTGCCCACCACTTGAGATACGTCGGCCTTGGTGTCCTCGAGAAGCTGCGCCGCCGCGTTCACCTCAATCGAAGTCGTGGTCTGGCCTACCTGAAGCGAGACCGCCAGGTTCATGTTCTGGCCGACCTGCAGGTCCAGATCCGCGGCTTCATACGGAGCGAAACCCGCTGCCGTCACGTCCACTTTATACCCCGGTCCGGGGAGCAGCCCGGGAGCCGCAAAAACGCCCGCCTCATTCGTTACGAGCGTGCGCTCCGTTCCACGCGCGTTGCTCGAAATCACCACCTTCGCGTTCGGCACCGTCGATCCGGACGAGTCCTTCACGATCCCCGAAATTCCCGCCACGCCGCCGGCCTGCTGCGCGACAACCTGAAGCGTAAGCACGGCCATCAACACCACAAGCGTGTACAGATTGAGCGTATGCAATCGTGTCTTCATAACCCTCCGCCAAGTTTTCTTACGGATTGAACCTAAGTGCAATCCAAACCTCAGTTAGAACGGGCATCGCGAACGGATGCCACACTTCCCCTGCAAACCGGATTCACGTGAGAGCCACAGGATAGCTTACACTCGTTTCCGCTTCGATGCAATCAGATTACGATCTGTTGACATTCGCGAGTTGTAGGCCAAAATCGGAGGTTCGCGCACGATGCGAATTGCCCGCAAAAGTGCCTAATTTTCTCGCACCGGCGCCGGCCCTTCAATGTTAGAGTATGGGCTTACCACATTCATGGCGCCGCAGCCTTCCTCCGCCGAGCCGCAACCGGACACATTTTCCTACGTGGCGCCATTCGCCGTTTTTATCGGGGCGCTCGGACTGGCGCACCTGATCAGCCTTCCGGTTCAGATCGCATATCCGGCCTATACCGGGCTCGCGCTCGTGACATGGCTGATTTTCTCCCGTAACTGCACGCCCCTGAAGCCGTCGTTTCCGCTGGCCAGCATCGTCGCCGGGATGGCCGTCTTTGTCATCTGGATCGCGCCCGATCTTCTGTTCCACTACCGGCATTCGTGGATTTTCGAGAATGCGCTCACTGGCAGGGCGGCTGGCCCGCCGCCGCCCGAACTGCGCCACAATCTCGTCTTCCTGTCGATTCGCATCGCCGGATCGGCCCTCGTAGTACCGGTCATCGAAGAGCTGTTCTGGCGCGGCTGGCTGATGCGCTGGCTGGTCAACATGAAATTCCAGAAAATCCCCCTGGGCACCTACCGCGCCAGCGCATTCTGGATCACCGCCGTCCTGTTCGCCACCGAGCACGGCGCTTTTTGGGAAGTGGGACTGGCCGCCGGCATCATTTACAACTGGTGGCTGATCCGCACCAGGAACCTCGCCGACTGCATTCTAGCGCACGCCGTGACCAACGCAGCGCTCGCCGCATATGTCGTGGCAGCCGGCCAATGGCAATACTGGTTGTGATTCATGGCCGAGCCCGCCGATCGCTTCGATAATCACGCGCTCGGCCTTCGCGATCCATCCACTTTCCGATGCTGGTCCACTTGCGACGTTCCAGTTCCTTGTACTGCGCGAAGAAATGCGCCATCTGCTCGCGCAGGATCTTGGGCAGATCTGTTTACGATTCGACCCCAGCGTAGTAAGGAATCAGCGCGTCCACTGGAATGGCGGGGATTTTTTCATCGCACCCCGCCTGGCGATGTCCATTCAGGAATTCGCGCTCATCCGCGTTCATTCGCGGCCAACAATCCGGCACGCTCCAGCAGCGCGTCTGGATTCGGGTCGCGCCCCATGAAGTCGCGATAGATCACCGCCGGGTCCTCGCTGTCGCCGCGCGCCAGAATCTTTTCGCGATACTCGCGCCCCACGGTCGGGTTGAATACGCCCTCATCGCGGAAGCGCGTGAACGCGTCGGCGTCCAGCACCTCCGCCCACTTGTACGAATAATATCCGGCGCCGTAGCCCACCGGGCTCGCGAACAGATGCGTGAACCCTGTGATCATCGCGTAATCCTCGGGCAGCGGCGCCGGGGCGAATTTCTGTAAAATGTCGCGAGAGTACCGCACCACGTCGCTCTTTCCGTCCCATTCGCGATGCAGCGCCAGATCGACGAATCCGAACCCGAGTTGCCGCATCTGCGCGTTGGCCGCGCGGAACGTTTTGGCGCGCTTCATTTTTTGGAATAAATCCTCGGGCAATTTCGCCCCGGTCTCATAATGCGCCGCGAAGGTGTCCAGCGATTCGCGTTCCCAGCACCAGTTCTCCATGATCTGCGAAGGCAGCTCCACAAAATCCCACGCCACGCTGGTTCCCGAAAGGCTGCGCACCTCCACGCGGCTCAACAGGTGATGCAGTAGGTGGCCGAATTCGTGAAAAATCGTCTCCACCTCGCGATGCGTCAGTAGCGCCGGCTTTCCCTCCACTGGAGGCGTCAAATTTCCGCAAATAATTCCCACATGCGGCTCTTTTTTCTTGGGATCGCCCGTAATCAGCCCGTCCATCCACGCGCCGCCCCGTTTGTTTTCGCGCGGATACCAGTCGGCGTAAAACGACCCGAGAAATTCCCCCGACCGTGCATCGTGAGTCGCGTAGCAGCGCACCTCCTTGTCCCACACGGGCACTCCCGATTCCTGGCTCACGCGGATCCCCAGCACGCGCCCGAAGATTTCAAACATTCCCGCGACCACGCGTTCCAGCGGAAAATACGGCCGCAGCGCCTCTTCGTCGAAATCGTACATTGCCGCGCGCTGTTTTTCCGCCCAATACGCCACATCCCACGGCGCGATGTCGCGTTTGGCGAACCCGGCCAGCCCGCGATTCTCTTCGCGAAAACGCTTGTCGGTTTTCTCGCGCAGTTCCTCGATGAAGTGCTGCGCGTGATCGCCGGTGTGCGCCATGCGATCGTCCAGCACCAGGTCCGCGAAATCCTTGAATCCCAGCATGCGCGCCTTTTCCTTGCGCAACTCGAGAATCCGCACCAGCAGTCCGCGATTGTCGTGCTCGCCCGAGGCCGCCCGCGTGTTGTAGGCGTGCCACGCCTGCTCGCGAACTTCCGGGTCGTCGAGATACGTCATCACCGCCAGGTAGCTTGGCCCCTGCAAGTTGAAGCGCCAGCCTTCGCGGCCCTTCTGCTCCGCCGCCATCCGAGCCGCCGCGACCGCCGTCGGAGGCAACCCCGCGAGTTTCTTTTCATCGGTAACCGTCAGGTCCCATGCGTTGGTGGAGTCCAGGACATTTTGCGAAAATTTCGTGGTAATTTCCGCCAGCTCGACATCAATTTCCTGCAACCGTTTCTTGCCCGCCGGATCGAGCTCCGCCCCATGCCGCTTGAACGCGTCAACGGTCTTCGTCAAATACCGTTTCATGGTCCCGGTAAGCCCGCGGCCGTCCTCGCTCGCCGCGTAGCTCTGGATCGCCTTCCACAGCGCTTCATTCAACGGAAGGCTCGAATAAAACGCCATCACCTTGGGCTGGACCTTATTCAACGCATCGCGCAACTCCGGCGTAGTCGCGACCGCTTCCAGGTGCCGGATGACGCTCATCGCATAATCCAGCCGTTCGGTCATAGTATCCATGGCATCGAGCGGCCGTTCGGAAGCGATGGTCGCATCCAGCCGCTTCTGCGCATCGGCCAGAAGCTCATCAATCGCCGGCTCGACATCGGACGCCTGAATCTTGTCGAACGGGACACGGAAAGAGATTTGAAGGAGTGGATTCATCTACCTCCAATTTGCCACGAATGAACATCAATGCACACATCGAGACAGGTTCAGGTGAACCCCATCGCCACCCGCCAAAATAAAAAACCGCTCACGTTTTCAACAACTCCCATCTCCGCCGCAAATTTATTGAGAATCGCCCGTCCTAGAATTGAGCAGATGACCGAACGCACTCAATCTCTCAGGCCGAAGGACGCGCACCGAGCACATGTAAAATTACGAAACGAACCCAAGCTCCTTCACTCGCCCCAAACATTCAATCCGGTGGAAAGCAACCACTTCATCCCTCAACAACAACCCCTTTCTCCCCCTCTTCTCCCTGAACAATTCGCCCTTCTTTCCCGTATCCTGAAATAAGCCGATGCAATCACGAGCCTCATTCTTCGAAGCCGCCGCCGTCGCGCTCGATTCTCTGCGCGCATCCAAGTTGCGTAGCTTCCTGACCCTGCTCGGCATCATTCTTTCCACTACCACGCTCGTCGCGGTCACCAGCGTCATCCATGGCATGGACGTCTTCATCGCCCAGACCGCCTCCAGCATGGGCAATGATGGCTTTCGCGTCCTACGCATCGCCTACGTCGGCCGGCGCGATCCCAAGGCTTTCATGATCGCGCTTCAGCGCAATCCCGAGCTCAGCCGCGAAGAGTACGCCTTCGTCAAATCGCACGTCACGCTGGTGCGCGACGCCGGCATCTTCGCGCAGCGCGGCGCCAAGGTCACCTACGCGGGCGACCTGGTGGACGGCGTCACCCTTATGGGCGCCACTCCCTCCACGCTCGCCATGAGCAACACCCAGATCGACACCGGCAGGATGTATTCGGAGACGGAGGACGCGCGCCACATGGATGTAGTAGTGCTCGGCGCCGATCTCCGCGCGCGCTTCTTTCCCAGCGCCGATCCCATCGGGAAAGTGATCCAGATCGACGGCCAACCCTTCGAGGTGGTGGGCGCCGCCAAGGCCAAGGGCAGCGTGTTCGGGCAATCGCAGGACAACTTCATCGCCATACCGGATGAAACCTATTTCAAGATCTACGGCGCAATGAAAGGGATCTCCTTCAACTTCCAGGCTCTGGATCGCGATCATCTCGAAGAAGCGCAGGACGAAGTGCGCTCGCTGCTGCGCACCTACCGGCACCTGCGCCCTAACGAGGACGACAATTTCGCGGTGCAATCCTCCGACACGCTGGTCTCGGCGTGGGATCAGCTCACCGGCGCGATCGCCGCCGCGGCGGTCGGCATCGTCAGCGTGTTCATGGTGGTGGGAGGAGTGGTCATCATGAACATCATGCTCGCCGTGGTCAGCGAGCGGACCCGCGAAATCGGCGTGCGCAAATCCGTCGGCGCGCGCCGCCAGGACATTCTCAACCAGTTCCTGGTCGAATCTTCGATGCTATCCTTTTGCGGAGGGCTAATCGGCGTGGTCATCGCATGGATGGTCGCGATCCTGGTGCGCAACTTCACTCCCGTGCCGATGGTGCTGCCGCTCAATGCGGTGCTGCTGGGAATCGCGCTGTCCGCCGCGGTCGGCTTGTTTTTCGGAATCTATCCGGCGCAGCGCGCGGCCAAACTCGACCCCATCGTCGCCCTGCGCGCGGAGACCTCATGAAACTCCTTGTCTCCGTCATCGGTCTGGCGCTCGCGACGCTTCGCGAAAACAAGATCCGCTCGTTCCTCACCGTGCTCGGCGTGATCATCGGCACCGGGACCATCATCGCCGTCGGCTCGATTCTCGCGGGCCTCGACGGCGCGGTCACCGGCGTCATCCGCAGCATGGGCACCAACACCGCGGTCATCTTCAAAATGCGCATGGGGCCCGGATTCCAGGGGCGCACCGCCGAGGAGCGCAATCGCAAGCCGCTGAATTACGAAAACGCCGTCGCCATCGCCGAGCGATGTCCCGCGGTCGAGCGCACCAGCGCCTATCTGTTCCCCAATTTCAACGGCCGCGTGCGCTATAAAGGCAACGATTATTTCGGTCCCAATATCGGCGGCGTCAACGCGGGCTACGCGTATAGCGGACAGGCCGAAATGCTTACCGGCCGCTTCTTCACCGACACCGAAGATCGCCATCACATGGCCGTCGCCGACATCGGCGAAGACATTTATAAAGCCCTGTTCGGCGTCGAGGATGCCATCGGCAAGAAAATCGAGGTCGCCGGCGCCGAAGTCACCGTCATCGGAGTCATGAAGCGCCCGGCCGCGTCCTTCCCCGGCCAGGACGATTCGCGCGTGCTGCTGCCGTATTTCACCATGCACAAGCTGTTCCCCTCGGCGCAGGAAAACATGATCATCGCCATCGCGCGGCCGGGCCAGCTTCCCGAAGCGATCGACGAAATCCGCGCAGTGCTGCGCGTGGAGCGCCACGTCCCCCTCACCGCCCCCGACAATTTCTTCATCTCCACCGCCGACGAGTTTGTGGAGGATTTCCGCTCCGTCACCGCCATGGTGACGCTGGTGATGGTGGTCCTCAGTTCCATCGGACTGCTGGTGGGCGGAATCGGCGTGATGAATATCATGCTGGTCTCGGTCACCGAGCGCACGCGCGAAATCGGCGTCCGCAAAGCCATCGGCGCGCGTCGCGGCGACATCATCATCCAATTCCTGACCGAGGCCGTCGTGCTCACCGGACTGGGCGGCCTGCTGGGAATGATGCTCGGCTGGACCGTTTCGCTCGCGACCCATTTCGCCTTCCCCGGTCTGCCCACAATGGTGCCCTTATGGGCCGCCGGACTGGGCATCGTAGTGTCGGTGGGCATCGGCCTGTTCTTCGGCATCTGGCCCGCCAGCAAAGCCGCGCGCCTGGATCCGGTAGAGGCGCTCCGCTACGAATAAATTAGCCGTCATGAACGTGAATAAGAGAGATTCGCGTTCATCCGCGTTCATTCGCGGCCATTCTGATTCGATCGATCACCCGCATGTTCTTCTCCGCATCCTCCAGCGGCACGGGGACCTCGCCATTCTCCAGAATCGCGCGTGAAAACAGGTCGGCCTGGATCGTGTATTGATCGCACACCGGAAATTCCTCCACGCTATCGTTGACGAAAATCCGCGTGGGACGGTCCGGCGGCGCGTTGAACGGAATTTCGATCTCGATTCGCCCTTTCGTTCCGAGGATGTGCATGCGCTGGTACCAGACAAGCTGCGTGGCCACGGTGAACACGCAGCGCCCCGACGGGAAATCGAGAATCGCCGAGGTCAGCCGGTCGGTGCCGAATTCCGGATCGCGCTCCATCGACGCGCCCACGCGCAACGGCTCCTCGCCGAAAATCCAGCGCGAATGCGTAATGGGATAACAGCCGAGGTCCATCAGCGCGCCTCCGCCCATCTCCACTTTATTGCGGATATTGTTCGCATCGCGATTGAAGTAGCCGAAAAATCCGCTCACCAGGCGCACCTCGCCGATTTCGCCGCTGCGCGCGATTTCCCGCGCCCGAATCCACTGCGGATGCGTGCGCGACATGAACGCCTCGCCGACTTTCACGCCAGTCCGGTCGCGCGCCGCGATCAGTTCCCGAGCCTCGGCCGCCGTCATCGCGATCGGTTTTTCGCACAGCACGTGCTTGCCGGCTTCGGCCGCGCGAATCGACCACGGCACGTGCAGGTGATTGGGCAGCGGATTATAAATCGCGTCGATGCGCGGGTCGGCGAGCAGTTTTTCATACGGCCCGTAGCCGCCGTCGCGCGAGGCGACCGCGACCACCTCGGCGAATTCACAATGCTGCATCGCCGGAATCACCTTTACCCGCGCGATTTTCGCGTTGCCCAGCACGCCCCACCGGATTTTCCGCATCGCTGATTTTAAGCGCGGCCGGCGCGCAGGTAATACCGCAGCGCCGTCCGCAAAATTCCCCCGATCCGGAAATTCACCAGGTGGCTGTGCCAGAACAGCTCGCGCTTGTCGCACACGGTGGAGATGCTGAACTTGCCGATCTCGCCTTCAAGATCGCCGTGATCCGCCGCCCCACGCTCCGCCAGCCGCGCCCGCAACTGGCGCGCCGAGTGGATCCGCGCCGCGACATCCGCCGCGCGCTTCTTCGAGATTCGGCCGTACTTCAGCTTCAGTTGATTCAGCCGCTCGCCCGCGTCGTAGGTCGCGTCCACCAGCTCGGCGCGCGTCATCCATTCGGTTTCGTAGCTCAGGATTTTTTCCCAGCTCGGCTCAACCAGCAAACGGCGGTGCTCTTCGAGCGTCCGCGCGAACTGCCGGAACCCGAATTTTTCCGGTTCCTCGAACACGCGGCTGCCAGGATCGAGAAACGGACCCATGGGAGAAATAAAGCACGACAGCCTGCGGTCGCTCATCTGAAAAAGCCGCTCGCAGTAATCGATCGTCCCCATCACGGACTGGTAGGTCTGCCGCGGCAGCCCGATCATGTAGAACACGTCGATGCGCGTCGAGCGCAGCCGCAGCGCTTCACCGAGCGCTTCTTCCATCTGCTGGTTGTCGTAGGCCGGCTCTCCGTCTTGCGCGCGGCGCACCTCGTGATCGTGGCTCTCCGGGCTCAGCTCGATCGACCAGTTGCGCGCGCACTGGTCGATCTTCTGCAGAAATCGGACCGGTGGCACGTCGAAAAATTCGAACACGATCTGGTTTTCGATTTTCTCGCGGCTCAGACGCTCAAGCACGGCCTCGGCGTAGTCCATTCCCGCCTGCAACAAGTCGCCCACCAGAAAAATCGGCCCGCGCGCGAAGCGCGACAGCGCCACCATGTTCTTCACCAGGTTTTCCGGAGTGCGAAACACCGGCTCGGTGCGCATGGTCAGGTGCCCGCACGTGGTGTGTGAGCTGCCGCAAGTGGCGCACTCGTGCGCGCAGCCCTTCACCGTGAACAGCGCCGTGATCGGATTCCGCAGCCATCCGTTGTACGGCACCACGCTCGCCAGGTCGCGATGCCGCAACACCATCTCCACCATCAGATCGGTGCGCACATCGGCGAAATCGAGAGACGACGGCAGAAACGTCAGCGGATTCACGTGCAGCAGCCCGTCGCGCTTGTGCGTCAGGTTGGGAATCGAATCGAGCGATCCGCCGTCGCCGAGCGCGGTCAAGAGCTGGTGCAGCGGAGCCTCCGTGCTGTCCCCGCGCAGGACGTAGTCCACCTGCTTGTACTGAATCAGCTCCTGGTGAAAATAGGTGGAGGAAAGGCCCCCGAAAATCACCGGGACGTCGGGATGAATCTCCTTGACGATGCGCGCCAATTCGAGCGCACCATGCGCGTGCGGGAGCCAATGCAGATCGATCCCCACGGCCTTCGGTTTCTGCTTGCGGATGAAATCGGGCACCGAAAAATGCCGGTCCTTCATCATGCGCACCGCCAGGTTCGCGATCCGCACGCGCATACCTTTCGAGTGCAGGTACGCGACCATGGTCAGGAAGCCCGCCGGATACATCTCGAACACGGTCGAGGAGGGAATCAGGTCGCTGACCGGACCGTAGAAGATGGATTTCCTGCGGAAATCGTAGACGCTGGGAGCATGCAACAGCAACAGGTCCAGCTCGGAGCGCGCCATGGACCCCCATTTTCGCACGCGTGCTCAGCTTGCCGTTGGAACCGCGGGCGCCCATTTGTGCACCGCGCGCGCCAGCTCCCCGCGCTGGATGGGCTTGGAGAGGAAGTCGTCCATGCCGCTCGCGCGGCAGCGCTCGCGGGAGCCGGCCAGCGCCGACGCGGTCAGCGCGATGATGGGCACGTGCGATCCCGCAGCCTCCCGCCGCCGGATTTCCTGCGTTGCCTGGTAGCCGTCCATCTCCGGCATCTGGCAGTCCATCAGGATCAGGTCGTAGGGAAGCAGTTGGAACATTTCCACCGCTTCGCGTCCGTTGGAGGCGACATCCGCGCGGATATGCATCTTTTCAAGCAGACGCACCGTCAGCCGCTGGTTCACGGCGTTGTCCTCGGCCACCAGCACGCGCAGGTGCGGCAGCGGATCGCCCGCATCGGTTGGCCGTTCGTCGATGCACCCTGCGCTGCCGGGAGCCAGCGGCAGCGTGAACCAAAACGTCGATCCCCGGCCCGGCTCGCTGTGCACCCCGATGGAGCCGCGCATCAGCTCCACCAGTTGCTTGGAAATCGCCAGGCCCAATCCGGTGCCCGCGTACTTGCGCCCGGTGGAGCTGTCCACCTGCGTGAACTTGGTGAACAAGCTGCCGATCTTTTCCGGCGCGATGCCGACGCCCGTGTCCGTCACCGAAATCTTCACCCCCTCGTTGTCGCGCGCGGCCTGGATCTGCACCCAGCCCTGGTCGGTGAACTTCACCGCATTTCCGGTCAGATTGAGCAGCACCTGCCGGATACGTCCCGCATCGCCGACGAAGCCGGAGCCGAGCGCCAAATCGTAAACGAGCCGGATCTCGAGCCCCTTTTTCCGCGCCATCACGCGCAGCGTGTCGCACACCTCCTCGATCAGCCTGCGCAGGTCGAACGGCGCGGATTCGAGCTCCATGCGGCCGGATTCGATCTTGGAAAAATCCAGGATCTCATTCACCACCGTGAGCAGGTGCGCGGCCGAGCTGTGCACCGCCCCCGCGTACTCGCGCTGTTCCGGCGTGAGCTCGGTGTCGAGCAGGAGACCCGCCATGCCGATCACGCCGTTCATCGGCGTGCGGATCTCGTGGCTCATGTTGGCGAGAAAATCGCTCTTGGCGGAGCTGGCTTCCTCGGCGGCGCGCTTGGCCTTCCGCAGGTGCGCCTCAGCCAGTTCCTGTGCGCGCAGTGTGCCGGCCATCGCCGTCATGCGCCGGCCCATGGTGAACGAAAACAGAATCGCGGCGGCCAGCATCACCAGCGAGTATGCCGCCAGGAAATACGCCGTCTCGCTGAGCCAGTTGCGCGTTTGGGCCGGGAGCGCCGGATCCGCGATGGACCGGGTCAGCTCCTGCAATCCGTGGAAGTGCGGCGCCAGCAGCAGCGCGAACACGCCGCCGAACAAGGCGATGTACATGCGGATGTCCAGTTTGTCCTGCGGCGCCACCGGGATTTGAGCACACAGCCAGCGCCGCACCGGAACATAGTACAGGCGCAGCGCGATGCCGCAAATCACGATCACCTGCAGCGAATCGCCCAGAATCCATCCCTGCCACGCCGCCGCGGCCTGCGGCAGCGCCAGCCGGTGCTGGCTGTTCCACACCAAGATCACCACCGACGACGCGGCCGCGGCCACCACCGCGACCACCCCGAAGTGTATCCAGTCGAGCCGGGTGCGCAGCGCGGGTGAGGAATTCTGGTTGGCGAGCGAGGTCCACAGGATCGCCAACGTAATGGGCGTTCCCGCCGACAGCAGCAGCGACGACCCCAAGCCCATTCCGTGGGTCCAGGCCACCACGACACTGGTGAGAATCGCGGGAAGGATTCCCCAGCTCGGCCCCAGCATCAGCGTGAGCAGGAGGCAGATCGCCAGCGGCGGATACAGCGTCAGGTTCAAATGGAGCGGACCGAGCGAAACCGGAATCGCCTGCCATCCGGCGCTGACGAACCCTCCGGCCAGCGCGGCTGCGGACAACGTCAGCCACAGCAGCGCCACGCGCCGCGCTCCGCGGTCCTCGATCGCGCCCAACACCCGTACCAAGGGCCACCACACCAGCGGCGCCGGGTTCTCACACGAATCCACATGTCCCGTATCGGCCAGGTTCGACCACCCTTGAGCCACGGGGACCGCTTTCATACTGCGCGCGCTCATCTTTCGTAACGTGCGGACAGCCGCGCCTCAATCCGACCGGGTGTGATCGTTATTGTTTATGTGAAAACACGACCTTTGCACCCCCGCCGTGACCTGCGGGGTTTGGCGATGAATTTGAGAATCAACGAATGAACAAATCGCGCCGGTGACGGTGGGACCGAGAACGGTCAGATCGCTCGTTGCATGGGCCGTAGCGCGGTTTGCTACCGCGGTGCCCGGGGCCCGGGACCACGGGCGAAGCTCGACATGGGCGGAGGTGGAGGTTCCGGCTCGGGCGCCGGTTTTTTCGGACGCGCGTCGAGCCGCGTCAGAATCATCTTCTCTTTGGCCGCGGCGAACTTCGGCGTGCCCGGCGCGACGCCCGTCGCCGCGACCATCTCGTCGGTGATCTCGAGCGATGCCGGCAGATACTTGCCGAAATAATTCTTGATGCGGTCTTGCACCAGGCGCTGCTCGGAATAAACCATCAGGTACAGCACCAGCTCGCCCGGAGCTTTGATCAGCACCTGGTAAAGCTGCGACGGTTTTTGCAGCTTCGCGCTCTTGAGATCGCGCTCCAGCTTTTTGGCCGCCGCTTCCATTTTTTGCGCCGCATTGATCTCGGGCTTCTCGAGATCCGCGGCCTTGATCAACGCCGAGCGCTCCTTCGCGTTCAGCTTCTCCAGCAGAATGTTCAGAAAAAGCGGCATCGCGTGAATACGATAATCCACCGGCGCTGTCTGCCTGGCCTTCTGCAATTTCGTGAACGCCGCCAAGTTCAGCTTGGGACCGGCCAGCACCGGCGAGTACAGCCCGATCAGTTTTTCGTCTTCAAGCGCCTTTATGACGTCGGCCACCAGCGGCTCCGCGGCGATGTGTCGCAGTTCCATGCCGAGCGACTCAGGCGAAATGCGGGTCAGCATCTCGGCTTCCCGCGCGTTTTCGTATTGCAACCGCGTGCGCTCGTCAATCGCGTATCCCAGCCGGATCTTGAAACGGATCAGCCGCAGCATGCGCGACGGATCGTCGTAAAACAGATAGGTGTGGATCGCGCGCAACTCCTTGCGCTCGATATCCCCCATGCCATTGGTCGGATCGATGAGCAATCCGAGCGAGGCGCGATTCAGCGAAAGCGCGATCGCGTTCACGGTGAAATCGCGTGAGCGCAGATCTTCGTGGATCACCGCAGGCGTCACCTGCGGTTTGCCGCCGGGCTTGGGATAGCGCTCCTGCCGCGCCATGGCCAGCTCCGCGCTCACCCCGCCGGGAAAGCGCAGCTCGATAGACTTGCGCAGATCGTCGCTGGCGACGACGGTCGCGCCGGCCTTTTCGAGCGTCTTCACCAGCTTGAGCGCGCTGGTTTCGACGGTGAAATCCAGGTCGCGGACCGGAAATCCGCCCAGCACGTCGCGCATCGCGCCGCCGGTCAGGAACAGGTTCACGCCGGCCGCCGCGGCGATGGCTTGCATCTGGCCCACCACGCGGAACTGTTCCGCGCTCAGGTGGCTTTCCAGCATGAACATGTAATCGCTCATTCGCTAGTCACCCTCAATTCCGGCGCGCGTTTTCACGGCCGGAGACGTCCGCGCGACCGGTCAGGCCCGCGGGTGATGTCGTTCGACGGTCTGCCGCAGCCGCTCGCGCGCGACGTGCGTATAAATTTGCGTCGTCGAGATATCCGCGTGCCCCAGCATGATCTGCACACTGCGCAGATCGGCCCCGCCCTCCACCAGGTGCGTGGCGAAGCTGTGCCGGACCACGTGCGGCGTCAAGTTCCGGAAAATCCCCACCGCCCGTCCGTACCGCCGGAGCAGTTGCCAGAACGCCTGGCGCGTCATTGCCGAACCCCGGGCGGTCACGAACAGATACCGGCTCGCGCGCCCCTTGAGCAATAGCGGACGCCCGCCCTCCAGGTATCGCTCGATCGCCTCCCGCGCCGATTCGCCGAACGGAACCAGCCGCTGCTTGTTCCCCTTGCCGATGACGCGCAGCACCCCGAACTCGCCGTCCACGCTCGACCGCTCCAGCCCGCATAGCTCGCTGACCCGCAGCCCGGTCGCATACAGCAGCTCGAGCATGGCCCGGTCGCGCAGCCCGGTCGGTTTGCCAGCCGGCGGAGCGTTCAACAGCTTCTCGACTTCCTCGCGATTCAGGTACTTGGGCAGCGTGGTCCATTGTTTGGGCAGCGCCAGGAATTCGGTGGGGTCGCGGTCGATCCGGCCCTCCCGGTTCAGAAAGCGGTAGAAATTGCGCAGGGTCGTGATGTGCCGTGCGATCGACCGGGGCGACAATCCCGCGCGATACAAACCATCGACATAGCGTGCCAGATCTTCGGCCGAAGCCTTGTCGGCGGCCGGGATCTGCTCGCTAAGTCTTTTAAGATCAAGTTGATAAGAATGCAGAGAATGAGCGGCGAGGCCCTTTTCGACGCGGCAGAAGTCCAGAAATGACCTGATTGGGGCCAGATCGGCGCTCAACGCCTTCATTTAGCCAATGATACAATATTTGCGAAATTGTTTGAAAGGAAAAGGCGTAAAAAAGCTCCGTAAGTGGCTCTAGCGACCAACAAAAAGGTGCTTGTCGCCCGTTTCGACCGGGAAACGCTCTCCGGTTTCCTCCAGGTGCCGGGCGGATTCGGCCCCGATTCGATCGAATTGCTGACGCCCGAGGGCGCCCTGGTCCAGATTCCCTATTCAGACACCAAAGTGGTTTGTTTTGTTCGCGATTTCGAATCGGGCGAGACGTGGCGCGAGCACCGCGGCTTTTCCACCCGGCCCAAAACGGCCGGCCTGTGGGTCCGCCTCCTGTTCCGCGACGGGGAATCGATCGAAGGCATGATTCCCAACAATCTGATGCAGATCGAGCTTTCCGGCTTCAGCATTGTCCCGCCCGACCCGACCTTCCAGAACCAGCGCATTTTCGTGCCCCGAACCGCGCTCGCGGATGTGCAGGTGCTGGGAGTGATCGGAAGCCCGTTGAAGCGGAAGGCGGCGAAGAAGGCCGGAAAGGACGAGGGGCAGTTGGAGATGTTTTCCTAGGTCGCTCCTCGCCGAAAGCGGCCGAGCTTGCGGCGGTCGCGTTTTGAAGGACGGCCTCCTGGCGACGCCTCGACTCTCGGCATCGATTTGCGCTCTTCGATCAGCTTTATCCGCCGCGCGACGCTTTCTTCCGACTCGCGATACAACGTGCGTGCGACCGGCGCCGGACCGCGCATCTCGCTCAGCGCCAGGATTTCGATTTCGAACTCGCCGCTTTCATTCCGGATGCGCAGCCGGTCGCCCGGGCGGATGTCGCGGGATGGTTTCGAGGGAAGGCCGCCAGATTCGACGCGGTTCAGTTCACAGGCGCGCGCGGCGAGCGATCGGGTCTTGAAGAATCGCGCGGCCCACAGCCACTTATCCACTCGCACATTCTCACCAGCTTCTTACGGGTGTCAAAAAAGTTCGCTCCGACCGAAGCTTAATTCTTCGAGCCTCAACCCGCTTTCCAGTCCGGAACGCGCTCGTCGGGGTGAAACGGCTGGACCCCTGCGCGCGCGCCGGCCGATTCCATCTCGCGCTTGACGAAACCTTCCCACGCCGTCGAAATGGTCCCGTCCTGCTCGATCAGGAACATGGAAGGCACGTGCGAGATGCCGTAGTCGTTGCTCACGGGGTAGCCTTCGCCCGCGCGGTCGAGCAGCATGGGGAGATCGGGCGAATAGGCCTGCCGGAATTTTTCCGTGGCGCGCTCATCATCCTGCGAGATCCCGATCACTTGGAGGGACCCTTTCCCGATCCGGTCCAGAAACGGGAAGGTCAACTGGCACACCGGGCAACTGACTTTATACAGCGCCACCAGCGCCGGGCCGCGCTTCAGGATATCGGAAAGCGATTGTTTGACACCGGAGGCATCGGCCAGCGTAAACGGCGGCGCTTTGATTCCGGCTTTGAGCATTACGCTTTCTCCTGCTCCTTTTCCTGCTGTTGGACGAACTGGAGAATATCGAAGCGCTTGATGTCGCGGTCCGGGAAGAAGCTGTTCACCGCGTCCTGCTCCTCCGAATACACCTCGAAGATGGTGTGCAGCTTGGTCAGCAGCAGCAGTTCGATGTTGCGTTTGTTGGGATTCACCAGCTTGAGCGTGCCGCCGTGCTTCTTGATGGTCGTGTAGCAGATGACCATGCTGCCCAGGCCGGTGGAATCGATGTATTCGACGTGGCCCAGGTCGAAGATGATGTTGTGGAGCCCGCGCGCGAGCGCCTCATTGACTTTGTCACGGATGCTCGAGGCCTCACCGACGGTGAGACGGCCTTTCAGGTGCAGAATCGCGATATTCTCGCGATCGGTTTCGCTGATTTCGAGGCTCATGGGATGTAACCAGTGTACCCCGTTCATCCTGGACGTTCGATGGTACTTCTCACCGCAAGGGTCTAAAGATTTCCTGCTGCGCCGTCGATCTGATCCTGACGGAAAGGATTTTCTATGCGCAAATCAATCCTCGCGATTCCCCTGCTGGCGGCGCTGGCCCTCGCCGCTTCTCACTCTGAAACCACGACTTACGTCGACGGAAATCTGCCGGGTGTCACGCCCAATTCGGGCGCCACGCTTACGGTCTCCGACGATAATCAGATGACCCTGCGGACCGGCCTCGCCAATGTCGCGGTGCCGTTTGAAAAAATCAACCACGCCGAGCTGGGCGCGGTGAAGGAAAGCACGCACGACGCCCCATTCTATAAATTCTGGGCGCACCACAAGCCCAAGAACGAAACCCAGCTGCTGATTGTCAACTTCAAAAACGAAGCAGGCGAAGACAAGACGATGACGCTCGAGATGGACCAGCCCGCGGCAGCCAGCGTCTTCGAGAGCATCGAAGCCGTCACCGGCAAGTCCGTGTCGGCGCCGACGCCCGCCGTGGCCACAGCGGAACCGGAAGCCCGCCCCGCCGAAAAAGCCAAGCCCAAAACCCAGGCCAAGAGCGAAAAGCCCGACCTTATGAAGAGCGGCAAAGAGCCAGCCCAGTGGTGGGGCGACGACTGGTGGAAAACCACGCGGAACGCCGACAAGTGGACCAAACCGGCGCCCGCCACCACGCCTGATCCGCACTCCAGCACGCCTGAGCAGCACTAAAAAGGATGCTCAAAAAAGGGGACTGTCGGGAGGACCGTCCCCCTTCAAACACACTCCCTGTCGCGTGCTATCCAGCGCTGACCGCGTGCTATTCTGAAACCGGCATTGCTTTTATCGCGAGTTGGTTTTGATGTTTCGACGCATCGCGTTTACCGCCGCGCTCCTGCTGGTATCCGTTTTCGGCATTCTTCGCGCGCAGAAGCCGTTTAAAGAATACCCGGCGATCGAGTACGAAAATTTCCCGATTCCCAAGGACGCGACCGCGCCCGCCGAGTGGGTTCGCGCACGTCTGCGCTATCCCGATATTTACGGATATCCGGACCATTCCATGCTCATGCTGCGCGGCGGGAAAGCGTGGCCCGGACAGTGGACCATGGATTATCCGCGCTCGGACCGCCATCTGCTCCAGGGCGTGCGGCGGCTGACGCGCATCGACACGCGATCGGTGGAGCAGGTGGTTTCGCTCGACGGCACCGATGAAATCTACAACTGGCCGGCTTTGTATGCGGTCGAGGTCGGCCACTGGAAATTGCCCCAGAACGAGGCCGAGCAGTTGCGCCAGTATCTGCTGCGCGGCGGCTTTTTGATGGTGGACGATTTTCACGGCGATGCGCCCTACGAGGATTTCCTGGGCCCGCTGAACGAATGGCAGACCTTCGTGACCAGTATGACCAAGGTGTTTCCGGATCGTCCCATCGAGGACATTCCGGACAGCGACCCTATTTTTCACACCATTTACGATTTGCAGGATCGTTTCCAGGTTCCGGGCGCGCAGTACTTCGAGTCGGGAATCACGTATGAAAAAGGGCCCACCGGGAAGGTGCCGCACTGGCGCTGCATCCGCGACGACAAGGGACGCATCATGGTCGCGATCTGCCACAACATGGATTTGGGCGACGCATGGGAGTGGTCGGACGATCCGCGGTATTCGGAGAAATGGGCCTCGCTCGCCTACCGCATCGCGATGAACTACTTCATCTACGACCTCAGCCATTAGCTTAAGCCCTGTGCGGCGGACAAGAATCCGCCCGACGCGCGGCATTACGGCCGTGCCTCACCAACGCTGCGATCTCGAGGCGCGACAGTCATGGAGCGCGTTCGTGACCGGTGCACATCGTTCCCGAAACAGGTTCGGCCCCGCACGTGGGAGCGGCCGCGTATCCGGCGCAGGTGTAAACTGAGGGTCAATGAAGCGCTTTTTCATTCTCACCTGTCTTACGGCCGCCGCCGGCGCTTGCGTCCAGTTGATCGCGCAGAACCGGATGAATTTTTCGATCGTGTCCGCGAAAGAGGGGCACACCGCGCTGGGGCTGGCGCTGCGCAAGCTCAACGTCTCGGGAACCTTCCTGCAAACCGCCGCGCACCCTGACGACGAGCACAACCCGCTGTACGCGATGTTCACGCTGGGCATGGGCCTGCGCTCCATCGACGTGCAGACCACGCGCGGAGAAGGCGGACAGAACGAGATCGGGCCGGAGTTGTTCCACGACATCGGCGTGCTGCGCACCTCCGAGCTGCTCTCCGCGCACCGGATTGACGGCGCGGAGCAGTATTTCGCGCGCGCCATCGACTACGGATATTCGTTCGATCCGCAGGAAGTGATCCATAAATGGGGCCGCGAGGAAATCGTGGGCGATTTCGTGCGCCTGATCCGCACCTTCCGCCCGGATGTCGTGCTGACCATGAACATTCAGGGCCGCGGCGGCGATCGCGCGCACGAGGCCACTACGATTCTGACGCGTGAAGCGTTTCGCGCGGCCGGTGACCCGTCGAAATATCCCGACCAGATCCGCGAAGGGCTGCGTCCGTGGCAGGCGAAGAAACTGTACTTCACCGCGGCGTTCGGACGCGGAGGACGCGGGGGTCCGGGGCAGCCGCCGCCTCCGCCGCCGGATCCGAAAATCAAGCTGGTGCATCCCGATACCGCCAAGTACGACCCGCTGCTCGGGCGCACTTACGCCGAGATCGGGCAGGATGCGCGCAGCAATCACAAGTGCCAGGGCACGACGGGACTTCCGCCGCTGCCGGGAATTGCCGGCGGGCGCGGCGGATTCGGACCCGCGGGATACCAGTTGATGGACTCCACCATTCCCGGCGAAATGGAGAAGACCGAGACCTCGATGTTCGAGGGCATCGATACGAGCCTGGCCGGGATCGCGGCCTATGCGGGAGCGAATCCGCCGGAGGGTTTGACCGGCGGCCTGGCGGCGATCGTCGGCGACGCGGAGCGGGCGCAGAAGGCGTTCGATTCGGGCGACGACGCCGCGGTCGCTGCGCCGGTCGAGGCTGGATTGACGGCGGTGCGCGATCTGCGCGCGCGCCTCGGGTCGCTCGCGCTGAGTGACGGGGCGCGCTATGAGATCGACGCGCGGCTGAAGGTGAAGGAGCGCGATTACGAAGACGCCGTGATAGCGGCGCACGGCCTGGTTTTCGACGCTGTCGCCGACGATGGCCTGGTGGTCGCGGGCCAACCGGTCAAGTTGTCGATTCTGGCGCAGAATCACGGCGCGGATCGAGTGGAGGTGGAGAAAGTCGCGATCGCGGGCTTCGACGGAGGCGCCTGCGCGCCCGGTGCGGCGAAACCCAACGGGGTTTACACCTGCGTTTCCGACGCGCACGTTCCTGCGGACGCCAAGCTCACCACGCCGTATTATCACGACAATTACTGGAAGCATCCGGAGAATCCGGCGATCCACGTTTACGATCCGGGCGTCGAATTCGGCGTGCCGTTTGCGCCGTCGCCATTTCACGTAAGCTTCATGATCAAGGCGGGATCGGTGGAAGTGACCAAGCACCTGCCGGTGGAATATCGCTACGTGCGCGACATTTACAACGGCGATAAGCGCATGGAGTTGAACGTGGTGCCCGCATTTTCCGTGCGCATGACGCCGCCGCTCGCCGTGATTCCCGCGTCGGCCAAGGCGGTGGAACGCGAGATTCACGTCTCGGTGACCAACGGCAACAAGGGGGCGGCGCAGGGGACGGTCGCGCTCCAGATTCCCGTGGGATGGAAAGCATCGCCGCAGACTGTTCCGCTCAGTTTCGTGCATGAAGACGAGTCGCTTTCGGCGCGCTTCGAGATCACCGCTCCGGCGGGAGTGAATCCCGGCGAATACACGTTGCGCGCGGTGGTCGGCTCGGGCGGCCGCGAATATTCGAACGGCTATCAGGACATCGAGTATCCGCACGTGCAGCGGCGGCAGGTGATCAAGCCCGCCGAGATCGCGCTGAAGGTGATCGACGTGAAGACCACGCCGAACCTGACGGTCGGCTACATCACCGGAGTCGGCGACCAGGTACCGCAGGCGATCGAGCAGTTGGGCGCCAAAGTCGACTTCATCGACGCGGACGAGCTGGCGTGGGGCGACCTCGCGCGCTACGACGTGATCGTCACCGGCGTGCGCGCGTACGAGCGCCGCGCGGACCTGCGGGCGTACAATCATCGCCTGCTCGATTACGCCGAGCGCGGCGGAATCGTGATCGTGCAGTACAACAAGATGGAGTTCAACCAGGAGCAGTACGGCCCCTATCCAGCCAAGGTAAGTGGGAATCGCGTGAGCGACGAGACGGTACCAGTGAAGGTGCTCGCTCCCGGCGATCCGGTGTTCAATTACCCCAATAAAATCGGGCCGGCCGCGTGGGCCAACTGGGTGCAGGAGCGGGGGCTGTATTTCCTGGGCGAAAAAGATTCGCGCTACGCCGACCTGGTGGCGATGACGGACTCTTATAAGGACAATCCCGGCGAAAAGCTGGGATCGTTCGTGGAGGCGAAGGTCGGGAAGGGCCGCTGGATTTATCTAGGACTCGGGTTGTGGAGGCAGCTGCCGGCGGGTACCGACGGCGCCTATCAACTGCTGGAGAACCTGATCAGCCTGTCGCGCGCGCCGGGCGCGGGAAGCAGCGCGACGGCGGCGCAGTGAAGACCGCTCGCTCACGCGCGCGGCTCAGGTTCAAGCCGAGCCACGCGCGTCAGCAAGTGGTCCGTCGCTAATCCCGCCCCGAGACGCCGGCTGATTTGAACGTCGCCATCTCGCGGTACAGCTTGATCGAGGCTTCGACGAGATTCATTCCGATCGCCGCGCCGGTGCCTTCGCCCAGCCGCAGATCCAGATCGAAGAGCGGGCGCGCGTCCAGAAATTCGAGCATTCTTTGATGCCCGCGCTCGGCTGAGCGTTGCGAGAAGACGACGTAATCCATCGCCGCGCGCGCGATTCCGCGCGCCACCAACGCGGCCGAGCATGAGATGAATCCGTCCATCACGATCATGCGCCGTCTGCTCGCCGCGCCCAGGATCAGGCCCGCGATCGCCGCGATCTCGAAGCCGCCTACCGCTGCCAGCACGCCTAACGGATCGGCCGGGTCGGGCTTGTGCAAAGTAAGGGCGCGGCGGATCACCTCGATTTTGCGCGCGACGCCTGCGTCATCGAGGCCCGTGCCGCGGCCCGCGGTTTCCGATGGGTCGAGTCCTGAAAAAGCACTCAGCAGGGCCGCGGCGGAGGTCGTGTTGCCGATGCCCATCTCGCCCGCGCCGATCAGATCCGCGCCATCGGCATAGCGCATGCCTTCGGCCATGGCGTGCTCGGCCCGCTCACGCGTCATCGCGGGCTCGCGCGCGAAATTTTTGGTGGGCGCGCCCACGCCCATATCGATAATCACCGGCTCGATACCGTAGTGGCGGCAAAGAACGCTGATCGCGGCGCCGCCCGCACGAAAATTCGCCGCCATCTGGCGCGTGACTTCGCACGGGTACGGGCTGACGCCTTCCTCGACGATTCCATGATCGGCGCAGAAGATCGCCATCGATTTGCGGCCGGTCGAGGGTATCTCGGTTTGCTGGATCAGGCCGAGCTGTAGCGCGAGCGATTCGAGCCGTCCCAGGCTGCCGGGAGGCTTGGTGAGCGAATCGAGGCGCGCGCGGATGCGGCGCTCCAGTTCCGGGTTGGCGATCGGTTCAATCGAGTTCGTGAATTTCTCCATAGGTCTGGTCGACTCCGGCGATCTCTTTGTTCACTCCGGCGTGGGCGACTATCGCGGAGGGACGCGGGCCACGGCGGATGCGTTCGAATGCGCGGGCGACGCGCGAGGCGAAATCTTCGTACGGCTCGCCATTGGGCGCGGTGATGCCGCGCCAGTCGCGGAGCTTGCGCGCCGCGAGCTCGGGATCGCGCGCTTCGATCTGCGCCCACGCAAGTCCGTTCCAGTCGCCATGGCTGATCTCGCGCAGATCGTCGACAATTTCGATGCGTGCGCCGCGGGCGATGATGCGCGCGGTTTCCACGGCTCGGCGCTGCGGACTCGAATAGACCAGCGCCAGGCGCACGTTTATAAGGAGGGTGGCCGCGTGCGCGCGGCCGGCGTCGCTCAACTCCGGGTCGAGCGCGCCCAGCATGACGCCGGTGATGGCCGGCTCGGCGTGCCTCACCAGGAACAGGCGCGGCATGTGAACAGCACCAGGATGAAAATTTCGAGCACCTGCTCGGTCGCGCCGAGGCAATCGCCGTTGACCCCTCCGATGCGGCGGTAAAAATACCATCGCGCGATGCGAATCAGGAGATACGCGGCGATGATGATCGCGCCGCCGGCGCGCGCGCCGCACAAGAACGCCGCCGCGATTCCCTGCGCGATCGCGAGGAGCGCGGCGGAAGTCGAAAGCGTGGAAGAGAACGCCAGGCCGAGTCCTGTCCCCGCGGGCCGCGACACCCACGCGAGCGCGACCATCGCCACGCGCGGAACGGTTTGCGACGCGATGAAAATTTCCAGCACGCGCCCGCCGGCCAGGTGCTCGATAGCCTGCCAGCGCGCGACGATGCTCAACACAATCGCGACCGCGCCGTAGCTTCCGACGCGGCTGTCCTTGAGAATCGCGTGCATTTTTTCCTGCGTCCGGCCGGCGCGCAGAGCGTCGGCGACATCGGCGAGGCCGTCTTCGTGCAGCACGCCGGTGATCGCGGTCCAGAAGGCGACCGTCAGCAGCGCAGCGAGTGAATCGGGGATGGCGCGCTCCAGGCCCAGGTAGATTGCCGCGCCGAGCGCGCCGATTGCCGCGCCGATCAGCGGAAAAAACGCGGCCGAGCGTCCCGGTGCGACGGTTTTCGCGTGAATCGGGATCACAGTAAGAAACGAGACTGCGCCCAGCAGGGTCCGCATCATTTGACCCGCAGCGGATGACCGAAGACCATCCAGTGGATTTCGTCGGCCACCGACGCGACGCGCTGATTCAGCATGCCGGACTGATCGCGAAAATCACGGCCCAGTGTGCTCTCCGGCACGATGCCGCAGCCGACTTCATTGGTGACGGCGATCACCGCGGCCGCGCTCGCCTGCGCCGCCGCGATCAGCTTTTCCACCTCGGTTTCAACGCTGCGGCCGAAAGTGAGCATAATGTTCGAAAGCCAGATGGTGAGGCAATCGATCACGATCGCGTCGGTGTCGCGGATCTTGCCGATCGCGGCAGCGATTTCGAGCGGCTCTTCCACTGTGGTGAATTCGACGCCGCGTTCGGCGCGATGGCGCGCGATGCGCGCGGCCATTTCTTCGTCGAAGCCTTCCGCGGTCGCCAGGAACACGCGCCGCGGTCCACGCTTGCGCGCCAGCTCGAGCGCGTAACGGCTCTTGCCGCTGCGCGCGCCGCCGCCGATGAGGATCAGAGGCATCGTGGTGAAGCGTGCGTCCACAGGGTGAAGCCTGTGCCACTTGGTTTGATCGGCCTGATCACAGCCACAAGCTTCTCCTCCTCGATCGCAGCAGCCAGATGAAAAATGGTCCGCCGGCGAGCGCGGTGATCACTCCTACGGGAATTTCGGTCGGCGCGATCACCGTACGCGCCAGTGTATCGCACACGCACAGGAACGCCGCGCCGGTGAAGAACGATGCGGGGAGCAAAACGCGGTGATCGGCGCCGAAGCGCATGCGCAGCGCGTGCGGCACGATCAGCCCCACGAAACCGATGGGGCCGGTGAGCGAGGTGACCAGCCCGGTCAGCACCGAGCCTGCGATGTAGCCGAAGATGGTCAGCGCTCCGGTGGAGACGCCGCGCGTCGCGGCCCATTCCTCGCCCACGGCGAGCAGGTTCCATTGGCGCGCGCGAAGCGTCACCACAACGCACAGCGGCACGATCGCCGCGGCGAGCCAGGCGAGCGTCGAATATTCCACCGCGTCGATGCCGCCCATCAGCCAGCGCGCGATGGCGAAGGATTGCGAAAAGCTCGCTAGGCTGTTCAGAAACATGATGAAGGCCAGCGCCATGCTGTTCATGGTGACGCCGCTCAGCAGCAGCGTGAAGGAGGAAAGCCGCCGCCCCTGGACCGCGATCGCCAGCACCACCGCGAGCACCAGCGCCGCGCCGGCCAGCGACAGGAGACCCACCCAGCGGAATCCAAAACAGATTCCCAGCACGGCGCCTACCGACGCGCCGGCCGAAACGCCTAGCGTGTAAGGCTCGGCCAGCGGATCGCGCAGCATGCACTGGAACAGAACGCCGGTGACGGAAAGTGCGGCACCGGCGAGCAGCGACAAAAGGACTCGCGGCAGACGCGCGAAGAACAGAATTTCGTAATCCGGCGTGATCCGCGCGAACGCGCGCGCCAGGCTCACATGCGTCGATCCGATCAGCGGCGCGACAATCGCAACGGCGATCAGCGCCGCCAGCGACAGCCATACGGGCCGCATGCGGTTACGCTTCATAGTGCAGCCTGCCCTGGTGCATGCTCGCGCGCACTCCGAAAACGCGGCCGATCAACTGCGGCGTGAACACTTCGGCGGGCACGCCATCGGCCGCAATCGAGCCGTGGTCGAGCACCAGCACGCGGTCGGCGAACTGGAGCGCAAGATTCAGATCGTGCGTCACCGCGACCGCCAGCATCCCGTCGCGTCCGAGATCGGCCAGCAGGCGGTACATCGAGATCTGGTGCTTGAGATCGAGAAACGTGGTGGGTTCATCGAGCAGCAGCGTCTCCGGGCTCTGCGCGAGCGCGGAGGCGAGCACAACCCGCTGGCGCTCGCCGCCGGAAAGCGAACGGAAATCGCGATCGCGAAACTCCACCGTGTCGGTCACCGCCATGGCGCGCTCGGCGAACTGAAAATCGTCAGGCGATTCGAACCAGCCGCCTCCGTAGGGCGTGCGTCCCATCAGCACCACCTGTTCGGCGGTGAAGGGGAATTCCAGCCGGAACATCTGCGGGAGAAAGGCGACGCGTCGCGCGAAATCGCGGCGCCGCCAGTCGCGGATTTCGCGATCGGCGTACATGCACGAGCCGGAGTAGGGCTGGCGCAACCCCGCCATGATGCCCAGCAGCGTCGATTTTCCCGCTCCGTTCGGTCCGGCAATCGCGACGAAACCGGCCGGCGCGAGTTCAAAGCTCGCCTCGCGCAGCCCGTAGGCGAATCCGGCGCGTTGGACGCGATAGCTCATTTCGCTCCGCGATGCAGCATTTCGAAAATCGACTGCGCAGAATCCACCACGCGCGGCCCGGGGACCATGTACATATCGGCGGCGACGGCGTAGACGCGATGATTCCGCACGGCGGCCACCGAGGGCACGCGGTTCCATAACGCCACCACCTCGCGCTTTTTCTCGTCGCTGACGTTCACCGTGTCGGCCATATCGCCCATGTCGATGATCACCTCGGGATCGCGCGCGATCACTTCTTCGAGCGAAACGTTCGGGTAGGGAGCCAGCGCGTCGTTAAAGATGTTCGCGCCGCCGGCAATCCGGATCACGTCATTTAGAAACGACGCGCGCCCCACCACCACCAGCCCGTCCAGCCGCCCCTGCGACCGCCCCACCACGAACATCATGCGCACCGGCTTGTCCGCGGCAGCACGCGCGCGGATCGCGTCGAGTCCCGCGCGAATCGAGCCGACCAGCTTCGCAGCGCGGTCTGGCACGCCGCCCGCCTTGCCGACTACGCGGATCGATTCGTAAATCGCAGCGATGTTCTGCTGGTCCACTTCGACGCTGCGCAGATGCATGTTGGCGAGCCGCGCGCTCAGGCGCACCGGGTTGGTCTGGACGATCACCAGGTCGGGCTTGAGCGCGGCGATCGCTTCCAGGTCGGGATTGATGTAATCGCCGATTTTGGGCTTCGACTGCGCTTCCGGCGGATAGCGGCAGAATCGCGTGACGCCCACCACGCGGTCGCCCAGGCCCAGCGCGTAGAGCATTTCGGTGATGCTGGGGGCGGTGGAAATGATCCGCTGTGGCTGCGCGCGGATCGCCGCGGCGCAGGTGAGCAGAAGGAAGCAGCGGCGAATCATGAGAACGTTCCCCCTCGAAACGCTTCAAGCGCGCGAGGAACCGGTCTCCTGACTCGCGGCCGGCGAAAATTCAAGCATCCTTCCCGCTCGCGCAGTGGACACCCAAGCCGAAATCGCCGCTTACAGTTGCGGGGCAGTGGCGGATTCTCACCGCCTTCCCGTGCATTCCTCAGAGACAGCTTATCAGATGCGCACGAATCGTCTTGCCTCGCGGAGTATCTGATGCAGGGTGCCCATGTTCTCGGCCTCTTCAAGGAACAGCCGGACGGCCGCTTTCAGATTGGCAAGCGCCTTTTCTTTAGTCCCGCCACACGAGGAGACGTCGAGTTCAAGGGCGTGGGCCACGAATGTGCGCCCTCCCTTGAAAATTCGGGTCGTGAATGGAATCTCCATACCTCGCCCAGTACCAAGATAACCCGCAGCGCCTTGACCCCGCACCTCGCCGATCCTTAATATTCTAAATAGGGGCTCTCTACAATGACTTCGCGTGCGCGCGAGATTCTGCACGAGATCGTCGAGGCATACATCGAAACCGGTGAGCCGGTCGCCTCGCGCGCGATCTCGCGCCGGCAACACGATCCCTTGAGCGCCGCCTCTATCCGCAACATCATGGCGGATTTGACCGAGGAGGGCTACCTTTCGCAGCCGCACACCTCGGCCGGACGTGTTCCCACCGCGCAGGCTTTTCGCAGCTACATCCAGTCGCTCACGCTGCGCAAGATGGCCGCCGACGAGCTCGACCGGCTGCGCGAGGAGTTCGGAAGGCTCGATAGCGTGGAAGCTCGCGTGGAGCGCACCTCGCGCGTGCTCACGGAAATGACGCGCAGCGTGGGGATCGCCGCCGCGATTCCGCAAACGAGCCCGGCGCTCGATCAGATCGAGCTGGTGGCGCTGCCGGATAAGCGCGTGCTGATGGTGGTGGTCACGCGCGACTCGCAGATCCGTAATCGCGTCCTGACGCTTGACGAGCCCATCGATTCGGAAGAGCTGGCCTCGATTCGCAACTACATCAATCGCAATTTTTCGGGCTGGACGCTCGAAGCGGTGCGCAAGGAGCTGGCCGCGCGGCTGGAGCAGGCGAGCGCCGCTTACGACGCGATTCTCAAGAAAGTCACGCAGCTCTACGAAAAGGGCATGTTCGACTTCGGCGCCGCGCCCGAGGTTCATATGGGGGGCGCCAGTTACCTGGTGGGCCTCGATCTGCACCTGACGCGCGAAAAGATGCGCGAGCTGTTCAGAGCGCTCGAAGAGAAAAAGCGCATTCTGGAGCTGCTCGACGGTTTTCTGGAACATCCGGTGGGTGAAATCGCGGTGCAGGTCGGCCTCGCCGAGATGCATCCTTCAATGCGCGAGCTGTCGCTGGTGGGGCTTCCTGTTGTTCTTCCCAACGGAATTTCGGCGGTGATCGCCGTCCTGGGACCTATGCGGATGAATTACACGCGCGCGATGAGCGCGGTGCAGCACGTCGGCAAGGCTTTTTTGGGCGAGTAATTCGCTGACCGGGGTCGCGACCTTAGAAAAGGCGGAGAAAAAACCGACCGATTTCGAACCGCGCACAACGGATGTTAACCTAGGATTGTTGGGAGCAACGTGCGTGTCTGTGGATAACATCGAAACCAACGCCGACCAGGCCGGCGACGGAAGCGCGCAGGACAACCTTGCTGCGGTTACGGTCGAGCGCGATCAGCTCGCCGCCGAAAAAGCCGAGCTCCACGATCGTCTTCTGCGTAGTCAGGCCGAATTCCAGAACCTGCGCAAGCGCACTGAAAAGGAACGCGTCGAGCTGTTCGAGTACGCCAGCATGGAGGCCGTGCGCGTCCTGCTTCCGGTGCTCGACGATTTCGCGCGCGCCATGAAATCGGAGTCCACCGACAAGGAATACGGCGCCGGGATCGAATTGATTTATAACCGTTTCTACGACACCCTCAAGAAACTCGGGCTGGAGCCGATGGAAAGCGTGGGCAAGCCGTTCGATCCGCAGGTGCACCACGCGGTGGACATGGTGGAGACGGACGAGGCGCCGGATCATACCGTGCTTGATGAATTTCAGAGAGGGTACAATTTCAAGGGCCGGCTGCTGCGTCCGGCCATGGTGAAAGTGGCCGTCCAGCCGGCGTCGAAATGAGCGTGACCAAGCGCGATTACTACGAAATCCTGGGCGTCGAGCGCAATTGCGATGAGCAGGCGCTCAAGAGCGCCTATAAGAAGCTCGCGCGCCAGTTCCATCCCGATCTCAATCCCGGCGATCACACAGCCGAAGACAAGTTCAAGGAAGCCAACGAAGCTTACAGCATCCTGAGCGATCCGCAGAAGCGTGCCGCTTACGACCGCTTCGGCCACCAGGGCGTGCCGGGAGCCGCGTCGCAGGGCTTCGACGGCGCAGCCGGGTTCCCCGACCTGAGCGACATCCTCAGCGACGTGTTCGGGTTCTCCGACATGTTCGGCGGATCGCGCCAGCGCCGCAATCGTCCGCAGCGGGGCGAAGACGTGCGCTACGATCTCGAAATCGGATTCGAGGATTCCATGCGCGGATTGTCCGTCGATATCCAGGTTCCGCGCCTGGAAGAATGCACGCGCTGTCACGGCAAGGGCGCCGAGCCGGATGACGGTCTCACCACGTGCCCCACCTGCCGCGGCCGCGGCGAGGTGATTTATCAGCAGGCGTTTCTTTCCGTGCGCCGCACGTGTTCGCAATGCGGCGGTCGCGGCCAGATTATCCGCCGTCCGTGCAAAGAGTGCAAGGGCGACGCCTACATCCGGCGCGAGCGCAAGCTCAAGGTCAACATTCCCGCCGGCGTCGATAATGGAACCCAGTTGCGCCTGTCGCAGGAAGGCCAGCCCGGCATCAACGGCGGGCCGCCGGGGGACCTGTACGTGGTGTTGAAGGTTGCCGAGCACCCCATCTTCGAGCGCCACGAAAGCGACCTGCACTGTACCGTGCCGGTCAACATCGCGCAGGCGGCGCTGGGCGCGTCGATCGATATTCTGACCTTCGACGGGCTTCAATCTATCAAGATCCCCGAGGGCTCCCAGGCTGGAGACCAGCTTCGCCTGAAGAGCCTGGGCGTCCCGCACCTGCATGGGGGCGGGCGCGGCGATCTGTACGTGCACCTCGACGTGAAAGTTCCCACCAAGCTCACCCGCGAACAGCGCAAGCTGTTCGAGCAGCTCCAGCCACTTCTGCCGGCCGAAAATGAGCCGTCGGAAAAAGGCATTTTCGACAAGGTCAAGGACTACTTCCTCTAAGAGCATTGAAAAACTCGTATTGACCTCACTCACAGGCTGAAGCTTGTGGCACAAACCAGAATCAGCAGCTTTTTTCAAACAAGTTCCTAGAGGGGCGCGAGCTTCGCAGAAAAATAACTTCATCGGCGGCAATCAGATACGGGATTGTCCTCTTGACCACAATCGCAATTTGCGATATTATAATCGCAAATTGCAATATGAAGCTGGGCGAGAAAATCCGCTACCTCCGGCTGGTCGAGGGCACCCTCCGCGGGCTGGGCCGCGAGATGACCCAGCAGGAGGTCGTGCGCGCCCTCAGCCGTGAGCTCAAAAAATCCTTGAGCCAGTCCTATCTTTCGCAGATCGAGAGCGGGGCGCGGCCGCATCTGACCAACTCGACGCGCATGCTGCTGGCGAAATTTTTCGGCGTGCATCCCGGTTACCTGGTCGACGATCCGGAAGGTTTCCACACGGAGCTGATCTCGGACGCGCGCGTCAATGAAGACCAGCTCGACCTGTGGTTGATCAGCGGGGCGGAGCGTTTCGCGCGCGATCCCCACATCAGCCAGGCGCTGCTCAAGCTCGCCGAGCATAGCGATTCGCGCAAATGCCTCATGCTGCTGAAGCTGATTCTGGAAACGCCGCAACTCGCCGACAGGCTGTTCGCGGTGCTGGATCCCAACCGCACACGCGAGCTTCGTGCGGCTGAGAACTCGCATCCGGCGCACTGGGAGTCTGTATGAGCCTGGAGTCGTTTTACCTGCTCTGCTTCTTCGTCGGCTTTCTGCTGACGGCGGTCGCGTTTGTGTTCGGCGCGCTGCACCTGCCGCACTTTCACGGGCCGCACGCTCGCGTGGCGGTGCGGGCCGGCGTGCGCGGCGGGGGACGCGGAGGAATTTCTCCCTTCAACTTCGGGACCCTGGCCGCGTTTCTCGCCTGGTTCGGCGGCACCGGATTCCTGCTGGAGCGCTATTCGGCGATCTGGCTGATTCTCGGGTTTTTTCTTTCCGTGGTGAGCGGACTGGGCGGCGCGGCGGCGGTGTTCTGGTTCCTGTTGAAGCTGGCCGAGCGCGACCAGCCGCTCGATCCGGCGGATTACGAAATGATCGGAGTGCTGGGCCGCGTTACCAGCCCCATCCGCGAGGGAGGCACGGGCGAGCTGCTGTATCAGCGCGACGGTTCGCGTAAGGCAGCGCCGGCGCGCAGCGAGGACGGCGACGCGATCCCGCGCGAAACCGAGGTGATCGTCACCCGGTTTGAAAAAGGCATCGCCTATGTGCGCCGCTTCGAGGAGATGAGCGGCGGGGAGTATTAAAAGGAGAGTTCCATGCAACCTTCCGTTGAGATTCTTGTGATGGCCGGCCTGATGGTGCTGGTGCTGCTGATGCTGATGAGCATGTTCGCGCGCCTGTACCGCAAGGCGGGCCCGCATCAGGCGCTGGTGGTGTACGGAATCCGCGGCACGCGCATCATCAAAGGACGCGGCACGGTGATTTTCCCCATGGTCGAAACCTACCGCGAGCTGTCGCTGCAACTGATGTCGTTCGACGTGGTGCCGCAGCAGGACCTGTACACGATGCAGGGCGTCGCGGTGACCGTCGAAGCCGTGGCGCAGATCAAGGTGAAATCCGACCCGGAGTCGATCATCACCGCGTCCGAGCAATTCCTCACCAAAAGCGATGAGGAGCGCGACGGGCTGATCCGGCTGGTGATGGAGGGCCATCTGCGCGGCATCATCGGGCAGCTTTCCGTCGAGCAGATCGTGAAGGAGCCGGAAATGGTGGGCGAGCGCGTGCGCGACACCTGCGCCGACGATATGACCAAGATGGGCCTGGAAGTAATTTCGTTCACCATCAAGGAAATCCGCGACAAGAACGAATACATCATCAACATGGGGCGTCCGGATGTGGCGCGCATCAAGCGCGACGCCGATATCGCCGCGGCTGAGGCCGAGCGCGACACGCTGATCAAGCGCGCCGAAGCGACTCGCGCCGCCGCGGTCGCCAAGGCACAGGCCGACCAGGAGCGGGTGCTCGCCGAGACGCTGTCGCAGGCGAAGCAGGCCGAGGCTTTGCGCGACCTGGAGATCAAGAAGGCGCAATTCCTCGAATCCACCAAGAAGCAGCAGGCGCAGGCCGATAAAGCCTACGACATTCAGACCAACGTGATGCAGCAACAGGTAGTGGCCGAGGCGGTGAAGGTCCGCCAGGTGGAAAAAGAGCACGAAATCAAAGTGCAGGAAGCCGAGATTCTGCGCCGCGAAAAAGAACTGATCGCGACCAATTTGAAGCAGGCCGAAATCGACCGGCAGAGGATCGAGACGCTGGCCGCGGCCGAGCGCCAGCGCCGCATCGCCGAAGCCGAAGGCGCCGCGGTCGCCATCCGCACGCAGGGCGAAGCCGAGGCGGAGATCATCCTGAAGAAGGGCGAAGCCGAAGCCAAAGCGATGAACGTGAAGGCGGAAGCCTACCAGGAGTACAACCAGGCGGCGGTGGTCGACAAGCTGATCACCAGCCTGCCGGCCGTGGTGCAGGCGATGGCAACGCCGCTTTCGAACATCGACAAGATCACCATCGTGTCCACCGGCAACGGGCACGCCACCGGCATGAACAAGATTACAGGCGACATGGCCGAGATGGCCGCGCAGATTCCCGCGCTGTTTGAGACGCTGAGCGGGATGAAGATGTCGGATCTGCTGAGCAATGTGAGGCGAATTGGAGATAAAGCCGAGAAATCGAAAGCTGTTGAGGAGTAAATTATGGCACTACTCGAACGCGTGGCGACGCTGGTTCGCGCAAATCTCAACGATTTGATCGACAAGGCGGAGCAACCCGAAAAAATGATCAAGCAGGTGATTCTGGACATGCAGAATCAACTGATGCAGGTGAAGACGCAGGTGGCGATCGCGATCGCCGACGAGCATCTGCTGATGAAGAAGCAGAAGGAGAATGAGCAGACCGCGGAAGACTGGGTCCGGCGCGCGGAACTGGCTGTCGAAAAGGGCCAGGACGACCTTGCCCGAGCCGCGCTCGACCGGTCGATGACGGCGAAGAACATGGCCGCCAGCTTCGCCGAGCAGGTGGCCGATCAGAGCGCGCAGGTGGAGACGCTCAAGACCGCGCTCCGCAAGCTCGAGCTGAAATTGCAGGAGGCGCAGAACAAGAGCGACGTCCTGATCGCGCAGCACCGCCGCGCCCGCGCGCTCACCCGCGCAAGCGACGCGCGTATGGAAATGAACGGCGAAGCGAATACCGCCGCTTTCGATCGCGTGAAGGACCGCGTGCAGCAGGAAGAGGCGGTGAGCCACGCCAAGGCGGGGATGGCCGCGGACAATATCGACGACCGGCTCGCGGCGCTTGAAAAAGACGACAGCATCGAAAAGCTGCTGGCCGAGATCAAGCAGAAGAAGAGCGGGAACGGCAACAAATAGGTCAGCCCGCGAGCATATCGTCGATCATGCTCGCCGCGATCTGGCTGGGCGACACGCTGTAGGTACCGGTTTGAACCGCCGTGGCCAGTTGCCCCAGCTTCTGCGGGTCCACCGAGAGCTGCGCCGCCATGTCGGAGATGTCGACGCGGTCCGAATTCTGCCGCTTCGATCCCGCGCCGGTCTTGGACGGCGCGCCCGCGTTCGCCATCTGCGCGACCGCCTGGGCCAGGTTCACACCGCTATTGTCAATTCGCATTTATTTGGACTCCTGATCGAGGCCGGACGCGATCATGCGCGCCAGGCCGAACCCGCCATTGTTGGCGAGCAGTTGGGAAAATTGCTGGTCGGCGACGTCGAACATCGTCGCGCTTTCGTTGTCGCTGTCGTCGTCTTCGGCTTCTTCGCGCACTCCCTTCAGCATCTGGCCGATGAGCAAGGCTTCGAATTGTTTCGCCGCGCCGGCCGCGTCTTTGGGCATGGCCTGTCCTGTTCCAATGTTGAGCAGTGGCGAGATGGGGGTGGTCATATAACCTCGATATCCGCTTCGAGCGCACCGGCAGCGCGGAGATTTTCGAGAATCGCGATCACGTCGCGCGCGGTCGATCCGATGGCTTGCAGGGCGCGCACCAGTTCTTCGACGGTCGCGCCTTTGTCAAGAATGATATTTTTCACCGGCGCTTCCTTCGCCTTGACGGCGGTTTGCGGAACCAGCATGGTCTGGCCTTGCGAAAGCGGCGCGGGCTGCGAGACTTCGAGCTTGGTGCGAATCTCCACGGTCAAGGGGCCATGCATGATCGATGCCGGAGAGATGCGGATGTCGTTGCCTGCCACGATGGTCCCGGTGCGCTCATTGATGACGACCTTCGCGGGGCGATCGGATTCGACGCTGAGACTTTCAAGATCGGCTACAAACTCTACCGTGCGCGAGGCGAACGACGGCGGCACGACGATCGAGATTACAGCGGGGCTGTCGGCGCGCGCGACAGGATCCTTCTGCGCGTAATGTTTATTGAGCGCATCGGCGATGCGCGCGGCGGTGATGAAATCGGCGTGCAGAAGCTGGAGCTTGAAATGGCCGGCCGGAGCGATGGAGGGAGGCGCGCGTTCTACGATCCCGCCCTCCGGGGTGCGGCCGACGGTGGGGTGGTTCACAACGGTCGAGTTTCCGGCGCCGCCAGCGATGAACCCGCCGGTGACCACCGGACCCTGCGCGGCGGCGTAGGTCTGGCCGTCGGCGGCTTTAAGCGGAGTGAGCAGGAGCACGCCGCCTTGCAGACTTTTCGCGTCGCCGATGGCAGAGGCGGTCACGTCGATCTTGGTTCCCGGCTGCGCGAACGCGGGCAGCGTCGCGGTGACCATCACCGCGGCCACGTCGCGAACCTGCATCTGTGTGGGATTGATGTTGACACCCATGCGCTGAAGCAGGTCCGCCAGCGATTGCGTCGAAAACAGAGTGAGCTGCGTATCGCCGGTGCCTCTGAGCCCCACCACCAGGCCGTAGCCGAAGAGCTGGTTGTCGCGCACGCCTTCGATCGCGACCAGGTCCTTGATCCGCGTGGGTTCGGCGGACGCGGAGGCGAGGGCGGCCAAAATGAGAATCGCGGGCTTCATCAGAATGGCAGCAATCCGAGCAGGAATCGATATAGGAAATTCGGACGGCGGATGGCGTCGCCGACCACGCCCTTTCCGTTGACCTGCAACTGAAGATTCGCCACCTGGAGCGAAGAGACGGTGTTGGCGGTGGTGACGTCGGCCGGACGAACCAGGCCACGGACCTTGATGGTCTGCTTTTCGGAATTCACGCCGATGTCCTTGGTGCCTTCAATCACCAGCATTCCGTTCGCGGTTACGTCAATCACACGAACGCTGAGCGTGGTGGTCAAGGTCATGTTGCGCGAGGTCTGCCCGGTCCCGGCGAGTTCCTGATCGCCGCTCAGGCTCAAGGGATTGACGATGCGGCTGGCCGCGTTCAGCACGCCGTAAGCCGCCGTGATCTGATGATTGGCCGAGGTCTTGCGCGAAGACTGGGTCCCGCCGGAAGCGACCGCGGAGAGATTGTCGGCGACCACGATGGTCAATACGTCGTCGATGCGCGAGGCGCGAACATCACGTGCGGCGTCGGATAGGTTGCCGTTGGGGAGAAACAGCGAGCCGGGAGACGCGGTCAGCGCTGCGGTCTGCGCTAGGAGCGAAATCGGAAGGAAGGCAAAAAGCAATTTCATTTGCGAATGGAAACCTTTCCCTTGGACTCGATGCGCGCCTGAAAATAGCGATCGTTTTCGGGATTGCGCAGCAGCACGGTTTCGCCGATCCGGCCCGACGTTTCGGCGACGGCGGCGAAGGTGATGAGCGCCTGCCCGACCGAAACCTCAACGTCGACTTTTTCGCCGCGCTCGACATCGTGCGGGGAGATCAGCATGTTGGAAAAAATCGGCTCGCCCGGTCTGATCGCGCGCGAGGTTTTCTTGCCAAGCGCGGCGTCGATCGAGGCGATCGGCGAGGGACCGAATGGAAATCGCGGCCCGGTTCGCATGACGAGTTCATCCGCGGCGATCACTCCCGAAGGTGGGATGGGAGCGGCGGCTTCGACCCAGGTTTGTTCGGTGGTGACGCGCACTTTTGCCCAGACAGGCATGCTGCGATGGTCCGAATATGCGGCGCGGCCTCGCCAATATCCCTTGGCGCCGAGGCCGGAGCGGGTGAACTCGAGGTCGCCCTCGGGCACAGGGAGCCGGCTGAAGTCGTCAATTTCGATTTTTGCGGCATCGAGGTTGAGCGCTTTCTTGAGAATGGGAAGAAGAAGATCGATGCTCAGCAGATGAGTGGCGCGCTCGAAACAGATTTCGGGAGCGGGCGAAGGAATTTCGATGTGATTCGCGCGCGCGAGGCGCAGAAGCTCTTCGGGATGGAGAATACGTCGCACGCCGGGGATGGGCGTCGCGCCGATCACCGCATCGGGAGCAATCGATGAGAAAACAGGGCTGGCCGCGGCAAGATCCTTGCCAGTGATCTGCTCCGCCGTGACCGCGTGGCATCCGAGGGCGACTGCGATGGCTAGAATCATTGCGTGACGTTGTTGACTTGCTGATACATCTCGTCCGCGGCTTTGACCACTTTGGTGTTGGCCTCGTAACCGCGCTGCGCGATGATCATGTTGACGAATTCCTGGACGATGCTGACGTTCGAAGATTCCAGATACCCTTGCTGCAAAGTGCCCAGGCCATCGGCGCCGCCGGGAGCTCCGGTGATTGGCTGGCCGCTCGCGTCGGTAGGGAGAAAAAGCCCGTTGCCGACGCTGTTGAGTCCTCCGGGATTCACGAACGTGGCGAGCTGAATCTGTCCCGCGATGGTCGCGGCGGTTTGTCCAGGCTGCGTGTAGCTGATGGTGCCGTCGGTCGCGATGGTCACGGTCTGCGCCTGCGCGGGAATGGTGATCTGCGGGATCAGTGGATTGCCGTTGGCGTCCACGATGTTTCCATTCGCGTTGAGCTGGAAATTTCCGGAGCGCGTGTAGGCGGTGGTGCCGTCGGGCTGCTGCACCTGGAAAAATCCTTTGCCGTTGATGGCGATGTCCAGCGTGTTATCGGTCTCGGTGAGGCTTCCCTGGGTTTGAATGATCGTGTTCGCGGTGGGACGGGTGCCAAGGCCGAGCTGCAGTCCGCTGGGCACCACCGTCTGCGATCCCGCGGCCGCGCCGGGCTGGAGAAAATTCTGATAAAGCAGGTCCTGAAACTGAGGACGCCGCGCTTTGAAGCCCGTCGTGCTCGCGTTCGACAGGTTGTTGGCGATGTTGTCGATGCTCATCTGCTGAGCGGTCATGCCGCTGCCGGCGCTGTACAATGCCCTGATCATAAATTCCTTTCCTCAAACCACCTTGGCGACCTCTTCCAGGCCGCGCTTGCTCATGTCCGTATCGACGGAGATGGCTTTCTGAAGGATTTCGAACTGCCGCAGGATTCCGACCAGCTTCACCGCCGATTCCGAGGTCGCCACGTTGGACTGTTCGAGCTGTCCTTGCAGCACGTCCGTGCCTTGCGCCGCCGGAACCGAGCTCTCGGTGGACGCGATGTAATAACTGTTGCCAAGCTTGTTGACCGCCAGCGGATTCGACGCCGGATCGGCGATCTCGATCTGGCCGATGGTCGCTCCGCCCTGCGCGACGGAGCCGTCGGTCCCGATGCTGACCGGTTGCGCCGGGTCGACGTTGATGGGATTTCCATTGTCGAGCGTGTTGCGCAGCGTGTAGCCGTTGACGGTTTCGAGCTGATTATCTTTGGAAATGCGAAACTCGCCATCGCGCGTGTAGACGATCCCATTGGGCGAGTTCAGCGCGAACATTCCTTTGCCCGACAGCGCCAGGTTCAACGGATTGCCGGTCTGGACCAGCGAGCCCTGCGAAAAATCGGTCCACTGCGTCTCGATGGTAGGGAGCTGCTCATCATAGAGGTTGTAAAATTCGCGATCCGTTTTGAAACCCGCGGTTCCCGCGTTGGCGATGTTGTTCGCCAGCATGTCGAGCGAATCCAGGCGCGTTTTCATTCCGCCCGCGGCCGAGATGAGCAGTGGATCCATTCCGGCTTCAGGAGGGAGCAATTCGAACGCCGTTCTCAATCCCAAGCAAATCGAGACGATATGGTCAGCAGGCCCGGAATGGGATCGCGTCGCGGTGTTCCATTTCGAATCGCGTCCCATTTTGAAGCGACTTTTTGCCGGCGACATCCTTAGATATTTCTTGGCTTTCACGATGGGCACTCACCTGCACTCATCGCTCGCGTGAACGCGATCGCGGCCATGCCACTCGATGCAGGGACCTGGGCGGCGCTTGCGCCACCGCCGGTCGCAACGCAATTAGGAAGCTCGTTTGTAAAACTCCTGGCGACGCTCGACGGAACGGATTCGAAACCTGCTGCGGGAAACATCGCCACAACGTCGCGGCCTGTGACGGCCAGCTCGCAACAGGTAGCGGGTGCGATGATCCGCTCCATGCTGGGTGTCCCGGTGCCAGGCGTATCCGTGAGCGTCCCGGCTCCGAGCGTTCCGTCGGGCGGATCGCAGACGGATGCCGCGGCGCCGCGAAGCACGCGAGCGATGCCGGCAAGAGCGTTATGGATTAGCGTTCCCGCTGCGCAACCCGAAACACGGACGACGAAAATCGCCGCTGCAAAAGCGGTGAAGACGGACGTGCCGGCTCCCGCGTTGCGCGGTGTTCCTCCGCTTCCGGTTGCGATCGAGAGCGCGGAGCCGCAGGCCGTAAAGTTCGCGGATACGAGCGCGAACGCGCTCATCCGCTCCGTTCTAGGCATCTCCGCGCCTCCTGAGGAGGAGCACGTTGCATCGGAGCAGGCTGGGGAGATGCCCGACACGGACGCGCCGGTTCGCCCCTCCACGCCTGACGACGAGCCGGTCTATCCAGCGCAGTTCACGAATACACCGGTTACATCGCCCGTCACGAGATCGCATGCGCCGGTTCGGAGCTTCACTCCCGACGAAAACCCGGCTCATCCTGCGCAATTCACGAATACGGCGGTTGCGTCGGCGGTCACGAGATCGGGTGCGCCGGCTCGTTCTGTAGCCCGCATCACCGCGGCGCAGATTCGGGAACAGGACCCGGCGGACTCCGCTCCCACGACGGCGACGAGACTGCCCCGCCCCAGCGCTCCGGTCCAAACGCTGATTTCCACTCTGCGCACGTCACCTGCGCCGCGCATCGAAATCGAACCCAGGCGAGCGCGTGAAGTCGCGAATGCCGGACCGTCAATCCAGCCTTCCGCAGCGACGACGAAAGGCGATTCTCCGGATCCCGTGGGCACGGGTTTCAGCACGCCGACGATCGAAAGGCGCTCCGGATCCTTTTCGGCAGCTTCGGAAGCGGCGTCAGATTCATCGATTCCGGTTGCGCCGCTGGCAAGTTCAAACAGCGGCGCGACTCAGGCTGTGGCGACTACACCCGTCGCCCGCAAGCAAACTGAAGCGTTGAACCCGGCGATCGTGCAGCCACGGCCGCTCACGCCGGCGAGATCACAAACGCCGGCTCCCGCGACGGTCGAAGCGAACGGCACGCCGAAGGCTGCGGTGAAGATCGGCAGACCGGCGGGTGTGACGCGTCCGGCGCGCACGCCGAGCGCCACAGCGCAACCGGAGATCGCGGTTTTACCGGCAGTCCCTGCCCCGGCCGACCAACCCGAGACCATCGCGCCGGCCGATATCGACAGCGACACTGCCCCCGATATCCAGACCTCCGCGACGGCGATGGCGGCGCAAGGCATGGCTCCCGCGGCGCAGGCGCCGGTCGCCTTCTCGGCTGAGATCACGCCCATCGCGCAGCCTGCGGCTGACACGGCCCCACAGCCGGAACCGCAAGACAAGCTCGACGCCGCGCCGCGGGTTTCCGCGCCTCCGCCGGCTCCCAGCGTCAAGACGCTTTCATCCGGCGAACGCCAGGACGCCCCCGCCGCACCGCCCGAGGCCGTGGGGAACTTCGCGCGCGCCACGACGGCATTCACGTCCGATCCGGTGGTCCCGGGTAAAGACCAGAGTGCGACGAAGAGCGAGGCGCCTTCGATCGAGACACGTTCGAACGATACTGCGCGCGCGCAGGAGCCGCCGCCGGTCGCGGAGGCTCCCAAGCTTCACGCGGGCGCGGTGCAGGAGATCGCGGTGCGCATCGCCGGGCCGGAAGCGCAGAGCGTGGATCTGCGCGTGACTGAACGCGCGGGTCAGATTCACGTGGCCGTTCGTACACCTGACGCGGATCTGCAAACGTCGCTGCGCCAGGACCTGGGGTCGCTCAGCGGGTCCCTGGAACGCGCCGGGTATCATGCCGAAACATTCGTGCCGCGCGCCGCGGGATCTTCCGCAATGAACCTGCGCGAGGAACGAGAGGCCGGCCAGCAGGGATTCTCGAATCGCGGATCGCAATCCGAATCGGGAAACGGAAAACAGAAGCGCCAGCAGAGTTCGCAAAGCTGGCTCGAGGAACTGGAGCAATCGCAATGAGCACAAGCGCCGTCAATCCGGCAAGCAGCACCAACAGCAGCACGAACGCCAACACCAATGCGGCTTCGGCAGCGGGCATGTCGTCGCTCGCCAATCAGAATGTGTTTTTGCAACTGCTGGTGGCGCAGTTGAAATATCAGGACCCCGACAATCCCGCGGACGGAACCGAGTTCGTCACGCAGCTCGCTCAGTTCAGCCAGTTGTCGGACTCCAACGATATGGCCTCGGACCTGGACGCGATCAAAGCGGCGCTGACCGCGGCTTCGTCCACGGGCGCACAAACGAACGGCAGTTCGGGGACAACCGGCACGTCCAACGGCGGCAATGCTTCGCAGAACGGCACGCCGCAAACCGGAGCCACATCCGGATCTTAATTCTACTCAGGAGCATTCATGTCTACATCATTTTCTACCGCACTTTCCGGACTCAACGCCTTCAGTACCGCGATTGACGTCGTCGGCAACAACCTAGCGAACCTCGACACCACTGGATTCAAGACGGACGGGGTCGAATTCCAGGACCTGGTGACGCAATCGATCGGCGCCGATCTGGGCGCGACGCAGGTCGGATTCGGCGTCGGCACTCCGATCACCATGACGAATTTCTCGCAGGGCGCTCTGGAATCGACCGGCGGAGCTCTGGACGCCGCGATCCAGGGCCAAGGCTTTTTCATCGTCAACGCGAATGGCTCGGGGAACACCGAGTACACGCGCGGCGGCAGCTTCGAGGTCAACACCGCCGGCTACCTCACCACGGCTTCGGGCGACCTGGTGCAGGGGTGGAGCATGAACAACGGCGTGGTCAACACGAATGCACCGATCGGCAATATTTCGGTTCCGGTGGGGCAGCTCGCGCCGCCGCTGGCGACGCAGAACATCTCGGCCAGCCTCAACCTGGACGCCTCGGCCGCCTCGGGCACCAATTTTTCGACCTCGATCCAGGTTTACGATTCGCTGGGCAACGCGCACACCGTGACGATGACGTTCACGCAGTCGGGAACGCCCAACCAGTGGAACTATTCCGTGAGCGTACCGGGGTCGGACCTGACGGCGGGAACCTACACACCGGTCACCGGCACGCTGACTTTCGATTCGAACGGGAACCTGACGGATCCCGCGCCAGGCGCACCGGTAGCGATTCCGATCACGGGACTGGCCGACAACGCCGCGGACTTGAATCTCACCTGGAATCTGTACAACGGGACCACGCCCGATATCACGCAATACGCGCAGAGCTCGGCCACCTCCGCGCAATCGCAGGACGGAAAGGCCGCAGCGGATCTGGTGAGCGTCGGGCTGGCCAACGGCGGCCAGGTGCTCGCGCAATATTCCGATGGCACGCAGGTAGTGGTGGGACAGATGGCCATGGCGCAGATCGAGAATCCGGACTCCCTGGTGGCGGCCGGCAGCAGCAATTACCAGGCGAGCGCGCTGACGGCGTTGCCGGCGATCGGTATTCCGGGCACCGGAGGCCGCGGCACCGTGGTGGGCGGATCGACCGAAGGCTCGAACGTCAATATCGCCACCGAGTTCACCAACCTGATCGTTTATCAGCAGGGCTATCAGGCCAACGCACACATGGTAACCACACAGGACACGCTCAGTCAGGACACCATCAACATGACGCAAGGTGCGTAAATGACGGCTCTCGAAGAAATCGCGCACCTCGCCGACATTCGCATGGACGTGGAGGCCGAGCTCGACCGGATCACCATGACCATCGAAAAGATCCTGGAGCTCAAATCCGGCAGCGTGATCCGCACCAACCGGTCGGCGGGCGAAAACATCGACCTGCTGATCGGCGGTGCGTGCATCGGATCGGGCGAAGTGGTGATCATCGAGGAAACCGTGGGCGTGCGCATCACGGATTTCCGGGAGGACGCGTAGTGGAGATCGCGCGGCAGGTGCTGTCCGTTTTGGCGGTGTTCGGGCTTCTGGGCGTGGTCCTGTGGGCGCTGCGCCGCGCGGGAACCACACGGTTCAAGCTGGGGTCGAAGCTGGCGCGCGGGCGGGCGCTCGAATCGGTGGAACGTCTGGCACTTACGCCGCAGCATTCGCTGCACCTGGTGAAGATCCGCGGGCGCGAAGTGGTGGTGGCGACGCATCCTCATGGCTGTTCGTTGTTCTCGGGAGACGCGCAATGAAGAAGATCGCGGCGATCGCGACGGTGACTGCGGGCGCGGCGATGGCCGGCCCGGGCGATTCGCTGCTCGGAATCACGCTGGTCCAGAACAAAAACGGCAATGCGCTGAGCGTGCCGATGCAGATCGTAATGCTTCTCACGGCGCTGACGCTGCTGCCGGCGGTGCTGATGTGCCTGACGCCGTTTCTGCGCATCGCGGTGGTGCTGCATTTTCTGCGCCAGGCGCTGGGGACGCAGACCGCGCCGTCCAACCAGGTGCTGGTGGGACTGGCGTTGTTTCTGTCGCTGCTGGTGGTCCAGCCGGTGGCCAACGACCTGTATCATCACGCCTGGGAGCCGCTTGAAAACGGACAGATCAGCGCGAGCGAGGCCTGGGACCAGGCAACCCCGCCGATCAAGATATTCCTGCTCAAGTTTGCCCGCGAGAAAGATATTCAACTATTCGTCGAGCTGTCGCATTCTCCGCAGCCCGCCAAGCCTTCCGACGTCGAGCTGAGCGCGCTCGCGCCGGCGTACATTTTGAGCGAACTCAAAGCCGCGTTCCAGATCGGTGCCGTGCTGTTTCTTCCCTTCCTGATCATCGATCTTGTGGTCGCCTCGGTTACCGTTTCGGTCGGCATGGTGCAACTCCCGCCGGTGATGGTTTCGGCGCCGTTCAAGATTCTTCTGTTCGTGCTGGTGGACGGATGGAACCTGGTGGTCGGATCGCTGGTAAGGAGTTTCTATACATGACATCCGGAATGGTTGTCGATTTGATGCGCAATACGTTCATCACCACCTTCTGGCTGGCGCTGCCGGTCCTCGCGGTGGGATTTGTCGTCGGCATCGTGATGAGCCTGACGCAGATTCTGACGTCGATTCAGGATGCGAGTTTCAGCACGGTCCCGCGGCTGACCGCGTTTCTCGGCGCGCTGGTGCTGGCGATGCCATGGATGCTCGGGAAACTGATCAGCTACACCTCCGCTCTGTTCGGCAATCTGGGCCGCTTCGCGCACTGACCTCCCGTGGGACAGCCGGTCTTGCCGCTGTCATCGCGTGTGCGGGAACTACTGAAAGACAGCGGCAAGACCGGCTGTCCCACAAGATATGACACTCGGCTTACCAATCAGCACCATGGTCGCGTTCCTCTACGTGCTGGCGCGCGTGGCTGGAGTCATCGCCTTCCTGCCCGTTCCCGGATTTCGAAACGCGCCGCAGGCGATTCGCGCGGTGTTCGCGCTGGCGCTGACGCTGGCGCTTTTTCCCGCGTGGCCGCCGGTTCCGGACGAGATCCCCGGCTTCGGCGCACTGATCGCGTCGGCGTTCGCCGAAGCGGGATTCGGATTGATGGCTGGACTGGCCGTCGCGTTTCTCAATGAAAGCTTTCAGATCGCCGCGCAGGTGTTCGGATTGCAAGCGGGATACGGATTCGCATCCACCATCGATCCCACCAGCCAGGCCGATTCGAGCGTAATCCAGGTGATGATGACGCTGGTCACCGGGCTGCTTTTTTTCACGTTAGGCCTGGATCGCGAAGTGATGCGCGTGCTGGCGGCGAGCTTTCAGAAGTTCCCCGCCGGAACGTGGGCGCCCTCGGCGGCGAGCCTGGATGGAATCGTGCGGCTGGGCGGCGGAATGTTCACGCTGGGGCTGCGGCTGGCGATTCCCATCATCGGCTTGCTGCTGCTGCTCGACTTCGCACTGGCGCTGCTGGGGAGAATGCAACAGCAATTGCAGCTTCTCTCGCTCGCGTTTCCGGTGAAGATGATCGCGGCGATCGCGATCCTGGTGTTCCTTGCGCCGGTGGTCGCGAAATTATACGAAGGCGCAGCGGGCCGAACGGTCGAGGAGTTGTGGCGCGTCGTTAATCCTTGAGTGAGCCCGTGACATGGCGGACGAGCAACGTACAGAAAAACCGACCAAGCGGCGCGTCGACCGCGCGCGGCGCGAGGGCAATTTCCCGGCCAGCCGCGAGTTCATCTCCTCGGTCCAGTTTCTGGGCTTCGTCACGCTGGCGACCGCGTTCAGCGGCTCGCTGATGTTGCGCGTCGCGCGCGTCATGCACGACCTGTTCGCGCGGGCTTTCACCATTGATCTGACTCCCACGGCCGTGGTGGTCTTGATGCGCGATGAAATTTTCCCGCTGCTCGCGCCGGTGATCCTCGCGGGCGCGGCGCTGGTCGTGCTGGTCATCGCGGCGCAGCTCGCCACCACGCGCATGGGAATTTCGTTGAACAAGCTCGCGCCGGATTTCAAGCGGCTGAACGTCATCAAGCGATTCTCGTCGATTCCGGCGCAGAACATGCCGCTGTTCTTTCAGGCGTTGCTGCTGCTGCCGGTGGTCGGGCTGGTGGTGTATTACGAAATTTCAGAGAACCTGGCGACGTTTCTCTCGATGCCGTGGATGGGAACGCAGGTGGCGGTCGCACATATTGCCGCGACCATCGAGACGCTGTTGTGGCGCGCCGCCGCGGTATTTCTTCTGGTGGGTTTCATCGACCTCATGTGGCAGCGGCGGCGCTACACCAACCAGCTCAAGATGAGCAAGCACGAAGTTCGCGAGGAGATGAAGGAAACCGACGGAAACCCGCAGATCAAGATGCGCGTTCGCCGGCTCCAGCGCGACCTGCTGCGGCGGCAGATGATGAAAGAGGTCCCCAAGGCGACCGCGGTGGTGGTGAATCCCACGCACTACGCAGTCGCGCTGCTGTACGTGGTGAACTCGACGCGCGCGCCGAAGGTGGTCGCCAAGGGGAAAAATTATCTGGCCGCGCGCATCCGGCAGAAAGCCATCGAGCACCAGGTGCCGATCATCGAAAATCCGCCGCTGGCGCAGGCGCTGTATAAATCGGTCGAAGTCGGCCAGGAGATCCCCAGTCATCTGTATCGCGCGGTCGCCGAAATTCTGGCGTACATCTATCGACTGATGGGCGGCCGTCTTCCGGGCGCGTAACCTTCGCCGGCGTGTGCGGTACTTCAGTACATGCACGACCTGATCTACTTCGCGCGAACCGTCCGCAAGAGTCCCGGATTCGCGGCTGTTGCGATCCTCACTCTCGCGCTGGGCGTCGGCGCAAACACCGCGATGTTTAGCGTGGTCAAGGCGGCCGTGATCGACCAGCTTCCCTATCGCGACCCTGATCGCCTGGTCGCGATCGCCTCGGCGAGCCACGACACGCCGCGTCCCGTCACGGTCGATTTCACTACCACGCACGACTGGCGCGAGCGCAGCCATTCCTTCGAGAGCATGTCGCTGTACCGCTTCTCCTCCGGCGCGTTCGTCGAAAACGGCGAGCCTGAGGTGCTGAACGGCCTGCGCGTCAATTACGATTTCTTCGAAACTTTGGGTGTGAAAATGGAACTGGGCCGCGCGTTTTTTCGCGAAGAAGACCGCTCCTCGACGCGCTACGAGCTGATCCTGACTCACGGCCTATGGGTGCGCCGCTTCGGCGGCGATCCGCACGTGCTGGGGCGCGTGGTTTATTTGAACGACGCGTCCTTCACCATCGTCGGCGTTTTGCCGCCTGGTTTTCCCGAACTTCTCGTGCACCAGGACACGCAGATCTACATGCCTCTCGGCTACGATCTCGGCGCGCAGGATTCCTGCCGCGGTTGCCAGCACCTCCGGCTGATCGGGCGGCTCAAACCGGGTGTTTCTTCGTCGCAGGCGAGCGCTGAGCTGAACACGATCATGGCGCAGATCGCGCGCGAGCACCCCACTTCCTATCCGCCCGATATTTCCGTTCGCGTGACGCCGCTTGGCGACTACATATTCGGCCGCGTGAGCTCGGCTTTGTGGATTCTGCTCGCGGCGGTGGGCCTGGTGCTGCTGATCGCGTGCGCCAACGTCGCCAATCTTCTGCTAGCGCGCGCGAGCGGCCGCGTGAAAGAGGTCGCGCTGCGCGCCGCGTTGGGCGCGGGCCGCGCACGGCTGGTCCGCCAGTTCCTCACCGAAAGCACGCTGCTCGCGATCACCGGCGGCGCGGCAGGAATCGCGCTCGGATGGCTGGGCACTCGGGCATTGGTCCACTTCGCGCCGTCCGGCATTCTGCGCATTCAGGACGTTCGGATCGACGCAACGGTGCTGCTGTTCAGTCTCGCCGTGACCGTTCTGACCGGAATTCTGTTCGGCCTCGCACCGGCGCTGCGCTTCTCACGCGCGGATCTGAATGATGCCCTGAAGAGCACCAGCAGCCAGGCGGGATCTCGATCGGGAATCCGCGCGACTCTCGCCGCGGCCGAGTTCGCTCTCGCCTTCGTGCTGGTACTCGCCGCGGGACTGCTCGCCAAGAGCTTCGCGCGATTGATCAACGTCAATCCCGGCTACGACCCGCACAACGTTCTGACGCTCGGCACTTACGTGTACGGATCGCGATATCAGGGCAAGCCGCAAAACGAGATCGCGCTGTACGACCAGGCGATGGAAAAGCTGCGCGCGAATCCGGGAGTCGAAAGCGTGGCGATGGTCAGCACGCTGCCGCTGGGCGGATTCGACCGCCGAGCCGTGCACATTCTGGATCGCAAGCTACCCAACGATGAAGCCGACGCGCCGTTCGCCGACACGTATTCCATCACACCGGAATACTTTCACGTCATGCGTATTCCCGTGCTGCGCGGCCGCGCCTTTACGGATGCCGATCGCGCCGGCGCTCCGCTGGTCGCCATCGTGAGCGAGGCGTGCGCGCGCAGGCTGTGGCCGGACCAGGACGCGCTCGGAAAGCGCATCCAACTCGGCGGCCGAGACGATGCGAAACCCTTCGCGACCATCGTCGGGATCGCCGGTGATATTCGCCAGTACAGCCTGGATCGCGCGCCCAACATGGAGGCTTACATCCCGCTCGCGCAGAACACGGATTTCGGCTACAGCATGGTGATCCGTACCGCGGGCGATCCGCGTGGCATGGAACAGGCCGCGCGCGAAGCTTTCGCCGCGGCCGACAAGACGCAGCCGGTGTACGACGTGATGCCACTCGAGTCGTACTTAAGCGCGACGCTCTCCGAACGCACGCTCACTTTGACGCTGCTCGGATTGTTCGGAGCGCTGGCTCTGGCGCTCGCGGCGATCGGAATCTACGGAGTGATCTCTTATGCGCTTAGCCTACGGACACGCGAGATGGGAATCCGCATCGCGCTCGGCGCGCGCGGGGCCGACGTGCTGGGGATGGCCCTGCGTCACGCGCTGGCGCTTGCCGCGGCGGGGCTGGGCGCCGGGTTCGCCGCTTCCCTCGCCTTGACGCGATTTCTTTCGAGCCTGCTGTACGAAGTCCGCCCGACAGACCTCGGGATCTCGCTTTTGACCGCGCTGCTGCTGACACTGGTGGCGCTCGCCGCCGGTTATCTTCCCGCACGCCGGGCCACCCGGGTCGACCCGGTGATCGCACTACGCGCCGAATAAATCCTGGCGTGGACTCGCCGCGCGAAATGATATGTTGAAGCGTAGTGGCGACCAATCCTTTCGCTGACCCCCTGCGTTTTGAACGGCGCGTGCCGGAGTGCGCCATCGTGATCTTCGGCGCGCACGGCGATTTATCCAAACGCAAGCTGATGCCCTCGCTCTACCGGCTCGCGTATGAGCGGCGCCTGCCGAGTTCCTTCGCGATCGTAGGAAATTCTCGCACCAAGCTCTCCGACGACGCCTTCCGTCAGACCATGCACGACGCCGTCAAGCAGTTCCTGGAGGATTCGCCGTTCGACGAAGATTTGTGGAACAGCTTTGCGCGCAACCTTTATTACGTCGCGGGAGATTTGAAGGACCGCGAGCTGTACTCCGCGATTGCCGCGAAGCTTGAAGAGTTGGGCCAGAGCAATGTCCTGTTTTATCTGTCCACGCAGCCGAGCTTCTATGGCCCGCTGGTCGATTGCCTCGGCACGTCCGGACTGGCGCGGCCGCCGGCCGGCGCCTGGCGGCGCATCATCATCGAAAAACCTTTCGGCCACGATCTTCACAGCGCCGTCGCGCTCAATGAAGAGATCCACCAGGTAGTCCCCGAAAACGCGGTGTATCGCATCGACCATTACCTGGGCAAGGAGACGGTGCAGAACATTCTCGCCTTCCGCTTCGGCAACGGAATTTTCGAGCCGGTGTGGAACCGGCGCTATGTGAATCACATACAGATCACCGCGGCGGAATCGATCGGTGTCGAAGGACGCGGCGCATATTACCAGGAAGCCGGCGCGCTGCGCGACATGATCCAGAATCATCTGTTGCAGGTCACCTCCACCATCGCCATGGAGCCCCCCGCGCTGTTCGAGCCGGACGCGGTGCGCGATGAGCGCGCCAAGCTCCTGCGCTCCATTCACGTGATGCATCCGGACGAGGTGGCGGCCAACGCCGTCGCCGGCCAATATCGCGGTTTCCGGCAGGAGCCCGGCGTCGATCCGGACTCGCAAACCGACACCTTCGCCGCGGTCACCTTCTTCATCGAGAACTGGCGCTGGGCCGGCGTGCCGTTCTATATCCGCACCGGAAAAAAATTGCCGAAACGGACCACCGATATCGCCATTCAATTTAACAACGCGCCGCACGCCATGTTCAACCCGAATCACAATTCGAATCCTTCCTCCGGCGAAGCGGAGCCCAACCTGCTGATCGTCCGCATTCAGCCCGAGGAGGGGATTTCCCTGCGATTTTTGTCGAAGCAGCCCGGCAGCGGCATGCGTCTGCGTCCGGTTTCGATGGATTTCAATTACGGGTCGAGCTTCGGCGAGCGCTCGCCCACCGCATATGAAACGCTGCTGGTCGACGCGATGAAAGGCGACGCGACGCTGTACACGCGCCAGGACATGGTGGAGGCGAGCTGGCGCGTGGTGCAGCCGATTCTCGACGACTGGAACGGAAGGAAATTCGAATTTCCCAATTACGATGCCGGGACCTGGGGCCCGGCGGAGTCGGACAAGATGCTGGCGCGGCGCGGCCACCACTGGAGGAACTCGTGACCGCCACGGTGAATCCCGAGAAGGTACTCAAGGATTTGCGTGAGCTGTGGGAGCAGCTCGCCAAGGAGCAGACCGATGCGGGCGTGCTGCGCGCCTGCGCGATGACGCTGATCGTGATCGCCGAGGATGAAACCGACGCCGAGCACGTGCGCCAGACGCTCGGCGTGCTGATGCACGATCATCCCAGCCGCGCCATCGTGCTGAAGGCGGCGGAAGGCGCCGAGCTCGGCGCGCGCGTTTTCGCCGAATGCTGGATGCCGTTCGGAAGGCACCAGCAGATCTGCTCGGAAGGAATCGAGATGACCGCCGACGCGGCTAACCTGGGCGACGTCGCGCGCCTGCTGCTTCCGCTGATCGTGCCCGATCTTCCGGTAGTGCTGTGGTGCCGCGGTCCGCGTTTCTTCTCAACGCGCTACTTCGATCCTCTGTTTCCGCTGGCGCGAAAGACGATCGTTGATTCGGAAACGGCGCCTAATGCGCGCGGTGCGATCGCGGTTCTGAGGGAGCTGCGCTCGCGCGGGGAGCGCGTGGCCGACCTCGCCTGGACGCGCCTCACCGGCTGGCGCCAGGCCATCGCCAACGTCTTCGACGACGCGCCCATGAAAATCTCCGACGTGAAGATCGCTTACGCGGGCGCTCTTTCGACGCGCATTCTTTATTTCCGCCAGTGGATGGAGCTGTGCCTTCCCGCGGTGCGCGTCGCGCTGGAGAATATCGGCGGCGACGCCGGCATTCGCGCGGTCACCCTTTCGGGCAAGGAGGGTGGTGTGACAGTAAGCAAGGTCGAAGGCAGCCTGCTCGAAGTCCGTTCCGGCCAGAAGACGTCGCGCACCCTGCTTCCGCCCGCCGACGCCGATTCCGTCATGCGCGCCGAGCTGTCCATCACCGGCGCCGACGCGGTTTTTGAGGCGCTGCTCAAATGATGCATCGATCGCCGGACGCGGCCCAGGCGTGCGGGCGGTACATTCTCGATCTGCTCGGGCAGAAGCCGCGCTCCACGCTCGCGATTTCCGGTGGATCGTCGCCCAAACCGATGTTCGAAATGTTCGCGCACGCCGCGTTCGTCTGGTCGCGCGTCGACCTGTTCTGGGTGGACGAGCGCGGCGTCCCGCCCGGCGATCCGCAGAGCAATTTCAAACTCGCGAACGATCTGTGGCTGAAGCCGGCCGGGTTTCCGCCGTCGGGCATTCACCGCATTCAGGCCGAACTCGATGCGCAGGAGGCCGCCCGCCGCTACACGGATGAGATCCGCGCGGTGTTCAGGCTGCTTCCCGGCGACATGCCGGAGTTCGACGTCATTCACCTCGGCATGGGACCGGACGCGCACACCGCCAGCCTGTTTCCCGGTGAACCGAAGATCGACGATCGAACCGGAATCGCGGCCGGACTGTGGGTCGAAAAAATGAAGCAGTGGCGCATCACGCTGCTGCCCGGAGTTCTACTGGCCGCTCGGCATATCGCCATGCTCGAATCGGGCGCCGACAAGGCCGACGCCCTGAAGGCGGTGCTTGAGGGCCCCTACGATCCCAAGAAGCATCCCGCGCAACTCATCCTCAGCGCGCGCGACGTCGAGTGGTTCATCGCTGCGTAAAGCCGCAAACGCCGGCCAACCTGTTGAAACGACGAGAAGCGCCACCCGGCTTCGCTCTTCCGCCGCCCGGATCTCTCATGCCGGGGCCCAGGACTGCCGATAAGAAGGGGTGATTCATTGAAAGGATTCATGTAAACGTCTTGACGGAATGCCCTAATATCCTTCAAAATGTACAAAGCCCCGTGTTCGTAAAAGTTAACGTCTAGGGAGAAGCTTTGCCTCAGAATACCCGCACGTTCAACCTGCTGCGCTTCGCACTCCTGATCGCTTTGGCAATCGCCTGGGGAACCAGCCTCATGGCGGCAACTCCTGTTAAGAAAAAGAAG
>DATJVN010000027.1:0-37906 GCA_035501755.1 Bryobacteraceae bacterium | reverse complement strand
TCGAAGCGGTCCACGTGCAGTATCTGGGACGCAAGGCGTACTTCGGGCAGATCGGAAAGCTGCTCGGCACAATCCCAACAGAAGACCGGCCCGCCGCCGGTAAGGCATTCAACGAAATCAAGCAGCGCCTGGAAGAAGCCTACGCGAAGCGGGAGGCAGAGATCCGCGCCGGGGATCTCAACCAGCGACTGCGTGGCGAATGGCTGGATCTGACTTTGCCGGCGCCTGGTCCGCGCCCCGGAAGCTTGCATCCGGTCACACAAATCCAGAACGAAATCGAAGATCTGTTCACATCGCTCGGTTTTGCGGTGCTGGATGGTCCCGAGGTCGAGACCGAATATCACAACTTCGACGCGCTCAACATTCCGCCCGAACACCCGGCGCGCGACATGCAAGATACATTTTGGCTCATAGGCGGACATTTGCTCCGTACGCATACTTCACCGGTCCAAGTCCGAGGCATGGAGAAGCTGGGGCCGCCGCTGCGGATGATCGCGCCGGGCCGCGTTTTTCGCAACGAAGAAGTGGACGCGTCGCACGAGCACACCTTTTATCAGCTCGAAGGCATGATGGTGGATCACGACGTTTCGGTCGCGCACATGCTGTACTTCATGAAGACGCTGCTTTCGGCGATCTTCAAGCGCGAAGTCACCGTTCGCCTGCGCCCCGGATTTTTTCCCTTCGTCGAACCCGGATTCGAGCTCGATGTTCAATGCCTGATCTGCAACGGCGCGGGCTGCCCGGTGTGTAAACACTCAGGATGGCTCGAGCTGATGCCGTGCGGGCTGGTGCATCCCGCGGTTTTGCGCCACGGCGGCGCCGATCCCGAACAGTGGAGCGGGTTCGCCTTCGGCCTGGGCCTCACGCGCCTGGCGATGATGCGCTACGCCATCGACGATATTCGTCTGATGATGAGCGGCGACCTGCGATTTGCTAGCCAATTCTAGATGAAATTCTCGTATCAATGGCTGCGCGAGATGGTGGACGGCCTGGAGACATCTGCCCACCAACTGGAGCATCTCATCACGCTCAAAACCGCCGAGTGCGAGGGCATCGAAGAGACCGGTGCACTGCTCGCCGGCGCTTCCGAAGCGCTGGTGGTCGCGCTCGAGCCGATCGGAAGCGGGCACAACCGCAAGGCGATCGTCGAAACCGTCCGCTACGGACAAAAAACAGTCGTCTGCGGCGCGCCCAACTGCCGCGTTAAACTGCGGACCGTTTACGTGCCGATCGGAAAGAAAATCATCGATGGAGTCGAAAGCGACGGAATGCTCGCGAGCCCGGCCGAGCTGGGCATCAGCCGCGATCACACCGGAATCATCGAGCTCGACACCGCGCTCGATCTCACGCCCGATTTCATCATCGAGGTCGATAACAAATCGCTGACGCATCGGCCGGATCTGTGGGGGCACCACGGGATGGCGCGCGAAGTCGCGGCGATTCTCGGCCGCCCGCTGCGCGATCCGGTAAAACCGCTCGAATTCCCGGACGCGCCCGCGCGTATCGAAGTGACGGTCACCGATTTCGCATTGTGCCCGCGCTACTCCGCGCTGATACTTGAGAACGTCAGCGTGTGCCCGTCGCCGCTGTGGCTGCAATACCGCCTCGAAGCGATCGGCCTCAATCCGATTTCGAACATCGTGGATGTGACCAACTTCATCATGGCGGAGCTCGCTCAGCCCATGCACGCCTTCGACGCGGACAAGCTGCAAAGCGGAATCGTCGTGCGCACGGCGCGAGCGGGGGAGCGGATCAAGGCGCTCAACGACGAAACCTACGATCTCGATGAACCCAATCTCCTCATCACCGACGCGAGCGGCCCGATCGCCATCGCGGGCGTGATCGGCGGCGCGGATACCGCGATTTCCGAAACCACCACGCGCATCGTACTTGAAAGCGCGTGCTTCAACGCGTCAAGCGTCCGCAAAACGTCAGCGCGGCTGAAGCTGCGCACCGACGCATCCATGCGCTTTGAAAAAGCGCAGGACCCGGCGAATACCGTGCGCGGTCTGCGGCGCGCTCTGGAGTTGCTTCAGGAAGTTTCACCGGGAATCCGCCTCGCCGGAGGAATCGCCGACGCGTACCGTCCGCTTGCCGCACCGCAGCCGATCGAGCTGCCGCTCGACTGGCTCGACCGCAAGCTGGGGCGCGCGGTTCCGGCCCACGAAGTACGAAAAATTCTCGAATCGCTCGATTTCCGCGTCGCCGATTCCGGGCCGCGCGCGTTTTCGGTGATCCCGCCGAGCTGGCGCGCCACCAAAGACGTCACCATCAAGGACGACCTGGCCGAGGAAGTCGGCCGCATGATCGGTTACGAGTCGATCACACCGGTGGCGCCGCTCGCGCCCGCGCGCGTTCCGCCGGGGAATCCGGAGCGCGAATTTCAACATCGCGTCCGCGAGATGGCCGCGGCGCAAGGATTCACGGAGGTCTACAACTATTCCTTCATCAGCGCGGAGCAGGCGCGCTTGTTCGCGCTTCGTCCGCAAGTGGAGGTCGCCAATCCCATTTCGATCGACCAGCAATTCTTGCGGCCCAGCCTGATTCCGGGGATCTGGAAGAACGTGACGGAGAATCAGAAACGCTTCGATTCGTTCCGGCTGTTCGAGATTGGTCGCGAGATTTACAAGGACCGCGAAGTTCCGCACCTGGCCGCGGCGATTTACGCGAAAGACGATGGCGTCGCAGGGCTGCTGGAGCTGAAACGGCTGGCCCAATGCATTTTGCCCGGCGCGTACGTGCGGCCAGCCGAAGCGCGCGCTTACGAGCATCCCCGCCGCGGCGCGCAGGTATTTCACGCCAACGAACCCATCGGCCGGCTGTTCGAATTTCATCCGCGGATGGTCGAGACCGGACGCGCGGCGGTGCTCGACCTGGATCTTGCGGTCGTCGAAAAACTGAGTCGTCGCGAGCCGCGCTACCAACCGCTGCGCCGCTTCCCCACCAGTTCCTTCGATTTGACCGTGGTGGCGCCGCCGAGGGCGCTGATCGGCGAGATCGAGTCGCGGCTCAAGACGCTCGCCGGCGACGCGCTGATTGCGATCGCGTTCCTGCGCGATTTTGCTTCGCCCGATGGCTCGCGCAGCATTTCGTATCGAATCACGGTTGGCCAGGCGGATGGTACGCTCGCCTCCGACGAAGTCTCCGCGATCCGCGCGCGAATCATCGAAGGCATGCGCGCCGCCGGATTCGAGTTGAAGGTGTGAACCGGCTCGAAATTCTTGCGCGCGAAATCGTCGCGTGCGAGCGCTGCCCCCGGCTTCGCGAATATTGCGAGCATGTCGCGGAAACCAAGCGCCGCGCCTATCGCGACTGGACCTATTGGGGCCGTCCGGTTCCCGGTTTCGGCGATCCGCGTGCCAAGCTGCTGGTGATCGGCTTGGCGCCCGCGGCGCACGGCGGAAATCGCACGGGCCGCGTGTTCACCGGCGACCGCTCCGGCGATTTTCTGTATCGCGCCCTGTTTGAAACCGGCTTCGCGTCGCAGCCGGAAAGCGTTTCGCGTGACGACGGAATGAAGCTGACGGGCGCCTACATCAGCGCCGCCGTGCGCTGCGCGCCGCCTGACAACAAGCCCAAGCCGGACGAATTCCACAACTGCCGCCCGTACCTGGAGCGCGAAATCGACCTGCTCAAAGATGTGAATGTGGTGGTGGCGCTCGGCCGCATCGCGTTCGACACGTACCTCGCGATCCTGCGCGACCGCGGTGTGATCCGCAGCCGCGCGGCGTTCGCCTTCGGCCACGGCATGGAGCATCGCATGGAAGGGTCGCCCGTGCTGATCGCGTCGTATCATCCCAGCCAGCAGAACACGTCGACCGGGAAACTGACCGCCGCGATGCTGCGCAAAATATTCGGGCGCGCGCGCCGCTACGTCAGGTGATGTATATCGCGATGTATAATTGATGTATGCCCACCATGATTCGGAAACAGGTCTACCTGCGCCGCGATCAGGACCGGGTCCTCAAGAAGCTCGCAAAAAAGAGCGGCCGCACCGAAGCGGAAATGATCCGTGAGGCGGTTGATGAGCTGGTCCTGGCCAAACAGCGCGACGCCGCATGGCGGAAGGAATGGGAAATGATTCAGCGCCGCATGAAGCTCGCTGCTGTGCCGGGAGGGCGAAGCTGGAAACGCGACGATCTCTACGACCGCTATGACCGCTCGGCTGCTGCTCGACACAAACGTAATCGTCTATCCGCATGATCCGTCCGAGCCGGAAAAGCAGCGCGCGGCGGCGCTTCTGGTGGAGCGGATTCATCGGTCCGGCGTGGGCTGCATCAGCACGCAGGTTCTCTCCGAATTTTACTCGGTGATGACGACGAAGCTTCGCCCGCGGATCCCACAGGCCGCGGCGCTGGCCAGCTTGGAGCGCCACGCAAACTTGTGGCGCGTGTTCCCCGTCACCACCGAGGTGATTCTCGAGGCCGCGCACGCGTCCGTCCGCTTCGGGATCCATTTCTGGAATGCGCAGCTTTGGGCGGTTGCGCATGTGAACCAGCTAGGCTACATCGTGAGCGAGGATATGCAACACGGTGTCGAGATCGGCGGCGTTCGCATTCTCAGTCCCTTTCGCCACGACTGGCGGATGGAGGACCTGGTGCGATGATCCGACGCCTGGAACACTACTTCCAGTTCGAATCCCTCGAGACCAACTGGCGCACCGAAGTTCTCGCCGGCGCGACCACGTTCGTCACCATGGCGTACATCGTTTTCGTGAACCCTTCGATTCTGCGCGACGCAGGGATGCCGTTCAAGGCGGTGATGGCGGCCACCTGTTTCTGCGCGGCGTTCGGAAGCATCCTCATGGGCGTATTTGCGCGTTATCCCATCGCTCTTGCTCCGGGCATGGGACTCAACGCGTACTTCGCCTACACCGTGGTCAAGGGGATGGGCATCGCGTGGCAGGCTGCGCTGGGCGCTGTGTTTTTTTCAGGCGTCGCGTTTCTGCTGCTGACCTTCCTCGGCGTCCGGCAGCTCATCCTCGAAGCGATTCCAGGCGAGCTGTACTCGGCTGTCGCGGCCGGCATCGGACTGTTCATCGCCATGATCGGGCTGCGCAATTCGGGCATCATCGTGGCGAGCCGCGACACGCTGGTGGCGCTCGGCAATCTGCGCGACCCCAACACTCTGCTGGCGATTTTCGGGCTGTTGCTGATGGGCGCTCTGCTGGCGCGTGGCGTGCGCGGCGCCATGCTAATCGGCATTCTGGCGACCACGCTCGCCGGAATCGCCTTTGGCCTGGTGCACTGGACGCCGGAGCCGTACCGCATCTCCGATATCGCGGCGACCGCGGGCAAACTCGACATCCGCGCGGCGTGGCGCTTCGGTTTCCTGGAGATCGTTGCGGTATTTTTGTTCGTCGACCTGTTCGACAATATCGGCACGCTGGTGGGCGTGGGCAAGAAAGCGCGCCTGTTCGACGAGCACCAGCGCATTCCGCGCATTCGCCGCATTCTGCTGGCGGACGCGACCGCGACCATCGCCGGGTCCTTCGCCGGAACGTCCACCGTCACCAGCTACATCGAGAGCGCGGCGGGTGTGGTGGCCGGAGGGCGCAGCGGCGTCACCGCGATTGTCACCGGAGTTCTGTTCCTGGCGATCCTGCCCATCGCGCCGCTGGTGGGCGCGATTCCCGCCGCAGCCACAGCACCCGCGCTGACTGTCGTCGGATCGCTGATGATGGCGGAAGCCGCCGCGATTCCCTGGAAACATCCGGGCGTCGCGATCCCGGCGTTTCTTACCATGATCGCCATTCCGCTGACGTTCAGCATCGCCAACGGGCTGGCGTTCGGATTCACCGCCTACGCGCTGTTGAGTATCGCGCGCGGCGAATTCCGGCGCACGCACTGGCTGGTGTACCTGCTCGCCGCCCTGTTCATCGCGCGGTTTTATTACCTGAGCGGGCGTTGAAACGAGTACTCGCTCGCCCAGCTTATTTCTCGCCGATCGCGTGGACGATGAAGTCCGCTTCCTCGTTGGGGCGGCGTTGAACCTCCCGGGAGTGGTTGACGCACTTGCTAACATAAGGCGTGCGTAACGTCATCATTATCGGATCGGGCTGTGCGGGCAACACAGCGGCGATCTACACGGCGAGGGCCAACCTGAAACCGTTGGTGCTTGCCGGGCACGAGCCGGGCGGTCAGCTTTCCATCACCAGCGAGGTCGAAAATTTTCCCGGATTTATCCAGGGAATTCAGGGCCCCGAGCTGGTGGAGAACATGAAAAAGCAGGCCGAGCGGTTCGGCGCCGAGTACGTCTACGGAACGGTCGAGAAGGCCGATTTCTCCACGCGCCCCTTCCGGCTGATAGTGGATGAAGAGCCGGTGGAAGCGCGCACGGTGATCATCGCCTCGGGCGCGTCCGCTCGCTGGCTCGGCTTGGCGAACGAGCAGAAGCTGATCGGCCGCGGCGTCAGCTCCTGCGCCACCTGCGACGGCGCGTTTTACAAAAATCGCAAGGTGATGGTGGTGGGCGGCGGCGATTCGGCCATGGAGGAAGCCAATTTCCTGACGCGCTTCGCTTCGGACGTGACGCTGGTGCACCGGCGCCCGCAGTTTCGCGCATCGAAGATCATGCTGGACCGCGCGCGGTCGAATCCCAAAATCTCCTTCGTCAATAATTCGATTGTCGAGGAGGTATACGACGTGACCCGCAACGAAGTCACCGGCGTGCGCCTGCGCAATGTCGACACCGGCGGCACCACCGATCGCGAAGTGCACGGATTATTCATCGCCATCGGCCACATTCCCAACACGCAGCCATTCCGCGGCCAGATCGAGCTCGATCACGAAGGCTACATCGTGAGCCACGGCGGGGCGCGAACCAACATTCCGGGCGTGTTTCACGCGGGCGACGTGCAGGATCGCGTGTATCGCCAAGCCGTGACCGCGTCAGGGATGGGCTGCATGGCGGCGATCGAAGCGGAGCGGTTTTTAGAGGCGCAGGGGCACTGAAACCGCCCATTCTGGAAAGCTCCCTGTTTGGCCACGACGATTTCTTCTTCGGCGTGGAGCTCGGCGCCGCGGCCGCACTTGTGTTTCTCGTCGGAGGGGCGGTCGCCCGCTTGACGCGCTCATGGATCGTACGTGGCGGGCAGGCGCGAAGAGGGCTTTCTCTAAAGAACTCTATAGTTCACGAATGAACTCCTCCGGCGCGACCTGAGCCTGCCGGAGAATACTGGCGAGTGTTCCGACGGAAAGCGCGGCGTGCACCGGGACCGTGACGAAGCCGAATGTGCGATCCGGCCTGCCGAACCCGTTCGAAGCCAAGCCGTTCAAGCGCCTTCACGGCGCCCCGGCCGGATACGCCGCGCGGCAGCTTCACGCTTCGGGATTCACCAACACCGGATCGGCAGTGAAGCCGAATCCGCTGCGGAGCGCCCGAATCGAAATGACACCGGACCGCGTCCTTCACCTGCTCCTGCAACTCCCCTAGATCGCGACCTTGCGTGGTGATCCCGCCCCCCTCCGGCGCATCCCAGACCGCGACCAGCATCCCCGACTCATCACGCTCGACTTGAAAGACGATCTCTTCCATCAGTTGCTCGCCCGCTGCCGGACGTACTTCTGGTTCATGTACTTCTCGGCTTCCTGCAGCGCGCCGTAGGTGTTGTCCTTGGTGCGCAGCGCCTGGCGGTATTCGTTCATGGCGCGGTCGCGCTGATCGCTCACGTCGAAAATCTTTCCCAGATTGATGTGCGCCCACACCTCGGTCCACTTCGGGATAAGATCGCCATTGAGCGCTTCCCGAAATTCGTTGGCCGAGGGCTGCCAGTTGCCTTGCAGGAAATACAGCTCGCCGATGCGGTAATGCGCGAGCGAGCTGTTGCGCGTCACATCTAGCGCCTTCTGGTACTCCTTCAGCGCTTCCGAATAATCGCCGATCTGCGTGTACTCCTCGCCGCGTTTGATGGCCACCGCGACGCGCATGTTGTCGTCGAAATGCAGCACGTGATCGTCCGGATCGAGCGTCACCGATCTCGGCTTCCCGAACGTGTCCACCGAAAACTCCGACGCCGTGCCGACCACTTCAATCGTCTTCATCTCCGGGTTTCCTTCGGTTTCCACTCTCATCTCCACCGGCATACGGAACAGATCGAGGTCCTGCGTCACCTTCCCCATCACGCGGAACCCGGGAGCCTTTTCCGTGCGGAAGACGGTGTACTCCGTCTTGAACGTCGGCGCGCCGGTCGATTCGATCCATTCGGTGAAGAACCAGGCCAGCTCCTGTCCGTAGATCTGTTCGGCGAGCTTGCGGAAATCGTCGGTGCTGATGGATTTGTACGCGAACTGGTCGGGCACGGCGTGGATCAGCTTCATGAAATTGTCGTCGCCGATCACGCCGCGCAGCATGTTGACCACGGCCGCGCCCTTGGCCGCCGTCGCGGCCCAGAACTCGGGCGAATAATCCTCCAGACGCGCGGATTGAATCAACGGCGCCTGGTCGGCGGTGAGCGCTTCGACATAGTCGTTATGAACCGCCGTGTCCATCGCGCCCTTGCCGTTCACGTGTTCGGTATAAAGAATCTCGGAATAGCGCGCCATGCCGTTCTGAATCCAGACATGATTCCGGCTGGAAGGCGAAACGATCGTCCCCCACCATTGCTGCGAGACCTCGTTGGCCACCAGGTCGGTATTCACCGTGGTCCCGATGCCGTGCGGCGCAAGGAACAGGATTCCCGGAGCGGCGTAGCCGTTGGGCGCGCCGTCCTCGGTCTCGACCACCGTCAGATTGCGATTGTAGGGCGCGCCGTAGAGATCGGTGAAGAACAGCATCGCCTTGGAAATTTCTGCTCCGTAGGCCTGCGCCATCGCCGCGCTCTCGCGCAGATACAGCGACGTGGTCACGCCGCCCGCCTGTACCGGCTGCGCATCGCCGCGCACCACCGCGAAGCTTCCCGGAAACGACGGCTGGTCGAAGCGGAATTCGGTGGTGGTGAACCCCGCGGGCGCGCTCGCCTGGCTGTCGATTCCGCTCGCGATCACCTTGTACCCTGTCGGCACGGTCACCTTCAGATCCGCCGCAAAACGATCGACCGTGTACCCGCTCACCGGAAACCAGCGCGCCGGATACATGAAATAAGCGACGTCGGGATGAATCGCGGCGAACTTGATTCCATACACCGGCGAATCCTCGTTGCCGGTCAGCCGCCCGTCATAATAAAAGGTCAGCGTAGCGGGTTTGCCTTGGGGAATTGTCCGCGAAAGCGTCAACCCGACGCCCATATCCTGCTGTACGCGCGACGCCGAAACCTGGCTGCCGTCTTCGTCCAGCACTTTCGACAGGCTCAGCGAATTGTTGAGCTCGAAGGTCAGCGAATTGGTGTCCGAAGCGGGAATGAAGCGGACGGTCGCGGTGGCGACGATGGTTTGCGCGTTTGGATCGACCTTGGCGTCGATCGCGTAACTTTGGACGTCGATCTGAGAGCGATCCTGGCTATCTCCGCGGTGCTCGCTGAACCGGCTGGGACGGTCCAGGAGGGGCCGCTCCTGGGCCCAGAGCGATCCGGCGGCCAAAACGCTAACCAGCGTGAACCATGTTTTTACTTTCACTTCAACACCTTCTCTATCCAGCCCGCGGCGGTCTCCATGGGATCGTCCCGGCTGGCGAGCAAGGCGGCCACCCGAGCCAGACCGGCGCGCATTTCCGACCGCGCCGCCTCGTCCTCGAGCAGCCGAATCGCCTCTGCCGCGATCCGTTCACCCGTCATTTCGTCCTGGATCAGCTCGGGAGCGATACGCCTCCCGGCGACCAGGTTCACCATCGACAGAAACGGCGCGCTTACCAGCCGCCGTCCCAATAACCAACTTAACGCGTTTACCCGGTAAAAGGTCACCAGGGGTGTACCCAGCAGAGCGGCCTCGATGGTAACCGTGCCGCTAGCCGCCAGGGCTAGGTGAGCATAAGCCAGCCCATCCCAGGCGAGTCCTTCTTTTACTTGGATGGATGCCGCGCGGGCGGGTTCCCAAAAACTTGCGCGCTCCGCGCCGAACCCGGGGGGCAAAGCCAGCAGAAAATCAACATCTTGCCGCTCGCGAACCAGCCTCACGGCTTCAAGCAGCGCGGGCATATGACGTTCGACCTCGCCATGCCGGCTCCCCGGAAGCAGAACGATCAGCCGCCGGTCCGGATTGAATCCGATTTTTTGAAAAAATTCGGCGCGCGGCATCGACGGCTGTACGATTCGCGCCAGCGGATGGCCTAGATAGCTCGTGGGAACTCCGCGCGAGGCGAAAAATTCCTCCTCGAAGGGGAAAATGCACAGCAGCCGGTCGACGGTTTCCTTGAGAATCCGGACCCTCCCCTGCCGCCACGCCCAGGCCTGCGGAGCGATCAGGTAAACCACTGGAATTCCGCGCTTCTTGAGCTGCCGGGCGAGGCGCAGGTGAAAATCGGGAGAATCGGTGAGCACGGCCAGGTCCGGTTTTTCCGCCGCCGCCGCGCGCACCAGCTTGCGAAACTGGCGCCAGATGCGCGGAATATGCCCAACCACTTCGACGATTCCGACCACCGCGATGGATCGCGAATCGACGATGGCTCGGACGCCCGCTTTTTGCATCCGCGGTCCGGCACATCCGAAAAATTCAGCGCTGGGATGCCGCGCGCGCAGCGTTTCAACCACGCGCGAAGCGTAAAGATCGCCCGAAGCTTCGCCCGCCGAGATGAAAATGCGCACCTGCTAATGAGTGTAATGCAGGGCTCGCGGATTCTCCGCACGCCCCTACTTCGCGGCGAGCAGGGTCTGCAGGCCCAGGAAACGCGAACGGATTTCCGACATCTCCTGCTCGTCCAGACGCTCGGCGCAGCCCGCCACTACGCGGCTGGCCCGGTCCAGGACCACGCGGTGAATCTCGTCATCGTGGGTGGTGCGGGCGATGTCCCCGAGCCCGCGCAGCATGCGCAGGCTCACTGCCAGGTCGCCCTTCGAGTACATGCGGATCTGCTCGAACGCCGAATCCAGCAGGCGCTCGAAACCCATCCATGGGATGTACACCCGCAGGTTGCCCGGCGGATCGTAGAATCCCATTTCCGGCGGCTCGCGCGAGGCCACGCGAATGATCAGCCGGCTCAACTGATCGACGCAACTGATGGCCGTGCTGGGATCGTTCACCGCGGGCGAGATCGCTTTGAGCGCGATGTCCACGATCTGGAGAATGCCGAACTCGACGTCCTGCTGCAAAGTCCGCGACGGGCCGAAATCGAAAGTCGCGAGGATATCCGCGATACGGTCGGGGGTGGCGCGGTCGGCGCGCGAAATCGCCAGCAGAGGCACGCCGCGCGGAACGAAATGCCCCACCCGCCGCAGCACGTGAACCTTGATATGAAACCCCTTCGCCAAGGCGACCAAACGGTTCACGTCGATGAAGCGGACATAGCCGGAAATTTCGTTGGGAACGGTCAGCTCCCATTTGAAGTCCTCCACACGCTCGTCAAAGCGGCGCAGGTTGGGATTGCGCGGCCAGGGCATCACATCGTCTATGACCACCTCGGTTTCCGAAGCGATCTTGTCCACGATCTGGTTGACGCTGATCGCCTGGGAGATGTGGTGAATGAAGAACAGCAGCCAGGCCACGCAGGTGAGCGCTAGCAGCATGGCGCCGAACACGGTCGCGACCGGGGCGAACGGACGCGGCTGCGAGTGCGCCGCGGGAAGCGCGGCCATGCAGTAGGAGAACGTCCCCAGAAAAATGCCCAGCGTCCACTGCGTGACGCCGTCGCGTGCGAACCCTAAAATGATGCGCGGCGAAAATTGCATGGACGCAAGCGTCAGCGTCATCAGCAGGATGGCGAAAACGATCGAAACCACGGTCATGATGGAGCCGCCGATGGCGGCCAGGATCACCTGCGCGCTCTGCGGGTCGGAATGCGAGGGGAAGATGGCGCGCGGGACCCACGCGCTCGCGGCCGGGAATTCTTCCTCCATCCAGGAAAACAGCGCGCCCGCGCACCCCAGCGCCAGCGCGATCGCCAGTGGACGCACCAGAAACCCGCCGCGCAGGTTGTACATCACGTGATGGAATAGCAGGGGTAAGCGCTTCATCGCGTGTTCAGTTCAGTGTATCGCTACCGCTCGCGCAAGGATCGCGCCGGATCGATGCGCGCCGCGCGCGCTGCGGGAATGGCCGACGCGCCCGCGCTCAACACCAGCACAGCCACCGCGGCGAAGGCAAATGCCGCCGGGTCATGCCCGCCCGGAACGAACCCGACAAGTTCGCGCCGTGCGAACCACGCGAGGGCCAGGCCTGCGCAGGTTCCCACTGCCGCCAGGCACATCGCATCGATCACCAGCATCGCCATGATCGTGCGACCGCGCGCTCCGATCGCCATGCGGATTCCGATCTCGCGTCGGCGCGCCGCCACCGCCTGCGCCACCATCCCATACAGCCCGGCGAGCGCCAGCGCGAGCCCGCACGCCGCCACGACCCCCGTCGCTTCCAGCGCGACGCGCGCCTGGAACGTCGCACCCTGGGCGAGGTAATCGCTCGCCGGGCGGATTTCGCTCACCGGCTGGGCCGCATCGAGCGCATGAATCGCCGCGACGATCGGGTACGCCGCGCGCGCCGGATCGCCCGACGTCTCCACATGAAGCACCATGCGGGAAGCGTAGTTCTGCGAAAACGGAAGGTACAGGTACGGCCGCGGAGCTTCGCCCAGCGAAAAGTATTTCGCCGTTCGCGCCACGCCGATCACGCGAACCATCCGCCCATTCATGCGAAATCGCGCGCCGATTCCGCCCTGCTTGGCGAGCTCCTCGTTCACGATTGCCACCGGCTCGCTCGCCGCGGTGTCGCGGTCGTCAAAAGCTCGCCCGCGCAGGATGGGAATGCGCAGGAGGTCTAAATAGCCGGGGGTCACCAGGTTAGTCCACAGCGTCGCCGGCTCCGTCTCGCCCGCAATTTCGATCTCACGCTGCGCGCCCGTGTATCCCAGGGGAGCCGATTGCGCCAGCGCGACGCAACGAACTCCGCTCATCGCTCCCACGCGCTCGAGCACCTCGCGGTAAAACGCGCGCGCGTGAGACTCGGTATAGCGCACCTGGGCCGGATCGAGCGCCAATGTGAGTACGCGCGCGCTTTGGAAACCGGGGTCCTGCCTCGCCGTCATCGCGAGTGAATCGAGCAGCGAGAACGCGCACGCAACCAGCGAGGACGCGAGCGCGATTTCACCGGTCACCAGGATTTTCCTCCATCTGCCGCGCGAATTGTGCGCCGGGAGGCAGCCGCAGGCGATGGCCGCGATCGCCGCACTGGCGAGAACCGGCAAAATGCGCGTGTCGAGGTCCGCCGCGATGCCCAGGCGCAGATCGCTCGGCGCGGTCGCCGCAAGCGCGAACAACCGCAGCGCGGCCGACGCGACCGGTAGCGCGAGCGCAGCGCCGGCAAGCGCCAGCAGAAGGGCCACGGCCAGGCGCTCGAGGAATAATCTCCCGCGGCTTGCTCCCAGCGCGATCTTTACCGCCGTTTCCGCCGACCGCATCGCGCCGCGCAGGATCAAAAGTCCGCCCAGGTTCGCGCAGGCGACCGCCAGCATCAGGCCCGCGACGCCGATCAGCAGCGCGGCCAGGGCCGGCATGGTCCGATCCCCGCTCATCCGCGCGTCGAGTTCGGTGGTCGCGAGCAGCCGGCGGCCGCGGCCGGACTCCGCGTGCTCGGCTTCAAGCCGCGTGCCAACAGCCGCGATTTCCGCGCGCGCCCGCGCCAGGCTCGCGCGCGGATTCAGGCGCGCGTAGACGCTCAGGCAGCGGCGTGACCGGTCTTCCATCGGCTTGCCTGAAGACGGCAACAGACCCGATTCGTAGACGCCGATGGGAACGTAGAAATCCTCATGAACGAAGCGGTCCAGCGAAAAATTCTTGGGCGCGACGCCGATCACGGTGAAGGGAGCGCCGCTCAGCAGAATTCGGCTTCCGAGTGAGCGCGGATGCGACTCCCAAAAGGCCCACGCGAGCACGACCACGGCATCGTGCGCCTCGCCCGGCCGGAACGTCCGTCCCGCGGCTGTGGGTATTCCGAGCACGTCGAAATAATCCGGCGTCACGGCAAGACCCATGCGGACCTGCGCCGGGGAGCCCGGTCCGGTTGCGACCGCGATCAGAATCTGGCTTTGGGCGACCATGCGCGCGGTAGCCGATGCGCGGCGAAGATCGTCGAAATCGGGATAGGAACTGAGTCCCAGGCGCTGGTGGGCCGACGCCGTGAACACGCGCACGATTTCCTCCGGATGAGCCACGGGCAGCGGGCGGAACAGGATCGCGTCGGCGATGCTAGAAAGCGCGGCCGTCAAGCCGAGGCCCGCGGCGAGCGAGCCGACGCACAAAATCGCGAATCCCGGAGATCTCGCGAGCGAGCGGAGAGCAAACCTGCACACCTCGACGATGGCACGGCGATTCGGGCGTCCACATCCGGCGAAAGCGAAAGTCATTGATTCGCGGAGAAATCCTGCCGCGTGCGGTCCGCTACGGCGCTGCTTTCGCCGCCACTCGGAGGTTGCCTGTCCGGGAGGTTAGACGTGGGCCGCATCCTTACGGATGGCGGCTCGGAGCCGCGGCTGATTGGCGATCGATCTGATGTTGAAACGCGCCGTGCTTACTGGGATATCCATCGGCTCTCGTTTTCAGCGGAGGGTTCGACGTCGTCCTCGGTGTCGTCGGGGGTGTAGTGGCGGAGGAAATCTTCGGCCTGATCAACGCGTATGTCGAGGCCGCGGCGGTTGAGAACGGCTTCGATTTCCTCGGTTGAAAAAACGAAGCCATCTTCGGCTGGGTCATAGGGCTCGTCCTGGAGGCCGTGGGCGTGGACCAGGGTTGCGGCTTTGTCGAGGTCTTCCTTCTCCTGTTCGCGGCGGGCGGACTGGAGCTCCCGGATTTTCGCCAGCGTTTTTTCGAACTGGCGGCTGAGGCGCTGGCCGTGGAGGCTGAGATTGGCGAGGGCTCGGGTCTGGGAGTCGAGCGCGGCGGCGATGGAGAGGGCTTGCTGGACCTGCTCGGGGGCGTCGTCGAGTTGTTCGGGTTCGCGAACGATGCCCAGGGTGAGGAGATTGTTTTCGAGAGCGGCGACGCGGTTCTGGCGCCAGGCGGTGTCGGCGAGGGATTGGACCAGATGGGTTTCGGTGGCGCCTTTGGGGTGGTATTCGTCGATGAAGGAATCGACGTGGCGACGGTAGGCTTCGAGATCTTCGCCGGGGAGGACGATGATTTGTCCGGTGAGTCCGTGGCGCAGGGCGTTGAGCGAGGAGCGCTGTTTGCCGGCTTGGGTTTTGGGTCCGGTGGAGTGCTGGGAGTTGGCCCGGTTGATTTGGGCGCGGTCGAGTGTGGTTATAGGTTGTGGTGTCATGGCGCTACCGGGATAGCACGGGGGAGGGTTGGAGGCGCTTGGGGCGAAATGGGATGTAGTTGACGGGGAATGGATTTCTCTGGAGGAGGGGAACGTAATCGAGCTGATAGATTCCGTGTTTGCGCCACTAAAAAGATCTGCTATCTTTGGGCACCGGCCGCGTGAACCAGCTCTATTACGGCGAGAACCTTGCCGTCTTGGGGTAGAGCTTGGATGACAAATCCGTTTGAGGTTGGTAAAGGAGTTAGTGAGCGCCAACGGATGAGGTTCTCAGGATGAAAATAGGAAATGCGATGGACGCCCCGGATTCACCGAGCCAAATTATGAAATGGTGCTGTATGGGGTTTGCGGGCAATTTTGAGATGGCGGGATCACGTGGATTCGGTGTGTTCGTCTCAACCCGAGACGGTTCGGAACCCACATTCATTCTGCAGCATCGTGCAGTAGATGCTGGTGCTCCAACTCCCAACACGGAGTACCCGATCTCGCTCATCTCCGACTTACAAATGCAGTTCTGCCCGTGGTGTGGAGTCAGATTGAAGGAATGGTATCGAAGTGCGTTGAGGGATCTGGATCGGTCTGAACTAAAGGTGCCGATCTAACGGTCTCGCTACCTGGCCAGCGCCCGCTGAAGATCGGGATCTTCGAGCAGGGCACTTCGTGGGCTTCGGAAAACTCCAGGGCACGTTCGAGGGAGCGGCGGATGTAGTCGGAGCGGGAGCGCATTCGGAGATCGTAGGTGACGGCATCGAGACGATCGACAAGCGATTCTGGAAGCCGCACAAGGATGGCACGTCGTTTTGGTTTCATGATGACTGGAGTATTTAGGTACGCAAAATGAAATGTGGATCGGGTTCCGATGGCGTCCTGGAGCTTCCAGTTCAACCCGATCTTGAAGACAATGTAGAGATCGGGTTCCAGGATCGTCTTGAAAATCGGGTACGCAAAATGAAGGAATCGAACACCAGGAACATGCGAAGCATGGTTGCGAAGCAACCGAACTCCAACCAAGTTTCCATTCGTCTTGAACGAGTCGTTTCTTCAACCCGTTTTCCAATGCGTCTTGGAACGATTCCTTTCTTCGACCAGTCTTGATGCGTCGTTCGCTTCGCTCACGACCCTTCGGGTTCCTGTTGGATACATGCGGTTGGTTTAGAGCTTCGATGCAGGAATAGAGTCCTCCATGGGACTCCGCATCGAAGCTGAAGAAGGTCATGCGTCCTGGCCCTTCGCATCGACCGAACGGGGAAAAACGGGGGAAAAACGGGTCAGCCTGAACTTACCCCGTTTCGCAATCGCCAAAAGGGGCCAGTCTGCTCTGTCCCCTTTTCCCAGCGGAGCTTTCTGGCGAAAAATCAACGTAAACTGAGGAAATTTCGCCTTCTCAACGCGGCAGTGATCCCTCAACTCGCCGTCGCGCGCTTCCGGCTGAAGCGTCCGGCGTGAGTTCCGCGGAACCCTCTCCGCTGCGACACCCAGCAAAAGCGCTGGTCTATGACGATCTTGGCAAAATCGAAAATGGGGACGGAGCCGATTGGCACCTTTTAGCGATTGCGAAAAGGGGTAAGTTCAGGCTGACCCGTTTTTCGTTGTTTGAGTGTCGGTGTGAAAAAGGGGACAGCCCGCTCTGTCCACTCCGTGCGTGTGTCGCCGGATCAACAGCTTGCTTCTGGGGACAGAGTAGGCTGTCCCCTTTTTCACACCGACACTCAGGGCTGAATGGGTTAGACGGTTATAATGGTGGACCATGAAAATCCTCTGTCTCTGCGCGCTCGCGCTGGCCTGTTTTGGGCAGGATACGCCCACGGAGCGTGAGGCGGCGCGCGGCGTTCTGGTCAAAATGTCGGCGCTTGAAAAATCGCTGGATGTTCCCACCATCGTTGAACGCCTGACCGCGGCCAATCCGGCGCGGGACCAGGTGGTGGCGCGCGCCAAAGAGCTGATGGATACGCAACTGCTCGCCATGGCGGACGATATTACGCGCCATCCGGAGATCGGCTTCGAGGAGCACCGGTCGGTGGGTATTCTCACCGATTATCTGAAGCAGCATGGTTTCGAGGTCACTATGGGTGTCGGCGGGCTCGATACGGCGTTCATCGCGCGCTACAAAAACAATCGCGGGGCGCCGAACCTGGGCGTGATTCTCGAATACGACGCTTTGCGCGGGACCAAGGGTCCGTTTCATGGCGACCAGCACAGCGCGCAGGGACCGGTGGGCATGGCCGCCGCGATCGCCATCGCCGAATATATCGACAAACACCAGGTTCCGGGGAGCGTGACGGTGGTCGGCACGCCGGGCGAGGAGATGATGCCGCCTAACGCCAAGACGCAGATGTTCAAGGCGGGCGTGTTCGACGGCATCGACGTGATGGTGCGCAGCCATTCCACCAGCGCGACCTCGCGGCCCGCGGCGGGGTTCGGCACCTGCTGCCTGAATATCGACGGCGTGAAGTACATCTTCAGCGGCGCGCCGTCGCACCAGATGACGCCTTGGGCCGGGCGCAACGCGCTCGAAGGCGTGATCCACCTGTTTAACAACATCGACGCGATGCGCTCCACCATTCGCCCCGAGGCGCGCATCCAGGGCATCATCACCGAGGGCGGCGCGGCGCCGAACGTGGTGCCCGATCGCGCCGTCGCCGATTTCTACGTGCGCTATCCCGACGAAGTGTATCTCGAACAGGTGAAGGAGTTCGTGGATAACGCCGCGCGCGCGGCGGCACTCGCCACCGGCACCAAGGTCAAAATCGATAACTACGGCGAGGATCGCGACGGGATTTCGGAGGCCTCGCTGGGCGATGTCGCCTTCGCCTACATGAAGAAATACGGCGCGCGGAAGGTGCAGGACGCGCCCGGAAAGCCTCAGGGATTCGAGGAAACCGGCAGCGTTTCGAGCGCCATGCCGGGAATCGGCTTCACCGCCGCTTCGTCCAACGCGGCCAATCACACCTACATCATGGAAGCCGACGCGCTGACCGACGTCGGGCACCAGGGATTCAACGTGGATGCGCAATCCATGGCCGCGCTGCTGTTCGATTACCTCACGCGCGCCGATTATCGCGGCCAGGTGAAGCGCGAATTCGACGGAATCAAGGTGCTGTTCGACGAGTACAAGGGCTCGTTGCGCAAGGTTTACGTCCCGCCCAGCGTTCCCGAGCCGAAGTAAGATTCGCGCCACGCGTGACGTGAAGTGCCGGTGTGAAAAGGGGACAGCCCGCACTGTCCACTCCGTCCGTTTGTCACCGGTTCGACGGCTCGCATCTGGGGACAGAGTAGGCTGTCCCCTTTTCACGCGTTGCGCGTCCGGCACGGGCGAAAGTGTTAGGCTGGGCGAGAAGTGTCCCAACCCGTGAAGACCGGCGCCGAGCTGATCGAGCAGATCGAGCGCACCATCAGCCCCACTCCCGTTCTTTGGTGGCTGGGGCGCCACGGGTTCATCCTGCGCTTCGCTCACATCACTTTCTACATCGATCCGCACCTGTCGGATGACGGCGCGCCGCTCCATCCGGCGACGATCCGTCATGCCGACCTGGTGCTGGTGACCCAGGCGGACGCCCTCGATGCTCCCGCGGTCGCCCAGATCCTGGAGCACTCGCCGAGCGCCAAGCTGGTGCTTCCCAAGAGCGCAGCAGATGCGGCGCAGCGCGCCGGGATTCCCTTCAATCGCATGACCACGACCGATGCGGATCTGCGCATCGAATACTTCAAGGACAACCTGTACGGGCGCGTGTACGCGATTCCCTCGGCACGCCCGGAGCTCGACTGGACGCCGATCCGCGGTTATCCGTATCTCGGATACCTGATCCGTTTCGGACGCTGGACCGTGTATCATGCCGGCCCCAGTGCGCCCTATGAGGGACTGGCGGACCGGTTGCGTCCGTTCAACGTGAGCGTGGTGCTGGTACCTATCGGCGACGACTATTTTTCCATTCCGGCGGCGGCGGACCTGGCCTGCTCGGTGGGAGCGTCCTGGATCGTGCCGATCGCCGCGGAGCGGAGGCATGAAAACGCGTTCTTGAATCACATGCTGGGGCACCGGCCGGAGCAACAGTTCAAAATCTTCGAGCGCGCGGAAAAATGGACCGTGCCGGAGGAATGAACATGAATAAACACAAATGATTCGCGTGCATTCGCGGCTAATTCTGCTGTTGCTGAACGCCCGCGATTTTTTCCTTCAGCCGGCCGGCGAAACGTTCCACGTTGATGATGAAGCGCTCGTGCGTACCCTCGGCGACTTTTTCTTTCTGATCGAACGCCGCGACTTTGAATTTCACGCGCCGGTTGTCGGACTCGATCACTTCGCTTTCGAAGCGCACTTCCATTCCCATGGGCGTGGCAGCGAGGTGTTTCACGTTCACCTCCGTGCCGACCGAATCGAAACCGGGTTCGAGCAGGGGCAGGATGGAATCGCGGCAGGTCATTTCAAGCAGGCCGACGATGGCCGGTGTCGCCAGTACGCGCGCTCCCTCTAAGCCCAGGAAATTGATGGCGATATCGTCAGTGACACGGCGCGTGTGGCCGCCCTTGGTGCCGATCGGAATGGCAGGCATATGGGATCTATGTTATCTTGAGTCTGTATGGCAATTCCGAACGTCAAACGATACCGCATCACCAGTCCGGACGGGAGCGCCTCAGCCACGCTGATGGCTGTGCTGCCCAAGGATGTCGACGTGAACGCGTATCTCGCCGACGCCACCAAGCGCTACGACTGGAAGGCTCACGCCGAAGCCCAGCAGAAGCAGTTCAAGATCCGCGTAGGCCAACAGAAGCAGAAGAAAGCGAAGTAGTACGCCGGCTGAAGGCCGGCGCCACGCGCTTACGGGTACTTCGTCCTGAGGGAGCGCAGGCTGCGGATGCCTTCCTGCGCGACGTCGGTGTCGCTGTCGGTGGAGAGCGTTTGCAGGAACGGAATACTCGCGCGGTCGCCGGAACGCGCGAGAACGATCGCCATCTGAATTTTTTCGTCCTTGGTCGCGCCGGTGAGCAGCGGATACAGCGCCTGCCGCACCTTCGGTTCGCGCGTCAGCTCGGTCAGAAACGCGCTGGCGACATCGCGGTAGGAGCGGATGTTCAGCGTATTGAAGAGATAGCGCAAGGGGCTGAACTCGGAGGTGTCCACGTTTCCGAGCGAGACCAGAGCGAAAGCGTCCGACAGGCGCGGATTCATCTTGTGCTCGTCCGTAAACGCGTGATCGAGCGCGGTGCGATCGCCTGCGTTCTGCAGGCGGCCTAAACCTTCCGCCGCGGCCGCGCGAAGCGATTCGTCTTTGTCGTTCAAATAACGGATGAAGGTATCGTGATCGCCGGGATCGGCGAGCATTGCCAGCGCGCTCAGCGCCGCCCGGCGGATTTTGATATTGCGGGCATTGGCGAGCGCGTTGCGCACGTCGGGAGCAGCGTCGCGATTGCGCAGCAGGCCGGTGGTTTCCAGCGCGGCGATCTGAATCTTGTCGTCGAGATCGCGCAGCAGGAAGGCGATGCGCGGCGCGGCGGAGGGATCGCGGATCTTCTGGATGGCGATCAGCGACTCGTACATGACAATGTTGTCTTTGGAGTGCAGGGCCTCCACCAGGTCGGGAATGGCGGCGCGCCCGCGCAGGACGCCCACCGCACGCGCGGCGTTGGCCCGGGCGTCCACGTTCGCGCCGGAGCGAGCGAGTTTGCCGAGCGCCGCGATCACGTCCGGCCGGACATCCACGTAGGGCTCGATCACCTGGTCATTGGTGCTGCTGCCGAACTTGCCCTTGATCACGGTGCCAGTGCGCTGCAGCGCTCCGCTCATGCCGTTCTTGCTGTAGCCGGGCAGGTAGGCGTTCACCAGCCCGTCGGTGGCGCGGATCTCGATCTCGGGATCGGGATCGGAGGTGGCGCGCACCAGCGGAGTGACGGTCTGCGGACCGCCGATGTCCACCAGCGCCTTCACCGCCTCGATGCGCACGCTCAGGTCGGGATCGCCGACGTAGGGCGCGAGCTTGGGAATGGCGTCGAAGCTCTGATGCGCCAGGTCGTGCACGGCGCGCAGGCGCTGCTTGGTATCGAGCTGGGAACCTTGACTGAACGCGAGACAGGAAATTGAGAAAAGAAGAAGTGTTTTCACCTGACAAACTCGACAGAAACGCGGCGCGGGATGAGGCCGGCCTCATGGCCCAGATCGAGCAGTTTCTGCGCGGCCTGGGGGACCAGCTCCCCGCAATCCACGGTGTAATGGTTGACATACATTCCCACGAATTTCTCGGCGAGCGCCGGTTCCATGTCGCGGGCAAACTGAAGGGCGTAAACGAGCGATTCTTCGCGATGATCGAGAGCGTATTGAATGCTCTCGCGCATCAGGCGGCAGCATTCCGATGCCAGTTCCGGACCGAGGTCGCGGCGCAAAGCGTTGGCGCCGAGCGGCAGCGGAAGACCGTAGGTATTTTTCCACCAGCGGCCCAGGTCGATCACGTTGTGAAAGCCGCCGCGCGAATAGGTGAGCTGCGCTTCATGGATCACCAGGCCGGCGTCGGCGCGATTGTCGCGCACCGCTTCGAGGATACGGTCGAAGGCGACTTCCACCGGCTCGAAATCGGGCTGCATCAGGCGTAACGTGAGATACGCCGTGGTGAGCTTGCCGGGAATCGCGATGCGTTTCCCTTTGAGCTCGCCGGGTTCCATGGGCCGGCAGGCGATCACCATGGGACCGTACCCGTCACCGACGCTCGATCCGGAGGCCATCAACCGGTATTTATCGGCAACAAAGGGATAGGCGTGGTAGGAGATGGCGGTGAGTTCGTACTCGCCCGCGCGCGCCTTTTGATTGAGGGACTGAATGTCTTCGAGCACGTGGCGGAACTGGACCAGCTCCGAGCGGATTTTGCGCGTGGCGAGCGCGTAAAACATGTAAGCGTCGTCGGAGTCGGGGCTATGGGCGCAGACGATCTCGGCTAATGCGGCAGTCATTCGTTGGTGGAAACCACAATCATAGCAAGCCGGGATTGAAGGAAGATGACAGCGCGGTTGGCACATCGCGGCGTGGTATGCGAACTGCACAACTGAAACCCTGGAGGTGGCGGAGATGATTCCATCCCCATCGTCACATCATGCTACACATGCAATTTCCCGAAACGTGAGCCGGACGCTGCCGCTGATCGCCCTGCTCGCGGCCCCGATTATCGTCACCGCGCAGAATCCGCCCGCGCGGACTTCTCAAACCGCGGCCACCAGCTCCGCGGGTTCGAGCGAGCTGGAACCCGTTGCCCTGCACGCTCTTCAAAGAATGAGCGAGCAGCTTCAGAGGGCCACCACTTTTTCGTTCAAGGCGCGCATCATGCGCGAGGAACCCGGCACCAACGGACAGATGCTGGATTTCTTCCATTACGTTACCGCCCAGGTCGGGCGGCCCGGAAAAATGCGCCTGGCCGTGGTTTCGGATACTTCCGACCTCACGCTCTGGTACGACGGTAAAAACGTCACGGTCATGCCGGTATCGGCGCGAATGTTCTCCACTCTCGCATCGGCGCCGACGCTCGACGGCACACTCGAGATGCTTCGCGACAAAATGAACGTGCACACGCCGCTGTTTCCGTTTCTTTCGAGCAACGCGTATCAGCGCCTGTCGCAGGGCCTCCAGAGCGCGAACGAAATCGGCTTTATCAATGTCGGCAATGAGCAACTGCTACATCTGGCGTTTACCGAAGCCGACGCCGACTGGCAACTGTGGCTGACCGGACCGCACGAAGTGGTTCCGCGCCGCATTGCCATCATTTACAAAAACGTGGAAGGACAGCCGCGGGTCACGATAGATTTCTCCGACTGGAATCTGAACGCGGAAATTCCCGCGAGCGCTTTCATGTTCGAAAAACCCGAAGGCGCCGTTCAGGCGGATTGGAATGCCCTGAAGCCCCGGCCCGTCGAACCGGGATCGAAGACAGGAGGCGACCGATGAAAAAGAGCCTGATTCCGATGCTGATCGCGGCGACGATGACACTCCCGCTGGCGTCGCCGGTGTTCGCGCGCATCGAGGGATACGGTCCGCGCAGATTCACGCAGGTGGGTCATTATCATGGCCATCCTGGGGGAGTAGTGATCGACCGGAGGGTCGGCCCGGGGTGGGGTGGAGCGCTGGCTGCCGGCCTGCTCGGCGCGGCAGCGGGCTACGCGATCGGAGCTGCCACTGCGCCGCCCCCGCCCGTGGTGGTCGCGCCGCCGGCCGTCGGGACTGTCGTTCCAGCGCTGCCGGGGTATTGCACCACGGTGCCGACGGCCAGCGGAGTGGTGCTTTATGACTGCGGCAACATCTATTACCAGCCGATTTACGAAGGAACCGCGCTGATGTACCAGGTCGTCCCGGGTCCGTGAGAAGGCCCCTCGATTTAAGCCACTCGGGAAGGAAGTTTTTCAGCCCTTCAGGTCGCGCGTAGCCGAGCATAACGCTCGTGCTAGACTCGATTCCGATGGCCCGGCGGGAGATGAGCGACGCCGCACGGCGCGCCGTCATTGCGCGATCCGAGTTCGATGGCGTCATGAAGAAGCTGCTTCAGGCGCGGCGACCGATTTCCAAGCGCGAGATTGCCGAGCAGGTCCGGCGCTACGGAGCTGTTTTGCGCGGAGTCAAACCGCCGGATCGGCCGTAGTCGGCGGCGCCGCTCTCGCCATGCATTGCCGCATGGATGCGGTGAAACACGTACCAGGCGGTCTCATAGCCCACCTTCAGATCACGCTGAAGCTGCGCCGCCGTCATTCGCTTTCCGCCCGTCGTTACCAGCGCGACGGCGACGAACCACTTGGTGAGCGGGAGATGGGAGTCGTTGAACAGGGTCCCGGTTCGGGCGGAGAACTGATAGCCGCAGTCGCGGCACTGGTACAGCCGCCGCGGCGGAATCCGGCAGCCGTTGGTGCGCACGCCTTCTCGCGTCGCGAAGCTGGCGATGCGATGCGAGCCGCAGATCGAACCGTCGTCCCTGGCGCCGATGCAGCGCACGCCTTGGGGCCATCGAACCGCCTCCAGGTAGTCGAGGCATTTTTCTTCGCTGTCGTATTCCGCCGCAACGTTCATGGCTTTTCCGATCGCTTGCGGTAGTCTCCGCGGCTGAAGGCGCGCTCCAGCCAGCAGTACAGCGCGATAAACAGGTAGCGGCTGCCCATCTCCTGAATCTGCAATTTCGAGATTCCGGTCCGGCGATTGCGCCAGGTGATGGGGATGACCGTCCAGGAATAACCCCGCACGATGGTTTTCAAAGGCAGCTCGATGGTGAGGTTGAAATGCGGCGAGAGAAACGGCCGGCATCCGTCAATGACGGCGCGGCGATACGCCTTGAAGGCGTTGGTGAAATCGTTCAGTGGAACGCGGAAGATCGCCCGCAGGAACAGATTGGCCAGGCGGTTGAGCAGCAGCTTATGGCGCGGATAATCGATGACGCCGCCTCCGCGCACGAAGCGCGATCCGAAGACCGCATCCCAACCTTCGTTCAGGCTCTGCCAGTAGCGCACCACGTCGCGGCAATCATCGGATTCGTCCGCCATCATCACCACCGCGGCGTCGCCCTGCATGTGGTCGAGACCGCAGATCACGGCACGTCCGAAGCCGTGCTCGCCCTGATTCTGCACGGGACGCAGCGTGGGGACGCGCTCGCCGGCTTTCTGGAGAATGATCCAGGTGTGGTCCGTGCTGCCGTCGTCCACCGCGACGATTTCATGCTCGATACCGTTGAGGCGCAGCTCGACGTAGAGATGCTCCACGGTCGCCGCGATGCAGCCTTGTTCGTTGTGCGCCGGGATGACGATGGACAGGAGCTTTAAAGGTTCCTGCGAGGTGGGAGGCGGCGGCTTCATAACCCGCTGGTCTCCAGCCACTGCGAATGTGCCTCGGCATGCGCCGCGATCTGCTCCAAAATTTTCTCAAGCGGCGTCTCGATTTTGAAACCGAAGTCGACCGCTGCATCGCGGCTGTCCATGATCAGCCAGGGAACATCGTAGGGACGCGGGCGCGGATCGGAAGCGGGAGGGTGCGGGCCGAAGCGCGCGTCGCACCAGGCGTTGAGCATCGCGAGTGAACAGGCGTTGCGCGCGCCCCCGCCAACGGTGTAAATCCGCTCGCCACGGCGGCGACCCGTGCGAAACTGCGCGTCAATCAGCCCGGCGAGGTCGGCGGGATGAAAGGCGTCGCGTACCTGCTTGCCCGCGCCATCGAATCCGATGTAGCGCAGCGGACGCCGCGCGTGGTGCGCGTGAATCCAATACGAGAAGATCCCCTGGTCCGGCGTTCCGAACTGGCCCGCCCCGGCAAGCACGCCGCAGCGGTCGATCCACACCGGAAATCCGAACGCTTCCCCGTATTCGAGCGCGATCGTTTCCGCTGCAAGCTTCAGGCTTCCGTACAGCGAAATCGGCGGCGCAGTCGAAAAATCGCGCGTGACGCCCTCGGCCGAAACTCCCGGCGGCAGCGGCGCGGAGCAATCCAGCACGAACGCGTTTCTTTCGTCGCGCAACGGAAGCGAGGCGAGCGCGGGAATCGAGTACACGCGGCTGCTCGAAACGAGAATCAGTCCGGCGGAATGTTTTTTGCAATATTCGAGCACGTTCACCAGGCTCGACAGGTTGTGTTCGAAAAGCTGGCGGCTGCTGAAACCCGCCTGAACCCCCGCGAGCACGCTCGGATTCGCCGCCGCGTCGATCACCCAGTCGGCCGCGGGCAGATTTTCGAAATCGCTCGACTGGCGGATATCGCCGTGAATGAACTCCACGCCCATTTTGCGCAGCCGGTTGCGATTGGTTTCCGAGCCGGGCCGCATCAGGTTGTCGATTCCGGCGATGGAGAGACCTTCGCGCCGGCCCAGCAGCGATTCGGCAAGCGCGCTCCCGGCAAAACCGCAAATCCCGGTGATCAAAACGCGCATTTAAACTTTCTCGGCCAGCCGCTCTTGATGGGCTCGCGCGATCTCCTCGAAGGTGCTCGCGAGATCGCGCGTGATGCCCCACGCCGGGTAATGCGCCTTCATCTTGCGGAGATCGCTGTAATAACAGATGTGGTCGCCAATGCGGTTCTGCTCCATGTAGCGCCACTTCATAGGATTGCCGGTGATCGATTCGGCCATTTCGAAGGCTTCCAGGATGGAGCAGGAATTTTCCTTTCCGCCGCCGAGATTGTAAACCTCGGCGATGCGCGGAGCTTTGGCGAACTCGAACATGAAGCGCGCGACATCTTCGGAATGGATGTTGTCGCGCACCTGCTTGCCCTTATAACCGAAAACTTTGTATTCGAGGCCCTGCACGTTGCACTTGATCAGATAGCTCAGAAAGCCGTGCAGCTCGACGCCGGAATGATTCGGTCCGGTGAGGCATCCGCCGCGCAGGCAGCAGGTGGGCATGTTGAAATAGCGGCCGTATTCCTGCACCATCACGTCGCCCGCGAGCTTGGACGCGCCGAACAGCGAATGCTTGGACTGATCGATCGAAAAATCCTCCGCAATGCCGTGCTCGAACGCGGGATCGTCGTAATCCCAGCGCGTTTCGAGCTCCTTCAGCCGGATCTGGTTGGGCCGATCGCCGTAAACCTTGTTGGTGGATATATGGATGAACGGCGTTTCCAGACAAAAGCGCCGCGCGGCCTCGAGCAAGTGCAAGGTGCCGAGCGCGTTCACCTCGAAATCCAGAAACGGAATCGCCGCCGCGCGATCGTGCGAGGGCTGCGCCGCGGTATGAATGATCAGACCGGGCCGCGTTTGTTCGACAAGCTGGAGTACGCCGTCGCGATTGCGAATATCCAGCGAATGATGAATGTATCCGGGCGATTCGCGGCGCAGGCGCTCCAGCACCCAGCTCGTATCGCCCTCCGGTCCGAAAAAAATGGCGCGATGATTATCGTCGATTCCGGTGACCTGATAACCCTGGCGCGCGAAAAAAACCGCGACTTCGGAGCCGATCAGCCCGCACGAACCCGTAAGCAGCAGGGTGCGACTGGACATTGGTTCAGAATATCAAATCCGCGCTTGAGCTAGACTAAAAACAAGTGTCGCAGCCGGCGCCAGGCTACTTCAAGCACGAGCTTGCGGTGGTCGAAACGCAGAATGTGGGCCGAGGGACTCGCGTGTGGGCGTTCTCCCACATCCTTCCGGGCGCGAGGATCGGAGCCGATTGCAACATCTGCGACCACACGTTCATCGAAAACGACGTGATCGTGGGCGATCGCGTAACCATTAAGTGCGGCGTGCAGCTGTGGGACGGCGTGAGGCTCGAAGACGACGTGTTCGTCGGTCCCAACGCGACGTTCACCAACGATAAATTTCCGCGAAGCCGCGCGTGGCCCGAGAAATTCGACCAGACGATGGTGAAATGCGGCGCCTCGATCGGAGCCAACGCGACCATCCTGCCGGGGGTGGTGATCGGCGAGCACGCTTTGGTCGGCGCGGGCGCGGTGGTGACGCGCAACGTTCCCGCCTGGGCGATCGTCAGCGGAAATCCGGCGCAGATTACAGGATATGTGGGAGCGCATTCGGCGGAAACCGCGCGTTCCGCGCCCACGCCGCCGGCGGTCGGGGCGCATCCCTCGCACGTTAAGGGCGTGACTATTTACCGGCTCCCACTGGTTGAAGATTTGCGCGGATTTCTCTCGGTGGCGGAAAATTTTCCCTTCGAAATCAAACGCTATTTCGTGGTTTTCAAAGTACCTTCCCGCGATATTCGCGGCGAGCATGCGCATCGCGAGCTGCACCAGTTCCTGGTCTGCGTGCACGGGGAATGCCGCCTGATCGTGGACGATGGGGAGCAGCGCGAAGAAATCGTGCTCGACGGCCCGGATATCGCGGTGCACGTGGCGCCGATGGTGTGGGCCGCGCAATTCCGTTATTCGAGCGACGCCGTGCTGCTGGTGTTCGCGTCCGACGTCTACAAACCGGAGGATTATATCCGCGAATATGGGGAATTCCGCCGTCTCCGCGGCAACGCTGCTGGTTAAGCTGAACGATTTCGAGCGCCTGTGGGCCGACGCCGGCTCGGACGTCCTTGCCGCGGTGCGCGCGGTGGGCGAAAGCGGCTGGTACATTCTCGGCCGCGAGGTCGTGGCCTTCGAGGGCGAGCTCGCGCGCCTGTGGAATAGCCGGTTCGCCGTCGGCGTGGCGAGCGGACTTGACGCCATCGAAATCGGCTTGCGCGCGTGCGGATGCAAGGCCGGCGACAGGGTTCTGCTGCCGCCGATTTCGGCGTTCGCGACGGTGCTGGCCGTCGCGCGGCTCGGCGCGATTCCGGTTTTCGTCGATTGCGACCGGTTCGGCCTGATGGATCTCGACCAGGCTCGGGAGGCGTTGAGCGCCGATCCGTCCATCCGCTTCGCCGTGCCGGTTCACCTGTATGGCCACACGATAGACTTGGGCGCGCTCGCGGAGCTCAAGTCCCGCTACGAGATTGCGATAGTGGAGGACGCGGCGCAGTCGGTGGGCGCGTCGTTTCGCGGCAGGCCGTGCGGAGCGGCGGGCGATTGCGCGGCTACCAGTTTCTACCCGACCAAAAATCTCGGCGCGCTGGGCGACGGCGGGGCGCTTCTGACCAATTCGGAGCAGCACGCAACGCTCGCGCGGCAGTTGCGCGATTACGGCCAGAGCTCGAAATATGTGCATGAGCGCATCGGCTACAACAGTCGCCTCGACGAGCTACACGCCGCCATCCTGCGACGCGCGATGCTCCCGCGCCTGGATAGCTGGACCGCGACGCGGCGTGCGATCGCCGCGCATTATATCGGCGCGATTCAGAATCCGTTGCTGGAGATTCCCGGTGCGCCCGCGGGATCGGAATCGTGCTGGCATCTTTGCCCCGTCCTGGTCGCGAAGGGGCGCAAGGCCGAGTTCCTGGCACATCTGCGCCGGAACGGGATCGCCGCGGGCGAGCATTACCCGTCGGTTCTGATGGACCAGCCGGCGATGCGCGACGTCTCTTATCGCGAGCTTCGCCCTTGCGTCCGCGCACGCGATTTTTGTGGGCGTGAGGTGAGCTTGCCGATTCATCCGTACCTGACTGCTGACGAAATCGACCGCGTGGTCGCCTCGTGCAACGTGTGGCGCTAGGTCCCGCGCGAGCGGGAGCATGTTTGCCGCGGGTGCGAAAATGAAAATATCGACGATCCCTTCGAGCTTCGGAAAAAAGCCGCGGAACTGCCGCTTGTGCCGGGCGTGTACCTATACAAAGACGCGCACGGCACCGTCATCTACGTCGGGAAAGCCAAGAACCTGCGCAATCGGGTGCGCAGCTACTTCAACGACGATCGCCTGGCGGATATCAAGACCGGCACGCTGATCGGTGAAGCGCGCGAGATCGATTTCATCCAGGTCGATAACGAAAAAGAGGCGCTGGCGCTCGAAAATAATCTCATCAAGCAGTACAAGCCGCGCTACAACATCCTGCTGCGCGATGATAAAACGTACCCGTATATCAAGCTCACGGCGGAAAAATATCCGCGCGTGTACGTCACGCGGCGCCTCAAAAAAGACGGGTCGAGCTATTTCGGCCCGTATTTTCCCGGAAATCTCGCGCACCGGCTGGTGCATTTCATCCACCGGCATTTCAAGGTTCCTTCCTGCAACGTCGACCTCACACGCAAGCACACGCATCCGTGCCTCGAATATCACATTCACCGCTGCCTGGGACCCTGCGTCGAAGGGCTGACCAGCGATGAAGAGTATTCGAAAGCGGTCCACGCAGTGCGGCTGTTCCTGGAAGGACGCCACAAGGATCTGGCGCGCGAGTTACGGGGCCGCATGGAAGCGGCGAGCGCCGAGATGCGCTTCGAGGAAGCCGCCGCGCTGCACGACCTGCTCGTCACCGTGGAAGAGATGGGCGAGAAACAGAAAATGGCGGCGGCCGAAGGCAGCGACACCGACATCTTCGCGTACTACGCCGAGCCTCCGCTGATCGCGGTCAACATCTTTCACCTGCGCGGCGGCCACATCGTCGACCGGCGCGAGTTTTTCTGGGAAGACCAGCGCGAATTCGACCCTCCCGAATTTTTCTCGTCGCTGCTCAAACAGGTGTATCTGAACGATCCCTACATCCCCGCCTTCATTCACGTGCCGGTGGAGTTCGAGGAACGCGAAGTCCTCGAAGAGCTGCTTTCGGAAAAACGCGGGCGCAAAGTGGAAATCCACACGCCGCAGCGCGGCCAGAAGCGCGCCATGATCGAGCTGGTGGAATCCAATGCCAAGCATAGTTTCGAGCAGCGCTTCCGCGTGATGAAACCTTCGTCGAAAGCGATCGAGCAGGCGCTTCAGGACGCGCTCGGCCTGGAACACGCGCCGCAGCGCATCGAGTGCTTCGATATTTCTCACATCCAGGGCACCGACAAGGTGGCCAGCATGGTGGTGTGGGAAGACGGAAAGATGAAGAAGTCGGACTATCGCAAATTCATCATCCGGACCGTCGAGGGCAACGACGATTTCGCCTCCATGCGCGAAGTGATCTCGCGGCGCTACGGGAAGCTCAAGGAAGAAAACGCGCCGCGGCCCGGGCTGGTGCTGGTCGACGGAGGATTAGGACAACTGCACGCCGCCGCGGCCGCGCTCGAAGAGTTGGGCATCACCGACCAGCCGCTGGCCGCGATCGCCAAGCGGGAAGAGTGGATCTACGTTTACGGGCAGGAAAAAGAGCCGATCGTGCTCGACAAATTTTCGCCGGTGCTGCACCTGGTGCAGATGGTGCGCGACGAGGCGCATCGCTTCGCCGTGACGTTCCATCGCACGCGCCGAAATGCGAGCCGGCTGCGCAGCGAGCTGGGCGAAATTCCCGGAGTCGGCGAAAAAACCGTGGCCAAGCTGCTGCGCCATTTCGGAAGCCTGGAGCGCGTTCGCCTGGCGCGGGAAACGGAAATCGCGGAAGTGGTCGGGCGGGGGATCGCGCGGCGCGTCGTCAGGGCAGTGAATGCTCCGGCGACAAATTTAGCCACGAATGAACACGGATAAGGATTTTCGCGTCATTCGTGGCGGGGAGGAATCTAGAACAGGTCGCCGATCTCTTTCGCCGCCGAACGCGCTTCAATGTGAATCAACCCGGCGTTTCCGCCCTGCGGGCTGATCACCGCCAGCACCGCCTTGGTGCCCGCCGAGTACACGAACAACGCGCCCTCCTCGGCCTGAATGGAAACTTCGCCAAGCGTCCCCGCGCTCATGCTGTCGCTAATTCTGCGTCCCAGGCTGGATGCCGCGGCGGCCATCGCGGCCACGCGGTTCGGATCCGCGCCGTTGGACAACGAGTGCGCGATGGGCAGTCCTTCATTCGACGCCAGCAGGACGCCTTTCAATTCCGGAATGGATGTGCGCAGAGCCTCGATCTGCGCTTTCAGCGCTTCACCTTTCGCCATAATTCTCCTCTTTTTCCCGCTCGCCTGAAATCTCTCGGAGCAATTGTTTCATCGGCAGGTAAGGAAATAACTTTAGCGATTACGCATAGGGTAACTAACTATTTCCAGAGTAAGGCGCCGGGGAGTACACCCTGCGGGGCTACTTTTTCGCCAGGATGCCGGATCCCAGGGCGACCCGGACCGGCGCGTGGCGCACCGTCGCCGAGAAAGTGACGGGATCGCTCGAGCTCCGCACCCATACGGTTTGAGCAGCGCCTTTGGCGAAGTGAATCTCCACCGGAACATCGGCGGAGAAATCGTCCTCGACGCTGGTTTGCGTCAGCGTCCCGGAGATCTTCACGGCTGGCGCCGTCCCTTTGATCGAATATTTCAGCTTCAACGCCGGAATGCCGGTCGAATCGATCCAGGTCTCGAAGAAGTTGTCGACCCAGTCGGACCGCGTGCGCGGAGGGACAAATTCCTTCACCAGCGCGCGAAAGTCGTCGGTTGAAATGGAGTGAAACTCGAAGCGCCGGCGCATTTCGGCGAGCATCGCCAGGAAGCGCTCCTCGCCCAGCCGGCGCCGCACCATGTGCAGGATCCAGGCGCCCTTTTCATAAGTGATCACCTGGCGCGCTCCGTCGATGCCGGTGGAGTCGAGCCGTCCGCCCCAGATGATGGGACCAGCCGATTCCACCGGCCGGCCGTCGGAGCTTTTGGCGAGCAAATGCTCGCGGTACAGATCGAGTACGCTGTCGAGCGCCTTGTCCCCCTTGCTATGCTCGAGCCACAACAGCGCCGAATAGTTGGCCAGCGCCTCCAGCAGCCAGTCGTCCTGGTAGCCGTCGGCGGTGATCACGTTGCCCCACCACTGGTGCGCCACTTCGTGCGCGGCGATCAGCTCGGAAAAAAAGATCTGGTGACTTTCGCCGCGCAGCGCGGCGGGACGCTGGCTTGGGTCGAGGTAAGAGAGCGTGGATAAATACACCAGGCCGGGGAATCCCTGGCCGAATGCGCCAGGGATAGGAGAGATGGTGAGGGTCTTCAGCGCGGGCGGACCGAACTTGGAGGCGAAGAATTCGAACGACGAAGATACCTGATCGGCGACCTCGCGCAGGCGCGCGCGGGGGTTGGGAAGAACCATGGGCGGAGCCGCATCCGGCTGCGGCAGGATCCGCGATTTGGGCGGCGGGAAGGGAGGCAGGACCACCGGCGGCGTGGCGAGCTTGGGCATCAGCGCCGATTCCACCGTTTTGTTGCCGTACACCTCCACCGTGAATCCCGGCGCGGCGCCAGTCACTTTTTCGTAGTCGCCCAGGTTGAATCCGGCCATGCGGATAGGAACCGGGGTGCGCCAGCGGGTTACGCGCGTATCGCCGTCGCTCGAGTCGCTCACCTGGTCGCCGGCCGTCACCAGGGTCCAGCGCTTGGGGTAATGGAAGGTCAGGTCATAGGTGGCCCAGTTTTCGAGGTAGCGCGGATACCAGCTCGCGCGCGCGGCGACGAAGAAGACGTTGTTGCCGGCGGGCGTGATCACCGCGCCCTGATGTGCGAACTCGAACTCGTGGACGCTTCCCGGATCGAGCACTTGAGGCGCGACCGCCAGAAAGATGTCGTTATCGTCGCCGCGCCGCGCCTGCCCGCGTATGGACGGGTCGGCGAACAGCTCCACAGGAGCGCCGTCGATCTTCACGGAGGTCACGCGCATGGCATGCGAGATGTAGAACGGAAATCCGCGCAGCGGGCGCTCGCCCACGGTGATCCTGGCGCGCGTGGTGGCCTGCATGTTCAGCTCGTTATCGAGCGTCGCGTCGATGCGGAAATCGGACATCGAGAACCACGGCCGCGCGCGCCGGCTCGCACCGTTGCGCGCGCTGCGGGAGGCGAAGCTGGTCCAGACGTTGTAGATAGGACGGCCGGTGCGCTCGGTCAGTTGCCCGGCCTCGATCTGCTCGCGCGAGAGCGGATCGTAAACCACGTCGAAGCTGCCCAATTGCCGGCCTTCGAACGCCACGAACAGCATCCCGGAGGTCTGCGCAGGGCCCATCAGGTCGCTCAACATGCGCATCTCCAGCTCGCTGCGAATACTGTCGAGCACGGGATTCCATTTCTCGGCGAGCGCCGCGCCCACGTCCGCGGCCTTTTTGGCCGAGCCCTCGCTGCGCAGCCGGTCGAGAAGCGCGTGCGCGCCGCCGCTGAAGATCATCAGCGCCGCGGCGAAGTGCTCGTCCAGATTGGCCGAATTGGTGAACAGGGCGAGCGATTCGCGCTCACCGCGGTTGGGCGGGAGCAGGATTACCTCGCCATCGCCGCCTTGCACCGCGGCGGTGAAAATCGCCGCGCGAGATTCACCCTGAACGGGCTTGGCGAAAATCAGGTAACCCTCGGTGAAGTACAGCTTGATATCTTCCTGCTGGAAATCGAGATCGCGCACGCGGTAGCATTCGTCCGGGTCGAGCCCGGCGGCGCGGATCGCTTTGGCAAGATCCGCCGCGGAAGGCGCGGCCGCGAAGCAGGGTCCGCAGACGAGAACCAGCGGAATGCAAAGCCGACCAAAGCGCGCCACGTTGACTCCAGTGTACCCCCGAAACCGCGGGACCCTCGCTACGCTGATGACGCGTCCCGGCGATTCGCCCGCCGCCGACCGCTCCGTGACCGTCGCGGCTCCGCTGGAGCGCTGCGGTTAGGCAGCGGAGCCGCGCGCGTCAGCAAGCGGTCCCTGTGCGAAATGCGCTTCCAATCGCGATCCTGGGCTCGGCGATGCCTTAGCGGCGCGAAAACAGCCAGCCGATCAGCGTCAGCACCGCGCTCAGAATCAGGCAGGTGACGATGGGGAAATAGAAGGTGGAGTGCTTGCCGCGGATGACGATATCGCCCGGCAGCCGGCCGAAACGGATGGGCAGCCGCTCGCCCAGGGTAAACAGCACGCCCACTACGATCAGCAGCACTCCGGCGTAGATCAGGAACCGGCCCACGTTCTCATTATTGCGCCGCCCGGAATTCCTATAATGGTGCGGAGGACTACTCCTGCTTATGATTCTGGAAGCGACCGTGCCGCCGGCTCTCGAAGATGAATTCAATCCGCGCCTTTCGGCCGAAGCGCGCTTCGACGCCGCGGCCGCCCGCCTGAAACTGGACGACGGAATGCAGAAAGTGCTGCGCACCCCGTCGCGCGAGATCATCGTGCATATTCCCGTGGTGCTCGACGACGGGAGGCTGGAGGTGTTCACCGGTTATCGCGTGCAGCATTCCATCGCGCGCGGGCCCGCCAAGGGCGGAATTCGATACGCTCCCGACGTGACCCTGGACGAGGTACGCGCGCTGGCCTCGTGGATGACGTGGAAATGCGCGGTGGTCAACATTCCCTTCGGCGGCGGCAAGGGCGGCGTGATCTGCGACCCGGCGCTCCTCTCCGAGTTCGAGCTGGAACGCATCACGCGGCGCTACACCGCGGAAATTTTCGACTTCATCGGCCCGGAGATCGACGTTCCCGCGCCGGACATGAACACCAACGAGCAGACCATGGCGTGGATCATGGACACCTTCTCGATGCACGCCCGTCAGACGCAGGCCGCGGTGGTGACCGGAAAGCCGATCGCGATCGGCGGCTCGCGCGGACGCACGGAAGCCACCGGCCGGGGGTGCATGATCGTCATCGAGCAGGCGCTGCGGCGGCTGCGTCTGGAGCGCAGCCGGACGCGCGTGGTGATCCAGGGATTCGGGAACGTCGGCGGAATGGCCGCGCGGCTGATGGCGCGCGACGGCTACAAGATCGTGTGCATTATCGAGTGGGACGCCGCGGTGTACAACGCCAAGGGGCTGGATATCGCGGCGCTGATGACGCACCGCCGCGAAACCGGGTCGATCGCGGGATTTTCCGGCGGCGAAGAGATTGACCGCAACCAGGCGCTGTTCCTCGAAACCGACGTGCTGATTCCCGCCGCCAAGGAGAACGTGATCACGTCGCAGAACGCGCATCGCCTGCAGTGCAAAATTCTGTGTGAAGGCGCCAACGGCCCGTCCACCCACGCAGCCGACTCGATTCTGGCCGAAAAGGGCATCTTCGTAATCCCCGACATCCTGGCCAACGCGGGCGGCGTGACGGTGTCGTACTTCGAATGGGTGCAGGACCGGCAGGGCTACTTCTGGAGCGAGCAGATGGTGAACGATCGCCTGGAGGAGATCATGGTCGACAGCTTCCAGGACGTGGTCGCCTATTCAGACCAGCACGGCGTGAACAATCGCCTGGCTGCGTACATGCTGGCGCTCGACCGGGTCGCGCAGGCCATCCGTTTGCGCGGAATTTACGCATAACTGCGGTTTAATCGCAGGACTCACGACGCCGCGGTAGTCAATTCCGCGGCTCTGTCGCGCAGCCACGCGGCTTCCCCGCGCTTGCGCAGCATTTCAAGCAGTTCGGCGCGATGCTGCATGTTGCCGGCCAGCTCCGGCACCCGCTCGGCGCCGCAGGATTCCCACACTTTCGCCGCGCGTCCCAGCTCGGCGACCGCTTCGATGTAGCGCCCGCAGCATTCGTCGATGTGCGCCGAAGTTTCGTAGGCGATCGCCAGCCGCGGGCCCTTCCGGCCGCGGAACGTTCCGATCGCTTCGGAAAGCAGCTCGCGGGCGCGCGCGTAATTGGACCATCCGATATACATGTTGGCCAAGCCGAATTGCATGTCGGCCAGCTCTTCGAGATCGCCGCCGACGATGCGTTGTTTCAGCATCAACGAGCGCTCATACAGCTCCGCCGCGCCCTCGATATCGCCCGATTCTTCGAGCGATCCGGCCAGGTGATGCAGATCGCTCACCGTCTCGGGAGCATCGTGGCCCAACAGCTTTTCGTGTGCGCGCAGGGAGCTCCGCAGGCAGCGTTGCGCCTCCTGGTGATTGCCCAGCGCACGGTAGAGGCGTCCCAGCTCGCTCACCAGGCGGACCGTTTCCGCGTGCTCTTCGCCGCAAATCTGCTCGTGCAGCCGCACCGCTTTCTCGAGCGCCGGAACCGCGTCCTCGGGCCGGCCGCACTTCTGGCGCGCGATTCCCAGCCGGTGCACTCTCCGCGCCATGCGCAGCGGATCGGGATGCGGCATGACCGATTCGATACGCACCCCTTCCTGTAGCGCGGCCTCCATCGCGGGAAAATTTTCGGCGTCGCAGAAAACTTCGGCTAGCGCGTCCAGGCACTGGAGGTATCCGGCGGGATTGGAGATCCTGGCGGTGTGCTCCAGCGCCGCGCGCACCGTCTGCTCGGCTTCGGCGACTTTGCCCTGCTTCCGCTGCGCTTCGGCGAGCAGCAGCCGGTAATGAATCTTGCGCACCGAATGTTCGCGCGCGTCGGCTTCGGCGACCGCCTGCGCCAGGTATTTTTCCGCCTCCGGCCAGTTGCGCGCCTTCAGGTGCCGCTCGCCTTCCACGCGATTCAGGCTTCGCTCCAGGCTCCAGGAACCAAGCTGGGGCGTGGCCCGGTTTGCCAGTTGAATCGACCAGCGCAACGCGATGCTCAGTGGAATCATGGCGACGGCTACGTAAGAATCCGTTCACCATATCGTCCGTCTAAGCAATTAACTTTAGGTCCGGCGCGCGCGTATGACCAACGCTGCGGTTTTTGCCCTATTCCCGCTTACGCGCTTGGGCGAGGGCGCTCTATTTCGCCGCGCTCTCGACGATTTTCAGCTTCGCCCCCGCAAGTTGCGCCACCGCGCCCAGGGTCGTCTGCGTCGCGTTCAGTCCCAGCCGGAAATCGCCGTCGGAAAAATGGGAATACACGTCGGTCGGCTGGTGATGCGTCGGGTCCCAGCCCGCGCCGATCTCCGAGCCGCGCTCGAGCTCCCGCAGGCTGATCGAGGCGACCTCATCCTGGAACGCGGATGAATCCGTGTTGGTCATGTGATTGCCCACCTGCGCGGGATAATCCGTCGCGTATTTTTCGTTGGCGTCGCGGAACGCCCAGGCGAGCTCCTGCGCCTGCGCCGCGAACTTGGAGCGCGACTGGAATTCGATATTCACGTCGGCTTCCGCACGCTGGTGATCGCTCACCGTGCCGTCTCTGCGCGGCATTCCGTGGTCGAACAGCATCATGTCGTGCTGGATCATGCCCAGCCATTTCGGCTCAGGATATTTTCCCGATCCCGGCGGGTCCTCCTTGCCTTGCAGGTCCTTGCGCTGCGCGACGTAGGCGCGCGCGCCGTTCAGCCCGGTCTCCTCGTTGTTCCACAGCGCGAAACGGATGGAGCGTTCCGTGATCACGTCCGCGCTGCTGAGCACACGCGCGATCTCCATC
>DATJVN010000026.1:0-5625 GCA_035501755.1 Bryobacteraceae bacterium | reverse complement strand
AGGAACGGGCGGGCGCGGCGGTGGAGGCGGCGGATTCTTCGGCGGCCAGGTGGACCCCGCGACCGTTCCAGCGGAGTATCGCGCCTGGATGGGCCGCATCACGGAAGAACAAACCATCCCGCAGTTGAAGAAGTTCGTCGAATCCGGCGGATCCATCGTGACCATCGGAAGCTCGACGGGCATGGCGGAGCTGCTCGGAGTTCCCGTCAAGAATTACCTGACGGAAATGGGACCGGACGGGCGCGAGCGGCCGCTGCCACGCGAAAAATTCTACATTCCTGGATCGCTGCTGAGGACCAATATCGACAACAGGAATCCGCTGGCGTACGGCATGCCGGCCCAGGTGGACATGTTCTTCGACAACTCGCCCGTTTTCCGGATGCTGCCGGATGCGGAGCAGAAAAAGACGTCGGCAGTCGCGTGGTTTTCGGGAGGGTCGACGCTTGATAGCGGTTGGGCGTGGGGCCAGCAGTATCTCGACGGCGGAACGGCGGTCGCCGAGGCGACAGTCGGGGAAGGGAAGATCGAGCTGCTCGGTCCGGAAGCTGCATTCCGCAGCCAGCCGCACGCGACATTCAAGCTGCTTTTCAACGGATTGTATTCCGGAAGCGCTCAGGACACGACGCTGAAATAGCTACGCTGGAGCGAGCTACTGCTGCTCCTTGGGGATCGGCAGCCGTCGGCCGAAGGTGAACTGCGCGTCGTGCACGACGCCTTCGCGATCGACCAGGGCGCGCGCCTCGAAGCCCGGCGATTCGGGACTTCCGAATCGCAGGTCGATCAATTCGACGACGTTTCCGTCGACCACCGGTGTCACCCGCCAGAACGGGAGCTGGTCGAAACGGCTGAACGCCTCAAACGGCCCGGTGCGGCGCGCTGCGTCGATCGCGGGCGAAGCGGGCGAGCTGTAATCGGTGCGGCCGTCAGTGGGATCGAACTGCCCGGCGAGGTCCACCGGCACAAAATCTACGAAATTTCCGCCTTCCACGATTCCGCGCCAGCGCGCCGGGTTCATCAAAGCGGGAATCGCGGTGATGCGGTCCGGGATCACGCCGTTATAAAGATGCGCATCCATCACCGCGATCGCCCGGCTGTGCGCCGTGTAGCGTGCCCCCTCGTAGGCGAGCACCGCCGCGAGCGCGAACCACGCCCAACCGCGCTTGGCGCCTGAATTCTTTCCCGCCCCGATCTCCGAGCTCACCATGCGCGCCAGCGCCGGCGCCGCGAGCGCCAGGAAGAAAATCGAGAGAATCCACGGATCGACAATATCGGTCTGATCCAGCCGCAGCCAGCGATGCGAAAACGGAAGCAGCAGGCGAATGCCGTAGGCATTGGTCCAGTCGAGCAGCAGGTGGCTCAACACTCCAATGAGCGAGAAGAAATAAAACAGCAGCGAAAAGCGCCACACGATCAGCAAGGGAATCAGCGCCATCAGCGGCGCGAAAGCCAGCGAATGCGTGTAGCTGCGATGCCATTCGATGTAGCTGAGCGATCCGCGAAGACCCGAAACCACGTCGATATCGGGGACGTTGGCGGCGAGGATCATCATCAGCGCGGCGCGCGGTGCGCGGGGCATTAGGGCGCGGGCGATCATCAGGCCGGTGAGCGAATGCGTGACGTTGTCCATTTACCTGTAGACCGGCGGGACCAGGATGGTCAGCGCGTCGGGGACGATCTCGAACCGTCCGGGGATGCGGCCCGCGTATTCGCCGTCGATCTGCACGTGTGCTTCACCCGAAAGCTCGATCTGGCGCGCATGGACCGTGTGCACTCCCGGCAGGCGCTGCACCTGGCGCAAGCCTACTGCGGCCATATATCCGAGATAGCGCAGCGGGTTCACGCCTTCAAACAGCACCACCTCGAAATCGTCGCGCAGCAGCGATGCGCCGCTGGCAATTTCCAAATCCCCGCCGTAGTTTCGCACGCGGCTGGCCAGCGCGAAGCCGCAGCGGTAGGAATCGCCGTTGATGCGCACGTCGAAATTCTGGATGCGCTGCCCTACGTGACCGAATCCCCCCAGCCAGTAGGCGAGCTTCCCTGCCACAGCTTTGAACGCCGGATTCAAATCATAAACGATTTTGGCGTCCAGCCCCGCGCCGCCCATGGCGAGGAAATAGCGCGGCGCGCCGCCGTTCACCAGGCATCCGACCGCGATGCGCCGCTCCGTCGCGCCCGCCAGGCGCCCGATGGCCGTTTCCAGTTGCGAGCCTAAGCCGAGCTCCATCGATAGCACGTTCGCCGTTCCCGCAGGCAGAATTCCCAACGGAATCCTCGAATGCAGCATTCCGTTGACGACCTCGTTCACGGTTCCGTCGCCGCCGAGAACGAGAATCAGATCCGCGCCTTCCGCGATGGCCTGTCCAACGATCTTCGTCGCGTCACCCGGAGCAGAGGTCGGCGCCAGCCGCGGCGCCACGCTCGCGCGCGCCAACGCATCGGTGCTACGTTGTAAAATGCGTTGCGGATTGCGTCGAAGCCGGCCGGCGGCGGGGTTATAAATCAAAACCGGCTGGTGATACTGTGCGATGTAATCGATTATAGCTCCGGAACTTGACCAAAAGCACCCCAATCTCGAAGAAAATCGAGGATTTGCGCGAGCGGCTGCGGCATCACGAATACCTCTATTACGTGCTGGACGCGCCCGAGATCAGCGATGCGGAGTACGACGCGATGATGCACGCGCTTCAGAAACTGGAAAGCGAGCATCCCGAGCTGATCACGCCCGATTCGCCGACGCAGCGCGTGGGCGGCAGACCGCGAGAAGGATTCATCAAAGTCCCGCATTCGAGCCCGATGCTGAGCCTCGATAACGCGCTGGGAGAAGAAGAGCTGCGCGAGTTCGACAAGCGCGTGCGATCGCTGCTGCCGGGGGAAACGTTCCGTTACGTGGCGGAGCTGAAGATGGACGGATTGTCGCTCGCGGTGCAGTATCGCGAGGCACGGATGGCGGTGGCGCTCACGCGCGGAGACGGCGTGATCGGCGAGGATGTGACGGAGAACGCGAAAACTATCCGCTCGATTCCGCTGCGCTTGAAATCAGACGCGCATTTGACGTGCGAGGTGCGTGGCGAGGTGGTGCTGACGCAGAAATCGTTTGACAATGCGAATGAGGAGCGGCTCGCGGCCGGATTGCCCGCGTTTGCGAATCCGCGAAACGCCGCCGCGGGATCGCTGCGCGTGCTCGATCCGTCGATCACCGCGGCGCGCAAGCTCGATTACTTCACCTACTTCCTGTTTCATAACGGCGAGCCGATGCTGGCAAGTCAGTGGGAATCACTCGACAGGCTCGAATCGCTGGGATTCAAGGTGAATCCGCGGCGCAAGCTGTGTGGCGATATCGAAGAGCTGGTCGAATTTTGCCGTGAGTGGGAGCCGAAGCGCGATTCGCTGCCCTATGAAATCGACGGCGTGGTGGCGAAGGTGGATTCGGTGGAGCAGCAGAATCGCCTGGGTTGGACGGCCAAAGCGCCGCGCTGGGCGATCGCGTACAAATTCGCCGCGCGGCAGGAGCAAACCGTCGTCGAGGATATCGGCGTACAGGTGGGGCGAACCGGGGCGCTCACACCGGTGGCTCACCTGAAGCCGGTGAACGTCGGCGGAGTGACCGTCGCCCGCGCGACCCTGCACAACGAAGACGAGATCGAGCGGCTGGGATTGAAGATCGGCGACACGATATTGGTCGAGCGCTCCGGCGACGTGATTCCCAAAGTCGTGCGCGTGGTGAAGGAAGGCGAGCACCGCCGCGTGTTCCACATGCCCAAGCATTGCCCCGTCTGCGGCGGCGAGATTGTTCGCGTGGAGGGTGAAGCCGCCAGCCGCTGCATCAACACCAATTGTCCCGCGCGGTTGAAGGAATCGATCCTCCATTTCGCCGCGCGCGGCGTCATGGACATCGACGGGATGGGCGATGCGCTGGTGGATCAGGTCGTAGATCAGGGACTGGTCAAAAACGTCGCCGATATTTACCGCCTGACGGCAGCACAGTTGATGGACCTGGAGCGGATGGGCAAAAAGTCCGCGGAAAAGATTCTGGCCAACATTGATCAGTCGCGCCGCGCCCCGCTGCCGCGGATTCTGGTGGGGCTTGGGATTCCCTTCGTCGGCGAGCGCACCGCGCAGTTTCTCGCGGAAGAATTTGGCGATCTCGACAAAATTGCGGCCGCGGATGAAGACGAACTGCAACGAGCTGAAGAAGTAGGGCCGAAGGTCGCCAAAAGTATTAGCGAGTTTTTCCACGAGAAGCGCAACCGCGACCTGGTCGAACGCCTGCGTGCGGAGGGCTTCGATTTTCACTACGCGATGAAGAAAAGGTCGGGCGGAGCGCTCGCTGGAAAAATTTTCGTCCTCACCGGCACACTTCCCCATCTCACCCGTGACGATGCCAAGGCGCGCATCGAATCGGCCGGCGGAAAAGTGACCGGGTCGGTGAGCCGCAAAACGGATTTCGTGCTTGCGGGCGAGGATGCCGGGTCGAAGCTGGACAAGGCGCGCGAGCTGGGCATCGAAGTGATCGATGAGCAGCGGCTGCTTGAAATGATCGCGGCGCAATAACCGACGCATGCAGCGCCTTCACCATTTGCTGCTTTCCTGGGGGCCGCTTGGCCTCTTTCTTTTCGCGCTGCTCGACGGGTTAGGCCTACCCAATCCCGGCGGCACAGACCTGTTTCTGCTGCTGCTGACCATTGCGCACGCCAATCCCTGGGAATGCGCGGCGCTGGCCATCGCGGGATCCGTCGTCGGCAGCGCGATTTTTTACGAAGTGATCTCACGCGGCGGCGAGCGCTGGCTGCTGCGTTTCGTTTCCGGCCCACGCGGCCAGCGCTTCCGCACCTGGTTCCTTCGTTACGGTCTGGTGACGGTGTTCATCCCCGCGCTGCTGCCGGTCCCCTTGCCGTTCAAAGCTTTCGCCGCGTGCGCCGCCGCCCTGGGAGTGCGCCGGAGCACCTTCCTTCTGGTGATCGCCGCCGCGCGCATTCCGCGCTACTTCGCCCTCGCGTACCTCGGCGCGGAGCTGGGCGAAAACTCGGTGCACTGGGTCACGGCGCACACCTGGCAACTGGCGGTGCTCGCGGTGGCGCTGGCCGCGTTGCTGTTCGTGCTGATCCGCGTTGCGGACCGCACGCGCACTTGATGCGCGGCAACTAAGACCCGCGTGAATCGAGCATTTGCAAGCTGCTGATGCCCAGCAGCAGGAACATGATCCCCAGGTACAGGTTGCGCGAATAGAATCCCAGCGCCGCGATCGCCAGCGCGGTGAACGCCGAGACGAGCAGCCAGGGCTTTCGCCACCCCGCCGGACTGACCGCCTGAAAAATCGCGCGCGTGACATGGCTGCCGTCGAGCGGCGCGATGGGCAGCAGGTTCATCAGGCCCCAGAAAATGTTCACAAAAAGCAGATCATCGAGCAGGACGAAAGCGTAAGGATTGCTGAGAAACGAGCTTCGCGAAACGGCCGGCTGAATCTCCGGCAGCCAGCCGTGAAACTGCGCCACGATCTGGATGCCCCCATTCATCGCGGCGAAGATCACCGCCGCGGCGAAGCAAAATCCGGCCAGCGGACCGGCGACCGCGATGATGATGCGCGCCGCCATTCCGCGAGCCTCGTGCCGCGGGATGGTCAGGCCG